>NZ_CP040272.1:6147500-6747500 GCF_013393905.1 Nostoc sp. C052
GTTGCCCCATTCGGAAATCTCCGGCTCAATGTTTGCTTCCAACTCCCCGGAGCATATCGTCGGTAACCACGTCCTTCGTCGCCTCTGTGTGCCTAGGTATCCACCGTTAGCCCTTATTCGCTTGACCACTCAAATATTTTGGCCTTTTTCTGCATTCACAAAAACCTTTGCTCTGCTTACCTCGTTACTTTGCACTGGTTTTATTCAGTACTCAGCACTTGGCACTCATCACTGAGAATGTCTGTGTCTGCCTGCTAATTTGCGTTACTATGCAGTTTTCAAGGTTCTGGCTGAGAACAATCCCAGCAGTCTGACTCACTAAGTCATGTTGCTGATTTCTCTATGCTTATAAACTTACTTTACCGAACCATTAACACTTTGAAAGCTTTATACCAATCTCGACCGACCTAAGGAATGACCAACTCAGTATCTATTTAACTGTATGCTTTTCGATATCTGAGGGGTGTAGGTCTCCCTAAAAAGGAGGTGATCCAGCCACACCTTCCGGTACGGCTACCTTGTTACGACTTCACCCCAGTCACCAGTCCTGCCTTAGGCATCCTCCTCCCCGAAAGGTTGGAGTAATGACTTCGGGCACTACCAGCTTCCATGGTGTGACGGGCGGTGTGTACAAGGCCCGGGAACGAATTCACTGCAGTATGCTGACCTGCAATTACTAGCGATTCCTCCTTCACGCAGGCGAGTTGCAGCCTGCGATCTGAACTGAGCTCCGGTTTCCGGGATTTGCTTGCATTCGCATGCTTGCTGCCCTCTGTCCGGAGCATTGTAGTACGTGTGTAGCCCAAGGCGTAAGGGGCATGCTGACTTGACGTCATCCCCACCTTCCTCCGGTTTGTCACCGGCAGTCTCTCTAGAGTGCCCAACTTAATGCTGGCAACTAAAAACGAGGGTTGCGCTCGTTGCGGGACTTAACCCAACATCTCACGACACGAGCTGACGACAGCCATGCACCACCTGTGTTCGCGCTCCCGAAGGCACTCCCAGCTTTCACCAGGATTCGCGACATGTCAAGCCTTGGTAAGGTTCTTCGCGTTGCATCGAATTAAACCACATACTCCACCGCTTGTGCGGGGCCCGTCAATTCCTTTGAGTTTCACCGTTGCCGGCGTACTCCCCAGGCGGGATACTTAACGCGTTAGCTACGGCACGGCTCGGGTCGATACAAGCCACGCCTAGTATCCATCGTTTACGGCTAGGACTACTGGGGTATCTAATCCCATTCGCTCCCCTAGCTTTCGTCCCTCAGTGTCAGTTACGGCCTAGCAGAGCGCCTTCGCCACCGGTGTTCTTCCTGATCTCTACGCATTTCACCGCTACACCAGGAATTCCCTCTGCCCCGAACGTACTCTAGCTATGTAGTTTCCACTGCTCTTATGAGGTTGAGCCTCACTCTTTAACAGCAGACTTACATTGCCACCTGCGGACGCTTTACGCCCAATCATTCCGGATAACGCTTGCATCCTCCGTATTACCGCGGCTGCTGGCACGGAGTTAGCCGATGCTTATTCCTCAGGTACCGTCATTTTTTTCTTCCCTGAGAAAAGAGGTTTACGACCCAAGAGCCTTCCTCCCTCACGCGGTATTGCTCCGTCAGGCTTTCGCCCATTGCGGAAAATTCCCCACTGCTGCCTCCCGTAGGAGTCTGGGCCGTGTCTCAGTCCCAGTGTGGCTGATCGTCCTCTCAGACCAGCTACTGATCGTCGCCTTGGGAGTCCATTACACTTCCAACTAGCTAATCAGACGCGAGCTCATCATCAGGCAGTTAACCTTTCACCCAAGGGCACATCCGGTATTAGCCACCGTTTCCAGTGGTTGTCCCAGACCTGATGGTAGATTCTCACGCGTTACTCACCCGTCCGCCACTAAATCCCGAAAGATTCCGTTCGACTTGCATGTGTTAAGCATACCGCCAGCGTTCATCCTGAGCCAGGATCAAACTCTCCGTTTTGTTGTGTTTCGAGTTTGTGGCTCTGAAAAAAATATTTTCCAGAATCCTAGTTACAATTTCGATTATCTTTTTGGGAAATCCCAAAACTAAAATCTTTTGACGAGGATTGGTTTTTTTCTTAAGCTTTCAAAGTATTATGTTTTTTAGGTTCAGCGGTCGTTTGCGTCTTTCGCCTCCCGACTTAACTAGAGTAACTAGTCATCCCCTAGTTTGTCAAGGGGTAAATTTATTTTTTTTTCTAAAAGGGCAAATCGCTTGACTGGCAATACTTTCAAGTGAATGGCTTGAGCAACAAGAGGGAAGCGAAAACAAAGTGGCTAAACCTGACTGTGTGAATAATGCAGCTTGCTTGTCCATAAATGGGATCTGAATGCAAGTTGAGTGATTATTGAAAAAGGCAGGAGATAGTATTGCTAGAGGGATTTATCCTGAATTCTCATGCCTGAACTAACTATATAAGAGCAGAATTGTTGTGGAGCTTGTGGTTTAAGACTCCTATTCTATAGAGCGATCGCTACCCCTGCATTTCTGGAGCGTTCGGAATGGAAGATAGGCGTTACAGTGAGTCTAGCGCTGTAGAGGGGCTTCAAAATTTATAATGAATTTTTGAGAAAAAGCTAAAAACTAGACTAGGCAATAAATACAGATGATCCGACCGCGCAAGGTCTTTGCTCAACATTGGCTCAAAAGTGAAAAGGCGCTCAACGCAATTATAAAAGCAGCAGAGTGTACGGAAAGCGATCGCTTTGCCAACGCCGAAGGCGATCGCATCCTAGAAATTGGCCCCGGAACCGGGATTCTGACTCGTCGTTTATTACCATTGGTGCAATCTCTGATTGCGGTTGAAATAGACCGTGACTTATGCCAACTGCTATCAAAGCAGCTTGGTAAGACTGAAAATTTTTTACTGCTGCAAGGCGATTTTCTCACTCTAGATTTACCATCTTATCTAGCAGCCTTTCCCAATTTCCACAAGCCAAATAAGGTAGTAGCCAATATTCCCTATAATATTACAGGGCCAATCATTGAGAAACTACTGGGTACGATCGCTAACCCCAATCCCGAACCATTTGACTCAATAGTGTTGCTGGTACAAAAAGAAGTCGCAGAAAGGTTATATGCTAAATCAGGCTCAAAAGCTTTCGGGGCGTTGAGTGTGCGGGTACAGTATTTGGCTGAGTGTGAGTTAATCTGCACAGTTCCAGCGGCCGCATTCCATCCACCGCCAAAAGTCGATTCAGCAGTGGTGCGATTGCGTCCCCGAAAAATAGAAATACCAGCGCTTAATCCGCGACAGTTAGAGAATTTCTTAAAGTTGGGGTTTGGTGCCAAGCGCAAAATGTTACGAAATAATTTGCAATCAGTTATAGAACGCGATCGCTTGAGCCAATTACTGGAACAATTAGAAATAAATCCCCAAGCTAGAGCCGAAGACCTCAGCGTTCAGCAATGGGTAATTCTAGCAAATGAATTGGGAGTGGGGAGTTAGGAAAATTCCCATTCCCAATGCCCAATGACCAATTCCCCACTCTCATAAAATGCGTTCTTATAGCCTAATTGCCCCTGCTAAAATTAACTTGTATCTGGAAATCATTGGCGATCGCTCCGATGGCTATCATGAGTTAGCCATGATACTTCAAAGTATTGGACTTGCAGACGAAATTGATGTACGTTCCATTAGCAGTGAAAATATCCATGTTCATTGCAACCACCCACAAGTACCGACAGATAAAACTAATCTGGCATACCGCGCGGCAGAATTAATGGTGCGGCAGTTTCCCGAAGCTTTCGCTAAATATGGAGGCGTGGAGATTAGTATCAAAAAACAAATTCCTGTTGCTGCTGGGTTGGCTGGGGGTTCGACGAATGCAGCAGCGGTGTTGGTAGGGATAGATTTACTGTGGAAATTGGGACTAACTCAGTCAGAATTAGAGGAGTTGGGAAGTACACTCGGTTCAGATGTACCGTTTTGTGTGGCGGGTGGAACTGCGATCGCTACAGGTAGGGGTGAACAACTTTCTCCCCTGCCGAGTTTAGATAATATATGTATAGTCTTGGCCAAATACCGCAGCCTGGAAGTTTCCACCGCTTGGGCATACAAAACCTATCGACAGCAGTTTGGTGATTCTTATATTAGAGATAGCGACAATCTGGAAGCACGTGCTAATGCAGTTCACTCAGGAGCAATAGTAAAAGCTATTCTGGATAAGGATTCGGGAGAAATTGCCCAAAAACTGCACAATGATTTGGAACGCGTGGTATTGCCAGTCTATCCCCAAGTTTTCCAACTGCGGGAAATTTTTGCAAATCAGGAAGGCGTTTTAGGAACAATGATGTCTGGTTCTGGCCCAACAGTATTTGCTCTTTTTGAATCTGAACAGCAGGCAGAAAAAATTAAGCTGCAAGTTCGGGAAGCAATTGTTGATGAGGACTTAGAATTGTTTGTGACTAGGACAATTACACATGGTATTCAGGTGGCATCTTCAGTTTAAATAAATCTTTATGCTTAATTCAAATGGCTAGTAAAGACGCAGAGATGCAATTTTAAGGACGATTAGCTAAGGGTAATAATTATTTCCTAATCCTCCAATCGAAAATCTCAAACCTAAAATCCCAAAGATTATGAATGACCAAAACCTCACGCCACAAACAGATGCTAAAGAACAGGTTACAGCGAGTCCATTACGCTGTTTTACGGGGGCGGTGATTTCTGGAGGAATGGGATTTGCAGCATATTCGCTGATGATTGCGATCGCTACAAATTTTGCAACTAAACCTGTCCATTCAATTAATCCATTGGTAATTAAGATTTCTTCTGCTGTTCGCACTCTAGTTGTTGGTGTAGTTGCTCTAGGAAGTGGAATATTTAGTATAGTGGCAATTGGTTTGTTGGCTTTGGGAGTGCAATTATTAGTGCAGCAATTGACTAAGCAAAAAAGTAGTGAAAACTAGTAATTTGCTTTAGAGTCAGCAACCTCAAGGCGTAACTAATAAATCACTAGCGGCTAGGCGATCGCAACTACAATGCTTGGGCATTATCCTCATCAGTAGACTGGATTATTTATACCTTTTAGTTGCAGATAGTACAGATACCATCATACTTGGTGAGTCTCTGTATGTACTGCGATTCTTGACTTTAACAGATTTTGGGTTGACACTTTGTATACTGGCTCAATATTCAGAAATTTATGCGGAATTGATACTAGCGACACTGAAATTGATAGCAGCAACATTATTTATAAGCAAAGATTATGAACATAAGCCAGAGATATTTTTTACCCTTTATTTTTGTGGCAATGGTCATCAGCCTCAGCGGTTGTAGTTCTAACCCCACTGCTCAGAATATTGACAGTGTGAAGCCATCCCCTACTGTAGCAGCGACCAATAGCCTGCCGTCTCAGACTCCTAGCCAGATTCCTAGCGTAGCTCAGTTGAGAGAAAAATCTCCTAATCAAGAACCTCCTAATAAAAATACACCTTCCTCATCAACTTCTAAAACTGCGATTAAAACTACCAACGTCACACTATACACAAGTGATTCTCAATGTCAAAAGCTAGTTCCAGAAAAGGTTTCAGTGCCAGCCGAGGAACCAGTGAAAAATGTAGTAAATAAAATCTTAGAAAAACGAGATACAAGCGACTTTAGCTTGTCTGGGTATCGTGTCAACGTCAAAAATGGCATTGCTACAGTTGATTTGCGAATATCCCCTGAGTCAAAGCGGCAAATAGCTTCTCTTTCTAGTTGTGAACAGTTTGCTCTGTTTGGTAGTCTCCGCAAAACCTTAACGAGTAATGCCCAATGGAATATTAAAGAGGTTCGCTTCACTGAGCGAGGTAAGGATATTGTACTTTAGTTAAATATGGTAGCAAGTGCCGTTGTTAGCTAGTTAAAAAGATTTTTCAATCTGAACAGCCACAGGAGTTATGCATCAGGATCTACTAAAACAGTGTATGTTCTAGCCAATTGAAAACAGCTGTAAATAGTGGTATGTTTAACTTTAAGCCTAAGTTTGTGGGAGCAATTCGCGGGTGTAATTCAGTGGTAGAATGTCATCTTCCCATGGTGAACGTCGTGGGTTCGAGTCCCATCGCCCGCTTTATAAAAAAGCCTTATTTAACAAGCATTTCAAGGATTTGCTCTGTAAACTCTTGCGTAGAGGGATGAGCGCATTATCCTTGAGTCACTCTAGTCCTGGTATAAATCCTTGACCTTCTACTATTTTGCTCTTGCGCTTGCTTGTGCGATCGCTTTTTAGTTTGCTGTTGTTTAATTTTTCTCGTTCGGCTCGGATTCGTTCTAGTAAGACTGATGCAGGTTCATCATCAGGTTCTTGGGGGACGAGTTCACCCCGGAAAGCTTTGGCTAGGATAGATTGATTGAGGCGATCAAGCTTGTCTTCTGTATATTGACACTGTTTTTCAACTATTTCAATCATTGACATTAAGCGAGATACAACCTGAATAATCTCTACTTGTTCTTGTAAAGGTGGAATTGGTACAAATGTTGATTTAATCATGCTTAAGTTCAGATTAGGCTGAACTCCACCTGATGCTAATTTTCGGATATCAGTGTAGTTTTTTTGAAAAAAGAGTTTGACAAGTGGCTGAATTTTACTAGCAAGTCCTTCTAATATCAAAGCTGCACAGGCTTGATTAGTTGCAGCTTCAATTAAAAGTTCAGCAACCTTACCGCGTGTTTTTCCTTCACCATACATAGCTACTAGCAGAGTATGTTTTGGGAAAATCTTTGCATTGGTTTCTTGAATAGCTATAGGTGTGATAAATTCTTCAGCTTTATCTATAAAAAGATTGTTTAATGCTCCACTTGTTATCCAAGGAATTATTCCATTTTCATAATATTTGGGTTCATTGCGTAAAGGAGTTGCACCTGTGCCAACATCAGCGAATTGCTCAACAGATGCCCAACTCCAAGCATGAGGTAATTCTGGTAAATTAAAACTATTTATCATCTCAGGTTCTTTATACCGCGATTTCCACTTTTCATCTGTGCGTATTGTGCCACTAGCTTTTAATTTTGCAAATTCTTCTTCTTCCCATCGTTGACGACGATCTTGCTTAATCTTCTCTAGCAAAACTGAAGCAGGCTCAACATCTGGGTTTTGTTCGCGCCAGTCGGCTGTTAAATCGCCTCGGAAGGCTACGGCGAGTACGGATTGGTGGAAGCGATCGCATAACTGAGGTATACTGTCTAGTGCTTTCTTGGCTTTTTGGGTGCGATCGTTCAACTCCTCAATTTTGGTAACAATCCGCTTTTGTTCTTGGATGGGTGGAAGAGGTACGAAAACTTTATTCAGTATTTCTATATTTATATTTGCTTGTGCTGTAGCTGGTGCAAATTGCGCTAAATCTTCTCGTATAGTTCGGAGGAAATATTCAATGAAATAAGAATCAGCTAATCTATCATCAGTGATTAGACCAACAATGCTATCTGGAAAACACGCATCAAAACCTAAAATCCCTGTATCTGCAATATTCGCAGCTATTGTTATACAAATTGTGCCTTTTGGAAAGATGCGGCTTTGTTGAACACCCAATTCACTATACATCTTTGAGAAGTTAGAAATTCTTCCTCCTGAACGTGCTACTTCTCCAGTTTGAATAAAGGGAACAAAATCACCATACAATTTTGGATCATTTCTTGGTCTATGCTTAGATTTACCTCTCTTTAATTCGCCCAAATTTTTGAGTAATATGTAGCACCAACCTTCAGGCAATTCTGTTAATTCATCACTCATAAGCTGTTGTGCATTTAAATTGTGATAACAGCATCGCCTTTATTTTTGAGTTTTCGTCCCCATTTAATAATTAACTCTCCTTCATTTAAAAGTTGATGTAATAAATATTCTAGGTCTTCAATTGATTGAAATAGCCGATTAGCAATATATTCTTTTGTCGAGTGCCAGACCAATTCAATTAAGTTATAATCTGGGCTATATTCCGGGAGAAACTCTAAATGAATATTCGGCATTTCTGTTTCAATTTTATTAATATACTCTTGCTTTTTGTGAAAACTTGCATTATCAAGAATAATAACTATTTTTGCTCCCTTCTCCGCAAAATCTTTAGCTTGATTACCAGCTTCTACCCAATCGAAAACTATTTCTTCATAAAAGATTTTTAGGACTTTGTAAAAATTGTCTGCATTCCCTTTATCAATAAATTCTACAAATCTTTTCTTATCTGAATACCTTAATCCTCCCATCACATTAATTCTCCCTTTTCTTCTGTCTCCTCTCACGTTTTTAGAGTGACCTTTTTTACACCATGATTTTCTTCTTATCACCCTTAAACTAAAGCCACTCTCATCCCAAAACCATACCTGTAATCGTTCTGGATGCTCTTTCTCTATTCTTAAATACTCTGCTATTTTCTGTTTAAATGCTTTTCTTTTTTCTAGATTCCTCTTGGACTCTAAGCTATATTTTGTCCAGAGGTAGACGTACTTTTTTTTCTCTAATATCCTCCTTACTTGAGAACCACTTAATTGTATGCCTGTGAGTTGCTCTAAATATGTTGCTAATCTCTGCGCTGTCCATCTGCCAAACTCGTATCCTAATTCTTCTGGTTCTTTATCTATAGTTTCTAGTAATATTTCTATATACTTATCTGTGGCTTTTTTATGGTTTCCCTTCATCCTCTCATCTTTTAGGCTTTCTAGATTCTCTGGGTCTCCATGTACACACCAATATGATACTTTATTTAAAGAACAACCCAAAAATTCTGCTATGTTAGCTTGTGTTTTCCCGTCATTAAGCAACAAGAGAATTAGTATTCTTTCTCTTATTTCTCCATTTTCTTCCAGTTTTAAAGCTTTTTGTAGTTTCTCTATCTGCTGAGAAGTTAAATGATTTTTTGCTGGCATTATTCCATTTTTTGACTGAATTCAGTTTTTTATTATACCCAATTTAAATGCTGAACAGCTTATCAACCAATTCCGTTAATCCTCACCCTGTCCTAAAAACAAGCCTTCTAAATCCTGATACCCACTAACAACACGCAAAATTTGAATACTTCCTCAATTACAAGACTTTAAGGCTTATCTGCATTACCTGTAATTTTGACAATTGCATCATCCTCCACACTGCCATAGATAGACTGAAACGCTTGCTTAAGTTGGTTAACCACAATATCTGCATGACCATCGGTAGCACAGAAAATCAGCGTTTTTTCTGGCAGTGATGGATCGATATGCTGGGCTAAGGCTTCACAGACAACTCGGTTAAAATCTTCTGTAATTACTTTGCGGTTAAACTGTTCTACCTCAATTTTTACCTCATCAGGCGCATGAACTAAGTCAAGTTGCCCAGTTTGGGGATTGAAAAATTCCATCTGCTCACCAGGATTCCAAACCATCCCCTCATCAGATAACTTTGTCCTAATCTTGAAAGGTACTTCATGGTCAATTAACCAGCCATCTATCACAGCTTCTCGATAACTGTAGATGTAAACAGGTTCACCAAAAATTTGGGTGGTGTGCAGTGCGGGAGTTGCAGTTAAACCAATTTTTACAGCGTCGAAATACTCCAACACTCGACGGTACTTTGATACATAATCGTTAAAATCCCGAAACTCTAGTTCGCGATCGCTTAATTCTCGATCTAGTAAATAGCCCCGGTGACACTCATCCACGACAATGCAATCATACTGATCTGGCGTGATTACTGATGCACTATCGGAGGGGTAGAGAACTCGTTTAACCATACCTTGCACCGTGGCAATATGCACTTTGGTATCCCGATCGAGTTCAATCTCTTTGAGATCCTTAATCTCGAAGATATCAGCAAAACTTTGTAGGTTCTCCATCCGGGAATCTTTAAAAGCATTGGAGGTTTGTTCTCCTAGTGCAGTACGATCGACCAGAAATAATATGCGTCGAAATCGCTTGGTTTTGAGTAACCGATACACTAAAGCAATACAAGTTTTAGTTTTGCCTGTACCTGTTGCCATTGCTAACAATAATATCCGTTGTTCCCTGGCTAGCGCAGACTCTACTGCTTGGATGGCACGAATTTGATAATCACGCAACTCTAGCCCATAATTAAAGCCTTCCTGGGTTAAACGAGTATTTGCCTGGTCAACATCTTGAGCTAAGGCATCTAATAACCCTTGAGGACTGTGCCATGTGGCAAGGCATACCCGCAGATTAGTTGGACGACGTAAATCACAAAACCAAATCCCACTTTTTGTCTGAAGCTGCTGCAAATATGGTCTACCGTTGGTAGCAAATACAAACGGCACTTTGTAGTTTTGCCAAGGGCCACCAGCCAAAACTTCCTCACCCAAGACTTGGAAACCTTCACTGTAGCGTTTGGCTTGGTTCAATGCTCCTTCAGAGACATCTTTACTCTGACGCTTGGCCTCCACTACTCCGACGATCTGCAAGCCACAGAATAAGGCATAGTCAGCTCGTCCATTAGCGGTGGGATATTCTGCGATCGCTAAATTTCTTCCTTTCTGAGAACGTACACCATTTTGATAAGTCAATTCTTCTGAATCTGCTTCCCATCCAGCCGCACGTAATTGAATATCAATCAGTCGGCGTGTCTCTCTCTCATCCAGCAGCACTCCACTTTCAGCGACTTGGGCTTGAGTAATTGTCTGCTGAATTGTTTGCGGTGACTGGTTTTGAGCTTGGGCTTGAATTTCTGCTAAATGTTGTAATACCTCCTGCACTTTGGCTTGGGCTTCCCGTGCCAAATCTTCGGCGGCGGTGCGTCGTTGTGCTTCAGTTTCCGCAATTACTAAATGCCTTTGCGCTTCTTCTCGCAAACGTGCTAATTCTGCTTTGAGTGTCTCTGTCTCTATTTTTGGGTCAGGTGGAGGAATAAACGCACCTGGATCAAAATTGCGACCTCCACCAAAAGCGCGATGAAACCAAATCCCTAATGCACGAGCATATTTCAGCCCACTTAAGGCTGTGCGGTGATTGCCAGAAAGCTCGTGAGTCGCCTGATTACCAATTTTTCGCAACTCATGAAACAGACGATCTACTTCACTTTTGATTAAACCGCGATCGCGCAACCGATTGAGTAAATTAATCTGCCGTTCATCTGCTACCTCATAAAGTCCAATATTGGCTGCTGCTAATTGCGCCAGCAATTCACCAAACTGCCGCAACTTAATCAAACAAGTATTGGGGTCGTCGGCAAAATATCGTTCTGCTAAAGCACCCAAGCGCACAAGTTGTTGATCATGGACTGCAAGAAATGAGAAGTTTAACGACTCTGGCATATCGGCTTATAGAAAAGCACCCTAATTTTTGTGTTTAGAGTTACTTAAAAAATCTCAGTAATTCTAATCCGGTCTTATCAACTAAGTTATAACCCAATACAGTTCAGTTAAGCATTTGTCTCTTCTCTCAGTGCCCTCTGCGTCTACGTTAAAAAAATTGACTTTGACAAAGGGTTTTAGTCTTAACCCAAGCGTATTGGGCTTTGGCGTTAAGTTGACGCGAATAGACAGATGTGCCCCCCAACAAAGTATCCACACAATTGAAATCTGAAAAATTTATAGAAACACATCTATCCTGTGAGGTATTTTATACAAAAAATAAATAAATATTCACATAGTTATTTAAAGATGATGTAATCTCAGCGTTCAAAATCAAGGCTGTAAAGCTGAGAACTCAACGCCTTACCGTCTATCGGAGGTAGCAAAAGCAAAGGAGAAATGTCAGGATTAGAGGATGTACCTTTGGGGAATGATGTCAAGTAGGTGAAATATTTATTAATATTATTAGTAGGAAGTGTAAATTCAGTGACAAGAGTCCGAAAAAATTTCTCATGGCGTTATTTCGCATCAATCACCAGATTCTTCACTAACGGAGCAGAAGATTATGAACGACCAGCAACCATCAGACTCTAAGCAATTCGTCGGGAATCTTAAGAATGGTATTTGGCTGTTTGGCCTATCATCCTGGGTATTTGGCATTACCGATCGCAGTATTGCTTCATTTGCAGATGGCTATCTATCTGCTTTGGATTTGACGCAACTATTCACAGCTGCGACGTTTTTTGTGGCGTGGCTATTTTTAAAACCGACATCCAGAGTTTAAATTAAGCAATTGATTGAGTATCCATTCACTCTTGATGCCAGTCTGATCGAGATGCATAAGTTGCCGATTTTGCTTCATCCTACCTCTGCATCCAAGAAAAGTGTAGTTAAATAGCGTCTTTTCGCTTGCAAAGTCAGAGTTATAGCTCCTGTGATTTTGATGTATCTAGAAAAATTTTTCTAATTTTCTGGAATTGATTACGCTCATGTAGTAGTATCTATCAGATTACCGATTTATACTGAAACTCTATAACGAACCTTCGGGGAATATAACCCCATTTCGGATTAAAAGCCCAGTCTTCATGGCTGGGCTTTTGACAAGTAATTAAAAAAATTGGGGTAACTCTGGAAAATCCCAGAGTTACCCCAAATTTTAACAGTGATGAATTAAAAACAGTTTTTAACTCATCACTTCTCATGGAATTAGGCAAAGGCGGCGGTTGTCACGTCGTTATTTGACAGAATTTCTTGCAATTCTTCAGCGTCTACGGTTTCTTTATCAACCAGCATTTCGGCTATCTGATCCAAAATGTGGCGGTTACGCACCAATACTTCTTTAGCGCGTGTATAGGCTACATCTACAAGTTTGCGGACTTCTTCATCAATGGCAGCGGCGGTTTCTTCAGAAAAATCGCGCTCTGACATGATATCTCGTCCGAGGAACATATTACCTTGTTGACGACCAAGGGCAACAGGGCCTAAGCGATCGCTCATCCCAAATCGGGTAATCATCTGACGTGCAACACGGGCTACTTGTTGTAAATCATTAGAAGCACCAGTTGTAACTTCTTCTTCACCAAAGATTAATTCTTCAGCAATCCGACCACCCAAAGCCACAGCCATCTGATTTTCCAGATAAGCGCGGCTGTACAAACCAGTGTCCATCCGGTCTTCGCTAGGGGTAAACCAAGTTAAACCACCTGCGCGACCGCGAGGGATGATACTAATTTTTTGTACTGGGTCATAGTCGGGCATTAAAGCACCAACTAAAGCGTGACCAGCTTCATGATATGCCACCAAGGTTTTGCGCTTTTCGCTCATTACCCGGTCTTTCTTCTCTGGCCCAGCTAATACGCGATCAATTGCATCGTTGATTTCATCCATTGAAATCTCAGTCAAATTCCGGCGTGCTGCCAGAATTGCGGCTTCATTCAACAGGTTGGATAAATCTGCGCCAGTAAATCCAGGGGTACGACGGGCGATTTTATCCAAGTCCACATCTTTCGCCAAGGTTTTGCCACGGGCGTGAACCTTGAGAATTTCGCTGCGTCCGGCATAGTCGGGACGGTCTACCACAACTTGACGGTCAAAGCGACCAGGACGCAATAAGGCTGCATCTAGGACATCGGGACGGTTGGTAGCGGCAATAATGATGATGCCAGTGTTGCCTTCAAAACCGTCCATTTCTGTGAGTAACTGATTGAGGGTTTGTTCCCGCTCATCGTTACCACCACCTAAACCTGCACCCCGTTGACGACCTACGGCGTCAATTTCATCAATGAAGACGATACAAGGAGCATTAGTCTTAGCTTGTTCAAATAAATCGCGGACGCGGGATGCACCCACACCGACGAACATTTCCACAAATTCTGAACCAGAGATTGAGAAGAAGGGTACACCTGCTTCGCCAGCTACGGCACGCGCGAGGAGGGTTTTACCAGTACCAGGAGGGCCAACTAACAGTACACCTTTAGGAATTTTTGCACCAACGGCGGTAAAGCGATCGGCGTTTTTCAGAAAGTCTACGACTTCGTTTAATTCCAACTTGGCTTGGTCAATACCAGCAACATCGCCAAATGTCACCTGAGTTTGTGGTTCCATTTGCACTCTGGCTTTAGATTTACCAAAGTTCATCGCTTGGCTACCTGGGCCACTTTGAGCGCGACGTAGCAAGAAGAATAAGCCAACCAAAAGTAATACAGGGAAAAATAAGCTGCTCAGTGCCTTAAACCAAAATCCTTCGTCGGTTTGAGGCAAAACAGAAATATCAACGCCTTTAGAAGTCAGAGTATTAATCAAGTCTGGATCGTTGACTAAGGTAACAATCCGTTTCGCTGGGTCATATTTGGGTGTAACCAGTGCTGTGGAGCGATCTGCACTCAAACTGACTTTTTCTACTCTGCCTTGCTGAACTTCTTGAATAAAGCGACTGTATCGCCATGTCTCTCTGCTTTGGGGTTGTTTGTCAAAAAATGCTGTTCCCAGCGCAATGACGACAATAAACAGCAGCGCGTACAGCCCTGCATTTCTCCATCTTTTATTCACTAAGGTCTATCCTCCGGTATTTTTCGCGCCTTACCTCTCAGTGGCCGCTTTGCGCGATCGCCTAGCGTCTCTGATTGCAAAGGTGATTATTAAGAATTATGTTAACTTATCTTAAGATATAACAAATTTGGCGTGACTGTCATGCTAAAAAAAGCTCCCTTATTAGCTGAAAACTTTGATGGTGGGGATTATATTGTAGCGACCCTGAAGGCTGATGAACGGTATGAATGGGAATAATTTCTACCACACTATTAGTGTAGGCGATCGCTTCAAATCTCTGGACTAACTCAACGCTCCAAGTTTCTTCTCGTATTGGCTGCTGGTGGTTTTGCAACCAGTTTACAAGTTGCGATCGCCCAATTCCTGGCAAAATACCAGCCTTTATTGGCGGCGTGTACCAACTGCGATCGCACCATCCCCAAAGGTTTCCTGTACTCGTTTCTAGCCAATTTCCTTGAGTATCGATTAATATTGCTTCTTGAGCATCTGAGCTAGTCTTTGCTAACCAAGCGCTCAAATAATTTCCAGTTTTATGAGAGGGGAGAGAGCGAGAAAACTCTGAACTGGCAACAGCGCATAAAATACCATTCTTTTGTTTTTTTGTCAAATCTGACGGTAATAATCTGCCAGTTATCCACTCTCGTCCATCGGGAAAGAGGGTAATTCTGAGAATGGGGAAGTGCGTGAGGAGAATTTGAGCGCCTTTGCGTAGACGGTTCCAATCTGGTTGCTGCCAACCAAAAGTTTGTAGTGAGAAGAGTAAGCGATCGCAGTGTGCTTGCCAATTAGTTAAATTACTATCTAGCGAGTTCTGATAAACCCGCAATGTTGTAAAAACAGTCGCCCCATAAAGTAAACCGGGATCGTTAATGTTTAATTCTAGGGTTTGAGAGTGAATTAATTTGCCGTCATACCAAAAAATATTATTTGTCACAACCAGATTGCTTGTTGCTACAACTCCATTGAAAAGTGATGACTTGTAATATTCATACGCTGCATGAGATAAAACCTATGAGCTGCAAATCGCTGAACACCAGAATCAAGACTCAGGTGTTTACAGTCATGATTTCTGGCATATTCAATTAGCCACTGAAATAACTGTTGACCGTAGCTGTGTGACCGTTTCAACTCATCAACAACTAAATCATCAATATATAAAATTTTTCCCGATGATAAACAACTATAAATCCGAAATCCAGCGACCGCTACAGCTTGATTCTCTGCTTCCAAGAATGCAAGTTTATATCCTTCTTGCATTTGATCTCTAACTTGTTCTACAAGCTTAGTCTGCTCAAGGTGAGGGCGCAACTGGGAAATCACAGCAAAACACCCTAATATGTGAAAGTCCGATTCCGCCAACTGTATTGATATCATTATTATCCTACTAATCTGAGAAAAATGGAATTGATTACATTATTACTAAATACGCTTCATGTAAGGACTAATGACAACAATTTTGGGGTTTCAAGACGCGAGAAATCGCCGTCTCTACAAGTGTTTTGGGCTTGCCTCAGATGTATTAGATTATTACTAATAATTTAATCTTTCGGGGGAAATATAATTTTATTAATACCTTCAGGAGTTGTAATTACTTTCCCTCCCAAAGCTTCGATTTCCCTAATTGCACGTTTTCGAGTCCTCTCATCAATTTGATTATTTAAAACTATTGCCCAGGTAGCAATTTGAGCATATTTACTGTTAGGATTTCGACTCAAAAATTCAGCAGTTCTTTGAGAAGTATTTGCAATCATCTGACTCTCTGCATCTGAAAACTTGCTTGCCCAGTTTGCCGCCGTTGCAAAAGATTTTTGGGCAGCTTTAGCATTTCCCAAAAATAATAACTCATCAACTCCTTTATAACGCCACACGTAATAAGACTTGTCAGGAACCGAAGGAGATAGTGATTTTAAGCCTTTCTCTGATATTGCGATCGCGCGTTCTGGCATGGCAGCATATAATGAAGTACTGACAGAAAGGCTGCGATACGCTTCTAAAAATCGCGGGTCATGTTTTAGGATGATTTCAAAATATTCTGGACTTAAACTGTAACCTGTTTTATCCCGAACTTGATCATCTCCAAAGTATTGTAAAAAATTGAGATATACTAAATCTCCAATGAGGTTATCATAACTAAAACTAGGCATTTGTTGGAGAACTTTCAGACGGAGTTTTTCAGATTTTATTTCTTTTTCTAGAGTTTCTAGAGAGGCAGATTGTTTGTGATTTATTAGTTTTTGCAATTGGGGAAATTGAATCAAGCCAATTCCTAAAATACACGCACAAATTACAAAAGGTATAGTAATAGATTTACGCGATAACAACAACATATTTTTCTTGTTTTCCCAGGCATAAGCAACTTATTGTATATACAGCAATTCTCGTTCACGTGAGGTAGACTTGTAGGGGCAATACCCTGCGGGAAGCCGCTCTGCTCTACATGAATTGCCCCTAAACTTGCAATATAATTTTGTACCACATTTGAGTGGGAACCGCTATAACATGCTTTATGTAAAATTACTCAGTGATAGAGTAATTAGAATAACATCCACTATCAAACAGATCAAAAAACCTTTAATTAGAAGAGTTTAGTACTGATGTAGCGAATAAACAGAGACTTTTTCAAGGTTGTAATGTTTGATCCAAGCTGATACTTTCCTCTTTGGTAACAACTAGAAGTGAACGAGTCTATAGTAATTCTATTTGATTTACTCTCCATCATAGGCTCAGATCCCTTACTTATTTAAGAATTCAGGGATCTTTTTGTTTGTAACTCCTGCATAGATTGCTAGATATTTTCCTAAAGCAAACCTAAAAATAGGTATATCAGCAAGCCCAGTACAAAAGACCAGGTGTTATATTAAAAATTTAACATCTCAGTACATTGCGGTATAATTTTTAGCTACTTGCTAGCAGTATATGGAGCAACAAGTTCTGAAAATTTTAAAGTTTCTCTGCTTTTACTTAGTTTTATTAAGTAAAATTGGTAAAATTTTCAACATCATATAGAATGAGATTTTGTTGAAATTTAAACCTTTTCCCTCTAGAAGATTATGGTAAATACTGTAATTACAGAAAACTTGGAAAGTAACGGACTAGCTGTTAGTGCAAGAAACAGTGATTTTAAAACAATAGTCACTAATCTTAATGCTGACAAAAAGGGACTGGATGTTGACGAAATTATTAATGCTATCAAAACAGTAATCGTTGAAGTGATTGATTTAAAAATCACTACTTGGGTTGCAGAATCATCAGAGCAGTCACAAAATGAGATAACATCGGCCAAACCAGGAAATCGAATATATACTCGGATTAATCTTGTTAATGGGGATATCGAAAATGAAATTGGGAGTCAATTTACTGATAGTGGCCCCTATAAAGAAATTCGAGAATTTCATTTAACTCAAGTTAAAGATAGCCGGGAGATTATTCACAAGAATATAGAAAGCGTGGAAAAATTGTATGGATTTTTGATGGAAATAGTTAAATCTCACAAAAAACCACAACTATAAGCATTATTTCTTAACTACTCATTCAAACTAAAGCATCGACAGCATCCTAGTACCGCAAGGCGGAAGTCAAAATTCAAAAGAATTGTATTCCAAGGTCTTACGCCATTTGAAATTGTCTGCTTATTTACGCCGTGCTGTACTAGTAACATCTTTAGGTTCATTTGCGTATATCTAGCTATCAAGACAAAGCTACAGCCAGATTAGTCAGAACTATAAGAGGATGAAACATTATGTCTAATGAGATTAAAATTAAAGACCGAAATATTATTCAGGCTGACAATCGAAATAGTACTCGATCTGAAGATATTCAAAACAAAGCTAGAGGCTTGTTAAACAATTTTGTATCGTCAGTACAGACATTAGTTTCTGACATTACGGCTTTAGAAGTGAATACGATGGTTGTGGATAGGATTAATGCTTCAAAGTTTAATGCTTGGGAGGCATATCAAGAGATTTATTCTATACATGACCCAGATTATTTTGATGCGAAAGGGATTCCAAAAGAAGGTTCTCAAGCTCAAGAACTGCGTAAGCGCTATAAAAGTCTATTTGACCAACTTGAAAGAGAATATTTTTACCTTCTGCTTGAAGAGGATTCAGGTTTTTATAATCCGCAAGATGATAGAGTAAAACGATATCGTCAGAGGCTTGAATACGCGAAGAAATATCAACAGAACTTTGTTGAAGCCGATGAAAAGAATGTGAAGCTAGCTGAACCAATACTACCTGCTCCAACTCCCGTTCTTGATGATAAAGATGGAAACAACCAAGAAGATTGGATTGAAAATTTTAAAGAAATTCAAAGACTTTTAAATAATGATAGATTTGTTCGGACTCTACGTAAAATGACTGAACTAAAAGCAGCACTTGATAGTAGTAATGTTACAAGTACCAAAATTGATATTATTTATGCTCAAACTGTCATGCAGATAGATGGAGATATTATCACTCGTTATCATAAAGAACTGTTTAGTTTATCTGAAGACGCTAAAAACTTAATCATTAATACACATAATCAAGGAGTAGTTTCTGGTGAAAAACAGTGGCGTGGAACATTTAGTTTTTTGATTAATTTGGTACAAAGTATCGCAAATTTATCTCGATAATGAACGCTGATATAACAAAAATAGATCGCCAAACTGATGTTGCACTCTCTCTTTCTCTACAAGTTCCTCAGGGCGATCGCTTTGAACTTAAGGTTGATCAAGGACAGTGTAGTTTTTACCTAAATGAGAGAGTTGTAGAACAGATTCAGCAAGCGCAAAAAATTGGCATTTCTCTATATATTCCACCAAAGCTGATAATTTCTCTCTGGTATTACGCCTGCTTCAGCAAGAATATTGTAATTGAAAACAAAAAGCAAATTACTGAAAAACAGTTTAATAAAATTTTTTACGTTATTGTGATAGTTAATTTTTTAAAATTATTTTTTAGTAAAACTGCACGTGACAAAATAGCGTTACAGTCTGGAGTCACCTTTAATTCTTACTATCAGCAGCCTCAATCAACTTCAGATACTTATGAAGAAGAAGATATCATTTTACAAAGCACTATTCTTCTTCATGGTGATATATTTAATAAAATTAAGTGGAATTTCATGCAGAATTCCAACTGCTCAATAATTATCTCGGCTCATTATTGGCTGACTGAACAAGTATTAAGTTCCTTTCGGACTAAATTAAATCTGCTAGTTTGGGAGGTAGCTTCGCTGTTTCCTGCTGCGTTAGTAGTCTACAATCTGTATCCAGCAAGTTTGATGCTATCAATATTTGCTTGTATAGGCTTCACGATATTATTTGCAACTACCCGCTATATACTTGTCAGTCAATTGCAAAGACGTACTTCTATCAACTCTAAATTTATAACTTGGTGGGCATGGTCGCTAATTTGTCTTATCCCTAGTGTTTTTATTGGTGCTACTAGCGGCTTTAAAAATGTTAATGCATTATTATTACCACTTTTGTCACTTATCGCTCCAAAACTTGCGGAGTATATTTTAAATTTTACTGGGCCACGAGTTGGGAAATTGCTCATCCGTCGGTTCTTATCATTTTGAGTATATAAATAAATCTTATAATTATTTTTTTACTGTTTCAAAAGTTGCCAACATTGTTGAGCGATCGCCCAATCTTCTTGAGTATGAATAACCAATACCCGTACTGCTGAATCAGGTGTAGCAATATCCTCATCCACAGGCTGCTGTTGATTTTTTTCAAGGTCTATTTTCAGTCCAATAAATCCAAAGGCTTCACAGGCGGCTTGGCGAATTTGCCAAGAGTGTTCACCCACACCTGCTGTAAACACTAAAGCATCTAATCCACCTAAACTAGTAAGCATTGCGCCGATCGCAGAACGCAAGCGATGCACGTAGATATCCCAGGCCAGTTGAGCGCGGGAATTACCTTGAGCGATCGCTTCTCCCACCTCACGCATATCGCTAGATACACCCGAAATTCCCTTTAACCCAGAATCTTTATTTAATACATGATTCAACTCTTCTACAGTGTAATTACAGTACTGTAACAGGTAAATCAGAATCCCCGGATCGACTGAACCAGAACGGCTACCCATCATCAATCCTTCTAGGGGCGTGAATCCCATAGTAGTATCAATACTGCGACCGTTTTTAATTGCCGCTAAAGAGCAACCATTGCCCAGATGGCAGGTAATTAACCGCTCAGATGCGACATCTCCACCGAGAATTTGGACAGCACGTTGAGAACAATATTGGTGACTAATGCCATGAAACCCATAGCGACGAATACCTTGCTCTACCCACTGATATGGTCCAGGATAGATTGCTGCTGCATCGGGTAAAGTGCCATGAAATCCGGTATCAAAGGCTGCTACTTGGGTGACATCTCCTAAGATTTTTTCAATTGCTTCTATACCTTCCAAACCAACTGGATTATGTGCTGGAGCAAGGTTAGATAGACCTGCGATCGCCTTTTTGACATCCTCCGTAATTACCACACTATCTCGATAATCCTCTCCACCATGTACGATCCTATGCCCCACCACATCAATTTCTGACAAGCGATCGATTACCTTGGTAGTATCACGATCGAGTGTATTGAGCATATAGGTGAGGTGCGCTTGTGGAGAATCACCAGAGATTGATTTTTGCAGCGTTCCACCCGTAGCGGTTTTCACCTCAATTTCTGCCACACCCCGATCTTGAATCCAGTTGATTTTCCCTTCCCAAAGGGGTTGGGGTGCTTGGCTGGGGAGAGCTTCATCTGCAATTTCATACAGGCAACTCTTTTGGCTGCTCGATCCGGCATTCAGTACTAATATCTTCATAGTGACAACAGAAAAGGACGATCTCCTTTGATCGTGCCACTAATTCTAGCTTCATGCTTAGTACAGTTTTGCGTAAAAGCGTAGCGTTTTTAATTCAGGGGAACGCATTAACAACGACAAATAGACCATTTGTAGAGACGCGATTCATCGCGTCTTTACCCAACAATGTGTTGCAATCATCAATACCTCTGCCAATCTAGGAGGGTTCAACGCCTGTAGAAACGTTATGAATGCGTCCTAAAGCAGTGAGCTTGGCAAAAATCTGGGTTAATAAAATAGGCTCAGGGATTTCTGGAAGCATTTTTAACATTTCATGGACATATCGAAAGCCGCGATAATAGGCTTTAAGGTCAATAATGCCGGAGCCGGGATTGAGTTGACGGAAATCAGCGAGAAGATGGTGAGATAAATTGACCATGAAGAATGCCAAATTAACAGCATTAGTCACCGTAGTTTGACTCAAGTTCATAAAGTCTTCCAATCCCCAAAATTGCTTGGCATCACGGAAGTTAAACTCGATTTGAAAGCGGAGTCTATAGTAATCTATTATTTTGTCGAATGATAATTCCAAATCGCTAGAAAATAGAATTACATGGCTACAAGCATTAGTTTTAAGGTCGGTTTTGACCAAAATCACTACATTGACAGCCTGAGCAAATTCTTTGTGCAGAAGAGTGGCTTGATAAATATCAGTTTGAACTTCATCCTCAATACCACTTTGACATAAATATTTGTCAGGTATATTATGATAGTCCAGCTTTTCACCGTATTTACGTCGAGAGCGACCCTTGGATTCAGGATGTTGATAAGGGACGTATAACGCTGAATCATGGCTTAACTTGGAAATTATGTGCAAGTTAACTTGATGCGCCATCTGCAAAGCATTGTTGTTAACAAAATGACCATCTAATACCAAGTATGTTAAGGGAATAAAGTTAGCTAATAACTTGAATAGTGAATTAATCATTTTCGGAATTAGCATTAATTCAGATGTGAATATCACTTCCTTTTTATTTTTGTTTTTGCTTCTTTTTGGTCACCCACGCCCACGTTTTTATTTTTTGTTTGGTTTTTCGATTGTCGATGTACTATTTGTTTGATTATCTTTCTTTATTACCTGTTCTATCTGAATCGCAAAGGACTGCCTCTGTTCAACGCTCACTAATGATAATACAAAGAAAGATAATCCTAATATCGGTTTACTGACTAGGCTTGAAAAGAACCTATCTAATCCATAAGTCTGTTTACCTGATTTGCTGACTATAACTTCATCTCCTGCCAGCAAATATACTTCATTCTTTTGCCACAAATGTTTACGGAAAAACAGCCAAAACAACGTCGCCCAAGGTATTACTGTCCCAAAGAATCTCAATATTGTTCGATAACTACCACCAATCCCTGCCCAACGAGACATTCAAGGGCATAGTGACTCGGCCGCTCATTGCTAACATTGCCAGAATTATCTGGTTCATTCGGCGCATTGTCGTAGCGTTGATCTGTGGTAGCAAGCATTGCAGGAGTGATAAGGGGATAGACATTTCCGACCTCAGCGTTGTCCATCTGCGGAATGTTCCCCCTAGTCCAGCCAACTACGCCCAACGCAGTGGTCGCGCCGGCAGAAGTGGACAGGAAGCTTTAGTAATTACTTATGCCTCCATTGGTAGCGGTCACGACCAATATTTCTTTAAACGTCAAAGTCAAATGGTTGCTGGTGTCGTCGCCCCACCCAAATTGCGGCTAATGCGAGATTTATGTCTTTTCTCCTCAACTGGTTTGAGCTATCTTTCTACTGTTCTAGTGCTGGGAGGCTTTCCATACTTTGACCAATACTTAAAGCCTTCTGCCTTTTCCTTGATTTTTATCAGTTTCTTTAACTCCCAATCTAAGCCTTCTCCCCGAAATTCCTGACTTTCTAACCTTGATATTTCTACTTCTAATTCTTTTTTGGCGAATTCGTAAGCTTGAGTCTCAATCTTCTCGGCGACCTGAGTGCGAGTCATGCGATCGCTTCCTTTATTTCCTTGTTTATAAATTTTGAGACTCAAGTTATACCAGTATTCACTTTTTCGCACCTGTCCTTTGTCTGCTCTAGGAACTTCCGCTAAAGCAGCCATACCTTTTTCTTCCCAAGACTTAATCAAACGTCTAACGGTTCGTTCAGATTTACCAAGCTTTTTGGCTGCTTCTTCCAACCTTTTGCCGTAAGTTAGGCGATCGCAGGGTTCACGTAGATTGCGAATTATCTCCAGATTGAGTCTTTGCTCACCTGAGAGTCTGAGTTTTGAGTCCTCTAAAAATCTCTGGTCTAAAAACTCAACTGATTTGTCTTCTTCTACAGAGTTATCATTCTCACTCAATGGCTCAACTTCCATTGAAAAGTCGAGTGTGTCTGTATACTCGTCATCCTATAGGAAGCTGTCTTCAGCTTCTAGTAGTCTGTCCCAAAAGTTTTGAGAGGTTAGTGATGTTCAGATCCCCGACTTCTGCGAAGTCGGGGATCTAGTAGCCCCACAAAATTAATGGGACAGACCACTAGTTCAAACTGGTCATCTACATCTAAAGGACTCATAGATGTGATTTTTTATTGATTATTTGGGTACATTTATACTACCATGAAGCTACGAAGAATTGACACTTAATTCTTCGCTAAATTAAGAATTGTCATATAATTAGTCGAAAAATTTAAAAAAGGACTCTTAATTTGTCGGCGAAGCCTGAATTAGCTTTTTATGGGTTTAATTCCTGAAAGCCTTGATATGTAAGGATTCGTAGTTAATAAAATCTTTTGACAAATAATTTGTCGCTCTACAGATGTCGAATAACTAATTATTTGTGAAACAGATGTCGAATAACTAATTATTTGTGAAACTAGATAAAGAGGCAAAGGATTTGTCCTCTAAACGAACATAGTGATACATATTCCCGATTGCCTACTTGTTTGTATTTGCTGACAGATTACTAGTAGAGTCTTCCAGACTAACTAGGGCGGTTATTCACACCGGAAGTTTTTGGGATAGTTTGTCAAAATTAAAGATAACTGGAGGTTCAAAATATGAAATTTTCAATCCAATCACTTTACACTTGGTACCGCGATGTGCTTCGTAACCCCAAGTACCGTTGGTGGGTAATTTTAGGAACGTTGGTCTATTTGGTTAGCCCATTTGATGTTCTCCCAGATTTTATACCGGTTGTGGGACAAATTGATGATGTTTTCCTTTTGACTTTGCTAGTTTCTGAGGTGTCTGGGCTAGTAATTGAGGGCTGGAAAACTCGTAAGGGTGAGGTGGGGACTGAAGTACCTAATAGTACTGAGGGTTCTACCTCCAGTGCAAGCACTATTGATGTTGATGCTGTTTCGGTTAAGTAGTTTTAATAAAACCCCTGCTTTTGGAATTTGAGGTAGGGGATATTTTTTTTAACGCAGAGGGGCGCGGAGGATAAGAGGAGAGGTTAGAGGTTGTTGGCTACGCGTTTGATGCCTTCTTTGAGGTGGAGGACGTTAAAGTTGAGGAGAAGACCTAGTTTGCAGTTTGCTAGTTTGAGATAGGTTAGGAGTTGGACGGAGTGAATCGGGTGGAAGGATTCTACAGATTTAATCTCTACAATTATTTGGTTTTCGACCATCAAATCTAATCGATAAACGCATTCCAATTGCACATCTTGGTAAATCAAAGGTAATGGAATTTGTTTACCAACAGTCAACCCGGCCTTCTTCAACTTATAATCCAAACACTCCTCATAAGCCGACTCCAACAAACCAGGCCCCAAAGCAGTATGCACCCTCATCGCACACCCAATAATCACCCCACTCAACTCATTCTCTGCGAACCTCTGCGCTTCCCTTTGCGCCCCTCTGCGTTTAAAAATCTTTCACAAATTCCGTCAAGAACCTGAAAGCCTTCAAAATATAACTAGCACAATCTCTAGGAGAAGTATTGTAAAACGATCGCCACGCACTCGCCTTATCTTCATCATAGCGATCGCTGCGTTGACTATGATTCTCTAACCACGCTAATCGCACTGCATGGCCAATTAACACATCCAACACGATATATTCTTCAATTTGCAGCTTAGGATTATTGGCAGCGATCGCTCCTAATTCGATTAATGCTTCAATATTAACTTGGCGATATTCTGGAGCTTCGATTTTATTCAGCAAATGCTCAACCAAGAGAGCAAAATTTCTTTCACCGGCTGTCATTTCCGACAACATTATCTCACTATCTAAACGATTGCGCCGCTCTAATTTATCTCCAATAACTAAACCCTTGCAATGTTGCATTAATAGCCAAACTTGCTTAAAAAATTCTTTTGGTACGCGCCCTGTCGCACCCTCGGCTTGGCGAAACCGTCGCCAACCTCCCGGCGGAACTTCTATCCCTTCGGCGATTCCCGGTAGCACTACCCAAGCAATATCACTTTCTTTTTGCTTGACGTGCAGTGATTCTTGCTGACGTAACAGGTTACTCATGCCAGTATATCCAGTTAATACCTGACGCAAGCGCACTTTAACTTCAAAGGGTGAAAGTTGCATTAAGTGATCGTAAGCTTCATCTTGAGTGACATGCAATTCCCGCGCTAGTTCGCTGGTGATCAATAAGATAAGATAGCCAACTCTCAGCGTTAATAGTCCCTGAAATAGTTCGGGTTCTGAGCGAATTAAGATACCAACATAGATTAAAATCTCTTGAGTGAGGACGCGATCGCGGATATCCTCACGACAAAAATGATTAATTTTATCGGCAATTTCATCGTGGGACATGGGTACAGTAATCAATGACGTTTCACTGTAAGCTTTACCCACAGCAATTTGCTTACCCCTTACCAAAATACTCGTTACTGCATCTGATAGGCTGATATCAACCATTTGCCGTAACCCCGCAGCCCGACGTACTACTGCCCAAATGCCTAAATCTCCAGCTTTGGTGTAAACTTCATCTAGTAAATCGCCTACGGTGACAGGATATCCTGGCCCACCATACCCCGTATCAAATTGCATTCCCTGTAAGCGAGTTAATGTTTGCAATAACTCAATTTGTTCGTAAATATTCTCTGATGAGCGCAAGCAAGAAAGCAATAATCCGAAGTTAGTTTCATACTCCATTTGAAATTCTTGGGTATGTCCTAAGCGCCAGTTTTTCTCAGGATGATATGCTAGATAATAGCAACGTGGGCTAGCATTTTTGACTGGCGATCGCGCAAATTCTGCATTGGGAAGAAAATCAATTCTTTGGATTCCGGCTGTTAGCATTAGCTGATTTAGCCGCCCTAATTTCACCCGCACGCCGTTACAAACACCATCTTTCAGTTCTTGCATCAGTTCTAGTAACGCTTCCGAACCAACTTCTAACATGGTATGCGTCAACATTAAAGTCAAACTAGGACGCCCTAAATCACTCCAATATTTTTGAATGTAAGCTAGTTCGCTTCTAATTTGGTCTAGCAGAAAATGGTAATCAAGGGTTAAATAAAACTGTTGAGAATCTGAAAATGAAGGTAAAAAGACAATTGTTTCACCACTAATCCGAAAAATTCTAGATGTTGTTAAACTCCGCAGCCGCCGCACTGGCCGCCCTGTTAAACCAAGTTTGTTGTTACGTCCAATTTGGGTATAAATAGCTGAAAATTCTCCAGCTTTTCTCACTTGAATCGGTTCTACTTGGGTAGGCGTTTGTGCTTCAATTCCGTGAACTTCTAATTTCTTCTGTAAATCTTCATCTTCTGCTAATAAAGCAATTTGTACTAATGATTCTCGCTGTTTACCAACACACAAATGTCTTCCCAAAGGATCGATATCACCAACTGCGAGTAACCCTTCACTCAACATTTCACCGAGAAAATATAAACTCTGTGCCCACACCAAGGGAATATTTTCATTAGGTAAACGTGGTTGCGTTTGGGGTGCTAACTTTTCAGCTTCTATATTTTCGGCGGGAACATAATAAAGTTCTGGCAATAAACGCAAACCATTTTGTTCTATAAGTAATAATTCTAAAAGATTTTGGTATTTTTTAACTTGTTCTTGTTCGCCGCGAAATAATCCATCTAGAACTAAATAAGTGAAAAATAACGGCCATTCGCATTCGATATGCTCAAATTGCTTGAGTTCTAATGGTTCGTAGTGCAAGCGCTGATGATCTTCTAAAACGGTTTGGTGTCCATCACGCAGAAAGCGTTTGCAGCCGTATTTACCTGCGAGTTTATTGATGATATCGTTTAAAGTGCGATCGCGTAACTCTAAATCTTCCACTGCAAAGGCAGGATAACTAATAATACTTAACAGCGCCGCATCAATTTCTTTGGAACCAGATTCCCTCGGTAATAAGGATTCTAGAGTAATCCGGGCGCGGGCGATTTCATCTGGCAGCACATGAATAACTGATGCTTGACTACCACGCACACCAAACAAATCCAGTCCGTTGATAGCTTCTAAAGCAGCTTTTGCCATACCTACGGAACTGGCATTTAACTCCGCACTACCACGATTAATTTTATTACCACGTTCCCAAATGCCGTAATCTGGAGTGCGGTAAGCTCGTCCAATGTAGTAAACTAAATTTTGGACGAAATTCACTTCATCAATGGTATAAATTATTGGCAATCCTGCTGCCGTCATTTGTGCCAACATCAATAAAAATATAGATGTGGCATCAAGTTGCAAATGTCCCCATTCATCATCACCAACAACAATGTCACCAGTTGCGGTATTATATTTGGCGTGCAGTCCATCTAGTAGCGACTGAGTATGTTTAAATGTCTCTACTTTATGAGCCTGTCGCATCATTGCAAATAGCAACCCGCGCATTAGTTTGATGACACTGTGTTCTAATTCATAGGTGCGTCCTTTGTCGTCGTCAATCTTGCGGTATGCAAGTCCTAAACCCCAAACTGCCAAAATGCTGTAAACGTTGTCTCGCACCCAGGCATCTGTATAATCGCCGTGGGCTGTAATCGCTGTACTTGCGGGTAGCAAACCAGTAATCGGATTTTGCCGAGTCAGGATGATCGTTTTGATTTGCTGGTAGTAATAGTCTAGGCGAGTTAGCAATTTGGTAGATGTTTTCATGGTTTGGTTCAGAACAACTTGCAAAATTCGACCCTGTGACTGTGAACTGAATTACCTAAACCAAGTCAGAACAAGCTCTGTAATGGTTGATGGGACAACAGCGGAGGGTAGTAAGTTTATTATTATCTCCTGTTAATAGGCTTCTGGGTACTTAATTTTAGTGATTCCGAACTAAAATATGATACTTATTCAAACTCCTTTTGATGTTTGTAGTATTTTATACTTAAAATGCGATTTTTTAAGGCATAATGAATTCTTTTTGTTGATAGTTTAAATTAGATAAACGAGTGCTAATTTCAGCGAGCGATCGCAGGACGTTTAGGATGTTATGAAGCGGAAAGAATTTATTACAATATCTTTTACAGCACTACTACTGAAAGCCTGCAACCTAAATCCAATAAACAAAGTTATGAAGGATGAATTTTTCTCTTATGGGCTAGACAACAAAGCTTCTTTACCTTCGATCAAGCTATCTGAAGATGAGAGAAAAAAATATTTATCGCCATTAAAACTGTTTAAAGTTTTGCGATCGCATAAAATACGTAATTCAGATATGGGAGTCGCACAAATTGCTATTGATGAATTGCAAGGAATTCTTGCTTGTTCATCAAGAGATGGAAAGGTAAGTATTTGGCATCTTTTATCTGGTGAGCTTATCGCCTCATACTCTCATGAGCGTAATGCTGGTGCAGTTGTAATTGGAGAGAAGGGTGATGTAATCAGTGGAGGTTCAGACAACAGAATAAAAATCTGGAATTATTTTTCTAATCAGCTTTCACGAACTTTAGAGGCGCCAAGTGCTGTAGGATGTCTTGCAATCAATCTTAGAACTAATTACTTGGCTGCGGCGATAAATTACTCACATCAAGTCAAAGTGATTGTATGGAACTTAAAGTCATTTGAGCAGATTGCTGAAATTAGTGACGAAAGATTTTGGGATTTTGACCTATTAGCATTTAATGATACTGGAGAACGGTTGTATGCACGAGGCGGACTTGGAGAAAATCGAGTCTGGGACATGCCTTCTAC
The DNA here is from genome assembly GCF_013393905.1 of Nostoc sp. C052. Taxonomy (GTDB): domain Bacteria; phylum Cyanobacteriota; class Cyanobacteriia; order Cyanobacteriales; family Nostocaceae; genus Nostoc. The sequence continues at coordinate 6,176,716 of NZ_CP040272.1, forward strand.
AAAACTTATTAGAGCTTTCCCTGATAGTCATTATGGAGAAGTGAGTTACTGCTCAATTGACGATAGAGGAAGGGTTATAGCTACTGCATCAGATCGAGATAGCAAAGTGTACCTATGGGATACTGTGAGTGGCAAAAGAATACAAGTAATTGAAGTAGTACCAATATGGGAAGCTGGCCCGTTTGATCCCAAGGTTCTCCTAAATCATAACGGTAGTATTCTCATCACTGCCGCACTAAACGGAAATATCAGAATCTCATCTACTGAAAGCAAAGAAATTTTGCAAGAATTTCCAGGTAAACACAAACCAGGGATCAGCTCATTAGCTATCAGTAATAAGTTTTTGGTATCTGGAGATCATGATGGCAATCTTAAACTTTGGCAATTTACTGCCTAAGAAACCATTCCATTTATAAAATTTTTGTTTGTATATCTAAGTATAGAGAAAACTAGACACACCCAAGAGCGATGCCTTCGGCGAGCTTCGCTAACGCGAAAGCTAAAACACATTACTACGAATACAAAGTAAAACCTGTTAACCCATTTTTGATTCTTCGTCATCCAGGTGACTACGCATGAAGTTGCTTGATCCAAAATAATACTGAGATATTGGCAATATTTTAACTCTGTAAAGTTTCGGATTAAATTCGTTGATTGGCTTGACAGAGCTTATTGTTGTAGTAGTAAAATCTACCTTAAGTTACACGAAAATTACTTAAAAATCTGTTCGTCAAGTCATTTAAGAGTGATAAATATCACAAACATTAAATACTGATGCCTCAGTATGTACCTGAGAGTGCTATTCCGGGTTAGGATGATGAACAGCGATGCCTTGATTTAGATATCGATATTGAATTGTTGAAATTTTATGGGCAATAGTCCACCAGATGGCAGTATCAACCTCCTCTGAACTGGCGAGGAAGTCTCCCAGCGCGGGGGAGACTTAGGAGATATATATCATGCTCACACAAGATATTCGTGATTTGCTGACTGATACTACCGATTTGAACCAGTTGAAATGGGATTTAAATCGCTTGCAACCGGTGGATGTGGGAGACTACATTACACAATTGCCTGAAAAACAACGGGCGATCGCATTCCGTTTACTCAACAAAGCTCAGGCAATTGATGTATTTGAATATCTGCCTACAGTGGTGCAGGAAGAACTAATTAATTCTCTGCATGATGTCCAGGTAGTGCAACTTGTAGAAGCCATGAGTCCCGACGAACGGGCAGAATTGTTTGATGAACTACCGGCTGGAGTCATCAAACGGCTATTGCAAGAACTGAGTCAAGAAGAAAGGCAAGCAACAGCAACGATTCTCGGTTATCCAGAAGGCACGGCTGGGCGGGTGATGACAACCGAATATGTCCGGTTGCGCCAAGGATTGACTGTCGGTGAAGCCTTGAGCAAAATCCGCCGTCAGGATGAAGACAAGGAGACGATTTACTACGCCTACGTCACAGACGACAACCGGACGCTGGTGAGAGTAGTTTCACTGCGCCAATTGCTGTTTACCTTTCCCGAAGTTTTCATCAAAGATATTGCTAGCGATCGCGTCATTAAAGTTACAACTGAAACTCCTCAAGAAGAAGTGGCGCGAATCATGCAGCGCTACGACTTAATCGCTATCCCTGTAGTTGATCGGGAAGACCGATTAGTAGGCATTGTCACCATTGATGATGTCATGGATATTTTAGAAGAAGAAGCCACAGAAGATATCCAAAAACTGGGGGGTGTGAGCGGTGATGAAGCAGCTTTATCCTCTCCCCTGTTAACTATCCGTAACCGCTTGCCTTGGCTGTTGGGGATCATGGCCCTGTATATTGGTGCAGCTAGTGCGATCGCGCCTTTTCAATCTGTAATTGCCGCAGTGCCAGTTTTAGCAGTAATTATGCCGATTTTTTCTAACACTGGTGGTACTGTCGGCATTCAATCATTAACGGTAACAATCCGTGGCTTGGGAGTGGGAGAAGTAACACCCAAAGATACCTTGAAAATTCTCCGCAAGGAAATTCTAGCTGGTTTAGGTACAGCCTTAGCTTTAGCAATGACCATGATACTGCTTTCCTTAATTTGGGCGCGACCCCAAGAGCGATGGGTGGCTTTAATTGCTGGAATGGTCATGGCAACTAATACAATTGTGGCTGTTACACTCGGCACGTTACTACCAATGGGTTTGAAGCGCTTGAAACTTGACCCTGCTTTGGTTAGTGGCCCATTAGTGACTACAATGCTAGATACAATTGGGTTTTTAACCTTCCTCAGCCTAATTTCTCTAGCTTTAAACGTTTTCCATTTACCAGCATGAAGGGATTGGGCATTGAAAATAGGCAGAGGGGCAGGGTGCGGGGGGCGGAGGGGAAAATTCTTCTCTCTTGCTCCCCCCAATTCCCCAATTCCCCAATCCCCAATCCCCAATCCCCAAATATGCCTACTACTACCTGGAATCGTCATCATATTCTTTCTCTAGCTGACTTTACTACCACTGAATACGATACTGTTTTGCAAACTGCGGCCAGTTTTCAAGAGGTACTATCACGGCGGACGAAGAAAGTGCCAACCTTGCAGGGACAGGTGGTAGCGAATTTATTTTTTGAATCGTCTACTCGCACTCGCAGTAGTTTTGAACTTGCAGCCAAACGCTTAAGTGCAGATACGCTGAACTTCGCCGCCGCCACATCTTCTATGACTAAGGGAGAAACAATTCTCGACACGGCGAAAACCTATTTAGCGATGGGAACTGATATTATGGTAGTCCGCCATCGAGAGGCAGGAGTACCAAATGCGATCGCGGCTGAAATGGATCGTCTAGGTGTAAAAGTTAGCGTCCTCAATGCTGGTGATGGTCAACATGAGCATCCTTCCCAAGCATTGCTAGATTTATTTACCATAACTACTCTCATTGACCCAGATCATCCCCGACTGGAACTTTTAAAGGGGAAAAAGATTGCCATTATTGGAGATATTCTCCATTCTCGTGTGGCGCGATCGAATATCTGGAGTTTAATTGCCAGTGGTGCCGAAGTGCATCTCGCAGCACCACCTACCCTTTTACCCAAATTATTTGCCGAGTATATCTTGGAAGAGACAGAAGGTCAGGAAGCAGCAGGAGAAAAATCAATTCTCTCATCCCTTTCCCCAAACCAACAACTTTTTATTCACTGGCAGTTAGAACCGGCTTTACAGAATGCCGATTTTGTGATGACTTTGCGCTTGCAAAAAGAACGTATGACGGCTCATTTACTTCCAAGTTTGCGAGAATATCATCAGCTATTTGGCATTACACGTGCAAAGCTGCAACTCTGTAAACCTAACGTCAAAGTTTTGCATCCAGGCCCAGTTAACCGAGGTGTCGAAATTAGTTCTGATTTAATGGATGACCCAGAATTTAGCCTCATTCAATCGCAAGTTACCAGCGGTGTCGCCGTTCGGATGGCGCTGTTGTATTTGATAGGAAGCGGTAAGGTTTAAATAATTTAACACCAACCCCAATCTAATACAATACTGCTCGGTTAAGCATTTTCAACTCGGAATTTGATTTTGGGAAAAGGTTAAAGGTTTTTTCTTTCCCCTTTCCCCTTCCCCTTTTCCCCTTAACCGAACAGTATTGAACTCCAATCAGCAACGCTAATCGTAAGCAAATTTGCTTGACATAACTACACAAGCTAGATAAAAAGGGTATAACATAAGACCAGCCCTTTCAATGCCGAGTATAAATTCTCAAAAATGAATTCCTCTTTAAACCTCTTTTCTATGTGTTCTCTGTCTTGAAAAGACTGATGTCTGAGGCTGGCTGCGTCAACAGAGCTTTCTTGCCCTCAGATTTTTCGCTGTGCCTCGTAGTTAAATAAATAACTTATAAACCACTTTCGATACAGAGATAGCTCAGAGAAAAAGAGATTTTATGAGTTACCTTGAAAGAGATAATCTTATAACTCGTTCGGACTTACGTACTAAAGATCCACCAACTCCCTTAAAAAGTTGGCTCTTAGGGTTCCCCTTTTTAAAGTTAGGGGGAATCTAGGTTTAAAATTTTCAGTGCGTAAGTCTTGTTTATTTCTATTTACTACCTGTGCCGGAGATTTGCCGATGAAAACTATATCTAGCCTCGATTCAGTAACTAAACATTTAGAACAGCATGAGAACTCAAAACGAATTAAAAAATTAATATACTCAGCTTGTAAAAATATTTGGGAGAATGATGAAGAGACGCTAGATAGGTTTAAATTACAGGACTTAATTCAAGAATTATACAGATTAAATCCAACTATAAATAACTTAAATTATAGTTTATCTAAAGTTGTAAAAACCCTTAACAAACAAGCCGAATACGCCCTACTTGCCAGTATTATTTCTCATGAAATGCAGAAGCTATATATCACACCTGATGAAGCAACAGGAATATTATTAAATCAACCTCGTCAAGAGGAACAAATATTTTATAATTCTGGGCAAATATCATCAAATTCTATAGATAAATCTCCAAACAGTCAAACCAAAAATCAATACAATCAGTTTGATTTACGGCAAAATATTATGAAGTATACTAACCCACTTAGGGCTAAAATAGTTCTATTTTCCGCACTTTACAAAAAGTTTACTTTCAATGAAGAAGACTGGTTGAAACTGAAGGCTGAACAACTTGATGATTTATTGCTCAGATTATTTGATACTTGTCCAACTATCAGAGAGCTTGAATCTAAACTAAATAGTGCTGTTATATCTCTAGGTAAGCCGGATGAGAATATCCAAGCAGCTAGTGCAATCATCCAATCTATGCGAGGTTTATATGGCAATATATCACCCAGCACTAACGGATATGGATATCAACCGTTTAACAGCGATTCATCTCTAGAAACGAGAAAATTAGTTAATCCTCATCAAAAAATTGCACTCGCAGATGATAATAATACCTGTCAATTTATAGTACCTCCTAGCAAAGAACAATCGTAACTTTTGAATATTCTTAAGCTTGGAAAAATTTGGAAATATTATGGTAATTGAGATAGTAACAATATGGATGCTAATGAACTTCTTCAGCGATATGAAAATGGAGAAACAAAATTTATTGAGGCAAACTTAAATGGAGTAAATTTATTTGGTGCAGACTTGATTGGTATAGCTTTGAATAAAGCAGATTTGGGTAATGCTATCCTAATTTTTAGCTATCTAAATCGAGGAATCCTAAATAAAGCAAATCTAGTTTGTACAAAGCTCAGTGGCGCGAACTTAAATCAGGCAAGTTTAATCAGTGCCAACCTGCATGATGCTAATTTACATGGTGCAACTTTGCAGGGTGCTGATTTACGTAATGCCAATTTAACTTTGGCGTATATGTTAGATACTAACTTGATGGATGCCGATTTGCGTGGTGCAGATTTGAGTGGTGCAAATCTAACTGGTGCGTGCTTGCGTGGTGCTAACCTGCGAGAAGAAAAGAGAGTGTATTCTGCTAGTTTACGGGGTGCTAACCTGCATAAAGCTGACCTGCGAGGCGCTGATTTAACTGGTGTAGATTTATCTAAAGTTGATTTGAGTGGTGCTAACTTGAGTGAGGCAACGCTACGTTATGCCGATTTGAGTGACGCTAACCTGAGTGAAGCGATTTTGTATAATGCCTCTCTGGCAGATACTAACATTGGGGGTGCTAATTTAAAAGGTGCTAACCTGATGAACGCCAGGCTGGAACGGTCAAATCTTATTGATGCTGAACTTACAGGTGTTAACTTGTATGGTGCAATTATGCCAGATGCTAAACTGACTAGATGCCAGATGAGTGGAGTCAACCTGAGTTTTGCAAGGTTAAATAGAGTTGATTTAAGTCGGGCTAACCTACGTGGCGCTAACCTCACGGAAGCAGACTTAGTTGATGCCTATCTTGCTAGGACAAACTTGACTGGCGCTAATTTAAGTAAGGCAAATCTAATCAGAGCAGAAATGAGTAGTACAAATCTAACTGGTGCAGATTTGCGTGGTGCAGTTATGCCTGATGGAACAATTAACGATTAAAAATCTAAAAATATATATGGGCAATACCCACTATTTTGTCATAGTAGGTACTGCCCAAATACTAACTTTTACTCACCAGTAATCGACAGTTCATTAACCCAGATTTTCGGGCAAACTCCCCCTGGCGTTAACTCTGGTTCTTTTTCTACATAAATAATTGACTTCAAGAGTTCTAAGAAATCGCCGGCAACTGTTGCTGACTCAATACTCGTCTTAACACCCTTGTTAACTAGCCAACCATCAAACGGCAAAGAAAAGGAACCCTGCAAGGCTTTAACTCCAGCATGGAGAGCTTGTAAATCATCGATAAGAATCACATTTTCAGCCGTTTCTAAGCTAAACTCCTGCTCAGGAGTTGCTGTTGAAAAAACGTGATAAAAGTTGGGACTGACGCTGACTTTTGCACCAATACTGGCATTACCCGTTGGCTGGGCATTTAACCTTTTAGCAGTGCCAGCACTATGAAGAAATCCCGTTAAAATGCCATTTTCAATCAGCGAAATCTGACGAGTAGGAGTTCCTTCACCATCAAAACTTTCTGCACCTACATTAGCTGGGTGCAAGGCATCATCATAAACCGAAAGCAAAGGAGAAGCAATTTGCTTTCCTAAATCATCAGGAGTTGATAGGCTTTGATTGTCTAGAATACTTTGGGCATTGAATAAGTTAGAAAAACCACCCAGCAGACTTAAAAAAGCTTCTGCTGAGAAAACAACTCGATATTTGCCAGTTTTGATTTTTTCATAGTTCAAGTGGCTGATAGTTTTATCGGCGGTTTCTTTGATGCAACCATTAATATCGAGATTATCTAAACTTTGGTTGATTCTAAAAGCACCTGCACTACGCGGTTTTTTTCCTTCTTCCTCAGTTTTACTGTAAAGATAAACTGATGCCAAAGAGTGAGATTCAGTTCTGACTGCACCATCGCTATTGAGATAGAATCTGTCAATATCTCTTTGTGATAAACCGTTATAAGGTACACCTTTAATTGCTGGATGCGCTGCTAGTAATTCTTTTTCAGCTACCAACAATTTTTCTATGAGTTCAGCAACAGGTGCTTGGGGTGCTTTATCCTGAGGTTTATTTGGGATAGGGACAGTAGCCTCTGGACTAAAATCAGGAACATTTTCTTTAACACCAAAGAAGCTAGCTTCGTAGGCAGTTTTCAAGGCTAATTCCAGTCCCTTGGGGTCTACATCTGTGGTGCTGGTGACACCCATTGTATTATCTTCATTCCAGACACGAACAGTAACACCAGAGCGATTTGAAGCTTTGACTTGTTTTGGCTCACCTTGGTCTACTTGCACGCTAGTGTCATCTACTGTTGAGCCATAAATGTCGAATTTCTTAATACCAAGCTTCTCAGCATTGTCCTTGGCAGAATTTGCAATCTCATTGATATTTGGCATAGTCAATTTTGGATTTTAGATTTTGAATTGGAAGCGATTTTATTTTGAAGATTAGATTTTGGATTTTGGATGTTAAGCTTTTCCACATAATCAAGTTTATTTGTACTTCCTGGGCGGGTGAGACACCCACCCCACAAGAAATGTACAATTGAATATTATGCCAAGTAGATGTGGTTTAGCTGATGACTTAATATTTGTCTCACAGCTTTTTATTGAGATAATATCCTAATCATTCACAATCCAAAATCCAATATTATCTTCCACCAACGGTAATAGAATCAACCTTAATATGGGGTTGCCCAACTGTGGTGTAAATACTGCCACTAACGGAACCACAAAATCCTGGTGCAATTTCCAAATCTTGAGAACACATGGAAATTTTATTCATAATTTCCTTAGCTTCACCAATAAGTATTGCTCCCTTTAGTGGTTTGGTGATTTTGCCATTTTCAATCAAATAAGCTTCATCAACACTAAAGTTAAATTGACCTGTAGCACCAACGCTACCGCCACCCATCTTTTTGCAGTAAATGCCTTTATCAACAGAGGCAAATAATTCATCAATTGTGTATTCGCCAGAATCGATATAAGTGTTACGCATCCGGCTAGCGGCGGCATAGGTATAATTTTGGCGGCGTCCACTTCCTGTTCTGGGGTGTCCGGTGCGTGTAGAACCTGTTCTATCTGCTAAGAAGTTTTTGAGAACGCCTTTTTCAATCAATAGGGTTCTTTGAGCAGGCATACCTTCGTCATCCATGTCAATTGTCCCGAAGGCATTTTCAGAGCGACCTTCATCCCAGGCTGTCAAGCTTTCGTGGGCAATTTTTTCGCCTTTTTTGTCAGCAAAGGGAGAGGTATTGCGTTCGATTTGGGTAGTTTCTAGCAGGTGTCCACAAGCTTCGTGGAAGATTACGCCACCAAAGTGGTTGGCCATAATGATGGGGTAAGTACCCGATTCCACGTAATCTGCGTAGAGCATTTTGCCAGCCGATTCTGCTATTTTTTCAGCAGCTTGTTGAGAATCCCAAGTTCTCAAGAAGTTAGCATCGCTAGTATTACCCGCGCGATCGCCAATTGAGCTACGATTAGCACCATCAGCACACAATAGGTTAAATCCGACTGATTGGGTGAGGCGAATATCACGGGCGAAAGTACCGTCACTAGCAGCGATTAAAACTTCTTGCCAATCTCGGAAATAGGTAGCACGCCGCGATTGGACGTGGCTAGCTTTTTGCTTCAGGTGAGCAGTACCCTCAAGGAGGATTTCTCCCATTTCTCGGATGGAACTACACACTGGTAGCCAGGCATCTTTACCTCTTTTGGTAGCGTAATCTCTCAATAATTCCAGATTTATTTCTGGGATGAAAGCCTTCGCCGTGGGTAGTTGTAATCCCAAGATAGAAAGACCTTTTTCTAAGGCTGCTTTCAAACCGGAAAATGAAAGGTCATTGGTGCTAACGTAGCAGTCAGCTTTACCGCGAAATACTCTGACTCCCGCGCCTGTAGATAGACTAGGTGAAATACTAGTGATGGCGTCGTCTTCTGCAAGAGAACTAATATAGTTGCGACGTTCTAAAAATAATTCGATGAAGTCAGCGCCAGCGGCGCGTCCTAATCCCAGAAGGGTAGCCAGGGGGGCTTCCCAGGTTTCATCGAAACGCTCTGGTGTGGAGGAATATTGGAGGGTGGGAAGTTGATTCGAGAGAAGTAGCGTACTTGTAAGCATGGGTAGCCTCGTCTGCTGGCGTAGTTCAGAGATTTGACTGAAAAATCCTGGTGTGTTCAGTCTAACAAATGAGTTAAAGTCACTGTTGGTAGAAAGGTGTGTGGATTTCAATACTTCTCGGTTAAGGGGGAAAGGGAAAAGGGAAAGAAAAAACCTTTAACCCAAACCCAGTACCCTTTACCCCAAACCCGATTCCGCGTTAAAAATGCAAAACCCGAGAAGTATTGGTGTGGATTTTACTCCTCTTCAGCAACGCCTTGGCAAATTAGCCCATACAGTAGAAGTTTGGGACTATATAAACAAAACCCGCCTTTGCGGGCTTTATTTTGAAAATTCACACCCTTGAGGATGTCGCTGGAAAATGAGATGCACCTAATATATATGTATTTAAGTGGCACTCTTCTTAACGAAGAGAGTTATGAGTTAGGAGTGGAACATAAGAAATTCCACCTATGGACAGCATACATAAGCTTTTTGACGACTAACTCATCTTAAATATGTAATCTTGTTTACTGCAAACGTTTAATTTAATCTAGACTATCCTGCTCAGATTTATTTGCGATTTGCCATTTTCAGTGGGATTCTTGCTGTTTCTTGCTCATTGAAAGTCTGAGCTAAATTAGAAGTTGGTGCTGTCGATACTAGATTCTTAAACAACAACTTTAGGGTTCGAGTAATAGTTTTAAGAATTTTCATTTTGCTAGCACTAGGCTTTTGATCGTATCTCAAAACCATTGGAATTTCTACGATTTTTGGTTTGAGGACTTTGGCTTTCAGCAGTAAATCTATCATGCAGGCAAATCCACTTTCAGTGAATAGATTGTCTCCATAATACATATCCAGTTTAGTGAGGAAAGTACGGTTATATAGTCTATAGCCACAAGTGTAGTCTCTTACACCTCGTACACGGGCGGCAATTCTAAAAAGCCAGCTGGCTCCATAACTCATAAACTCTCTGAATTTTGATAAGCCTATGACTTTAGAGCCTTTTCGATATCTGGATGCGATCGCAATATCATAGCTACCAGCTATCATAGTGTCATACATCTTTATTAACAGTTCTGGTGGCTGAGTGTTGTCGCAATCCATCGCCGCTAAAAAATCGCCTTCTTGAGAAATTTCTAAGAAAGTTGTGAAACCTGTTTTAATTGCTTGACCTAAACCAGCATTTTTGGGATGTTGGACTAATTTTAGTAATATACCCAGTGATTGAGATTCTTCTAAAGCAGTTTGAGCAGTTGCATCACTACTACCATCATCAACCAGAATCAGTTTTATCTCCATTTTAGAGATTTGCTGCAATGTCTGAAACTTTTTGAACAAGGGGCGAATTGATTCTTGCTCGTTGTATGCGGGTAAAAGAACAAAAAGACTCATAAATAACTCCTGTGATTTTTAAAATAAAATACCAGTGCTCAAATTTCAAGAATTCAGTAATGTTGATTTTTTGAGGAATTCATCAACCTGTCGCACAACTGCGTTGTTGTTAACGCTATCATTGACCAACTGTGAGGTATTGACAACGAAAAAATCATCGTTTTCTGTACTCACTTTGGGAACAAGACTTGAATAATTTAAAACTTGTAGTGGCTGCACTTTAATAGCTCGATTGATGTGTGCTGCTACGATGTCATCTTCTTTCAGTTCTGGGAACATCAAACGTATTCCCTGGAAAAATACTTGGCGTAATTCCTCATCTGGTTGTTTTAACAAGGCGTCAGTAGAAAGTATATATTTGGGTAGGAATGTCATATGATATCCTGCTGTCTCTTGTAAAGAAACTAAGTTGCTCATACCGATAACTCCAGTAAAGGGAATACTCCTATCGGCTATATTTACTACGTAATAAGGAATTAGAGCCTTGCGAGTAATAAGTACCATACAAATTACACCCAGGTATTCTACTGTTTCATTACTGTCTGAAACTTTTACCAATTCATTAGAAGTAACCTGTTCCAAAATATTAACTGGGCCAGTAAAAATGACTTTTTCAAAATGTTCTTTTTTCCCCTGATATTCTACCCACATTCCACCCCCTGGGTCAGGTGCAATATATTCTACCGAAACACCTGTGTGGATATGACCTCCAGCCGCGTAAATTAATTTTTCTATCCGATCAAAAACAGTTTTATAACCGCCTGAAACATAACCAAGTTGTTCTTTATTTAATGAAGAATCACGGGCTGAAAATAGCCGTTTAATATAAGCCCAAATAAAAACTGCTGATATTCGCTTATAGTTCTCTCCTAATTTGGATAAAAGCAAGGGTTTCCAGAGCTTTTCGTATGTGTTTCTTCCACCGAGTTTTAGTAACCAATCTTCAACTAAAATCTTCTCTAAGCGCCGCCAGTTATTCAGGCGTGAACCATACAGAAGAGTAAAAGCTAACCTAATTTTACCGATAATTCCAAACAGAGGAAAGCGCAGAAACTCTATAGCATTACTAATAGAATAAAACTTTTTATTGTCATAGAACCCTGTTAAACTCCGATGCCAACGCAGTTTATCCCCAAGACCAATATCTCTAATAAAATTTATTAAGTGAGTATCAGAAGGGAGGATAACGTGATAAAAGCGATCCCAGGTAAACAACCCATAATCATGATAAGTAGTAAGTCCACCAAGCTGCTTATTGCTATCAAAAACGGTGACTGTATGTCCTTGATGTGAAAGACGTTGAGCTAATACCAACCCAGTTATACCCCCGCCAACAATGCCTATATTCATAAATTTAGATTTTTGTAGGAATGTTTTTGATATTTATCATTAGAGGCTTTTATATTTTAATATTAATAACCTGGATTATTGCCTATACAGCTATTAGCTTACAACCAGAACTACACCAGTGATGATAATGGAAATTCCTATCCATTGTTTCAATACAACCTGCTCTTTTAAAAGATAGTGAGAAGCAATGGGAATCAGTGCATACATCAATCCTAGAACTGGAAATGCTTGACTCAAAGGAATTGTCCGCAAGACATAAAGCCACAATAGAGTCATAAATGTATAGCAGACAAACCAAATCAAAAAATAACGAGAAAGTAACAGATTTAAGATAGATGCGCTTTCTCCTTTAGTAGGGCTAGAAATGTAAAGTCCGTATTTTAATGACAGGTTAGCTATTGTCCCAAATAAAACTACAAACATTAAAAGTAGCCAAGTAGTGATGTTCATTTGTCAATACTTTGTTGTGGAATTTACTATAAAGTTATATAGACTTTTTCGGTGGAATAGCCACTAAAAGTACACCCATAAAAATAGTTATGACTCCTGCTATGCGAGTCAATGTAATCACCTCATTAAAAAAGTAGTAGGAGCCAAAAAGTATACCGACATAATTTAAACTAGTTAATGGATAAGCAATACTCAATTTTACAGAGCGCAAAGCCAATATCCAATTTGCTATTCCCAAACAATAAACACTAACAGCTAGTGCTAATTTTTGAATAAATTCCCATGTCAATATTCCCTCATTTGTATGACTCATGGTGTGTTTCATCAGCAATTGTCCAGAAATACTAAACAAAATACTGACAAACAGAATGATATAAGGAATTATTTTAAAGTTTGAAGTTTGGGACATAGATTTCATCGTACATTTGCCTCTATTCAGATATTAGGTATGAACCGGACAGTAAACAGCCCGTTGTTTTGAATGTTTCGGATCTCGGTTACACCTTCTCTGCAATTCGACCTCCACTTCAGTAAATAGACTACAAACTTAGTAAGGTTGACTCATAATCAAAATAATCGTTGAAGCTCATTTTCTTAGAGTTAGTAATTAAATACTATGCAATGTAAATTCTCATATGGTTAGTTTATTATTGCAGCGTTCGATATGATTCGGAGTAGAGCGCACTGAATTGGTTTACTGAGTATACTTCCAGGCAAACTTTTTTTGCTTGGCTATTGGCACAATCAATTTCGTTTTTACCCAACTGTGAATTGCAGAAGTTTTTAGTATCAGCCAGTTATCCTTCAACACTACTTTGAGCGCGATCGCAATATCTAGGCTATAAAGGATACAGATGTAATAAAGGTTGAAAGCTTTTTCACAAATCACTTTTGGACAAAGTTTAGCAGTACGCTTAGGTGTAGCCTGTAGTAGACATCGTTTATCCTGAACTTGGACTCTAAACACATCTGCAACAGATGCAGCTAAACGAATAAAAATGGATTGCCAGAATTTTTGATTAATCCATTCATTAACTTTCATCTGTTGAATCCTGTTGTAGAAATCTTGTTGAAGACACTACTGAACTTCTCAAGCTATCAACTTATACATTAAAACCTAGCTGGATTGATAAGTGTTCTCTATTTGCTCCAGGAAAGTTTACTAATTTACTGATATACCGCAGAAATTATCCAGGCTCGCAAACATATCTCTAAACCTTGGCTGGGAACTAAACCGAATAATAAAAATTTGTACTTGAACTCAGTGTGTTTACACATTTTATATTGGACATGGGAAAAAATTAGTAACAGAAGTCTATTGAGCTGCGTAAATCTTCGATATGTTAACTACCCTAGATAAACGCGCTTTACAGATTCCTAGAGATTTTTGCTGAATGTCCAAATATAGTTTTTGAGAACACTAAGAGCTAATGCGGTGGTCAACTCGTAGTTGACATTGATTGCATTAGATTTGAAATGTCTTAGACTATTTAGTATTAGGTTTGCTTGATTTTTCTTCGTAATTCTAACTAGGGTTTTTTCTCCCAATTTATTGCTACATGTAATCACCTACTAGAATACCACGAGAAAAGCGTGTTGCAAATTTATCGCCATACTTCATCAAAAATTCATTAACCGAAAATATACTTAAACAAAAACTTCATAAAATCGCAACTTTCCTTTATGTGAATTTTTATTTTGAGGATTTGTACATTTATGAAGCACTAGTACAGCTTTGCATAAGTTCGTAACTTTTTTAAACGCAGAGGTAAACGCATAGGCGCAACTCTTGGAGACGCTACGCAAGCGCTTTCCCGCAGGGTAGGTACGCAGAGTTTTATCAAAGTTAATTCGCTATGAATTAATGAAGTATTACACTTAGTATCAAATTTGATACTAAGCTGAATTTAAGCTTGAATAACAGTACAAGTATTGTGATTAGTTGATACAAAATATACTAGGATATACTGAAGACTGTAGATATTAACAGGGAGTCTGAATCGGTTTCTATTTATCTACACAAATCTCCAAATTCAGATATATCAGACAGAACTGAGCTGACAGTTAATTCAGATTCCAAGTCAGCCTAAATACCCATTGATAATTTGAACATCAATGGAGATTTATTTTATACTACCATTTATTGTAAGTATATTTTTAAAAGTTGGCGTGGTCTTATTGGTAAACAAGTTCATAAATACCTAACCATCGCGTTTATAGGCTAAATGAGAAGATAAAAGTTAGTTATGGTTAGGATTCTGAAATTATTCAGTTTTTCTAGGTTGTTTTTCTATTGTTTGGACTCATTTTTTTGCAAAAGCCTGTTGCTAATTATGAAGACAACGATCAACAATCCAAACTGAATCTGCCAAGGTGCTAATACCAAACTTAAAATCAAGCTAATAGCTGCAAATACACCTGCAAGATATGCGATTTCGTCATTACTCTTTTTAAACAAGTAGCCAGTAGCTAAAGCCGTACACAGTGGTATCAAGAAAAACAAAGGCATTCTACTAACCTCTGGACTAAAAGTTGTTGTGCTTAGAAAACGAAATTGTTTTTGGAATTCTGGTTAATTCTACATCCAATCAGGTTTCAGCCACAACAACCGATCGAAATAAATATTATAGAAAATCAAAATTATGTAACGTTATATATTACACCAATGGGAATAATTCTGGCGACAGATGAAGCATCCAAAAGCTTGCTTTTATAAGAAGAATTAAGAACTCAGGAGTCAGAATGATTACTGAAGATACTTGTGTAGGCAGGGAACAGGGAAAGAAGGGAATAGATGTGTACTGATGTTTTTCAAAAATCAAACCGGATTCCGATAGCTGCGCTATGCTATACAAACTCTCCTTCATCTACGCGGATTGAAAGGGTTTAAAACTTGCGTGGGTGGGTTTTGTCTATTTCACCAATTACACTCTTGTGAGCAATCATCAGGTAAATTGGCGTAAAACTTTGGCCTTGCGCCAAACTTAAGAATCTAGCATATTACCTTTAGAAGTTACATTTTCATTTTTTCATTTTAGACACCTAATGCTGAATATTCCTCAACTACTGGCAACTGAAATAAACCTCAAATCCCATCAGGTGCAAAACGCGCTGGAACTTTTGGCGGAGGGTGCAACAATTCCCTTTATTGCACGTTACCGTAAAGAGCGCACTGATGAGATGAATGAAGTGCAACTACGTGAACTGTCTGATCGCTATACTTACTTAACAGAACTGGAGGAACGAAAATCGGTAATTTTAAGTGCGATCGCTCAACAAGGTAAACTTACGGATGAACTCAAAGCCAAAATCTTACCCTGTTTACAAAAAACTGAACTTGAGGATTTATACTTACCCTATCGACCAAAACGACGCACCCGCGCCACTATCGCCAGAGAAAAAGGACTCGAACCACTGGCTGAGTTCATCAAATCTTTAAATGTCAAAAATGCTGCAACAGCTTCCTTGGAGGAAGCAGCGACTAAGTATATTTCGGAAACCAAGGGAGTCAAAACAGCAGAAGAAGCACTCAAAGGTGCTGCTGACATTTTAGCGGAAGAAATCGCCGAAAAAGCTGAGTTACGCGCATATATCCGCGATTATCTTTTAGAAGAAGGGGTATTTGTCTCCCGCATCAAAGATGATTATCCTGAAGGTACAACCAAATTTGAGATGTACCGTAACTATCAAATTAAGGTAAAAAATATTGCACCCCATAATATGCTGGCGTTGTGTCGGGGTGAAACTGAAAAAATATTAAGTTTTGAAATTGCTTTTGATGAAGATACGCTACTTTACTATCTTGAGTCGCAAGAAATTAAAACCAAAGTTCGGACAATCCGGGATTTTTATCAGGCGATGCTGAAGGATGCATTCAACCGTTTGATGAAAATCTCTCTTATGGGAGAGGTCATTTCTGAGAAGAAAGTTTATGCAGACATAGAATCCATCAAGACATTTGAAACTAATCTGCGAGAGTTGTTGCTGTCTGCACCAGCAGGGATGAAACCTACATTGGCAATAGACCCTGGATTTAGAACTGGGTGTAAGGTTGCAGTCCTCGACCAAACGGGAAAATTTTTGGAATATCAAGCGGTATTTCCCCACCAAGCGGCTGAACAGCGACTCAAAGCTGCACAAACTGTCAAAAATCTCATTGAAAAGTACAAAATTGAGTTAATTGCTATTGGTAACGGTACAGCATCCCGCGAGACAGAGGAATTTGTCACGCAAGTTTTAGAAACCATAGAACGCAAACCAGTTAAGGTAATGGTAAATGAATCTGGTGCATCTATATATTCTGCAAGTAGTGTAGCTTTAGAAGAGTTTCCCGATTTAGATATTACTGTGCGCGGTGCCATTAGTATCGGTCGCCGTTTACAAGACCCTTTGGCGGAACTGGTGAAAATTGATCCCAAATCTATTGGTGTGGGACAATATCAGCACGATGTCGATCAGAAGTTGTTGAAAAAGAAATTGGACGACACTGTAGAAAGTTGCGTCAACTACGTCGGCGTAGACTTAAACACCGCCTCCAAAGAACTGCTAACTTCCGTCTCTGGGATTACGGCAACAGTTGCCAATAATATTGTCGCCTATCGCAATCAGAATGGAGCCTTTAAAAATCGCCGACAATTGTTGAAAGTTCCGAAGTTGGGGCCGAAAGCCTTTGAACAAGCAGCCGGTTTTCTGCGGATTCGCGGCGGTGACAACCCATTAGATAATACAGCAGTGCATCCAGAGAGTTATTCTGTAGTAGAAGCGATCGCATCCGATCTAAATGTGCCATTAAATCAGGTGACACAAATAGCCGAAAAACTCAAAAAGACCAACCTGAAGAAATACGTTACTGATACCGTCGGCGAACCCACACTGCGCGACATTCTCAGCGAACTAGAAAAACCAGGTAGAGATCCTCGTGCTGAGTTTAAGTATGCCACCTTCAGAGAAGGAATTAAGGAAATTAGGGACTTAAAGGTGGGAATGGAATTAGAGGGAATCGTGACGAACGTCGCCAACTTCGGTGCTTTCGTCGATATCGGCGTACATCAAGATGGCTTAGTGCATATATCTCAACTTGCTGATAGATTTGTAGACGATCCCAACAAAATTGTCAAAGTGGGACAAGTAGTTAAAGTGCAGGTGTTAGAAATCAACGAGAAACTCAAGCGAATTAGTTTGTCGATGAAAGCAGTTAAACAATAATCATAAATAGCAGATGGCAGTTTATCAAGTTCGATTCATCAATCCTACACTTGGATTAGATCGCACCATTCCAGTACCAGACGATCAGTATATTCTGGATATGGCAGAAGATGCTCATATCCGCCTACCATCTGGGTGCAAACAAGGTGAATGCTCTGCGTGTATTGCTAAACTTATTAGTGGTGAAGTTAACCAAAGCGAGCAAAAATTTTTGCGTCCAAGTGAAATACAGGCTGGTTATGTTGTTACTTGTGTAACTTACCCTTTGTCTGATTGCACTTTAGAAACCCATCAAGAACAAGTCTTATATAAATCAGCACTGTATTATAAGCCTGAGTCGGGAAAATCTGATTAATTTTTGTCTTGTCAATCCTTTATCTGTCCCAACACTTCAGAGGATTCTACAACACTCCCCTATTGGCAGTTAACCCCTGTTAATTCCGCAAAAAACTCCTTTGCGGCACAAGACACTAACATTGGATCTTCAATCGGGGGATTCGTTTTTCCAACAATGTGAGCAGCAGTAACTTTTTTGAGAGTCCATTGAAAATCTTCTTTCTTCTTATTCGCAATGCTTTTTACTTGAGTGTAGAAATATTCGCCACGAGCCAAACGATTAGAACCTTGTTGTGCATCGCACTTATAGGTATCATGGTCATCCGATAAAGGTTTGTTATCTTTAGTGCCTAAAATAATTGTCATTGGTGTACTGAAAGTCGTTTTCAAGTCCACAGATGGCAGTTGCTCTCCGGTTTCTTTATGGAAACCACAGGGATAATCCCTATGCTGATCAGGTATTATATACGAACCAGCCTCGGCGGCGATCGCCTTTTTAATATGTGTATGGGGCATAAAGATGACCATTCGATGTACGAACTGTGCGCCAGCAGAGTGACCATAGAGATAGTAATTGGTGGTGCTGACTTTGGTGCTTCTTTTCACGAAGTCAAAAATATTTTCAATTTGAGTAAATGCCCATTGATTTCGAGGATTTAGAATCTTCAAATCTTCTGTAAACATGTTACCAAGATTATACCCTGTAGCTAATGGATAGCGCTTTTGCTTAAATTGGGGGGCAAGCAGGATAAAATTTGGATTGTCGCTGCCCTTGTGGTTGTAGATATTTCTCCAGTCATTTCTATAATCTTCAGCATTCCGTTGTTCGCCATGCATGGTGAATACCACTTTCGTATTTGCCTGTATTTGATTAGGTAGGTAGTAGTAAACAGGGATAGAGAAATTACCAGCTTCAACCTTGTAAAGAAAACAACCCTCTCCTTTTTTCAACATCCTGAAAGTACAACTATGATCTGAAAGTGTTGAGATTGACCCAAATGCCTTGACAAGATGAGCGAAATCAAAGCAGAGGAAAGCAATTGTAATAAAAGCAAGCAACCGTTTCATGAACCAAAACCTCTGAGATGGTAAACACAAAACCTGGATGTGTGTACACCGTAGCCTTTCCTTGTAGGGAAGGGCTGTTCTTGTTAGGTCTGTATTAGACTCAACAGAGAAGCGCTTTATCAATGAATGATAGACCTAATGGTAGAAAGAAATTCTATCTTGCAAGAGAGGTGAAAACCTAGCAGATAGTTAAAGATGATATAAGAAGTTGCAAAAAAATCTCTAGTTATTAGGTAGAAACGATGTTGACTCCATTTTTAACCGCCCTAGCTACAGCTTTAAGCCTGTTGATTGTTGATTTAGTTGTTCCAGGCGTTAACATTGCTAATTTTCCCGCAGCGTTGATTGCCGCCTTAGTAATTGGTCTAATTAACGGTTCAGTTAAACCAATCCTGTCTGCTCTTTCCCTACCACTTAATTTTCTCTCATTTGGAGCATTTTCGCTCATCGTCAACGGTTTATGTTTCTGGTTAGCAGCAGTATTAGTTCCTGGGTTCGCCGTTCGCGGAATCATTGGTTTCCTTCTCGGCCCAGTAATTTTAACCTTTGCTAACACTTTCATTAACAACTACTTTGTTGAAAGAAATCTTTTAACCAGCAGTGGTAGTGTAAAGAATCAAAGTGAGTTACCTTCGAGATAAGTTAGAAGGAGTAGAAACGCTAGTTAGCTCACGTTTCTTTAACTACATAAAATCTCCGAATCTGGATTTCCTAATTCGGCATCCTCAAATGAATGTAACTAAACAAAATCACAAAGTTGTAAAATCATGAAATTAGTTCGTTTTCTTCTAGGTCTGTTAGTTCCTCCTTTAGGCGTTTTCTTGACAGTTGGAGTTGGCCCAACTTTGATTATTAACATTTTGCTCACAGTTCTAGGTTGGCTTCCCGGTAGTATTCATGCAATTTGGGTTATAGCCAAGCATGACGAACAAGTTAACAGAGAAGGGCGTATTTACTAATACGCAATCAGAAGTTTCTTAATCGGTAGTTAAACCATAATTACCCATTTTCTAACCAGATTCCCGACTTCTTGAAGAAGTCGGGAATCTAATATTAACGTGAGGGTTTTTTGATTGAGCAAATTGGGTAGATATTATATGAGCAATCGAATTCACGTTAATATTATTGCAGTTTTTATTATTTAACAAAATAGGGTGAGAAATCTCCCACCCTATTTTTTAATTCAATTAAACATCCAAGCAGTCTATTTATGAATAGTCTCCCGTTCTTTATCAGCAGGTTCCTTATCTTTAAATAAGTCAGCTGCGGTTAAGAGTAACTCTCGCAACGTTTGTTTGATTTGGCGTTCTTTTCTGGCGAGAGATGTACCAGCTTCACCCAGTTTATCTTCTAACTGCGATCGCTTTTGTTCTACCTGTACTACTACAGACTCCGCTTGGGGGCGAGCTTTATCATACCAGTGTTTAGCTTCGTCTAGATAATCTTGAACTTCCATATTACGTCCGCCATAGCGTGCAGCCATATTAGCTCGGACAATGGCTAGTTGCGCTTGTAGTTGCGCGTAACGTTTCTTTAACAATCCGACTTCTTCACTATCTTTAATGGCATTGACAGCAGAATCAATAGCCGTTTTGGTACTAGCAGGTTTTTGCTTACCCTCTTCTTCAATCTCTGCCAAAATTACATCAACTTCTTGCTGGAGTTGTTCTTCTTCACCATCCAGTTGAGCCTGTAGCCGCTTGATATCTATCTGAGTTTTAGCAATATTTTCGTGTCTTTGGCTATTAATTCCTTCCAGCGCTCCTTCAATAGAAGCTGTCACTTCGTCTTTGAGTTCGCTACCTTTTTCTTGGAAGTTTTCAATGACAGCGGAAACCGCATCTCTAACAAGACTACGAAGTTCACTAGAACCTTGTTTAAACTCAGAAGAAACTTGAGAAACTGCGGATTTTACAATTTCTCGAATCCGCTCAGTTCTTAATTGTCCAGTTTCTTTCGCTTGTTGCAAGTCGGCTTGAATTTGTTGTTTGATATTGTTAGGCATTTTCAACTCGTAGAATTTAACTAATTGGGATAAAAGTTTCTAGAAATGTTCCTACACCCACATTATGGCGTAGCCTGATAGAGCTAGGCACTTCCTTTAGATAGAAAATTCCAGTCCCCAAGAGGTGACGTGTAGCATGTTGCCCATTTGTGAGATGATAAATATTTAGTGGTAGTAATTAGGAGTGGAATATGTGGCGAGTAAATATTACTTGTTCGGGTGATGCTTGGAAACTCTATGGTGTTGATTTTAAAGCGATCGCAGCGAAATATCAAGGTGAATTGATTGGTTCCAAAAAAATGCCAGATGGGACGCGTATCATGTCTTATAAAATTGAAGATGTTAGTGATGCAGAGTCCTTTCAAGAAGATTGTGCAAATTTTGCTGGATTTACAACTGACTTTGAATCCCTCTAGGATTAGTTCTGACACTTATGCCTGTAACTAGTATGTCCAAATCTGGAGAAGTTAATTGAAAAAATTACTTAAATTAGTATTAGTAACCTTTTTGTTATTAATCAGTACTTTTACTTTGCCTGCTAGTGCCGCAGACACAGTTAACGGGGAACAAATCTTTAGTGTTCATTGTGCTGGTTGTCATATCAACGGTAGCAACATAGTTAGGCGGGGTAAAAATCTCAAAAAGCAAGCTCTGAAAAAATATGGTATGGATTCAATCGAGGCAGTTACATCTATAGTTACCAATGGTAAAAATAATATGTCAGCCTACAAAGAGCGTCTCACTGAACAGCAAATTCAAGATGTTGCTGCTTACGTTCTCGAACAAGCTGAAAAAGGCTGGCGTTAGAAAGTTAGGAGTTATGAGTTCAAAATTAGGAGTTAAGAGTTAAGATTTAAGAGTTATTGATTATCGTTGTTATAAATGGTTCTTAAGAAGGCATAAAAGCTAAGAATGTTGTAATAAGATGCTTACAAACTCACAAATTATCCTAACTCCTAACTCCTAACTCCTCACTTCTCACTCCCAACTTCTCACTCCTAAACTTGAAAATGAATTTACCCGCAGCTAGCCGTCTCCAATTCACTCCCGATTTAAACATCTGCCGCATTTTAAATGGTATGTGGCAAGTATCTGGCGCACACGGAAAGATTAATCCCCAAGCTGCCATTGAGACTATGTTTCAATATTTAGATGCAGGCTTTACTACTTGGGATTTAGCAGATCATTATGGCCCCGCAGAAGATTTTATTGGTGAGTTTCGCTGTCAACTAATTGATACTCGTGGAAAAGATGCTTTATCTCAGGTACAAGCCTTTACAAAATGGGTACCTCGTCCAGGCAAAATGACGAAAAAACTCGTCGAGGACAATATTGATATTTCCCTGAGAAGAATGAATGTGCAATCGTTAGATTTGATGCAGTTTCATTGGTGGGAATATCAGGATAAAAATTATCTGGATGCCCTCAAATATATGGCAGAGCTTCAGACTGAGGGTAAAATTAAGCATCTAGGTTTAACTAATTTTGACACAGAAAACTTAAAGATTATTACCGAAGCAGGGATCAAAATCGTTTCTAACCAAGTGCAATTTTCCCTGATTGACCGCCGTCCTGAAGTTAATATGGTGGAGTTTTGTCAACAGCATGACATCAAGCTTTTTACTTACGGGACACTATGCGGCGGTTTGTTATCAGAAAACTATTTGGGGAAATCGGAACCGCGAGGATTTGATCTCTCTACTGCTAGTTTGAAAAAATATAAAAATATGATCGATGCTTGGGGTGGTTGGCGCTTATTTCAAGAATTGCTAGCTATCTTAAAGGAAATTGCTAATAAGCATGGGGTAAGCATTTCTAACGTGGCAGCACGTTACATTTTAGATCAGCCAACTGTGGCAGGTGTGATAGTTGGTGCCCGACTTGGGGTATCTGAACATATAGAAGATAACGCCAAAGTATTTAGTTTTAGTTTAGATGCAGACGATCGCGATCGCATCAGTGCAGTATCTCGCCAATCACGCGATTTGTACCAGCTTATCGGCGATTGCGGCGACGAATATCGGCGATAATTTCAGGAATTGGGTGATAATACGGTGAAGGTTACTGTGCAAACCACTGCTGTCAGCCATGCCCCTAAACTTCACCTTCGCCCTCAGTCAACAGCAAACTTTTGAACTGCGCTGTGATTATGGCTCACGTCGCCTAGATCAAACTGAGTTGGCAGCACTCATTGATTTGTGTGAGCAAAATTATTATGCTGAAGATGAAGATCGCCTACCATATCTCACCCAGTTGGGACGGCAACTTTATCAATGGCTGGATGGTAAAGAAGGATGGGTGAGAAGGGCGCTGGATGAGGCCGATGAGCAAACGATTCTTTTAGATTTGATTAAAACCAGCGAAGCGCAGGGGTTGAACCCAGAAACAGAAAGGGTAGCGCTGGGATTGGCACATTTACCCTGGGAATTGCTGCATGATGGTGCAGGGTTCTTACTGCAACGTCAAAATATTTCTGTCTTACCAGTGCGTTCTGTGCAGCAGCGTCAAACCCCATTAATTGGTGTGCAAAATCGCCCCTTGCGGTTGCTGTTCATGGCGACTTCTCCTGAAGGGATAAAACCAATTCTGAATTATGAGCGGGAAGAAGCGAACATTTTGCAAGCAACTGAAAATCAGCCCTTGGCGTTGATTGTTGAAGAAAGTGGCTCGGTTGCAGAGTTAAGCAATTTGGTGCAATCCTACCCAGAAGACTATTTTGATGTCTTTCACCTCACCGGACACGGGATAATTTACACCCACAAAGATTACGGCTATTTGCTGCCAAAAGGTACAGCATTACGAGACAATACACCTTGCTTCATCACTGAAGATGAAGTGGGGAATATCCAACTGACTACCGTCAAGAATTTAGCTGAAGCCTTTCGCGGCCGCTGGCCGCGTGTAACTTTTCTCTCTGGTTGTCATACGGGACAAGTTTCTAACAAGGGGACAGTACCCTCAATGGCGCAGGCATTGGTGAAAGCAGGGGCGGGTATAGTTTTAGGCTGGGCGCGTCCGGTGTTTGACCGCACGGGTATTGTAGCAGCACAGGCACTTTATGTAGCTTTAGCGACGGGAGCAACTGTTGAACAGGCTGTCAAAGATGCACAGCAGAAGATGATTGAGGAAATATGCACCGACTGGCATCTGTTGCGGATGTATCGAGATACGCGCCCCATTAACCAACTGGTGACACCACTAATCACAAAAAATCGGGAAAAGCTGAAGTTCGCAGCGCCAGAGCAAGAATTTCTCGATGAGAATAATCAAATTAAGGTTGCTAGTCGGTTTGAATTTGTCGGACGCAGGCGACCTTTGCAACGGTGTCTCAAGGCTTTGCGGGAAACCAACAACCAAATAGTCGGCGTGTTTATTGCCGGGATGGGTGGACTAGGTAAGAGTACCCTGGCGGCGCGGTTATGTACGCGGGTGCAGGCGCAGCATCCTAACTTTGCGCGAGTCGTGTTGATTGGCCCTCTGGATGAGCAAGGTTTGCTCAATAAACTTTCTCATAAATATCAGCGGTTTGCAGATGTGCCCGCACTTTTGAATAAACCAGAGGTGTCTCTAGAAGGGCGGTTGCAAAACTTTTTTGAAGAAATAGAAAAAATTGACCAACCGTTGCTGTTAGTATTGGATGATTTTGAGCAAAACATCCCCAAACCTAACATTAAAGATGGCTCACTGCGGATGACGACAGATGCTTACAAAATTTTAGGGGCGATTTGTGCAGCATTGGCAGAAACCGGGGCAGAAAGTCGGCTGATTGTCACCTGTCGCTATTTGAAAGCAGACACCTTGCCAGAAAATCATCGCCTGCACTTGGAATCTTTGGCAGGGATGAGTAGCAATGATATTGATAAAATCTGCTTTTCTTTAGATAAAAAAGTTAAGCAGCAGTTAAGAACTCAGAGGATTATTCACATTGCCGATGGTAATCCCCGGTTGCTGAAGTGGTTGTTAGAGGTGATTCAGCAACCAGGAATAGCGGCAGATGAATTACTGAATCGGCTAGAAGCGACTGAGCAGAAATTCCGCGAAGATATCTTGGCACAAGCTCTGCTGGCTGCTTTGGAACCGGAAGAACAAAAGTTTCTCGCACGGTTGAGTGTGTTTCACTTGCCCGTTACTGTTGAAATTATCAATGCCATTTGTCCCTCTGCCTCTTTTCTGCAAAAGCTTATCAGCCTGAGTCTAGTTGAGTCTGCTACCACTTACGCCAACCAATCAGCTAATTATCGGGTGACGACAATTTTAGAATCGTTGCTAGAAACAGTATTGAGTGAGGAAGAATGGCAAGCAACGCGACAGCAAGCGGTGAGGAAAATCCATCAAGCTTGGTGGGATGAATCTAAGCAAAAAACGGAAGTAGAAGGACTGGAAATTATACGTTTAGGACTACTGGCAAGAGAGCAAGAAATTGCTGTTAGCATTGGAGATAGTATTGCAAGCTGTTGGGCGAACAATTCCCGGTTTGTGGAAGCTTTAGAGTTATGTCAGCAAATCTTGGCAGTTTTTCAAGACTACCGCATCTTGGAAACAATCGCTCGTGCGGAAGAGGTTTTGGGTTTTGTGCAAGAGGCTGTTACCCATTATCAGCAAGCTTTAGACCTTTGCCCTGAAGATAAATTACGAAAAAAAGCCACTATCCTTAACAAGATGGCTGACATAATAACCCAACAAGAGGAAATCCCAAAAGTGATGGCACTGTGGGAGCAAGATTTAGAAATATGTGAGCAGATTGGGGGTGTCAAAGGTAAAGCCACTACTCTGAGCAATATGGCAGAGACATTAGCCCAACAAGGAGACATCCGACAAGCAATGATACTGTGGGAGCAAGATTTAGAAATATGTGAGCAGATTGGCGATGTCAAAGCTAAAGCCACTATCCTCAACAAGATGGTAAAGGTAAGCTTTCAACAAGGGGACATCCCAAAAGCAATGGCACTGCGGGAGCAAAACTTAAAAATATTTGAGCAGATTGGCTATGTCAAAGCTAAAGCCACTATCCTCAACAAGATGGTAAAGGTAAGCTTTCAACAAGGGGACATCCCAAAAGCGATCGCACTCTGGGAGCAATCCTTGGAAATATCTGAGCAGATTGGCGATGTCAAAGGTAAAGCCGCTACCCTCAACAACATGGCAGGGGTAATTGCCCAACAAGGGGACATCCCAAAAGCGATCGCACTTTGGGAACAATCCTTGGAACTAAAGGAACAGATTGGCGATGTCAAAGGTAAAGCCACTACTCTCAACAACATGGCACAGGTAATCGCCGACCAAAGGGACATACCGAGAGCGATCGCACTTTGGGAGCAATCCTTGGAAATATTTGAGCAGATTGGCGATGTCAAAGGTAAAGCCGCTACCCTCAACAACATGGCACAGGTATTCGCCCAACAAGGGGACATCCCAAAAGCGATCGCACTCTGGGAGCAATCCTTGGAAATAAAGGAGCAGATTGGCGATGTCAAAGGGAAAGCTGCTACCCTCAACAACATGGCACTGGTATTCGCCGACCAAGGGGACATCCCAAAAGCGATCGCACTCTGGGAGCAATCCTTGGAAATAAAGGAGCAGATTGGCGATGTCAAAGGTAAAGCTGCTACCCTCAACAACATGGCAGGGATATTCGCCCAACAAGGGGACATACCGAGAGCGATCGCACTCTGGGAGCAAGACTTGGAAATATCTGAGCAGATTGACGATGTCAAAGGTAAAGCCGCTACCCTCAACAACATAGCAGGGGTATTCGCCCAACAAGGGGATATACCGAAAGCGATCGCACTCTACGAGCAATCCTTGGAAATATCTGAGCAGATTGGCGATGTCAAAGGTAAAGCCACTACCCTCAACAACATGGCACAGGTAATCGCCGACCAAGGGGACATACCGAGAGCGATCGCACTCTACGAGCAATCCTTGGAAATATCTGAGCAGATTGGCGATGTCAAAGGTAAAGCCGCTACCCTCAACAACATGGCAGGGGTATTCGCCCAACAAGGGGACATACCGAGAGCGATCATACTTTTAGAGGAAGTTGTTTCCACACTTGCACAAATAAGTGCTTATAGTGATTTGGTAACAGTTCTGGGTAATTTAGGCGTAGCAGATGAAAGTAACGGTTTAGTTTACCTAGCTCAAGCAATCTGGTTGACGCTGAGAATTAAAGCACCTTTAGGAAAAACCATTAGACTTATCCGTGCTTTATATAATAGAGTTCCTCAAGGCGATGAACTAGAAGCTGTGCTAGGAGCAACGGCAATGTTCTTTTGCAGCCGCCGAGGTGAAGGTCATCCCCAGTTAGAGGAACTTCAGGAGGATAGTTTCAAAATTATATTAGGTGCGGCAAGTGCCCAAGGAATTGAAACACAGGAAGCTTTCGATACTTGGTTTACCCAGCAACTTGATCCAGAATATTTTCTCCCTCGACTCAATCAACGCCTAGAAGAAATAGTCGGCGATGGGTGGTTGTTTGACCGCAGTCAAGTTTCAATGGGCGGATAAGGGGAGATGGGAGCGATCGCGTTTTTGCTGTGTTGCTGAGTCTTTAATCTACAAAGCGCGATGTTTTCTCTGTGAGACGCTACCCGTAGCTTGCTTTTCTGTAAGAGTACGATGGGTTGTTGCAATACGGTTCGGATAAGCATTTTGAACTCAGAATAGGGTTTGGGAAAAAGAGAAAATGGTAAGGGTTAAAGGTTTTTTATTCCCCTTTCCCCTTTACCCTTTCCCCTTTAACCGAACCGTATTGTGGGTTGTTCGGTGACGCATTTCTTACCCACCGCTATCTGAAATTAAGTCTCAAGATAGTGTGTACCTCACCATAAAAAACTTAAGCTTGGCTTATAAGTTTGGGGAAATAGTGATGAATAAAGAAACAGTTCCTAATCAAGCTGAAAAGTCGAATCCAGAAAGTGAGGCATTACAATTAAGTCCAGAGCTACTCGACAAAATCAAACACCCTCGGAGAATCGACGATGTTATCCGGGAGCAATCACCAGAAGAACGTAAAAGTAACCCAGCTTTAGTACCAGAAATGATTGACGATTCAACTGATGATTGATTGGGTTTACGAAAGAATAATGGATCTGCACCTGGCGCAAGTCGAATTACCTCCCTTAATCCCCTCTTGGAAAGAAGGGAAAAGAAATCTAGTTCCCTCTCCTTGACAAGGCTACGGTGTACACACAAGTCTTAAAATTCCCCCTAGTACTTGGTTTCGTCATCGAGCAATAGGATTGTGCGATCGCTCCGAAAGCCTGTCTGCAACGAACGCGAGTGCGTCTCGTAGAGAGGAGGAACGACGAATGCAAGTGCGTGTCGTAGACAAGCAATCGGTTTAACTACGAGATTATGCGATTACTTCGCTTCGCTCGTAATGACAATTTATTGGGTCTAGAAAGCTTGAAACCCTTGCAGATACGACTTGTGTGTACACCGTAGCCAATACATACGGGGAGGGTTAGGGTGGGGTAAAACCCAGGTTAATCAGCTATTTCAAACTTGTGTGTACACCGTGGCCCCTTAGCAAAGGGAGGGGATTAAGGGGTGGGGTTTAGGGACTTACTTTTGCAAGAGACTCCATGAGCGGCGCTCACAAGGAACAATGAAAATATGATACATTTTGCTCAAGCAGTTGGAACAAAGGTCGGAAGGACAGTGGTGCTGCGAGCCTGAGCAAGAGACAGACCTAGATTTCCTGCGGCACAAGGAAATGTGACACTTCTCATAAGAGTGGGAAACACGCAAGGCAGAATCATTTTTGAAAGGACATCTGACCAGCTGTGACAATATCAATGGAGGTGAAATATGGAAGTCACCTATATTCATTGTGCGGGATTAGATGTCCACAAAAAAACAGCTATTTCTGGTAAATATTTCCTTTTTATTTCTGATATCATTCCCAAATGTAAATCTCGGAAATTTTCAAAACTCCTGACTTCTAGAAAGATGTTTCTGTAGATTGCACAATATTCATCCACAAATTTGATGCTGGGTTTGGGGCTTCTTGGCTGTGTTATCGTCCCCTCCTGGCTTTCAGCCCTTCTTTCTTTTGTTACTCTTCCCAGAGTAACAAAAGAAAGTTATTATCTGTTGTGAGAAATACATCAGCCTGACTTCTTTCGGCACAGGCGATATGGGTGGCATCAGATTAAGAGCCTCAGTCAAAACAGTAGTTATTGTTACACACGATCGCAAAAAACGCGGATAACATTAGAAAAATCTCACCGAATAAAGAAGGTGTGGCGAAGCTGTTTATCTTGATGTACTACTAGCAGCAGTCTTCCAAGGTATGACTTTTTAAGCAATTATCCCTTACAGGATAAAACTTAATTACATTTTGTCTAAAGTATTAGGCAAAAAATTACCCCACAAGGGTGAGAATCTTCTTGACAAAAGTCTGTTATCATGCTTACTAGCAAAAAGTAAAGGAGTTTGCAATGCATCGACAAATGTGCTGGTTATCTAAGTCTAGTGGCGACGGAGAAAAAATTTTGTATTTGCAGGCAGAACCCAATCAACCTTGGCGTCCCTACACAGCTTTTGGACACTTGGCAGTCCCAGATTATAAGATACAAGGTGGTTCTCAAGGTTGGGCAACTTATCAAAAACTGATCAAAGCAGGCTGGACACTAGTACCTAGCGCACGGGCAAACGAGTTTGGTACCAGCAGCTACGCAGAGTCAACAATTCAAAATCAATAAGAGCATTAGGCAGTAGTTATTGTCCTCATCTTCTTTACTGCCTCATCTCTTCATTGAATTCATGAATCTGGCGATCGCTCATCTTCCATGTAAAAATGCGGGTAATATCTACAATGTGGCTAATATGGATACCGTAATTACACCACAAAAAATTGAGTTACCACCTGGCGCGGTGTTGAAACTTTTGGGAAACTGGCAAGACTATCAAGTATTGAGTCAGCAACTAGGCGATCGCTCCTCGCCTCGCATAAAATATCGCCTGGGAGAAATTTTACTGATGGCACCGCTACCAGAGCATGGAAGAGATGCGAGTTTGCTGGCATTGATAGTAATAGCTATACTTGACCACTTAAACCGCATATACGAGTCATTTACGCCCATTACCATGAGTTTGCCAGAAATTAGTGGTATTGAGCCAGACTTTTGCTTTTACATTGAAAATTGCAGAGCCGTAGTAGGCAAAAAAAGGATTGATTGGGAGTCAGATCCACCACCAGATTTAGCAATTGAAATAGATGTCACAAGCTACACCGACATTAACGATTTTTTGCCATATCGAGTGCCAGAAGTTTGGATATTAAAGAGTAATCGGTTATTAATTTATCGATTGCAGGGAGAAAGTTATGTGCTTACAGAAAGCAGCTACTTTCCTAACGTCAGAGAACTTGTGCAGCAATGTCTCCAAATGGCCAATGAGCAAACAACAAGTGAAGTCATTAGGTGGTTAAAGAACTTTTTGCGTGGACAACAGTAGTTAAGAAAAATTGTAGGTTGGGTGAAGCAAAGCGCAACCCAACAAAGCCATGCACGCAGATGCTTCGGTGCGTTACGCTAACCTTTAATTACAATTACGAATTATTTTAATCCCTTCAATTTGCGAAACTCTTGGACAACATCTTTAACATCCCGTAATTCCCCCTCAACTAAATAGTTTAACTGCCGCATTTCATCTGCTGAAATCTTTCCAGCTAGGGAAGCGATCGCTGTTTTTAATTCAGGATACTTTTTTAATATTTCTTGTCGAACAATTGGCACAGTTTCGTAAGGTGGAAAATAATGTTTATCATCTTTGAGTACAACTAAACCCAAGCGAGAAATCTGTCCGTCAGTGGAATTACCCGCTACCATATCCACTTGTTTTTGAATCAAAGCGCGATATATTAAACCCAAGTCCATAATTTGGGGAGATTTAGCAAAACGTAAATTGTAAGTTTTAGCTAATCCTGGAAAACCATCTTCCCGTTCTAAAAACTCGTAGCCGAAACCGCCACGCCACTGTGGTGTATATTGAGTAGCTTCCGAGAGAGTTTGAATGTTGTAGCGTTTGGCATCCTCACCCCGAACAATCATCGCAAAAGTATTTTCAAAACCCAAGCTTGGCATTACCTCCAGCTTAAATTGCTGAGAGTATGCTTGTTTTAATCTTTCATAAACTTCTTTCGGATCGTTAACTGTCTTCTGCTTTAAAATTGCAGTAAAAGCTGTGCCTGTATACTCAATATAAGCATCAATTTTACCAGCAGTAATCGCGCTATGACAAACA
This sequence comes from Nostoc sp. C052, assembly GCF_013393905.1. GTDB lineage: Bacteria > Cyanobacteriota > Cyanobacteriia > Cyanobacteriales > Nostocaceae > Nostoc. Next base: position 6,207,906 of record NZ_CP040272.1, read on the forward strand.
AATGAACCACCCAAACGAGGGCGACGAGCTACTTTTAAATTAGTTGTCGCCTCGATTTGCTGTGCTAATAGTTCACCTAAAATATCTTGTTCGGTAAAATCTTTGGAAGCAACAATTATATTACCACCGTTATTACTATTTACATTTGGTGTGCAGCTAGTGATTAGCAGTAACAAAGTAAAAGTTAAACAGCAAAGTGTGAAAAATCTTTTCATTAATTTTTAATTTTTAATTTATTCTCCAACCAGCCAATTGCAAAGTCAGCCAGTAATGCAATTACTGCCGCCGGAACTGCACCAGCTAAAATTAACTGATCGTTAACTACAGATATGCCACGAAAAATAAATACTCCCAAACCACCAGCACCAATCGCTGCTGCAATAGTTGCAATACCTATGGCAATTACTGTTGCTACTCGCACTCCTGCCAAAATTATTCCCATTGCCAAGGGAATTTCAACTTGTAATAACAATTGTCTATCTGTCATCCCCATGCCTCTGCCAGCTTCTCGAATCGCTGGATCGACGCTAGTAATACCTGTGTAAGTGTTACGAATTATCGGCAGCAAGGAATATACAGTCAGGGCAACAATTGCTGGTACTGCGCCAATTCCGCCAATTATGGGAACAGGAATGAGTAAACCAAAAAGTGCCAAACTAGGAATAGTTTGGAGAACATTTGCTATGCCGAGAATTGGTTGGCGGAGATAAGTTTTGCGTGTAATTAAAATACCTAAGGGAATGCCTATAAGTATGGCAATTCCGATAGCGATTCCTACTAAAAATAGATGTTCGAGAGTATGCTGAAGAATTTCTGGGGCATACTTAACCAGGAAGAAATTTTTCATAAAGTATCTTGCAGGGAATGCAGACATTGGAGAAAGGCGAGACTTTCTGGATGTTGCGATCGCATAAATTCATCTGTCGTCCCCAATACTACCAATTCTCCGCCATACATTAAACCAATTCTGGATGCCAAAACTAAGGCTTCTTGAATATCATGGGTGACGAAAACAACTGTCTTGCCTAATTCTTGCTGCAAATGCCGAAACTCTTGTTGAAGTTCTAGCCGCGTAATCGGATCGAGTGCCCCAAAAGGTTCATCCATCAGCAACACTGGCGGATCTGCTGCTAAAGCCCTGGCTACACCGACTCTTTGCCTTTGTCCTCCCGAAAGTTCGTGCGGGTAACGTCCGGCGAATTGTGCTGGTTCTAAGCCTACTAATTGCAACAATTCATAAACCCGCGTTTTAATTTGTTTTGGTTGCCAACCTTCTAAAGAAGGAACTAAACCCACATTGCGTTCTACAGTGAAATGAGGAAATAAACCAATTTCTTGAATGACGTAACCAATTTTTCGCCGTAGTTTAATTTCATCCCATTGAGTTGTGGGAATGCCATCAAATAAAACTTCGCCTTGTGTGGGTATAAATAGGCGATTAATTAACTTCATTGTCGTGGTTTTGCCGCTACCACTGCGCCCAAGTAATACCAGTGCTTCTCCTTGACGGATGGTGAAGTTGAGATTTGACACCAATGGGCGATGATTGCGGCTAAAAGTGACATCGCGGAATTCGACGGCGGTTTGGTTATTTTGCGGCATGAGTGGCTTTTGGTGGATGCTAGCTATTGTATTATGTGCTGATTTTGCTAGCGTGCTAATCCCTCATTTGCCGTAGCGTAGTATTAAACACTATATGGTGCATTAGACCAAAAGCTCACATACCGCAATAAATTAGGATTTAGGCATAAAGATTCTTAGGAAAAATTGAGTGTGAAGCTTACTATTAACGCTGCCAATCATACATTAATCGTCCATGACGATCGCGTACAAGTTCCCATTCTCCATAACGATATCGTTGTCCGTGATAATCTATAGAGCGATAGCGTCGTCTGTAATAATGTTGTCGATTTCGCTGGCGTTGGTAATAATATCTTCCAGTTCGTTGCCGTCTATGATAACGTCGTCGAGTTCGTCTGCGAGCTAACAAAAACTCTTCACTTTGCTCTCCAACTAATTTTGTCTGTGCGTCAATACTCTGTTGATTGAGAACATTATTTAGAGTATTATCCTTAGCCTCAGCTAAAACAGGTGGATAAGTGAAGGTTAATAGCAGGAACACAATTGAGGATAGCTTTTGGAAACGGTTCACGTCTTTGCTTTTCCTAAATATTGGTAATCTTTTTATTTAATACTTAAGTTGAGCAATGATATAGTTCAGAGTTCACAAACTTGCTGATCGCAAATGTAATGAAAGTACTTAATGCTAATCCTCAGTGATACCATGAGTGATAGAAAATTTTGGTTTTATAAACAATGGCATACATTCCCAAAAACGCAACGTGGTATATTGCTGAATTGGTGATCGAGTGTAACGTTGAGGGAAATCCACACAATGTTATTCATGTAAATATTGTTCTTGTCCGCGCTTCTTCACCAGAAGAAGCTTTTGAGAAAGCCGAAGAACTTGGTTATGAGAGTAACGACACATATCTCAATCCCAAAAATCAAACTGTAACTTTTACTTACAGAGGCTTACGGGATCTCAATGTTATTCATGATGAATTAGAACATGGTGCTGAACTGATGTTTGAGGAAAAAATTGGTATCTGTGAAAGCAAGTTACAACAAATGTTGACTCCAAAATCTCAGTTAGCTATTTTTCGTCCGTTAGAACCAATAGATCCATCAAAGCCAGACTATAGCAGTAAAGAAATTATGAATGAAGTAGCAAAAAGAATGGGTGGCGACGTGGGTTAAATTAATCTGAGTGGCGATCGCCTCCAAAGTAAGGAGTACCTAAAGCTTTTGGGGGTGTAGATTTCCCCAACTTACCGACTAATGCCAATAATGCGATCGCATAAGGTAGCATGACTAAAAATTGGTAAGGTATATTTACCCCTAATGCCTGAATTCGCAGTTGTAAAGCTTCTGTAGCCCCAAATAGCAAACAAGCTAAAGCACTACCTATGGGATGCCATCTGCCAAAAATTAATGCTGCGATCGCAATAAATCCTTTACCAGCACTCATCCCTTCGGCAAAAAATCTTACCTGTACCAATGTTAAATAAGCACCTCCTAAACTCGCAAGGCAGCCACTAATCACCACTGCGATATAACGGACAAATGCTACTGAAATTCCAGCCGTGTCAGCAGCTTTCGGAGATTCACCCACTGCCCGCAATGTCAACCCAAAGCTAGTTTTAAATAAAAGGTATGTAGTTAAAATAACTATGACAAATAATAAATATACTAAAAAATCTGACTGAAATAGTAGCGGCCCGATTAGGGGAATATTGGTTAAACCAGGAATCATAATTGTCCCAATTCCAGGTAATTGCTGTGTACTACTACCACTAAACACCAACCGGGCTAAAAACGATGTTAATCCAGCTGCGACGAGATTAATTGCTAGCCCAGATACCAATTGATCGACACGCAAAGTTACACACAAAACAGCATGGAGTAGTCCGATTAATCCACCTGCAATTAAGGAAGCGAGGATACCAAGCCAGGGATTACCTGTGTAGAAAGTGGCAGCAGCGCTAGTAAAAGCACCTGTAAGTAACATTCCTTCTAAGGCGATATTTAACACCCCCGAACGTTCCGAGTACAATCCTCCAAGGGCTGCAAATGCTAAGGAGACGGTTAGACGTAAGGTAGCTGTTAAGTAATCGGAGAAGAAGTTGAGATTATTCATAAACCCTTTTTTAAACGCAGAGGTTCGCAGAGGGAAGCGCAAAGTATCGCAGAGTTTTCTTTGTGTTCCTCTGCGTTAAACCTTCGCGCCCCTTTGCGTTATTTCTCTTTCCACTGCGAGACTGATAGCAATAAATAACACCATAAACCCTTGAATCGCGTAAACTACTGTTACTGGCACACCTGCACTACGCTGCATCACATTTGCACCACTGCGAAGCGCTGCAAAAAACAAAGAAGTTAAGACTACACCGATAACACTACCACGACTTAAAAAAGCGATCGCAATGGCATCAAATCCATAACCTGGGGAAACTTGTTCAAATAGCCGATATTTCAACCCCATCACCTCACAACTTCCAGCTAACCCAGCTAAACCACCCGCAGCAGCCATCACCAGCATAATGGTACGTTCAACAGATATGTGGGCATAACGGGCAGCAATGGGGTTAAATCCGACTGCTGTAATTTGATAACCTAGAGGCGATCGCACTAACAATATCCATAAAATACCTGCGGCAATTAAACCGAATAAAATCCCAGCATGGGCGAGGCTTTGCGGTAATATAATCGGCAAACGGGATGTTTTAGCAATTAATGGCGAATAAGGACTAGGCGCACCTATTGCCATTAATGGATTTTGGACGAGGTAGCTAACTAAATTGACGGCGATATAGTTGAACAATAATGTAGTAATTACCTCATTTACTCCGCGCATGGCTTTGAGATAACCAGGAATCCAACCCCAAACTGCACCAAAGAAAAATCCTGCCAAAAGTGCTAGAGGGATATGAATCACCGCAGGTAATCCTTGCACGTATAGCCCAATTAAAGTACTTCCCAACGCACCCAGATAAATTTGTCCTTCTCCACCGATATTAAATTGCCCAGCCCGCAACGCCACTAACACGCCTAAACTAGCGAACAATAGCGGTGTCATTTTGGTGAGTGTGTTACCAAATCCAAAGTAGGTAGAAAGAGATTCTTGAAATAAGATGCTGTATGCAGTGATGGGATTTGCCCCAGCAATTAGCATGAGGATAGCACCGACGATGAGAGCGGAGGCGATCGCAATGAGCGGTGATAGTAGGGGTAGCAATCGATTAATTAGTGTCAGCACGAGTCTAACCTAATAGAACGCTTGCACTGAGGCATAACTGGGAACATAGAAAATCGCATTTTGAAACTTCCCTAAAGCGATCGCCTTCTCTGCATTTCTCAATGTTATAAATGTAAGTTCTGAAGCCAGGCAACTTAATCAAATATGGCTTGCCATCTCTAAAATTAATTTAAGTCAACTTTATGTAGTAGTGTTTCCAGCTTGAAAAATCTGCTCGGCGGTTAAATTCAATTCCGGGAAAGTAGGTGAGATAATGCGATCGCTCCCACGGAACTGTCTGACTTGGTATTCGCCCTCAACTAGTGAATAAATCGATATTGTAGGCTCTTTGGAATTGCCAATGAACGATTTGCCTGCCAGAGCTAGGTAATCTACAATCCAATACTCTAGAATACCAACTTCTTCATACATACCACGTTTAGTGTAATAGTCAGTACGCCAATTGGTACTAACTACCTCAATCACCAAAGGAATTGATGCTGCCTGAGTAACAGTAGATTCCTTTTTCCACAAAGGTTCATTTACCAGATTGGAGCGATTGATTATTAATACATCTGGAGAATAACCGGATTCATTTTCAGGTGGTTTTACGAGTGCTGTTTTTGGTATGAAGTAAGGAAGTTTAAGCCGATCGTATTCGATTGGAATTTTTGTAGCTAAAAATCCTGTGATCTCTTCATGATCGCCTAATGGTTGTGTCATTTCTACAATTACTCCATCATGCAGTTCATATCGCCCCCCGTCAGGTTTCCACTGTACAAATTCTTTAAAGGTTACTAGCTTGGTTTTAGGTAAAGCTTGAGTCATAGAGTCACCTTTATGAATTTTTTCTGTTTTTATTGTTAATTGTCTACTGATTTAGATTTTCGTTTAGTAAATTTATCAAGAAAATCCCCCAGCCATCAACAAACCAATTTCTTCTACCTTCGCCGTGGCTGCATCCAAAATAGCCACAAACTCACCTCTGTAGATTACAGCAATGCGATCGCTCATTGCCATCACTTCTTCTAACTCAGTAGAAATATACAAAATTGCGGCACCGCGATCGCGTTCTGTTAATATTCGAGACTGGACGGCTAATGTCGCGCCTACATCTAACCCCCTTGTAGGTTGCATAGCGATAATTAAAGCTGGTGTTTGCGCCAGTTCTCGCGCTAACACCACTTTTTGTTGATTACCTCCCGAAAGCTGACTTACCTTGATATCAATCCCATTGGCCCGAATGTCAAACTCTTGCATTGCAGCTTGGGCACGATTAGCGATCGCTTCTTGTTGTAACAAAAAACGGCGACAAAATGGTAGATATTTAAAAGCTTTTAAAATCAAATTTTGGGCGATGCTAAATTGCAACACCAATCCCATTGTCTGCCTATCTTCTGGGATGTAGCCCACTGAGGAATGCTTGGGCGTAAAATCAATTTTACCCTGCTTAATAGTCCGCACAAGAGCGATGGCATCAGCTAATTCTCGCTGTCCATTGCCATCGACACCAGCAATTCCTAAAATTTCTCCTGCCCGCAGTTCAAAAGATACATTCTTTACAGCAAGAATATTTCTTTCGTCAGCAACTTGCAAATTTTGCACCGACAGAATGATTTCTCCTGGTAACGTCGGACTTTTATTTAACTGCAAAGCTACTTCTCGTCCTACCATTAATGTTGCTAACTGCTGAGGTGTCGCCGCTTCAGTTGATGTTGTTCCTACTACCTTTCCCTGGCGCAAAACTGTGACGGAATCACAGAGATGCATTACTTCTTTTAATTTATGACTGATAAAAATTATTGTGTTACCTGCTGCTGCCAATTGTCGCAAGATAGCAATTAATGATTCTACTTCTGGCGGTGTCAAAACTGCTGTAGGTTCATCAAGAATCAACAACTTTGCTCGACGGTAGAGAACTTTGAGAATTTCTACCCGTTGTTGTGCCCCAACAGATAAATTTTCAACTTTAGCAGTGGGGTCAATTTTTAATCCATAAGCTTGGGATAAGGCGGCGATTTCTTGCTGTTTATCTTCTAGATTTAGCCGCCAAGTTTTCTCCATCCCTAAGATGATATTTTCTGTGACAGTAAGTTTTGGCACAAGCATAAAATGTTGGTGAATCATGCCAATACCTAATTTAATTGCTTCATTTGGTGAGGTGATTTTTATTGGTTTTTCTTGGAGATAAATCTCACCAGCATCAGGTTGATAGAGTCCACTAATGATATTCATTAAAGTACTCTTACCTGCGCCATTTTCGCCTAGTATTGCATGAATGCTTCCAGATGCGACAGAGAGATTGATATTGTCGTTAGCGATAAAAGACCCAAAGCGTTTGGTAATATTGTTTAAGCGTAAATAGTTCATATTCACAAAACTGATAGCTCGTTGAGGACTGTAGGATACCTCTTGCAAAAATCCCTAACCCCTTGCCTTACCTCCATTGTAGAGACGCGATTCATCGCGTCTAAAATACCGGCCCATTAGACAGATGCGATAAATCGCCGTCTCTACAAAGACAATTATTCCTGTTTTTTAATCTAGTTTGCTAAACCTATGTTGTTGCTTTCTTCAAGCAGCGCGTATCCTTACCAGCCTCTTTGCAGTCTTCAAAAACGATTTTTTTATTAACAATCTCTTGCTTTGCATTCAATACCTTTTGTTTTACTGCTTCCGGTATGACAGTTCCAAATTTTCCTAAAAATAAGATATCTGTTCTTTCTAGGCCGATTGTATATATTTGTCCTTTGATTTGTTTTTGTTTAGCTAATTCTGCTAGGTAAGCAATGGCTAAATCTAAGCGTTTGACAGCGCTGGTTAAAACAGCTTTTGGTGCAACATCTAATTGATCCTTGGTGTTGCCAAAAGCGTATACTCCTTTTTCACCTGCTGTTTGTAAAACTGCGGCTGAAGCATTATCTAACCATTGATAGATGACATCAGCACCAGAAGAAATTAATGCCAGAGTCGCTTCTTTAGCTTTGGAAACATCATTCCAATCACCTGTAAAAGTAGAGGTAATTTGGATATTTGGTTTAACAGACTTTGCTCCTAATTCAAATCCCCGCAGTTCTCCCTCGGTAGCGGGAAATTTCTCGCCGGCAATATAAGCTAATTTATTAGATTTAGTAATAGAAGCACCGATAATGCCACACAAATAACTAGCTTGTAAGTGATCTATTCGTAAAGAAGCAATATTCTCAGCCTTGAGATTACCATTTACTCCGACAAAAAATGTGTTGGGGAACTGTGAAGCGACTTGTTCAATTGCGGCATCAAATTGTCCGCCATGCGCGAAGATGAGATTGTAACCTTTACGAGCAAAATCTGTTAATACTTCCGTTTGATCTGCTTGTGCTACTTTTTCGACATAGGCGGTTTTTGCACCTAGCTTTTGTTTTGCTAGATTGATTCCTTCATAACCAGATTGATTCCAGCCTTTATCGGTAATCGTACCAGGGAGAGCGATCGCTATTTTAAACCCTTCAGCACCACCCGTTGTTGTCGCTGTTGGTGTCGTCGGCTTATTACTGCAAGCTTGCAGCAGTAAGCTGGTACTAAACCCTGCTGAACCAAGCAAGATAAATTCACGCCGACTAAAGTTTGTTGTCATACCTCGCCTTTAGATAAATAACTATTTGAGTTATTTCAACACTCTAAAGTCGTAGGTGGTACTTTGGAAACAATTTTTTCCGGATTTCTCAAAGACGCGATAAATCGCCGTCTCTACAATAATCAGTCTTTTGTAAAAACGGCGATTCATCACGTCTATATGCCTTATCCTGCATTTTATGCAGTTTTAGCATTCTCATCTGATGCTTGTTCTGCAACATTTTTCAAGCGGCTCGACCTGATTTTACGGATGCGATCGCTATAGCGAACACCACCCGCCATTTCATATTCGCGGCTATCTTTGCCATACTTGATTGCAACCACCATCAGCATTTTCTCAGAAAGCTGACTCAAATTTTTTTCCATCTCTTCAATTTCAGTTTTAGAAGAGTCAACTACAGACAGAGCAGTATTATAAACATCAATTTTACTGCGTAACAGGTCGATTGACTCAACTAATTTTTCTAGACTATAATCTTCATCAAATTTGACACTTGGAACAATCGATTTCAGTCCAGCCGATCTTAACTGAGCTTTTTCTAAAACACGGGATGTGCGTTTTTTACGAGACATAAAACTACTCCTTTAAAATTCTTATAGAGCTAGCTTGCCTCAATTAAACTGCATTCTGGTTCAGCAAAACTCGCAGTTTTTGTAATAAATTTTTCAAGTTCTAGCAGTAAAATTTCGGAATTTTATTGCTAGATATTGGTATTTATATAGATAATTGTCTAAGCTTCATCAAAACTTTAAGGGACACTGCTCCCGTAAGTTCTGTAGTTACTCCCGTAAGTTCTGTAGTTGCTCCTACAAGTTCTGTAGTTGCTCCCGTAAGTTCTGTAGTTGCTCCCATAAGTTCTGTAGTTGCTCCCATAAGTTCTGTAGTTGCTCCCATAAGTTTTGTAGCTACTCCCATAAGTTCTGTAGCTACTCCCATAAGTTCTGTAGCTACTCCCATAAGTTCTGTAGCTGCTCCCATAAGTTCTGTAGCTGCTCCCACAAGTTGGGGAGTGCGTAGGCAAAAATCTTGTAAGCGATCGCTTAGTATTCTGTAGAAAAGACTGATGCGATCGCAGTTTGTAGAAGAGCGATCGCTCATTGACAGTGTAGACAATTTCTGTGATGATTTTATGACTAATTGCGATCGGCCACTCATGGACAGCAGAGAGAGTTTGTAAATTCGATACCTGCTTGATGGTTGAGTAGCTGTAAAAGGCGATCGCACTTCGCTTAAAACTATAGATCCTGCATCCCCTTATACCAATTGACCAAAATCAGGCTACAGATGCAAGTTAAATCTAACTCTCTTAAATTACGAATTACAAACTTGTACTGAGCGCAGCCTCTCGTAGAGAAGTATTACAAATTATTTCCACCATCGCGCTACATCCACAATAGCGCGGGCAATTTCTGCGGTTGCTGCTTCACCACCTAATGCAAAGATAACTGGAAATAATGCGTTGATATTTTGCAACAAATTAGGGCGAGTACGAAGAGAGACTTGATGAAGTGTATCTCGCCAAAGGGAGAAAAGTTCGGCAACTGGCATTTGCGACAAACCAGAAGCTAAGGCACTCAAGGTATTGGCACGAGAATACTCATCCTGAATCGCCTTGGCAGCAGCAAGGGCTTCTGGCAATAACTTTGGTGGCAGTTTTTTCGCTAAGGCACTCAAGGCATTGGCACGATAATCCTCAGACTGAATCGCTTTGGCAGCAGCAAGGGCTTCTGGCAATAACTCTGGTGGCAGTTTGTCAGCTAAGGCACTCAAGGCATTGGTACGATAATTCTCATCCTGAATCGCTTTGACAGTAGCAAGAGCTTCTGGCAATAACTCTGGCAGTTTGTCAGCTAAGACACTCAAGGCACTGGCACGAGAATACTCAGACTTAATCGCCCTGGCAGCAGCAAGAGCTTCTGGCAATAACTCTGGCAGTTTGTCAGCTAAGGTACTCAAGGCTTTGGCACGAGAATTCTTAGACTGAATAGCCCTGGCAGCAGCAAGAGCTTCTGGCAATAACTCTGGCGGTAGTTTGTCAGCTAAGGCACTCAAGGTTTTGGCACGATAATCCTCAGACTGAATCGCCCTGGCAGCAGCAAGAGTTTCTGGCAATAACTCTGGCGGTACTTTGTCAGCTAAGACACTTAAGGCTTGGGCACGATAATACTCATGCTGCGCCCTGACAGCAGCAAGGGCTTCTGGGAATAATTCTGGCGGTAGTTTGTCAGCTAAGGCACTCAAGGTTTTGGCACGATAATCCTCAGACTGAATCGCCCTGGCAGTAGCAAGGGCTTCTGGGAATAACTCTGGCAGTTTGTCAGTTAAGGCACTCAAGGCATTGGCACGATAATACTCAGACTGAATCGCCCTGGCAGCAGCAAGCGCTTCTGGGAATAACTCTGGCGGTAGTTTGTCAGCTAAGGCACTCAAGGTTTTAGCACGATAATACTCAGACTGAATAGCCCTGGCAGCAGCAAGGGCTTCTGGGAATAACTCTGGCAGTTTGTCAGCTAAGGCACTCAAGGCATTGGCACGATAATCCTCAGACTGAATAGCCCTGGCAGCAGCAAGGGCTTCTGGGAATAACTCTGGCAGTTTGTCAGCTAAGGCACTCAAGGCATTGGCACGATAATCCTCAGACTGAATAGCCCTGGCAGCAGCAAGGGCTTCTGGCAATAGCTCTGGCGGTAGTTTGTCAGCTAAGGCACTCAAGGCATCGGTACGAGAATCCTCATACTGAATAGCCTTGGCAGCAGCAAGAGTTTCTGGCAATAACTCTGGCAGTTTGTCAGCTAAGATACTCAAGGTTTTGGCACGATAATCCTCATCCTGAATAGCCCTGGCAGCAGCAAGGGTTTCTGGCAATAACTCTGGCAGTTTGTCAGCTAAGATACTTAAGGTTTTGGCACGATAATCCTCAGACTGAATCGCCCTGGCAGCAGCAAGGGCTTCTGGCAATAACTCTGGCGGTAGTTTGTCAGCTAAGGCACTCAAGGTTTTGGCACGATAATCCTCAGACTGAATCGCCCTGGCAGTAGCAAGGGCTTCTGGGAATAACTCTGGCAGTTTGTCAGTTAAGGCACTCAAGGCATTGGCACGATAATACTCAGACTGAATCGCCCTGGCAGCAGCAAGCGCTTCTGGGAATAACTCTGGCGGTATTTTGTCAGCTAAGGCACTCAAGGCATTGGCACGATAATACTCAGACTGCGCCCTGACAGCAGCAATGGCTTCTGGCAATAACTCTGGTAGTTTGTCAGCTAAGGCACTTAAGACATAGGCACAATAATACTCATCCTGAATAGCCCTGGCAGCAGCAAGGGCTTGTGGCAATAACTCTGGCGGTAGTTTGTCAGCTAAGGCACTCAAGGCATAGGCACGATAATCCTCATCCTGAATAGCCCTGGCAGCAGCAAGGGCTTCTGGTAATATATCTGGCAGTTTATCAGCTAAGGCACTCAAGGCATTCGCACGAAAATACTCATTCTGAATAGCCCTGGCAGCAGCAAGGGCTTCTGGCAATAATTCTGGCAGTTTGTCAGCTAAGGCACTCAAGGCATTTGCACGAAAATACTCATTCTGAATAGCTCTGGCAGCAGCAAGAGCTTCTGGCAATAACTCTGGCGGTAGTTTGTCAGCTAAGGCACTCAAGGCATTCGCACGAGAATTCTCAGATTGAATCGCCCTGGCAGCAGCAAAGGCTTTTTGCAGTGCTAATTCTTGAAAATTTGGTGGCAAATAATTGACTAGTTCTGCCAACGAATTGACTTTCTCCTCTGGTTCTGGTTTTTGCAGGGCATAAGCTAGTCCTTGTTCGGGAGTCCACATCTTGTTTTTGACCAACGCTACCAGCAGATTTGCTGGTAGATTAGCTGCCAAACTATTCATCGATGCAGTAATCAAAGCATAACGACACTGCAAGCTTAGTGTTGATTCAGTCCGATTCGCTTCTGCTAGTTCCCAGGCACGAGAAATATCTGTGATGTAACCGGCAGTTTGTGCTAATTTTTCTCGCGCTTCATACCAGCCATTCTTTCTAGTTGCAGACTCCTCCCGCAATAACTGGTGAATCTCTTCTATTTGTCCAGCCTTCTCTAAATGCCAAACTAAATACTGATGAATGTAACCATCATCGAGTAAAGTATGCCATAAACCATTCTGGGTTTTCTGCCGATACTTCTTTAAAAAAGCAGCGTGAACATCAGCAAGGTTTAAACCCAACCCAGCCAAATCTCCTGGGCGCTTTGGCTCAGAGGGAGCAGTTAACAAATTACAAGCTAAATCGTGGAATAAGTCATGTAAACGATAGGTAGGCATACCATCAGCAAGCGGTAATCCTGTTAATAGCAATGCTTTATTCCGTAAATATTGCAACATCTTGGCAGCATCACGCTTATCCATCTGCCACAGCGTTGCCGCCATCATCTTATTAATGTTGACATCCTCCGGCAATACCCCTAACCAAGAGAAATGCTGCTGCTTTTCTGGTGGCATTCTCTTGACACTCAAATTTAATGATGCCGTTAAACTCAGGCGTTTTAAACTAGCCTCATCAGTAATTTCTTCAGCTTCCGGTCGGTCAAAACTTGTTAATCTGGCTACTTCTTGCTGAATATCCGTCAACAGTTGATCCCAAGTTGTACCACAGGCAACTTCGGCGGCTGCAAGTTCCAATGCTAGGGGAAGATAACCAACACCTTTGGCTAAATTTTCTGCTGAGTGACGTTCTGTGCCTGTAATCTCGCGTCTTAATTTCTTCGTCAGCAATTCCATTGCCTGGTCTGGTTTCATTATATCCAGGCTGTAGGTGTTGGCTGCTAAGGCATCGGCAATGTGACCTTCACGAGTAGTTACTAAAACTTGACAACGCGCCCCACCAAAATTAAATGCTTGTGCATCTTCGGTATTCCAAGCATCATCCACCACCAGCAACACAGCCTTGTCATAAAGCAGAGTCCGCAAATGCGAGGAAGTTGCTTCAACACTGGTAGGTTTAAAGCTATAGTCTCCTAATGCTTGCACCCAGCCACTAAGTAAAGCCAGCACATTGGGTTCTTGACCTAATGTTGCCCAAAGAATGCCATCACAAAAACGAGATTGTATTTCTGCATTATGGGCTAAAGCCGCAGCTAAAGTAGATTTGCCCACCGAACCCAAACCGTGAATCGCAGTAATTACCAAAGTGCGACTATCAGACGATGAATCATTTAAAAGACGAGTCTTTAAATCATCGCTGTACTCTGGGCGTTCTACAAAGTATGTGGGTAAGGGTGGCGCTTGAAATAGAGTAAGTTTAGTTTGGGGTACAGTAGCAACACCCTCATCTTGGGTGGAATTGGCTGCTAATTTTTTCGATTTCTTTGGTCTATTCTTTTCCCACGCTTCATCAAACCCTTTCAGGTTCTTCTCTCTATCCTTTGACCATAGCTTTAAAGTAAAGCGCCAGTCATCAGAACCTTGAGTTTGGAGACGGTTATCTTCCAGAATCTTCAAAAAATTCTTCAGCAAATTCAGCGCTTCTCGAATTTGCGCTTTAGTTAACTTGCCAGGATATTTATCTTTTTGCGTCAGCAACTCCAACACGACTAACGTAGTCTGCACAGTCAGCTTGGGGTTAGCGCTGTCTGCTTCTTTCCAGTCGGACTCAATTTTAAAGTTACCATCCTCAAATTCTCCATCGACAAAACAAAGCAACGCCTCCAGCAGACGCTTGACTCGCTTTTGAATCTGAGGCCCATAGGTAGTTCGTGGCATTACATCCAAAAAATTGAGTAAGAAGTTTGGGGCTACCCCAGATTGAAACTACTACCCCAAACTTATGTAATCCAGATTCTAAGGCATTTTCCGCGACATTGGGGTATTTGCTTAGGGACACAACCCCAAAGAGAACCTGTATCTATCAACTCTTTGGGGCATAACCAAATGCAAGTCCGTCAAATTCTCGGTAAAACCATTGCTGTGTTGCTAGCAATGCAACTATTCTTGATTGGCTTCCAAGCTAAAAGCCAGATTGACCAAGGGAACTCATCCATTAAAGCGTTGATTTGGATGACTCAACAATATATTTCAGTGCTGGTTAAAATTTGCAGGTTGCAGGATAAAAAGCAGGAAAATCATTCTCCAAAACTCAAAAGTAAAAGATGAGTGGTAGGTGTGTTAATAGAATGCAGTAACCACCCATGCTAAATAAATCATCATAAAGACGCGATAAACCGCCGTCTCTACAATTAGTCTTTTGTAGAGACGGCGATTCATTGCGTCTCCTGTCTTAATTCACGTCACGTTAAAACATCAAGATTCCATCTCTGCCAATTCTAACCAGCGTTCAGTCGCTACATCGATCGCGTGCTTGAGCTTTTCTACATGATCATACAATTTCTGCACTTGGCTATAATTACCCGGTGAGACATTCGCCAGTGTTTTCTCGGTTTCTGCTTTCTCAGCCTCTAACTCGGCAATTTTACCTTCCAACTGCTCAAATTCTTTTTTCTCCCAATTGGATAATCTCCGCCGCTTGGTATTCTCTACATCCTTGGGTGAAACCGCACCATTTTGGACTTCGACATTTTTCGGCTTCTCCTTAGCGTTCGCAGCCTGTTGCTGCGCCTCTTCAGCCTTCTTATAGTCCAGATAAATCGAGTAATTACCTGGATATTGCCTCAGATTACCGCCTTCCTCAAAGGAAAATACTGTGTCGATGGTGCGATCAAGAAAGTAGCGATCGTGAGAAACTACAATTACACATCCAACAAAATCTTCCAAATAATCTTCTAGTACTGCCAATGTCTGCACATCTAAATCGTTTGTCGGTTCATCTAAAATCAAGACATTGGGCGCACCCATCAAAACCCGCAACAGAAATAAACGGCGTTTTTCACCACCAGAAAGTTTACTAATTGGGGCATATTGTTGATTACCAGGAAACAAAAACCGCTCCAACATTTGCGAAGCACTAATTTGAGTACCATCGGTAATTTTGATAAATTCTCCTTCTTCTTTGATGTAGTCAATCACGCGCTGATTTTCATTCAATGCTGTGAGCAATTCTTCCGAATGTTGGTCAAAATAACCGATGTGAATCGTAGTCCCAATTTCTGCAACACCTGAATCTGGCTGAATCTGACCAGTAATAATATCCATTAAAGTGGATTTACCAGCACCGTTAGCGCCGATGATGCCGATGCGGTCTTCTGGACTAAATTCGTAGGTAAAATTATTAATTAGGGTGCGCCCATTATAGGCTTTGGAAACGTTATTTAATTCAATAACCTTTTTGCCAATGCGACGACCAACTGTCGAAATATCTACTTTACCCTGAACTTGTTTAAATTCAGTATCCCGCAGAGCGTGAGCGCGGTCAATTCTCGCTTTTTGCTTAGTACTTCTGGCTTTCGGCCCTTTTTTGAGCCATTCTAACTCGCGCCGTAACAAGCCTTGGTGTTTCCGTTGACTACTGACGGCAGATTCTTCAGCCAAAGCTTTCTTTTCGAGGTAGTATGAGTAATTACCTGAATAGGTGTAAATGTCGCCTCGGTCGATTTCAATAATCCGATTGGTAACGCGATCTAGAAAGTAGCGATCGTGAGTAATCAAAAACAATGCGCCGCGATAGCGATTTAAATAACTTTGTAACCATTCTACAGAAAGAGCATCAAGATGGTTTGTCGGCTCATCCATCAGCAAAACATCGGGTTCTGATAACAAAGCTGATGCTAAAGCAATGCGCTTGCGATAACCTCCAGATAAAGTGCCTATCTTGGCATCAAAGTCAGAGATTCCTAATTTTGTCAGGATAATTTTGGCATTAGTTTCTAATTCCCAAGCATCATTCGTATCCATCTGCTGCATCACCACAGAAAGACGAGACATCAATTGACTATCATCTGGATAGTGAACCAATTTATCTGTGAGTTCTTCATACTCACGCACCAAAGCAATATGTTCGCCACTATCGGCGAAAACTTGCTCTAAAACTGTGTGATTCTCATCTAAATCTGGCTGCTGGGGTAAGTAGATAATTTTAGAACCGGAGTTGATTAAAATTTGCCCGCTATCAATGGATTCTAAACCAGCAATCATTTTTAATAGAGTTGATTTACCAGAACCGTTAGTACCAATTAAACCAACTTTATCGGTAGCATCGATGCTAAAGCTAGCATCTTTTAAAATCTCCTTGATACCAAAGTCTTTTTTGACTGATTGTAGTGTAATAATACTCATAAAATTGAAGTCGTTAATTATTTTCCATTAGTAAGTAGGCAAGGTTCATACCTTACCTACATTATTCATTTGCCGAACTCTATACAAATAAATCCAAGGGTAGATGTCCATACATTTCGTTGATTCCATCTTCGTGGTAAGACTGGCAAGATACTAATACACCACGATGATGTCCAGAGTATGAATCAAGATAACACAGACCATTTTTACCATTTAATTTGATATAAACTGGGCCTTCCGGTGTAAGTAAATTATCTGGTGGTTCATAACCCAAAGCCAGAGAATAGGTTTTCATTGCCAATATTCCTTCTTCTGCTGTATCAGCACAAATTCCTAAAATTTGGTAATCAGCAAGCTGGGTGAGCAAAATTAAGGCATTACGAATTACTACTTTTTCTGATGAGTCGAGGATAGGAGCAATATCTAGACAATTGAATTTGTTCAGTAATTTTTTCGCTTCTTCGGCGGTGAGATTGTGACGATTGGGGGTTGACATAAACTTCAATTTTTATCTTGTTGGTTTCTCTGTTGTGTTTGAGTTGGGACTAGCCCAACTGACTAAGTATTGTTGACTCTAATTAAGGTTGATTTTGAACATTCCCAAGATTGAATATGAAGGGAACGCCGCTTTTGGAGTCACCACCCATAACGAGGACTTTCGGCATCTGAGCGCCGCCACTTCTCCAAGCTTCAATTGCTTCTTTTTGTAGAACTAACTGTCCTCCTTGGGCTTTGAGTGTTTCTGCTAAGAGTCTTTGAGCTTCTGCTCTACCTTTAGCGCGATTCACATCTGCTTGTGCTTCTTGTTCGGCTTCACGTGCTACATAAACGGCTCTTTGCGCCCGCTGTTCAGCAATTTGTTTTTCTTCAACTGCTTTGGCAAATTCTGGCGAGAATGCTAAATCAACTACGCTAGTATCTAACACAATTATCCCATATTTGTCTAAGCGATCGCCTAAGGCTTGATCGAAGTCTTCTTTCAATTCACTTCGTTTCGTAATCGCTTCTTCTACTGTTCTTCTTGCGGCGGCAATTTTAAATGCTTCTTGTGTCTGAGGGGCAATGATTTTTGAGACGATATTTTCTAATGTTCCTTGTTTTCTTCTAACTTCAACTACTTGTATAGGATCGAGGCGAAAGTTAATCGCAAATCTCGCAGATAAATTTTGCAAATCTTTAGTAGAACTCTCCGCTGGAACTTCAAATTTTTGCACTGTTAAATCATACACATCTATCACAGTGATAAAAGGCGGTTTCAGGTGAATACCTTCTAATAAAGCACCATCTCTCGCTTTACCCAAGATGCTGATTACTCCTGCTTGTCCTGGGTTAATAATGATAAAGGAATTTAGCCCGATAATCACTAGTATTGCTAACACAATTCCTAAAACTGTGGTTTGCCAATTACCAAATTGCTGATTTTTCAAATTCCTTTCTCCAATATTTAGTTAGTCATTTGTCATTTGTCATTGGTCATTTCTTATTCTCCCCATGCTCCCCTGCTCCTCTGCCCCCCTGCTCCCCTGCTCTTGAATAAACTCAGTTACTAGTTTCTCACTAGTCTGCCTGAATCAATCTTCAGACTCAGGACTTAGGACTCAAGACTTTGTTCCGTGGTAATATCAGTCACACGAAATCGCAAAAAGCCGTGGCTACTGTATTAAAATCTCATCGGGCATCAAAAAGGCGTAAACATTCAGCGCATCCTCTCCAGCGTTTGCTTGAGTATGGACACCAGTATCGTAAACAAATTTGGCTGGCGACTACTTATTCTATCCTCAATAAGTTTTTTGACTTGGCACCACCCGGTTTAATTGGGGTGGCGGTGGATGTGGTAGTCAAGAAACAGGATTCCATAATTGCACAGTTAGGGGTACGGGATGTCTTTCAACAATTTTTGATTATTTCCTTCCTGACTGTGGTCATTTGGATACTAGAATCGGTTTTTGAGTACGCTTACGAGCGACTTTGGCGGAATTTGGCTCAGAATATTCAGCATGACTTGCGTTTGGATGCCTACAAACATTTGCAAGAGTTGGAATTGGCTTATTTTGAAGAACGCAGCACTGGCGGTTTAATGTCTATCCTCAGTGATGATATTAACCAATTAGAGCGGTTTTTAGATGGGGGAGCAAATGATATTATCCAAGTTTCCGCAACTGTTCTAATTATTGGCGCTGCTTTCTTTATTTTGGCTCCTAGTGTAGCTTGGATGGCTTTGTCACCGATGCCATTTATTCTTTGGGGTTCTTTTGCCTACCAACGACTGCTTGCGCCTCGCTATGCTGATGTCCGCGAAAAGGTAGGTTTTCTCAATTCGCGGTTGTCAAACAATATCAGCGGAATTACCACTATTAAAAGCTTCACATCTGAAGCTTATGAAGCCTCTCGTTTAGAATTAGATAGTGATGCTTATCGCCACAGTAATTCTAAGGCAATTACTCTTTCTGCTGCTTTTGTGCCGCTAATTCGGATGCTGATTTTGGTGGGTTTCACGGCATTACTTTTATATGGCGGGATGGCAGCGGTTTCGGGTTCAATGTCTGTAGGAACTTACAGCGTCTTAGTGTTTTTAATCCAGCGATTGCTGTGGCCTTTAACTAGATTAGGCGAAACATTTGACCAATATCAAAGGGCAATGGCTTCTACTAATCGAGTTATGAATTTGTTAGATACTCCTATCGCCATTCATACAGGTGATGTAGCTTTACCTGTGAATGAAGTGCGCGGTGAAGTGCAATTTAACAATGTTTATTTTGCCTATAAAGATAGATTTCCAGTGATTAAAAATCTGTCTTTGGATATTCCGGCGGGGAAAACTATTGCAATTGTCGGTTCTACTGGTTCTGGAAAAAGCACTTTAGTCAAACTATTGTTGCGGTTGTATGAGGTGCAAGCTGGAAGCATTACTCTGGATGGGATTGATTTGCAAAGTTTGAATTTGCAAGATTTACGGCGCTGCATCGGTTTGGTGAGTCAAGATGTGTTTCTATTTCATGGCACTGTAGCGGAGAATATTGCTTATGGTAGCTTTGAAACTACAGAGCAAGAAATCATCACGGCGGCGAAGATAGCCGAGGCACACGAATTTATTGTTAACTTGCCCGAAGGTTATGGGACAATTGTGGGGGAAAGAGGACAAAAGTTATCTGGTGGACAAAGACAACGGATTGCGATCGCCCGTGCAGTTCTCAAAAATCCCCCCATTCTAGTTTTAGACGAAGCGACCTCAGCAGTGGATAATGAAACAGAAGCGGCAATCCAGCGATCGCTAGAACGGATTACAGTAGATAGAACTACAATTGCGATCGCTCATCGTCTTTCCACTATCCGCAATGCCGATTGCATTTATGTCATGGAACATGGGAAATTAGTAGAGTCGGGAACCCATGAGCAATTGCTGGAGAAAGACGGTATTTATTCCGGCCTCTGGCGTGTACAGTCAGGTTTGAGATAAGTTTCGCCTATTGTCTGTGTCTTCATTACGAATGATTTATGTTTTTTGGTAATAGTCAACCAGAATCAGGTGATACTAAGTGGCGTCGCCAGTTAGATAAGTTTGTCAAAGCAAATCAGCAGGAATTGGCGGCGCTGTTTTGGGGATTGTGGTTAGCAAATGGTGACAGTCAGGGTACTGTTGGTATTGATTTGCAACCAACACCGCATTTTGTTTATTGTCCGAAAGAACAGATAGAGAATTTAAATATTAGAGTTGAGAATCGGCTTCAAGAAATTTTGGGGATTGTGGAGAATCACAAGCCGGAAGTGGAAGTTGTGATGATTGGGATTGGGAAGGGGGAAATTAAGTTAATTCAGTTTGCACCGGAACCAGCGCCACCGATTTGTTTTGAGCAAGTTGGGAAGGATGTAGATGGGTTATTGGATGTGCTGGAAGAGAGGATGAGGGAGGAGATTGTTTTTTAACGCAAAGGGACGCGGAGGGAAGCGCAGAGGTACGCGAAGGAAGATAAGAACTCTGCGCTTGTTGTTTAGTTGATTGCTTTATGGAAATCTGGGTAAGTTAGATTTTCAGCACAATGCCAGATGATTTTAAATACGGCTTCGTAGCGATATGAATTGTTTTTGTAGAACTGTTTACCTAGATAGTCTTTTAGGGTTATGACTACTTGTGGTAAATGTTCTTTTTGGAGTATTTTTGTCAAACTATCAGCTATATCCAAAAGACAGGATTCATAGGGTAGCCGAATAGTGGCTTTGTTGCTGAAGCAGTCTTTATTGTCATCATCTTGTTGATAGATTTGAATAAATTGGATCAGAGTAGAGATAACTTCGTTGAGCTTCTCTTTAATCAATTTGTTTTCTAGATTGAGTTGTTCTAAATTTTGAACTGCATCCGTCAAGATTGATTCATCTTGATAAGGATTTATTTCCATTATTTGGCATAAAGTCGCGATCGCCTTTAGATTGACAGGATCAATTTCCAGTAGGCTTTTGGCTACATACAAACGTCCCCATTCATCTTGAGTAGTTTCAAGTACATGAGATAACGTGCTAACCACCACTTTATTACCTGAATCAATTTTTCCTAGACTCTCAGCGGCATCGCATAATAGGGAATCATCTTTAGTGGAGGCGATTAACTCGATTAAAGTTGCAATTGCAGTTTCATTACCAGCACCAAAAAGCCCTAAATCCTGCACTGCTAGGTTGAGGTAAGAATGATGGTTAGCAGTTCTAATCAGATCAACTAGAGCATTAATTGCAATTTTATTACTGGGATCGATTTGCGACAGAGTTCTAGTTGCTTCCCACGCGAGACATTGTGTATAATATGGATCTTTTGGGGATTGACCCAGATTTTTAACTAACTCTAATAAGACATTAATTGCAATTTGATTATTAGAGTCTACTTGTACGAGACTTTTTGCTGCTTGCAAACGTTCGCCGTCAGACTGAGAGGTTTCAAGTGTTTTGGATAAAGTAGCGATCGCAGTTTTATTCTCTGGCTCAATTTCCAGTAGATATGTAGCCGCGCGATTTATAAGAGATGTATTCGCAGAAGTTTCGAGAATGTGGACTAAACCCTTGAGTACAGGTGCATTACCAGGATCAATTTGCCACAAAGCTTGAGCTGCATCAAAACAGATTCTATCACCCTGGTTTATTTGTAAGAATTTGACAAGGGCTGCGATCGCAGTTTGATTACCAACTGCAATTTTTCTCAAAGCTGCGATCGCATTGGAACAATTGTCCTTATTCAGGGTAGTCTCTACAAGGTGAACTAATGCAGCGATCGCAGCGTGATTGCCGTCAGCGATATCTCCCAAAGCTGTAATTCCATGCGTGCAAATTTTCCGATCTGGTATATTTTTAATGTCATTAACTAGAACAGCGATCGCAGTTTCATTACCAACGGCGATTTTGCTTAGACTAGAACTTCTCTGGTATCCGTGTCTCTCCTCAGTAATCGGCATCAAAGCCAAGGCTGCGATCGCACTTTTATTACCCGGATCGAGTGTTCCTAACTTCTCGGCTGCAACTCGGAGAATTGAACGACTTTCTGTAGTATGAACCAAATGCACAAACGCAGCAATTACCCGTTTTCTGTCGGTTAATTCCAGGGTTTTTCTAGCTGTTTTCACCAATGGTTTTGGTAGTATCTGCCAATCACTTTTATCTTGCCGAAAATAGGCATAACTCCATTTGAGCAGTTGTTCTACAATTGCATCACCCAAACTACATTCTGGAAACTGGGATAAAGCCTCAGCCGCCAAAAAATAGGCGCGATACCGATAAAAATCGCCGCAACCGTCATCAAAATCTATTAAAGCTTGGATAAAATCTTCTTTCTGCTGCTTATCTACATCCTTTTGGCGGAACCAGTGGAGAATCTCTGCTTTCCACTCCGGCTCAAAGATGCGGTAAGTGCCTTGATTTAAATTGCTGCGATCGTGGTTAAAGAAATACTGCCAATCATGCATTGCCTCCTACCCACTTCGAGATGTGGGACGAAAGGGACTTAAATGAATCTTTCTACATCAGTTGGCTTTTTGTCAAGTCCACACGCAATGAGGATCTGTAAAGTTTTCCCTTATTATGGACTGGGCGCTCATGTTGCCCACTCCACAATATTGGATAATTTATTTCTTGGAGTTCCCTAAGCGATCGCCTTCATGGAGAATAATCTCTCTTTTGCCATCGCTTTGCACCTGAGTGTAAGGCTGCAAAACGATCTTCCCTGCTGTTTCTAAACCAGCAAACACGATAATTTGCGAAAGTTGTTCCAGGGATGCCTGCATGATTAGCCCGATATTGCCAAGGCTGGACGATGATGAATCCAAGGGTTAGCGGCTTCCAGTTGTGCTGCTAGGCTGATGATTGTGGCTTCAGCAGCAGGTTTACCAATTAGCTGCACACTCATGGGTAAACCATTACTGTCAAAGCCTACAGGAATTGCGATCGCAGGTTGTCCAGTTGCATTCGCAGGCGGACAAGGGGCAACCCACTCAATAATATTTTGGAATGTCTCTTCTGGACTCAACGAAGCCCATTCTCCAATGCGGATAGGTGAATGTAAATAAACTGGCAATACCAACACATCCACGGTATCGAAAAACGCCACAATCTGCCGTGCCACTACCTGCATTTGAGAAACTGCTTGGAGGTACTGGGCAACGGAACCTGTGCGTGCAAATAGCCAGCGATTCAATGGTTGCAAGGCTTCAACCGGAAGTCCCGCCGCCGCTACCCCAGCTTGCCAGACAATTTGAAATGGTTCAACTAAAGCACTGAAATCCGGGGATTTCTGTTCAACGTGGTGGCCGAGTTGTTCTAATAACTGGACAGTTTGGCGGACACCTTGCTGACAGTTAGCATCAGCTTCTCCCAAAGGAGAAATGCTAGTGTCAAAGGCAATTCGCAAAGCACCAGGTTTTGTCTGAGTGGCGGCGAGAAATGATGGTTCGGGATCTGGCAACCAGTAAGGATCGCCTGTGACATAGCCAGAGATAGCATCCAAAAGGGCAGCAGCATCAGCGACAGTCCGGGCGATGGGGCCATTGACGGCAATTCCCGCGAGGCGTTCGCCTACGGGTGCTTTACTCACTCTGCCTCTGGATGGTTTGAGTCCCACCAAACCACAACAAGCCGCAGGCCCCCGAATTGAACCACCACCATCAGAACCTTGAGCGATCGCACATAATGCCGCTGCTACCGCCGCCGCTGCGCCACCACTGGAACCGCCAGGGGTGTATTCTAAATTCCACGGATTCCTTGCTGGGGGAAAACCCGCAGGTTCACTGTATGGAAATGAACCTAATTCGGAAGTGGCTGTTTTACCGAGAATAGTAAATCCAGCTTGCTTAATCCTTGTCACAACTCCATCGTCATAGTTAGGAATATTATTCAGTAATGCCGGATTCCCGTAAGTACAGGTAACACCTGCTACAGCATTGAGGTCTTTAATGGAAATCGGCACGCCAAAAAATGGCGGTAATTCTGAGGTAGTTGTCAATAATTCTGTTTTGGCTTTGGCATCTGCGATCGCCAATTCTGCCGTTACCGTAAAATAACTTCCTAATTGAGGATTTAATTGCCCAATCCGTTCTAAATATATTTCTACCAACTCTAGCGGTGATATTTCCCGGCGACGAATTAATTGCGCCAACTCTAGTGCTGGGGTAAATGCTAAATCAACTTCATTCATAGGTTAGTGAATGGGTAATTTTGTCTTTGTCTGGGATTTTTAAACTGAAATTGTTACTTTAGCAGGATTTAGGGGAATTATACATTTTATAGCTACCTAAGATTTGCACTCAACTAGGATGCTCAGATGCAACAGGCGTGGTTATATTCTTACTCAAGCCATTTTAATTGTTTCGCATAAACTTTCGACAAATCCCTAAGGGGTATTTATGGCTAACCTAGAAATACTTGTTAGTGAATTGCCAACACTAATTCAGAGTCTAAAACTGACTATTGGCGATTCTAATCAAATCATGGAACAAATTATCATAATTAATAATGCTCAAGAAAAACTACGTAATATTAAAAAAATAATCGCTCAGGAATTGCAATTTGATCGCCTCAAAAATTCTGCGATCGCCACACTTCCTCGATTAATTACAGTAGCTACTTTATTTATCCCTCGTTTGGGATTAGTAGATCCAGTCATCATAGAAAAATTTGGGAACTCAGAAACTAAAATTTCATTGACTGATTTACAATCAAAAATTGATAGTTGGATTGAATGGGGTTATTTTTTGCAAGCAATAGCGGCTGATATTCTCAGTGACGTTAAATTAGTGAATCAACTAAATTCTGATATTAGTCATCCAAGTATACCTAGTGAATTCAAAACACTTGCTGAAAGTTTAAAGATTAGCTTAGACTTGAAAAAATCTCATATTTTACGAAATCAAATTCCGCAGATTGGAAATTATCAAAAACAACTATTACAGTTACAAGAAAAATTAAATTATATTTTTAATACTATTAAAAACAGTCGTAGCTTATTAAATATTTTATTAGGTGTATCAGCTTTTTATGGTAAATCTGGCTTCGCTCTAGAGTGGTTAGACGACGACCACGAATTAATTATATCGAGTGAAGGAAAATTTCAAGAATTGACAGATATTCTCAATGATTGTGATTTTTTTCAAGAACAAATTTCTACTTTAATAATTCAGGGCGACACTTTAATAGAAGAGGCAGAAGAAGCCCTAAAAAATATTGAACAAAAAATTAATAAAGAACCAATTCTTAGCCAGAAAGCAGAAATATCTCCAAACTTTTCAACGCCAAAAATAGTACGTTCAGCTTTGCTCATAGCCTCAAGTTTATTAATCTTGGGTTTTTGTGGTTGGAAAATTCAACAGCAAAGTCCACAATTGCAGCAGATGAGTCTAAGTTTAACTCAAGAAGGAAGTGCGTTCGTCGCAGACGATGGCGGAGCCATCGCTAACTTTAAATCTGCTCAAAAACTTGGTATGGAGGCTGCTTCTCTGGTTCAGAAGCCACCGCATCCTCTAAAAGTCTGGCAACAGGCACAAAACAAATGGCATCAGGCAATCATCTTGTTAGATAGCATTCCTCACAATACATCAGTCTATGATCAAGCAAAAAAGAAATTGGCTTACTATCAGATTAACTATAAATCTATCAGTCAAAGAGTGTTGATTGAAAAGAAAGCCTTAGCAAACTTAGAGTCAGCCCAAAAACTGGCAATAGAAGCTAATTTATTTGTTACAAATTCACCTCATTCACAACAAAGTCGGCAGCAAGCACAAGATAAATGGCAGCAAGCAATAAATTTATTACAAGCAATTCCAGAAAGTACATTTGTCTCTGTACAGGCTAAAGAAACGCTTCCTATTTATAAAACTAATTATGCGGCTATCAGTCAAATATAAAAGTCCTAAATCATTCGTTAAATATTAGATCCCCGACTTCTTAAAGAAGTCGGGGATCTGGACACCGTGAATTTTCACAAATCAGATAACAATTACACCTTAGAACGGTCAGTTAAAATCTCATAACCTGTCTCTGTCACCAAAACTGTATGCTCAAACTGAGCCGACAAAGAATTATCCATAGTGACTGCTGTCCAACGGTCAGATAATGTCCGCGTGTGTCTAGAACCTGCATTTAAAATTGGCTCAATTGCCAGCGTCATTCCCGCACGGAGTTTAACATTTGGCATCTCACGAGTACGATAGTTAAATACTGAAGGTTCTTCGTGCAGATTACGACCGACACCGTGTCCAGTGAACTCTTCCACTATACTAAAACCGTTAGCTTTCACATGGTCTTCAATTGCTCCAGCTAAGTCAAGCAGGTATACACCAGCCTTAACCTGTTCAATACCTTTATATAAAGCTTCTTCTGCTACGCGAATTAATTTTGCAGCTTCTTGTGTCACTTCACCAACAGCAATTGAAATGCAAGAATCACCATGAAAACCTTGGTAATAAGCGCCCGTATCTACTTTTAATACATCACCGACGCGAATCACTTTCTTGGGACTAGGAATACCGTGTACTGCTTCATTATTAATACTGGAGCAAATAGAACCAGGAAAACCGTGATATCCTTTAAAACTCGGTGTCGCACCCATTTCACGGATACGTTTTTCGGCATAAGTATCTAAATCAGCCGTTGTCATTCCTGGCTTTACTAGCTCGGCAATTTCTTTTAAGACAGTTGCCACAATTAATGCTGATTGCCGCATGATTTCAATTTCACGCGGCGATTTAATTTCAATTCCTCGGCGCTGTTTTTTTGCAGTTGCAGGCTGAGTTGTTTGAGAAAGTAAGTTACTGAAAATGTTCATAGGAAATTAATAATTACTGGTGGCCTTACTGCTAAAGTATCAATGCTTTCTCTAGATTACTTGAGAAATAATATCTATAATTTGAGTTATTTTAATTCCTGATAGGAATTCTTCGAGTTTAGGCGCTAACGTATATAGAATAACACATTCGCATACTCTCAATGTGTTGGAGTTGCATCAAAAGTGCCCTAAGTTATTTTTCACTGCACACTATGAAATTTAGCTAAATTATCTTTAATTGAAACATTAGACTGCTGCCAAATACTGAGGCTAATAATTTTGATTTTTTAACTCTTGATGGCAATCTCTCCAGTCATACCGGCTTCTGTATGTCCCGGTATTGTACAACGTAAGCCATAATTACCAGATTTTAGAGGCACAAATACCCATTCTGCCTCTGCACCTGGCTTGAGTTCTAGCTCGTGAATGGCTCCTTTGATTTCTACTTTGCCTGCTTGGACTTTTTGTGTCCAGATGCCATCGGCAAAATCTTTCGCAGTAAAATAGTGCTTCAGTTGGCTGGGATTGGTAAGCGTTAGTTGATAGCGTTTGCCAGCTAGGAATTCCAGATGATTTGGCTCAAACTTCAGTTCGTTAGCCGAATTACCCAAGCTAATTGTAATTTCTGTAGCTGGTTGCTTGAGCAAATCGCCAGACACATTTGCCGCCATTGCTGGAGTAGCAACGATGAAATTTAGTCCCAAAAGTAATGTAAGTATCACGTAGCTACACCGTAATATTTGTAGCCAAGTAGTAGCAGCAAAAGGAAGAGATGTAATGACAATTTGAGATAAATGGTTGTAATTTTTCATCGGTAGTTCTCAAAAGGCAATGGTGATGAGTAGGAAAAATTAATTAATAGATATTCTTCATTATCCATGCCCAGTGCCCCATTCCCAATGCCCCTTTTTACCTAATATTTTTCTCTGATAACATAGATGGGCCAGCAGTAACAACCACGATTTTATCTGGGTGGAGTAACTCACGAGCCGCTTGATTAACTTGGTCAAGAGTGACTTTCTGAATTTTATCAGTGAAGGAGTGCAATTCTACTTTATCTAGTCCATACACCTCATTCATCAGAATTCTATCTGTTAATTCTTCTGGGTTGGCCAGGGAAACGTTGTAGTTGCTGATGAGAGTGCGTTTAGCTGTTTCTACTTCCAGCGCGGTGACGCCTTGTTGATGGATTTGCTGTAGAATTTCGCGGGTACTAGCGATCGCTTTACTGCTATCTTCAGGACTAGTTTGCATTTCTATCAAAAATGTCCCTGCGTTCTTCCCAGCTTGGAAGTAGCTATAAATTCCATAGCTCAAACCTTGGCGATCACGCACTTCTGCCCCCAGTCTACTAGATAAGGTATCGCCTCCCAAAATCTGGTTCAATACTAAGGCGGCATGAAACCGAGGATCGTAACGGTTAATGCCTGTGTAACCCATATATGTAACAGCTTGGGTTTTATCTGGTAAAACCGGATTGACACTCACGATTTTCTCCGGCATTGATACCGTGGGATATTTTAATGTGGGTGCTTGACCGCTAACTTCCCAGTCTCCAAACTCATTTTTAATCAGCGATCGCACAATGTCCAGATCAAAATCTCCCACCAGCGCTAGCACTGTCGTATCTGGACGATAATGTTTAGCTTTGAAATCAATCACATCCTGGCGCTGAATCTGCTGTAAACTCTCCTCTGTGGGAAAGGTATGTAAGGGATGTTTTTTCGGGTAAATTGACTGAACAAATATCCTTCTAGCTACTTCTGATGGCTCATCTAGTTCCAATTGCAAGTCGGTTAAAGTTTGTTGGCGATGCAGTTCTAATTCTTTGACTGGAAAGGTACTATTTTTCACAACATCTGCCAATACTTCCAGAAGTATCGGTAAATCCTCTGCTAAACTATCACCCTCAATATGCACACCTTCCCGGTGGGTTTGAAAGTCTAAACTCGCCCCTCTTTCTGCCAAAACTTTGGCAATAGTCAAGACATCCTTGTTATTAGTGCCATTTAGCAAGTTCTCTGCTACAAACGCAGCCAATCCAGCTTTATTGTCTGGATCAAATTCCGTCCCGGCTTGAATATGGCCGCTTAGGGTAACGGTGGGAGTACTACGATCGGGTAACAGTAATATCCGCAGTCCGTTAGTAAATTTAAATTCCTGTGGTAATACTTGAGCAATTGCATCTGTAGCCAAATCTACAGGTGGTAAGTATTTCATCACCTCAGAAGGAAGCACAGGTGCTAGAGGAGAGAAATTTTCTGTAGTTTGGGCTGAGTCTGGTTTGTCGCTAACTTCTGTTATTAGTTTCTGAGTTGGTTCAAAAAAGCCTACTGTCCGCGCTTCTTTTGTGAGATATTTGTTAATTACATTCACAACATCTGTCGGCCTCACCAACCGGACAGCTGCCAAATAGCGGTCTGTGTAGCGATAATCACCAGCAGTTGTCTCATCAGTGCCCAATCGCATGGCTTGAGAGGTGATATCACGGTTACTCAAAATTACATCTGCGATTAATTGGGTTTTGGCTTGTTCAACTTCCTCCGATGTCACGCCTTTTTCTGCTACATTGGCGATCGCACTACTCAACATTGAGTCAATTTTTTTCAAATCTTGTTTAGATCCAGCCGTCACCAACACCTCATACCAGCCAGATTCTTGCAAACTGGTAACGGATGCCGTAACTTCACTCGCTAAACCTGATTCCACTAATGCCTGATAAAGTCTAGAATTCCGCCCCTCTGTCAAGATGTAATCCATCACATCCAACGCAGGCACATCCGGTTGATTTGCATCCGGTAACGGATACACAACTTGTAACAGTCGCCCTACTCCCGGTTCTCGCAATACGATGGGAGTGCTGAGTGCTGAGTGCTGAGTTTTGAGTGCTGGAGAAATAACTCCTGCCCCCTGCCCCCTGCCCCCTGCCTCTTGCCCCCTGGGTATTTTGCCAAACGTCTGTTTAATTGTTTCTAGAGTTTTTGCAGTTTGAAAATCTCCCACAATTACTAAGACAGCATTATCGGGTTTGTAAAAATTGCGGTAGTATTTCTCTACCTGCTCAACTTCAAATTTCTCGACATCAGCTTTAGTACCACCTACAGGCAACCCATAAGCATGATGGGGAAACACCACTTGCATGACGGCGCGGTTAAGGCGATATTCTGGACTATTTTCGTAACCTTGCAACTCGGAAATTACTACCCGCTTTTCACTCGCTAGTTGCTCTGGCTCAATCTGGGAATTTTGCATTCTGTCGGCTTCTAGCACTAAAAGCGCTTTGAGCTTGTTTCGTTCCACAGTACCGTAATATGCCGTTTGGTCATAGCTGGTAAAAGCATTGGAATCACTACCTAAAGCACTAAACAAACGTCCAAATTGAATCGGACGATTTCGAGTGCCTTTAAACATCATGTGTTCCAACTGGTGGGCAATGCCATTCACGCCTGGTTCTTCATTACGTGAGCCAACCTTGTACCACACCTGCACCGTCACCACTGGCGCAGTATGCACTTCCTTTGTCAGGACAGTTAGACCATTTTCTAGTACTGTCTTGCGGACATTTTCTGTCAGTGTTGAGGGCATTATTCTTTTTACTAGCAAGGTTGACTGATATTTTTCTTTATTAGAGATAACTGAATGTTGGCTATGAGCAGGTTGATCGCTCAATAACAAAACTGCTAGTAGCCATAAGCTTAAAATTAATAACGGCAAAGGATATCTATAAAATTTGGAAAATTCATACATGTATCTAGAAGATGTATCTGTAAAATAGGCTACATAGTTTTTTGAGTGACTACAGTTTTATCTGGTAAAAAAATCTTTTACCTCAGCAACAATACAGAAAAACAATATATTAACAATAAAGGTAATAAAAAGCTAAATTATGGTAATTTAGCTAAAACCCGAATGAATTCGAGAGGTAAGCCATCGGTATCAGCGATGAAAGCTACTTCGTAAATGCGATCGCCTATTTGCTGTTGTGTCGGTTCTAAAAGTATCTTCAATGGTTGTAATTCTTGGGTTTGACTCTCAACAGCTAGCAACACACGTTCTTGTAAATTTGTCAACCAGCTAGGTAAATCTAGTGTAATGTCAGTTAAATCGAACGAGAGATGATAATACCCCACATAATGCTCGTCATTAAAGGCATCTGGGGCTGGCTTGGGTTCGGGAATTTGGATCAGTTCAATTCTGCCGCCCAATCCTTCCATCCAGCAAGCTAGGGTGTAGCCTGTGGTAAAGCGTTCTGAGATTGTAAACCCTAAATGTTCGTAGAAAGCGATCGCTCGATGAATATTCGCAGTCCGAATAGAAGCGTGGTGCATATTAGTCCTTAGTCCTTAGTCCTTAGTCATTTGTCCTTTGTTATTCACTAATGACAAATGACTAATGACAAATGACCATTACTCAAACAACCTGAAATAAGGGTAGCGCACAGGAACGCCAGGCTCTTTTTCCAAGTCAAAATTAATTACTTCCCAAGAGGGATCTTCTGAGGTATCGGGGCTAAATTCCACGGGTAAGCCGTACAAACGCGCAGCAGTCGCTTCTGGTTGTCCAGAACGCCAAGGCGTGCTGCGTTCTAAATAGCCACTCATCAATTCCTGATAGCGTCGGGCAATAATCACTCGTGTTGCTCGAAAGCCTTGGGTATAGAGCTTATCTAATGCTTCGTGAATTTCAAAGCGAATACCATCAGGATGAGTATGCTGCCTATACCATTCATTATTCCACCTCCGCCAATGACGCCCCGATTGCAAATGGATTAACTCTCCATTTTTCGGATTAGCTTCAAAGGCGCCATGACGAGGACACAAATAGGTGTCTGTTAGTGTCAGCGCCGGAATAGTCTGGCGACAATGGGGACACTGTATTTCCGGCCCAAACATCGGGTACTGCAAACCTGGATTCATCATGAAGTGCATACAAACATAATTTTGTCTTCACCAGCACTAGTGGGTTGGATTATACAATTCGGCTCAACCACTTTGGGTTACTTGCTCACTGCTGCATAGACACGGTGTTGCGGCAGGAACATTATTCACTAGTGTTTTCCTCAGCGTAGAGGTTTGACGCTGTGATATTCTGGTTATGCAGCCAGCCTCAAAGGTTGGAGTTTCTCCAGTGTTCCTGAGTACCATATTCATATTCTATCGTGTCTACCGCTTCTTACTGGACATCTCCTGATTTTTCTCAAGCTGCCTTTATTGCAGATAATGCTGTTGTTATGGGTTCGGTAAATATAGCACCAGGAGTGAGCATTTGGTATGGAGCAGTGGTTAGGGGAGATGTAGAACGGATTGAAATTGGCGAATGCACAAATATTCAAGATGGTGCAATTCTACATGGCGATCCTGGTTTTCCAACAATCTTAGAAGATTATATTACCGTAGGACATCGGGCTGTGGTACATTCTGCTTACATTGAGCGTGGAAGTTTGATTGGGATTGGCGCAGTGATTTTAGATGGGGTAAGAGTAGGCGCTGGTAGCATTATCGGTGCTGGTGCAGTAGTAACTAAAAATGTACCGCCTTTGTCCCTAGTTGTCGGTATTCCTGGTAAAGTATTACGCCAAGTAACAGAAGTTGAAGCCGCAGAACTGATTGAACACGCTAAACGTTACCAAAAGTTAGCTTTAGTTCATGCTGGTAAGGGCACTGATATTGGTTTTAGCAAGGCTTAGGGGTGGAGAGAAATCAATTAAAAATTAAAAATTAAAAATTAAAAATTACTGAAAAAGAGGTAACTAAAGTTTCCCGCAGGGTGAAAATGAAAGATCGGGGGAAATAACTAATGCCTAATGCTCAATGCCCAATGCCCCACAATTTAAACATTCTTTACATATCTAGTTGGAAAAATTGCCCACTTCAGCTAAAAATAAAAATGAGAGCAGTTGACAAAAGTTTAATTTCTACTTAAGAGAGGGGTTCTAGATATGGATATCGATTTCCGTATAGCGATCGTTTTAGCACCAGTTGCAATTGCCGCTGGTTGGGCAGTGTTTAATATTGGCGCTGCCGCTTTAAGACAAATTCAAGGCTTTTTGGATAAGGAAGCCTAAATTCATTAATAGGGCATGGGGCATGGGGCATTGGCATTGGGTTTAATATTCTCTGTCATCCCCTTGTCCGCCTCACTCCCCTAAGGCTACTTATCCCGTTTATATTCAATTTTGAATTTTGAATTGATTTCTCCCCAGTCCCTTCTTGAATATCGATTCTGTAATACAACCCCTGCAACGCTTTGGTGTCCATCTCGGACTCGATCGCATTGTCAATCTATTAGCAAATCTTGGCAATCCTCATCATCAAGTCCCAGTAATTCACGTTGCTGGTACTAATGGCAAAGGTTCAGTCTGTGCCTATCTTTCCTCAGTTCTTACTGACGCTGGTTATCGTACAGGACGCTACACTTCACCCCATTTAGTTGATTGGACGGAACGTATTTGTCTGAATGAACAGCCAATTTCTTCTGAGGAATTGAGTCAATTATTAGAAAAAGTCCAAGGGTTGATTCGCCCTGACGAAGAATCGCCAACTCAGTTTGAAGTAATTACGGCGGCTGCTTGGTTATATTTTGCCCAGCAGCAAGTTGATGTCGCTGTGGTAGAAGTTGGACTAGGAGGGCGCTTAGATGCGACAAATGTCTGTTTGGAACCCCTGGTTACAATCATCACTTCCATTAGCCGGGAACACTGGCAGCAACTTGGCCCTACCATTGCTGACATTGCGAGAGAAAAAGCAGGTATTCTCAAACCTGGATGTCCTGTTGTGGTTGGGCCATTGCCACCAGAGGCAGACAAGGTGGTGCGATCGCGTGCTGTAGAATTACAATGTCCGCTTTTTGCGCCTCAACCCGCCCATGAAATCGCTACAGGATGGGCAGAGTATAGATATGAAGCAGAGGGACAGAGGAGCAGAGGGGCAGAGGGAGAAATTAAAGAATCAGCCCATCACTCTATTAAATATCCTTTGCCATTAGCGGGGCAAATTCAGTTAACTAATTCAGCTTTGGCTTTAGCTGCGTTAGAAATTCTCCAGCAACAAGGTTGGCAAATTTCTGAAGAAGCCATAATTAACGGCATGGCAAAAACTAAATGGCCAGGGCGGATGCAATGGACTACTTGGAAAAACCATAAATTATTAATTGATGGCGCTCATAATACCGCCGCCGCCCAAGTTCTCCGCCAGTATATTGATAGCTTAGACGCAGTTACTCATCAGCCTATCAATTGGATTATGGGAATGTTTGCCGATAAGGATCATACTGATATTTTTACCGCTTTACTGCGACCAGGCGATCGCCTTTTTTTAGTACCAATACCAGTAGAGCCTTTCCCCGGTAGAACTTCCGCCGATTTAGACTACTTATCAAACCTAGCTTACAACCTCTGTCCCGAATTAAGCGATCGCCAAATCCATCCAGATTTACTCACAGCCCTAGAAGCCGCTACCACAGACGGTTTAATCGTTTTGTGTGGTTCCCTTTATTTAGTAGGCGATTTTTTACAAATGGGGAATAGGGAGTAAGAATTTTAGATTTTAGATTTTAGATTTTGGATTTTAGATTGAAATTTAATCCAAAATCCAAAATTGGAATTGCCCAATCTCCTAATTTACCTCTGATTCCACTCTTGCGCCGCATCTTCTACAGCTTTATCTACAGTCTTTTCACCTAACATTGCTGCTTGCAAGTTCTCGTAAATTGCCTTTTGCAGTTTGTTGAAATCCTTTAAAGTAGGGGTTAATATTTCTGCATTTTGTAGTTCTTTAGCAGTGAGAACTCGCGCTTTTTCGATGATTGAAGCATTAGCTGGAACATCTTTAAAGTAACTATCAGACAATGCTTTGATTGTAGAAGGTAGGACATTTGCAGCTTTCGCAAAAGCTAACTGATTTTCGTCATTGGTGACAAATAAAGCAAACTTCACAGCGTCATCTGGTTGTTTAGTATCGCGGGGAATAACTATGTTCATTACCGCAACATTTTTCTTGCCTGTGTCACCAGTGAGTTGAGGTGCTACTCCGGTAGCTTGAGCAATCTTTGGGGCATTATTTGCGATCGTTTTGAGAAATTCTGGCCCAGAAGCTAGAAGCACAGTCTCACCAGATTGGTATAAATCGATCGCGTGGCGATGTCCTTGGGTTAAAGCCTCTTTGGGAAGTAACCCTTTTTTATACAAATCTACCCAATACTGAAATGCGGCTTTCCCTTGTGCCGAATTAAACGCCGCTTTCCCATCAGCATCTATGAGGTTAACTCCCATTTGCACGAAAGATTCCAGCACTTCACCGGAATCTTGCGGTACGAAAGTCACAAAAAAGGCATATTTCCCTGTCTTATCTTTAATTTGTTGAGCTGCTTGTGCTAATTCTCCGTATGTTGCAGGTACTTTATTGATACCTGCCTGTTTTAATAAATCAGTGTTATAAATGGTTAACCGTGTGGTGAGATACCAGGGAATCCCAAAACTCTTGCCATTCAGCACACTTGCTTTCCAGATATTCGGCAGATAGGAGGAACGTACATCATTTGGGACTTTCGCATCTAAATCTAACCAGGCATTTCGTCCGGCAAGTTGGGAAGCAA
This sequence comes from Nostoc sp. C052, assembly GCF_013393905.1. GTDB lineage: Bacteria > Cyanobacteriota > Cyanobacteriia > Cyanobacteriales > Nostocaceae > Nostoc. The sequence goes on from NZ_CP040272.1 coordinate 6,243,423, forward strand.
AACCCGGATTGAGGTTAACTACATCAGGTGGCGTTTTTGCGGAGACAGCTGTTAATATTTTGTTCTCCATTGCTGCCCAAGGTATATCAACCCAGTTAACCTTTATACCTGGATTTTGCGATTCAAAATTTGCAATTAGGCTTTTGAAGTAGTCGGTAAATTGAGGTTGGAGTTGCATTGTCCAAAACTCAACAGTTGCCACTCCTGAAGTAGCTTGTTTTGTACTTTTACTAACATTGCCTGTGCTGCAACTTACAATCCAAGTGGTTACTAAGCCAAGCAGTACTAAAGCAACAAGTTGTTTAAATTTTCGCAATTGAATCATTTTCCCAGTATTTTTACGCTTGATCAGTGTGAAAAGCTTAGACAGAATTGTTGAGATTATAGGCTAAATAAATTACCTGTAGAGACGTAATATATAACGTCCCTATCACAATAAATTTAAATTTTCAATTTAGTAGTCCAGCGGGCACAACTGTGGTAAAAAGTTTCACTAGTCTGTTTGGCAAATCGAAAAAAGGGGTCGGCATTGAACTTGCTCCCGAACGGGTAAATGTAGTTCAGCTACGCAAGCACGGTCAAGGCTTGAAACTAGAAACTTTTACATCGGTAGCAGTTCCAGAAGGCATCGTTACCGATGGTCAAATCACCGACCCCGCAGCAATGGCGCAGTTAATCCAGCAGGCGCTAGCTGAAAGCAAAATCAAAACTTCTCGCGTTGCTACTGGTGTCCCAGGACGAGATTCTATCGTTCGAATTATACCAGTGCCAGCAGAGTTAGATGATAAAGAACTGCGAGAAATGGTGCTGAACCATGAAGCAGGTTTGTATTTACCCTATCCTCGTGAAGAGGCTGATGTAGATTATCAGAAACTTGGGTACTTTCAAGATGAAGATGGCATTGAAAAAGTACACGTCCTCCTAGTTGCCACCCGCAAGGAGATAACGGATACCTATATAAGTACATTCGAGCAGGCAGGATTACAGATCGATGTTTTAGAAATTAACAGTTTTGCTCTAATTCGGACTATTCGCGATCAACTGCGACAATTTGGGCCGCAAGAAGCAGCAGTACTCGTTGATATCGAGTTCGATAGTACAGAAATCGCCATCATCGTTAACGGAGTGCCGCAATTTTCACGCACAGTCCCAATTGGGACTTATCAAATGCAAACGGCCTTAGCAAGGGCAATGAGCTTACCCACATCACGAGATATGGAACTGTTACACGGAATGGTCATTCCCCAAACTTCCCTAGACGGCGGTAAAACTGGCGTTACTGAAATCGATCCTGGCATGGCTGCCATATTGAGAGTCTTGGGAGAACTAACGGATGAACTGCGCCGTTCCATCGATTTTTACCTCAATCAAAGTGAAAATTTGGAAGTAGCGCAGATTTTATTAGCTGGGCCGGGAGGTGGACTGCAACAGCTAGATGAATTTTTTACTCAACGATTGAGCTTGCCAACTACCCAAATAGATCCAATCGGGGCTTTGTCTTTGGATGTTGACACTGAGAAATATCCACAGGTACAACGCTCTGGTTTAGCGATCGTACTCGGTCTAGGAATGCGGGAGGTGTAACAAAATGTACAGCCTAGATGTTAATTTTCTTAAAGACCGCCCAGCATACCAGAAAAAGCCTGAGGGAAAGGGAGGAATAGCCTTCAAGTTTCCTACGGGGGATTTGACACTAGTGTATGTGGGAGTTGCAGTAGGTATAGGTCTTCCAGCTTTATTGGGAGTTAGTTGGTGGTTATTGCAAGGGAAGATTGTGGAATTGGAGGGGACAGTTGCACAACTAGATCAGGAAAGCAAGAGGTTAGATACAGAAATCGGAAATCTTAACAAAATTAAAGCCGAAACGAAGTCAGTTAAAGAGGAGACTCAAGCTTTAGTCACTGTATTTGACCAGATTCGTCCTTGGTCGGCAATGCTGCAAGATTTGCGCGATCGCATCCCCGCACCAGTACAAATTAAGAGCATTAAGCAAATGCCACCCATTGCGGTAGTGGCAGGTCAGCCACCAAATAATCCCGCTGGGGGATTAGAAATTACCGGATTGGCTCGTTCTTTTAATGATGTCAATGATTTCTTATTGAGTTTACAACAGTCTCAGTTTTTGAAGCCCACAGAAACCAGAATTATCACCGCAGGATTAGTAGATGCCCCTTTACCTCCAAGTGTGGGTAAACCTGCTAATGGTGTAATAATTACGCCACCACAAGTAGTTGAATACACTATTCAGTCCAGCATGAACGATGTTCCAGCTTCCGAATTAATTCGGGAGTTGGAGAAAAAAGGCACAGTGGGGTTAGTGACTCGAATTCGTAGTATCCAACAAACAGGAGTCATTCTAAAATGACGCTGAGTGATGATTTAAATTTTGGCGAACAAGGTGGGGAATTCGAGCAGGCAACGCCAGCATCCCCCGTGGTCTTTGGTATTGCTTTTACACCAAAAATTATTGGGATTTTGGTGGGGGTAATTGGTTTAGGGATAGCAGGTTATATATTGGTAAACTTGCTGATGCCAGCTTGGGAAAACTATCAGCAGCAGCAAGCCAAAACCTCAGAACTACAAGGGCAAATTGAGCAAAAAAAAGCCAATATCAAACAGATTGATAAACTTAAAGACGAACTAGCGCAGGCAAAGCAGCAAAAAGTTCAGGTTTTAGGTTTATTTGCTAACGAAAAAAGCTTAGATACATTGTTGTTGGATTTGAACCGCTTAATTGAGTCTGGCAATACTCCAACCTCTATTAGTACGGTAAGAGCCAAACTGAATAAATTCACGCCAGTTTCCCAAAAACCAGAACCCGTTGCCGATGGAAGTCTAGGACTACAGGTTGACAACAAGCTAAAACGCAGCAGTATCAATGCCCAAATTACAGGAACTTATGAACAAACACAATCGATAATTCGTAACATTGAGCGGTTACAGCCTTTGTTAATAGTTAAAGATTATCAATCAACTTTGGCTCCAGCCGAAGCAAGATCTCCATCAGATAAAAGTCGGGTACGGGTTGGCCCAGCAGCGATTAATACATCATTCCAGCTACAGGTATTGATGCCACTTAGTCCAGAAGAAATAGCAGCGGCAGCGGCTAAAGCTGCCCCGAAAAAGTAGTTAGGAATGAGAAGTTAGGAATGAGAAGTTAGGAATTATGAATTACGAATTATCATTCCTAACTATTCACTCCTAACTCATAACTATTCACTCCTAACTCCCAACTTCTCATAATTGTTTGTAAACAAGGTTTTTATCAGGTGAGGAATGAACTGTGAAACAGCTTCACGGTAATAGTTTTATTTTAGGTACTGCCGCTTTTGTCTTTTTGGCAAGTCAACCAGTTTGGGCACAAATTAGTCAAGTGACTGATGTCCAATTAAATCCAGTTGATGGTGGAATTAGCGTTGCTTTGAAAACTTCTTCAGGGTCGCGCCCCCAAGTTTTCACTACGAAAAGAGGCAAAGCTTTAGTCGCAGATGTTATCAATACTCAATTACGATTACCACAAGGTAATAGCTTTCGTCAAGATACCCCAGCACCAGGAATTGCGTCTGTCGAGGTTAGTCAGCTTGATGCCAATAGCATTCGGGTAACGGTAACTGGTAGCAACAACACACCTAACAGTCAACCAGTGGTGCGATCGCCAAATGGAATTACACTCAGCTTTAGCCCATCGGCAGGCAATATAGCATCAGCACCTACGCCAACAGCACCAACATCTACAGCACCGCCTCTTACTACTCCAGCCCAACCTGGTCAAAACTCAGGTGTTCTCGTTCCCAACCCCCAAGTCACCATTGACGGACAACCTGCACAAGCTGCCGGTCCAGGTCAACCTCTGAGTCAGGCTCCACCTTTCTTACCCAGAGCCGTCGCCCCACCAGTGGGAGATATTGCTATTTCTGCTATCGATGCTTCTCCTAGCACTATTGACTTGGGAAGTCAGGAACGCGTTCCTCGTTTAGTGCTGCGAGATGCGCCGGTGCGTGAGGTTTTGTCATTGCTTGCCCGTGCTGCTAATTTGAACTTGGCTTATATCGGAGGCGATCAAGCTGCTGGAGGTCAAGGTGGTGCAGCAGCACCAGCAATCTCTCAAACAATCTCCCTAGATATCGAAAATGAGCCAGTGCAAGATGTGTTTAACTACGTCTTGCGTCTGAGTGGTTTAGAGGCTAATCGCAGTAATCGCACAATTTTTGTTGGGCCTAAACTACCCAATTCTACACGAGACATGGTTATGCGTAACCTGCGACTCAATCAGGTAACAGTCGATGTTGCCCTAAACTTTTTGGTCGGCTTGGGAGCAGAAAGTGCTGTCAGCCGAGAACGACAAGTTACCAGTGTTAGTGCTGTGGCTGTTGGGAATGCAGCTGCTCCCATCACCCAAACTCAAACGACCACGGAAACCAAAATTGAACGTCTAACCCTTGAGGACTCTAAATACACAACGCCTTTACTCCGAGGTCTACAGGCATTAGGAGACCAGCGTACTAATTCTTTGACCTTGATTGGTCCTCCCCGACTAGTTGAGATGGCGATGACTCAACTAACTCAGCTTGATATCCGTCGTCGTCAAGTGGTAGTTAACGTCAAGATTATCGATGTTAATCTCAATAACACCCAAGACTACAACACTAGCTTTTCTTTTGGGCTTGGCAACAACTATTTTACCAATGATGGAGGTGCGGCATCTCTGAATTTTGGTGGTTCCAGACCAGCTACTAGTTCTGAAGTAGCAAATAGTGTGACTGAGACACCTAATATTACCAATCCCCTTAGTACCGGAAATATTTTTGTTAGCCCAACAGCTACTGCTGGCGCAAGCTCTAATCCACTACAACCAGGTATCACAGCAATTACACCAGCAACAGCGACGACCCCTCCAACAATCACATACGGCTTGCCAAGTCTGTACCAATTCCCTAAACGGCTTCTCAGTAGTTTGCAAGCTCAAGTGACAAATGGTAATGCCAAAATTTTGACTGATCCAACCCTAATTGTACAAGAAGGTCAGCAAGCACTTGTCAATTTGACCCAGGAAGTGGTAGGAAACATAACCATCCAAACGACGGATACTTCTGGTGGTTCTAGGACAGAAAGAAAAATTGATAAACAAAAGGTTGGCTTAACCTTGAGTGTGAAAATTGATCGGATTGACGATAATGGGTTCGTTTCTCTATCGGTTGCTCCTACTGTTAGCGCTCCTTCAGCCTCACAAGATATAGGAAATGGAAGTATTATTTTAGTGTCTGAGCGTTCCCTTACTTCTGGCTTAATTCGCTTACGAGATGGTCAAACGCTCATTCTTTCCGGCATCATTCAAGACCAAGACCGATCAACTATCTCCAAGATTCCTATTTTGGGCGATCTTCCCCTGATTGGTGCGCTGTTTAGAAAGACAAATAGATCCAACCAGCGCAATGAAGTGGTTGTATTACTCACACCTCAAATCATGGACGACTCTCAGAACTCCTCCTACGGCTATAACTACAACCCCAGTCCAGAGGTACGGCAAATCCTTGAACGTCGAGGTTTGAAGCTTCCTAGTAGGTAAGAAAAGTAATGGTTTGGTGAGTCATCTCTCAATACGGTTCGACTAAAGGGGAAAGGTTTTGAATACATCCTTTGCCCTTTTCGTTTTTCCCCCGTCTTGTATTACGTCATGGTTTACTGCGAGGTAACAAACATCTGTTGCACCAACTTAAAACAAAAACTGCTTTGCGCTATTGTTTGGTGACACCTTTTTTGCTTCTGTTTGAAATTTTGACAAATAGAGAACTTGACATTGCACCAGTGCATTCTATTCTCTGTTTTATGACCATACCCACTACCAACCGTTTTATTTTCAAGGCAGGTCATACAAAGGCTAAGGAATAAGAATTAAATAATATACAATTTATGTCCCTGGTTTACCTCACACTCAATCCCTCTCCTCATACCTTATAAAGGCTACCGTGTACACACAAATCGGAGTTACTTTGAGCCTTTGGAAAGGCTACAGTGTATACACAAGTTATCGAATCACAACTAGTCTGTCGAATTATCCCACCCTAACCCTCCCCTTATAAAGGCTACGGTGTACACACAAATATTAAAATTCCCCCTAGTACTTGGTTTCGTCATCTAGCAATAGGATTGTGCGATCGCTCCGAAAGCTTAGGGATAGACGACGAAACCAAGTGTGAGGTGTAATTTCAAGACTTGTGTGTACACCATAGCCTTTGGAGAGACTTTGAATTTTCCCGCTTTTCGCGTCGGGAAGGGGGTTAGTTTTTTTTAGATGACGTGAAAAGTTAGTTATTTTTTAATGTCAATCCAAAGATTCCATTAACTCAATACACTTGTGCATCTGCTGGCGAACCGTTTCCCGATCGGCATGAAACCTTCGTCCATGACCTGGTAGCACCCATTCAAAAGAGTAATTAGCTAAGTTACGCATTGATTTAGTCTGTTCTGACCAAGAATACCAGCAGAAACCGTGGAATGCAGCCAGTTGGTGCAAGCTTTCTGACCAAGCGAGATGGTCGCCAGTGAACAGAAACTTATTTTTATAGAGTAGGACTGTTTGTCCTTTGGTGTGACCGGGGACTGGGATAATTAATAAATCTGGAGTCAAGGCAAATGGTTCAGAACCAGTTAGCTGTATTTCTACATTGCGAGTATCCGCAGTAATATCATCAGTGTGGAGGATGCGATCGCACTGAAAATGCTCGGCAAACTTTTGATGATCTGCCACATCATCCTTATGAGTTAGGTACATATAACGAATTGGCCCCAGTTCTTCTAAACGCTTCACTAAAGGCGGCGTAAACCGGGGAGAATCCACCAAAATGTTACCTTCTGGAAGTTGAATTAAATAGCTAGCAGCACCGTAAGATTTTTCAGAATGATAGCCACAGTGGTAAACATTTTCTGCTACTAATATCGGAAACTTCTCTTGAGCAACTTTGATATCTTTTGGTTTCTCAACTGTGCCAATAGAACTAGTAGGACAAGCTAAAAGTGCTTCAAGTGCTGCTAATCTTTCCGCCTCATTGGTTGGTTGATGATAAACCACCGACTGTTCATCAACACGAGAAAAAACTTCAGGAGTCATCCAGCGACAGGTATCACAATCAATACAGGTAGTATCTACATAAAAATCGCCGTTGACATTTTGGGGACGACGCTGATTTAAATGAGCCATATTAATCCTTTTGCTTTCAGCTGCTTACTGGGAAGCGATAAACTCTATATCACTACGCTAGCAAAAGTAACTTGAGACTGGAGACGCCACTAGAAGTAAATCTAGATTTGTTTTGATAATCTGACACATCAATCAAACCATTAAATGTTTTTTGAAGGTAAGCCTTAATTTGACGTAGATGGATTTCACTCATAATATTGATAGATTTAATTAACTTTGATGTTATGGGATCAAATTATTACAAACTTTATGTAGTATAAATATACATTAATACATTAGAGTTTCTGCTATCGCATTTGGATAATTTAACTCTTACGGTAAAAACGCATACTAAATGTAAGTTTTTATACGCATGTTTCTTGCGATAATTACTCATAAAAAATAGCTTCTGCAAGTAATATAACTTGTTCAGAAACTATTTTCATTAAAAACAACTAGTATAGATATATACTATTCCACAGTGACACTTTTAGCCAAATTACGAGGCTGATCGACATCTAAACCGCGACGGGCAGCAATATGATAAGCCAATAATTGCAGGGGAACTACTGTCAGAATCGGAGAAAGTAATTCTTCTACATGAGAGACGGGAAGAAGATCGTTAAAGATTTCCGCAGCTTCGCCATCGTTGACGGGAGTCACGCCAATTAACCGAGAATCTCTGGCTTTAGCTTCCTGGGCATTAGAAATAACTTTTTCGTACACACTACCAGGAATTGCGATCGCCACCACTGGCACTTTCGCATCTAATAAAGCGATCGGGCCGTGTTTCATTTCTCCAGCAGGATACCCTTCGGCGTGAATATAGCTGATTTCTTTTAATTTCAACGCCCCTTCCAAAGCAATCGGGAAGTTAATTCCTCTTCCTATAAAAATGAAATCTTGGGTTTCGGCGAATTCGTGGGCTAACTGTTCAGTTAAACGTTCCTGACTTTCCAAAGTTGCTTCAATTTCTTTGGGAATCTGCCGCAACCCATTAATAATTTGATCTAATGTATCTTTTGAAACTGTCTGACGACGAGCTGCTAAATCCAATGCCAAAGCATAAAACGCCATCAGTTGTGCAGTAAAAGTTTTTGTCGCCGCTACCCCAATTTCAATTCCCGCTAAGGTACTAATGACATGCGGCACTAGATGACCAAGGCTGCTTTCGGGGCGATTGGTAATGCCCAGTAGTCGCGCTTGATATTTAGGTTCTTTCCCTTGGCGACGTTCTTTTTCCATCGTCAAAGCTGCTAGGGTATCGGCGGTTTCACCTGATTGGGTAACGCCAACAATCAAGGTGTTAGCTGTCACAGGTGATGGTGCATAGCGATACTCAGAAGCGTAATGTACTTGAGTTGAAATTCCTGCTAGTTGTTCTAGTAAATATTTTCCGATTAATGCTGCGTGCCAACTAGTACCACAGGCGAGGATCTGAATTTGTTCTAAATCGTTGTATAAATCTCCAGGTAAACCAAGGTTGATTGGCGATTCGCTAGATTCGCCTGGATTAAAGTATGCTTCTAAACTAGCTCTTACTACCCCTGGTTGCTCATGGATTTCTTTGAGCATGAAGTGTTTGAATCCCTGCTTTTCAACCATTGCTGGATTGAAGTTGAGCAGTCGGGGTTGTTTTTTCAACCTGTCGCCAGCAAAATTGTAAATCTCAACGCCCAAAGGTGTGAGGCGGGCAATTTCGCCATTTTCCAGAGGTAGCACTGCACGGGTGTAGGCAACGATCGCAGGCGTGTCAGAGGCACAAAAGAATTCCCCTTGCCCAAAACCAATTACCAAAGGTGCTTGCTGGCGGACAACAATCAATTCATCGGGATAGTCAGCAGAAATAACTGCGATCGCAAATGCCCCACGTAAGTGGTTAACAGCTTGACGAATTGCCTCTAGGAAGGGAGATGAGGAAGATGAGGGAGGAAGATTCTTTAAAAATTCGGCTATTAAATGGGGAATTACTTCTGTATCGGTTTCAGAACGAAATTCGTGTCCTTTGGCTTTGAGTTCCTCGCGTAACTCGCGGTAGTTTTCAATAATGCCATTTTGCACTACCGCCACTCGCTTTGCCGTATCCAAATGGGGATGGGCGTTGTACTCTTCTGGTTTACCATGAGTTGCCCAGCGTGTATGACCAATACCAATTTGGGCAGGGGTTTCTATTTGTTCGAGTTTAGAACGCAGGTTATGGAGTTTGCCCTTTGCCCGCACACAATTTACCTCTCCTTCCCAAATAGTGGCGATTCCAGCGGAATCATAGCCCCTGTACTCTAGTTTTTCCAGCCCAGCCAGTAAAATGTCTGTCGCCGCTTGAGTGCCTATATATCCAACAATTCCGCACATTGTTCACACCACTTTTTTTCAGGATGATTAAATCCAGTATAGTGTTTAGCACAAATTCGGCGTTTTGCAAAGAAAAAAGGGAGTAATTTACTCCCTCTACCACTAGGTATTGTTATTGATTTTAGGGTTTTACAACGGATTAACCGTTAGCTTTTGACCTGACGGTAAAAATGCGGCTTCTAGGGTTTAGATACCCAGAGATTATATCCCCAATCTAAAATTACGATTTCATGAAGAGTGCTGAGTTCCGAGTGAAGAATCAAAAAATTGTATTTGTGATTTACTTCTTTTTATCTCAGCACTCAGCACTCCGATCAGCACTCAGCTTTTTAGTAAGCTAGACCCATACTGCGAGTTGTTTCAGCGCCCAGGTAAACCCGGATGCTCAAAAAGTCGGTGGGACAAGCGGTTTCGCAACGCTTACAGCCCACGCAGTCTTCTGTACGGGGTGAAGAGGCAATTTGAGCAGCTTTACAGCCATCCCAAGGAACCATCTCAAGTACATCAGTAGGGCAAGCGCGGACGCATTGGGTGCAGCCAATGCAGGTATCGTAGATTTTTACGGAATGAGACATTGAATAAACGGCTCCTTTCGAGTGTTCTTCTCTGCGAAAGAATCATAATCAACGCATAGTCTACCGCAGTGGTTGATAGGCCGTAATCAAAAGGCTACATAACTTCAAACAATGTAATAAGCACCCAAGATATTTGTTTTTACGAGATTGTCCCTATTGACTTATTAATTAGCAACATCATAAGAACGTATTTACACTATTGCTCTACCAGAATATGGTAAAAACGTAAAGATATATGAAATAAAAGTCAATCTATTTAGGTTGGTTACGCAAAGCCTCCACCCAATCTACAATTTTTTTGCTAGCTTCCCTCTCTTTATAAAGACTACGGTGTACACACAAGTCCTAAAAACCTTGTTTGATAGTACTTTTCTCGTTCCCAGTCTCAGACTGGGAATGCATTCATTGAGTCTCGGACTCAATGTCTGACTGGAGGCAGAGCCTCTAAATCAGGCATTCCCATGCAGAGCTTATGTTCGAGAGCAACAAGAAAACAATGGAAAATCAAGCTTTTTTTGACTTGTGTGTACACCGTAGCTTTATAATACGAAGTTGCGATAGATAGTATTATTTACGGGAAGTAAAATCAGTGTGCAATGATGTCTCGGACTCGGATTGAGATCACTCCTCACGTGGATTATGCAGAGTTAACCCAACGCTACCGTCGTTGTCGAGATGTTAAAGAACGCACCCGATGGCTGGTAATTCGGCTATTGAGCCGACCTAGTAATCCGATGAAAGTTGAGCAAGTAGCTCTGATTACAGGCTTAAGTGCTGATTGGGTACGTAAAATTGCTCGACGTTACAATGCTAATGAACCAGAGGGTATTGTAGACGGGCATAAAAAAAGCCCAGGAGGAAAACATAAAGCCTTAAAAACAGAACAACTTCAAGAACTTTTTGAAAAATTAAAGCTACCTCCAGAAGATGGTGGTTTGTGGAGTGAACCAAAAGTTGGGGAATTGATTGAACAACAGTTTGGCATCCATATACATCGGGCAACCGAATGGCACTATCTCAAACGCTTAGGTTTTAGTTTACAAGCGCCGAGACCTTTACATGAGCGCAGCGCTACCTCAGAGCAAAGGGCGTTTTTTAAAGCTCAACTGAAGTTTTTCGTCCAATTAATGCGTTGGTTATGCCCTCATAAGCATGTAGAAGTTTGGGCACAGGACGAGGCGCGTTTAGGGCTTAAACCAGTGGTGCGTCGAACCTGGGCGCTCATTGGTCAACGTCCAACTGCTCATCATTATCCGCGCTACAAGTGCTTAATATACCTACGGTTTTGTTCATCCTCAAACTGGTAATAGCTGTTTGTTCATTTTACCTAGGGTGAATACAACTGTGATGCAAATTGCACTTGAGGCATTTGCGGCTCAAGTTAATCCTCAAGGTGACAAGCTAATTATTTTACTTGTAGACCAAGCCGGTTGGCACACAACTCGTCATCTGGCTGTCCCAAAAGACATCATTATGTACTCTATTCCCCCATACACACCTCAACTTAATCCAACCGAGTGTATCTACGGTAGAACCAAAAAAGTCTGGTTTTAAGGAGTAATAAAACAATGGTGCAAGCAGCAGTATCAACAGAACTCACACTAGAAGCGGTAATTAATCTGTTCTTAGAAAAATCGGGAGAGCCAACTGATGAATGGCAACATCAGGCATTAGAGCAATACAAAAAAGGTGATGCCTTGGCAGTTAAAAAAATTAGCGTTACAAATATTTTTGACTTCCAATCTGTGAAAGTCACGAATTATTGAGAATTTATTGGGAGTTATAAGCAATAATCGATCTCTTGAATCACATCAAAATTACAAGCAATAATTGATTTTACTGGCTCAGTTGCACTCAAATTAATGACTTGATGCAATACATTACCTGGAATATATATAAAATCTCCGGTGTTAACAATAACGGATTTTTTTAAATCCTGCCCATATTTAACTTCCACTGAGCCACTAAGATTATAAATCATTGCTTCCGAGCCATCTGGATGAAAGTGCGGGGGAACATGCTCTCCAGGTTGAATAGTAGCTATAAACATAGAAATTTGGCTTTTTATTCCCGGGGTTTTTGACAATTGCTTAAAGAAAAATCCTGGGTTGTCTTCATTTGTTTCTGCGCTTCTTAATATGAAAATTTCTTCCATTTTCTTCTGATATATATATTAAAGAGAGATTAAATTAATTAAAATTATGATTTCATTGTATATCATAAACAATGAATGATATATTCATAATTATTCCCCAAAAATTATCTATTTTTAGTTTACCTTGTTCAACGATTGGCATACCTAAGCCATTATAAATTCTTTTAATTCTATTTCGGTGATACCAAAGGATTAAATCACGAAAAAATATGCAATGTGTTACTGTATCAGAATAAAGATTTGCATTAATTTTCGGTAGCTCATACCAGTGAGCTTGAGGTTTATAGTGGTGGGCATTATGATATCCATAGTTAAGAAATATCCAATTAAGCCAGTAGTATTTACGGCTAATTAATGAAGAGTAAGTATTCTTTTGTTCATAATCTTTATTTAGCTTTATTGTTGAACTTCCTAAAGGGATGATGGCAAATGTATGGTGATAACAATCATATACTCTTAAAATATTGAGCATGAGTATATGTGCTAAAAAAATATATAATATGCTCCAAGAATGAATGAAGTATAAAGTGGCAAAAAACATTGAGCGCAGAATAAAAACAACGATAATTCGCCAACGCATATTTTTATATTGTGAACGAATCATCGGTAAAAATAAACTTCTCCATCTTGAAACAAAACTCAAAATAGGAATATAAAAAAATTCTAGTGTTATAATTATTAGTCGTACAATGTATGGCAGACTTAAGACCCAATTAGTAATAGAGAAACCATCATATCCTACTTTGTGACGGTGATGTTCAAGATGCTGATATTTCAGAAGCGTATAGCGAACATAGCAAGCTCCACTAATTATTGTCATTAAAACACCAAAGCCATAATTGACTTTATGTTTTTGAAATATTGTGTCATGTATGAATTCATGGGTTAGTAATGCAGCCCAAATACTTGTATGAGTGATGAGTATTGTACCTAATAAGTTTAACCAGAACTGATCTAATAATATTAAATACAAGCCGAAAAACAAACCTAAAATTGTGTAATTCATAACAAAGATATCTAAAATCAATTTATGGTTAAGCCATGCTTTCCCCTCTGACTCACTAAATGTTTTTATTTTAAATCTCATAGTTTTAAGGACTTGAACTTTCTTTTTATTGCATTAATGACTAGATATCTATGAATTATCAGCTTACACAACTTGACATTTAGTCAAGTTCATAGCGTGATATTATGACCATGATATTGTTAGTTAGAACGTAAAACGTAATAATCATATTGGAAAACCCAGATTTTATCAATACCGTCGCCAAAAAAAGTATGAAGAAAGAGGGCGCTCTTCTGGCAAAATATGCATAGCTTGTTGCCGCAGACATCATCAAAGTAGCTCAAAACCTGATCCAAAAAGCAAATCAGCAGCCAGTGATAAGCGACGCCGAATAGCCCGCCGCAGGCATCACGCTCCAAATTTCTCACCTCGCCCAGTTGTATTACCCCTGCTCTAGCGCTACAATTTGCCAGTATTAGAAGCATTTTTAATTACAACTATAATTTATCACTTGTGAGCAAAACCTGTATTATTGCGCTATTTAACCAATCAGGAGGAGTAGGAAAGACAAGTTTAACTATGAACTTGGGCTACCACCTTGCTCAAAAAAAGAAAAATCGTGTTCTTTTAATAGACTTATATAAGGGCAGCGTTAGGGTGGGGTAAAACCTTGGGTTTTTCAGCTATTTCAGACTTTTGTGTACACCGTAGCCTTTATAAAGAGAGGGATTGAAGGTGAGGTAAACCAGGGACATAAATTGTATGTTATTTAATTCTTATTCCCTAGTTACACAAAGCCTGTAAATTTGGGAATTATACCAATTGCTGTACCTCTACCAACGTATTTGTATGATTATTAAGGTGAAACGGTATTAACTGCAAGTAAACTTTATGAACTCAATCATGGTTATTCATCCCTATAAATTCGGTGAGATGTGGGTGTTTGACGATGAAAATGTAAGTCTAGTTCGGGAGCCTTTTGTGGCAGGGGCGGATGAAATTATTGAAAGAATGGTGGCACACATTCCAGATGCAGAATCAGGGTTCAGTTTGGTATTTTCTGCATTTCCCTTTCCTGGCTATCAACTCAAGTTTGACTGGCACCGTGAAGAATATCGAGGTAACTGGTATTATAGTGCAGATTTAGATCGGGAAGGATGGCTCTGCCCTGCTCTATTTAAGTATTTCGATGAGGCTCCCAAAGAGTTTTACGCTCAGTTTAAAGCGAAGATAAACCGAGCAAGTTGATGAAGCTGATGAAGATCAGAGCATTATGATGAGCCTTTTCAAGAAGCACAATTGCAAAGCTGAGATTTGAAGATTATGAACGCCATGCCGCCAAACATCGCAATAAGTGAGATGAGGTTGGTTGTCAATCATAATTTCCTGTAAATTATTTATCGAAACGGAATTCAGGAGTCAGGAGTCAGAATTCATTCTGAATTCTCCTCAAGGGCTTTTTCTCTATTGATTTAGATTAGGGTAACATTTGTCAATATTTTTCTCTTCTATCGACTAATGTAGCTAAACAAACTAGGCTGTGATTGGTTTATTATTCTCAGCTTTAGTTCTAATCATGATCAAAAAGACTACTCTAGATCCTCTAGTGAGCGATGTTCGGTGTGCAGAAATTTGTCAGATTTTGGGAGAGACTTACAACCAGGAACGCTGGAACGATTGGCGCTGGCAAATGCGGCATCGGTTGACTAAGCTGGAACACTTTCAGCGGTTACTAAGGCTGAGTGCTACCGAAGAACAGGGACTTTTAATCGCACCAGAAAAGTTTGCTGTCGCCGTAACACCATACTTTGCATCACTACTCGATCCAGAAGATCCCTTTTGCCCACTACGGTTACAAGTGATACCACGGCAAGAAGAACTAATCGTCAGTACAGCAGATATGGTAGATCCATGCGGTGAAGACAACGACACCCCAGTGCCAGGACTTGTACACCGTTACCCCGATCGCGTGTTGCTCCTTGCCTTAGATACATGCGCTGCTTATTGCCGTTACTGCACCCGCTCTCGTTTGGTAAGCCAAGGTGAGATGTACCCAGTAACGCGGCGCTTAGATGCGATCGCCACTTACCTAGAAGAACACACCGAAATTCGTGATGTGCTAATTTCCGGTGGCGATCCTTTGTTGATGTCTGATGAACCTTTAGACAATTTGCTTGGGCGGTTACGTGCTATTAAGCACATTGAATTTATCAGAATTGGTTCTCGTGTGCCGAGTTTTTTGCCGCAGCGAATTACACCAGAATTGGTTGCCTTGCTTCGGAAACATCGTGTGTGGCTGTCTTTGCACTTTTGTCATGTGCGGGAACTTACCCCAGAAGTGGCACAAGCTTGCGATCGCCTCGCTGATGGCGGCATTCCTCTAGGCAGTCAAACCGTGCTGTTAAAAGGTGTGAATGATTCTGAAAAAACCCTCAAAAATCTATTTCACGGTCTTCTCAAGCTGCGTGTGCGTCCCTATTATCTTTACCAATGCGACCCAGTAGTTGGCACTGCACATCTGCGAACAAGTGTTCAAACTGGACTGGATTTAATTTCTAAATTGCGCGGTCATACTACTGGGTACGCTGTACCAACCTATGTAATTGATGCCCCTGGTGGTGGTGGCAAAGTCCCCATTCAAGCCGAAACTCTACTTGCTTATGAGAAAGGCACAGCTACAGTGCAAAATTGGGCAGGTAAGAAGTACACATATATAGATCCAGTAGAGCAAGGATAACACTATATATTTGTATATGAGTTGATCGCCATGATCTAAAAGGGACAATTGGAATGATTCTTTTAGATTATGGCAAACTAAAAAACTAAATAATTGCAGGAGATTAGTTGGAATGTTAATTGTTGGTAATACAAACATCAAAGGTCGAGGTGTCTTCGCACAGAAGCACTTTTTAAAGGGAGAAATCATTGAAAGAGCGCCAGTTGTGGTTATACCTGCACAAGAGGTTAAATTGCTCGATCAAACAGTCTTGGGTAACTATTACTATGATTGGGAAGATAAAGCAGCAGCGATCGCCTTCGGTTTAGTGTCCTTGTTTAACCATTCTTACTATCCCAATACGTATTATGTGAAAAACTTCGCTGAACGAGAAGTGGAGTATATTGCCTACCGAGATATCGAAGCAGGAGAAGAAATTACTGCCAACTACAACGGTTCTCCTGACGATAAATCTCCTATATGGTTTGATGTTGTTGATGAGCTATCTTCAACTCAATTGAAGAATTAGTAATTGAAATTATTTTAATTAAGAACCTGATTTGTAAATTCAAGCTAACAGAAAAAGCTTTTTCATTGAGAATTATCGGGCTATGGGGTTATTCATTGGTCTGTGTTATGACCTGAAGGTAGACTACCTGAAGGCTGGTTTTAGTGCATCTGAGGTGATGGAGTTCGACGATGAAGAAACTATTATCGGGCTGGAAAATGCCCTATTTAAGTTAGGTCATCAGGTTGAACGTGTGGGCAATGGTAGAGAACTTGCTGGACGATTGGCTAAAGGCGATCACTGGGATCTGGTTTTCAATATTGCTGAGGGTTTAAAGGGTCGCTCCCGCGAAGCCCAAGTCCCGGCAGTCTGCGAGTTATTTGCTCAACCTTACACCTTTTCCGATCCACTCACCTGCGCCCTAACGCTAGATAAGGCGCTTGCTAAAAGAGTAGTGCGCGATCGCGGTTTGCCAACAGCCCCCTTTGAAGTGGTGAGTACTACCGCAGAAGCAGCAGCCGTATCGCTATCAATGCCACTTTTCCTCAAACCTTTGGCGGAGGGCAGTTCTAAAGGGATAACTGGGCGTTCTCTTGTCAAAGAACGCGAGGAACTAGTAAATACTTATGAATTGTTACGTGAACTTTTTCAGCAACCACTACTCATAGAAACCTTTCTTCCAGGTCGAGAAGTAACAGTGGGTATTGTTGGCAACGGCAGCAACTCACGAGTAGTAGGTGTGATGGAAGTAATTTTTACAGGACAAGCTGAAGCTTTTGCTTATACCACCCTTAACAAGGATGAGTATCTAGAACGGGTATCTTATCGTTTGCTCATAGATCCCGAACCACTGGCAGCACAGGCGAGGCAGCTAGCGCTCGATGCTTACCATACCCTTGGTTGCCGAGACGCTGCCCGTGTGGATCTGCGGTGCGATGCTAACGGTGTATTGCACTTTATGGAGGTTAACCCACTGCCAGGACTACACCATATCCGCTCAGACCTAGTAATTATGGGACGTTTAGGTGGTGTGACATACACAGAAATCATTGCTGAAATAGTCGATTCTGCATGGCAAAGGTACAAAGGTTGAAGTTTTTAGGGTGTTGCTGAATCGAGGTATGAATTTGGATGTAGAGACGTTGCAATGTAACTTCTCTACAAGGATTTTTAAATAACGCAAAATTATTTTTCATACCGTAATCAGCAACGCCGTTTTTAGGTTTGTTCAACAGACTCAATCTCGGAAGTCAAAAGATAAAAACGCCCAATCAAAAACACCGCACCCATGAGTAGCCCTAGCATTAAACCCAACCATAAACCTATCGGGCCCCAACCAAAAGTAAATGCCATTAGATAGCCCCCACCTAGACCTACTCCCCAGTAAGCAAACATAGTGATTAAGGTTGGTATTCGGGTATCTTTCAAGCCGATCAAAGCAGCAGCAGCAATAGTCTGAATAGAATAAAATATCTGGACTATTGCTGCTACGCCTAGAAAATAAATTGCCGTTTTAATTATTTCGATATTATCTAAATTACTGGTATCCAAATACATTGCCACAATATAGTTAGGAAATAGCAAAAAAATTAGTGCCACAATACTCACGCAGGGAGTAGCAAGGGCAATGCAGACAAATCCCGCTCTGCTTGCACCCTTAAGGTCATTTTGTCCCCTCAACTGTCCTACTCTCATCGTGACGGCATAGGAAATACCTATAGATATTGTTTCGACAAAACTTTCTGTTTCGACAGTAATTTCATGGGCTGCTAAAGTCTCTGTCCCAAACCACCCCATCATTAAAGCAGTGGCAGTGAATACTCCAATTTCTGCTCCATACTGTAATCCCAAAAACCATCCAGTTTGGAAGATATCTAAAAACATATCTTTATCAAAGTGATGCAGAGCGGAATCAAGTTGGTAATCTTTAAAGTAGTTATCCAAGCAAATCCAACTGGCGGCAGCGATAAAATTCAGCCAAAAAATGAGTACGCTTGCCCAACCAATACCAGCTAACCCAAGGGCTGGGAAACCAAATTTACCGAACATTAAGATGTAATTGGCAGCCCCATTCAATAATAGTCCAGCTACCGTAATTACTATTAAGAATTGGGGGCGATTGAGGGCAGAGCTAACTTCTTTTAAAATACAAAAACCAAGTGCAGCAGGAAAACCCCAAACAATAGACCGTAAATAGGTTTGAGCCAATAATACATTGCTTTCTTCTTGACCAGTCACCAGTAGGATATAGTCAAAGTGCCAAATAATAAACATCACAGGTAAGCACATCGTCACTGCTAACCAAATTCCTTGACCGGTAGCACGGCTAACTTGCTCTATTTTTCCTGCACCAAAAGCATTTGCAACACTCACACCCGCAGCGGAAAGAATAGAACGACAAATAGAAGCTAGAGTCGAAAAGGTAACAGCACCTAAAGCACCCGCAGCTAAAGCTTGGCTGTTAAGTAAGCCCATCATCACCCCATCTAATAAAGGAATGCCCGCTTCTAATATTTGAGTAATTACTAAAGGTACTGCCAATTGCAGGCAGGCTTGGATTTCTAATATCAGTTCTGACTTAAATTCTTTTGAAGTTAACTCCATTGGGCACGAAAATTAAGGGGGGTGCAAAAAAAGTAACACTTAAGTATATATTAAGATATATTAACACTTAGGTAACTCCAAGAAATAAATTATCCAACATTGTGGGGTTGGCATCCTACCATAGGTGTCAACTTAAGCTGAAACCCTTTTCAAATCTCGTTTCCAGCCGGAGGCTGGAAATGCAACTCAAAAGCGGCTCTGTCGCCAGTTCGAGAGGCGGAGCCTCAACGACAAGCATTCCCAGTCGGAGACTGGGAACGAGGCAATCTAAAAGCTAGTTCTAGATTTGGTTTCACGTTAAGTTGACACCAATGTACCCTGGGGGAAGCCGCAACTCTTGGAGACGTGAACGCGAGTGCGTCTACATGAATTACCCCTACATCTTGCGATATAATTTCGTACCGCATTTGAGTGAGAACAGCTATAACTCAACATTCACAACTCATAACTTTCTCAGATTATCGCGCTGGTAGTTTTGGGTGTGTAGTCGAGTATTTGGCGACGATGCCAGATATCTCTGGGTTGTAAAGCCTGAGATAATTCCAGTAGTTGCCAAATACTTGCCGCACATAATTTTTGGTTTCATCAAAGGGAATTTCTTCAACAAACTCGTCTGGATCTTGTGTAGTTAGAGTTTGCAGCCATTTGGAGACATTGCCAGGGCCAGCATTGTAACTAGCGATCGCCAACAGAGAGTTATTGTTATATTGCTGATGAGTATGATCCAAATACCATGTACCTAGCATGATGTTATCGTTGGGATTTTCTAGGTTTATGGTTTTGAAATCCACCTTGATTTGTGGGGCAATCCATTGAGCGGTGCTTGGTAACAGCTGCATTAAACCAGTGGCGTTAGCACTGGATTTGATTTTTGGCTCAAACCGTGATTCCTGACGGATTAAGGCAGTGACTAACAGCGGATTGAGTTTACGCTCAGTAGACCACTTTTCAATCTCCCGAAGATAGGGAAATGGATAACGGGCTTGCCAGTAGGTGATTTGTTTGCTCAGAGTTTGATATTGGGCCAGTTCTGCGGGGATTTCGCGGTCTTCCAATTTAGAAATTTTGTCAATTCCGATGAGATTTTCTCCCTTAGCCTGCCGCATCAACCCTTCAGTAAACTGCTCTGCTACCGTTGGCTGAAGTTTGTTCTGAAATTCTGTTTGCCATTGTAACCAGGCATCGCGGTCTTGACCCAGCAGATATAATTCTTTGAAAGTCTCAGAACCAGCAGGCGGTACTGGACGTTGGGGTGCAATTACTTCTGGGTTCATGGCGCGCACATTATCAAAGTTGCCGACATTTAGCCCTAGCATGGTTGCGGCTCGCCAAGCATAGTAAGAATAAGGAAACTGGCTAATCACATATTCATAAGCAGTTTTAGAATCCTGCTGCTTGCCTAGTAAAGCCGTCCATTTACCTACCCAAAAGCCTGCTCTCGGAGCCAAAATACTGTTGGGGTTGTTGGTAACAATTGGTTCTGCCCATTGCCAAGCACCGACGTAATCTTTAACATTGGCTTTATCTTGGGCTATTTTCCAGCGATATTCTGCGGCTTCATCAGAATTACCGTATTTAGCTATGAGTATTTGCCATGCGGCGCTAGCTGACTTTTGATCCTTGAGAGTTTGGAGAGTTTTAGCTTTTTGTGCCAGTGCAGTACCAGCAAGTTTTGGAAATTTACTAATTACCTGATCGAGATAGGGTAAGCCGTCTTTAGGGATTTTTGCGGTTTCTGCTAACCGTAGTAGAGCATTCCCAGTTTCCTCAGTATTTGGAAATTGTTGCACCAATTGTTTGTAGGTGGCGATCGCTATTTCTTTATCTTTGCCTCCCACCTGTAACCCTCGTGCGGTACGGTAGAGGTTACGCGATGTTTTGGGTGCTTTGGCATAAGCATTGGCCGCTTTCAGAAATTGACTATTTTCCCAATAGCTTGTACCAATTAGTTCCCAATTTTCGGGTTTCAGGGTAGGCTGTTTGACTAACTGATCTAAAACGCCTACTATGCCTGGTTGGTCATAAGCATAAGTAGCCAAAATCAATTGTAAATTGGGCTGATTGGGATTTTCTTGCAAGCGTTTGCGAATAATTTCCCAAGTTAGAGGATTGCTAGGAAATTGAGCGATCGCGGTTTCTTGTTGCTTCGGTTGAGCAATTAGATATAGCGCTTTCACGCTGGCCGCTTCTTTGGGATACTGTTTCAGCACCTTTTGCCTGAGATCCGAGGCTTTGCCATCCTCACCCAGCATATCTTCTGCCTGGGCAAGTTTGAGCAAAATATAGGGCGCGAGGATGGGATAGTCTTTTTCTAGTCCTTGGAGTAAAACTAAGGCTTTTTTCCCTTGGGTTCTTTCAATGTAATCACTCGCCAAAAGATAACGAGCGCGATTTCGGTCTGGCGATTGCGATTCTTGGGCGATCGCTGCTAGTTTTGCCGCCCGTTCTGGCAGCGATTGTGATATCAGTGGAAAGACGGCTGATTGAGCCTTACTCGCCTCTGATGTTTGCTCCGTTTTATTCTGACTCAGTTTGAGCCATTTCCCTAGAGATTTGCCGATCTCCGGTGCTGATACCATTGCCCCAGCTAAAAAGGCAAACAGTGCTGCACCCGCGATTATCGAAATTTGCTTTTTCTGTAGTTTCTTCAGCATGAATACCCGCTGAAAAGTTCCGGTGAATTTCTTGAAACTCTAACACTCCTAACCATCAGTGTTACCAAATTTTAATTTTAGATTTTTTATTTTATGTAGAAAAATACTAATTTTCAATCCTACACTTGGCAGTATTGAGTAGATAGCACATATTAGATACTATTACATCTACCTTGGGTATATCATAAATGCAATTCGTCGCCACCACTTGGTAGTGAAAACCCAATCCCCAATCCTTTTTACGTCAATACAGTTCGCATAAGCACTCTTCACTTTTCTTATGGTCTGGGAATTGGTTAAAGGAGAAGGGGTAAAGGATGTATTTACAACTTTCCCCCTTTCCCCTTTAACCGATATTCACAAAAAAATTTCATGTTAAAAATGTATCGTGATTATTCAGAAAAATAACGAATCAGAATTGGTAAGGCGATCGCGAAGTGCTACTGTCAGTTAGAGATAAGAAGCTTTTGCGTTATGTGTCATATTTAATAACGCTGCATATATCTTGCAAACCTTTTTATTTTTCTCTGCTACCCTAGTTGATTGAGCCGATACGTAACATCCACTCCTTAAGGCACAATGTATGAAACTCTGATTGTTTCGTGAATAAGCATTGTCCAAGGGAATTCTCATACATTGTGCCTGAATCAAGGAATGCGGGTTTCAGCTTTCTCGGCTAACTTTTAAAACATCCTTTCAATGCCCTCTAAATTCGATTGTGTTTCCAGATAGCAACTACTTCTGACAATCTCCTGAACCTCCTGTGTAAACGATCGATTGATAGCGTCCTTGGTCTGTTTGAATTGTTACACAGTAGTTGGTTTTACCTTCTAGCCAGTAGCCGTAGCCTGAATTATCACTCTTGACCCATCGATAGCCCCGTTCTTTCACTGCGTTTTCTGCCTGTCCAGCCCTTGCCCCAACTAGATCGCGCAACCGAGGGACGGTAGTACCTGCTTCCGGCTGACGCCTAGCAGCAACCCTACCATTTCTGTTACCTGAGTTTTGTCGATTGGCAGATGTATCCCAATAGACAAAAATCGACTCATTGGCCAGACGATAAATCTGTCCTCGATCGCCAAGTCCAGCTTGTCGATAGGCAGCATTACCATTTTGATCGCGATAATTGCCGGGTCGATTACCCGAAGGGAGCAGGTCATAGCTATTACCATTTTCCAGTTGAATGCTAACCGTACCCTGCCGTTGGGAAAAGGTACACGGCCCAGAAGATGTGGCGCGGTCTTCTCCTTTTGGGAATACATCACAACGGGCATTCACAGTATCGGCTTTGACGGATGCGGGAAAACTCAAAGAAGCGATCGCCAGTGCTACCGCTAAAAAAGAATTTGAAGATTTGATCGCCATAAAACTCCTGAGTTATGACAACGAAGATAACGTTTTATATCATCCCCTAAATGTGTATTTGCTAGTTAACATTTGTAAACCTTCTTAATCAGTGGATCGAAAATTTTTTCAGAAGCCTGATCAGTCCTTAATTTTTCCTTGGAAACACCATTGCCTAAATCAGCTTCTAATCTACCTTTCAAGCACCTCTGTTCTGGATGTAGAGCTTTCAAAAATTTTCGTTCTACTGAAATTAATTGATGATAGAGAATTAAAGTAGGACGATGACCGACACTAAGACTTAGTTATTCAATCACTTTACCAAGAAGGGGAAAGGGGAAAGGGTACAGAATTTATAACTTTTCCCCACAAGGTATAAAGCCCCTGTTTTTAAATAGGTCGAACAAAAAAAGAAGATAATACCCGCCACGTAGTGCGTTCGCCCTTGGCGTCTTGTAGAGAGAAGGAAGCCGCGTCTTTATTTGAAACCCCTGCTTTTAAGTCACTGGTTCCCTTTTCCCTTTTCCCTTTTTTATCAGAGATTATGTTCCTGTTTAATCGCTTCTTCCATTCAATAATTCGGTTTGTGCTAGTCAGTGTGATGACGATCGCAATGGTACTTGGTTGGAGTGCGATCGCTTGTGCAGAGGAACAGTTGCAGTAAGTTTTTCCCCTCTGCCCCTCTGCTCCATCAAACGCCTGAAACTTTTGAGAAATGCGGGCTTACCAGAACGGTTAAAATCTTTTGCTGGACAACGTTCTGTAAGTAAAAATAATCACTTAATTATACAAAAACGGTATCATATGGTATTATTTTTTGGCGTTGGCAAAACTTTTCGGTCTACTGACTCTACCATTCAACCTCCTGGTGATAGAGCGATCCAATCAATTTATATATATTCAAAACAACAATCAACATAACAATGAAAACATTGCGAGCTTTAACGCCGATCGCGCTGGGTTTACTCACGCTTACAGTCGCAAGTTCTGTAAATGCTCAAGCGATAATCGATACTGTAGACAATGGTAATTTAAGTGTGACGGGGATGACACGAGGAAGCGGTTGCACAGTCCTTTTTAGCCCTCGAGGGGAGCTACTTCAAAATGGTCGTTCCTGTAGTTCAAAAGAAATTGGTAAAGCTCAAGCTGCGATCGATACCTATCTCCGGGAGCAAGGCGCACCTGAGCGCAACAGTGGCAACTCAATGCGGCAAAGACTGACCTTAATCTGCTACGGTGAAGGTCGCAAGCCAGGTATTGAAAGCCGCAACAGCTATGAATGGAACTCAAGTCGTCATCGCTATGAACTGCAAAATCGTATAGAGTCTTCGACAGACGAGTTTGATTCTGAGGTTCAAGTCGAGATTCGTAATAGGCAGGGAAAAATTCATCTGGCCGGAAAGCTCATCCCACCAATTAATTCAGGCGGTACTGATGGATGGTGGAACCTCAAGGATCTTCGTGTCACACCTGAGCAAATCACGGGAAAATACGAAGTAAATGGGCTAAATCATCCGCGTGTTGAGATCGATCGACGCAGTGGACGGATTGCCATTAATGGGATTGAGAATTTCCGTGGTACTTGCGATTCCGGTGACTGGAGCAGTGGCAGAACTCGTTTCTAGTCTGCTGTATTGTTGGGTTTCGTCTTTGTCTTGACGAAACCCATGTCTTCGCAGGTTGCAAACTCGCTCTATCGGTGGCATCAAGACCTTCTTGTTTAGCAGTGAAGACTTAATGTTGGTGCAGACGCGATCGCATTGCTCCCTTCGACACTAGCTAATAGGCGAAAAATTGAGGTAAGTCTGAAGAAATATTAAAGGCAAAACGATAAAACAACAATCAAGATACATTTAGATAGATTTGAATACCATCAACAACATAGTACCAATCTTCAAATTTGAAGATTAATACTTTTGCTTGGGGTAATTTAATTAAGCTGAACGGGTTGCTAATTAATTAGAACAATAAGCAATGAGGAGAAACTATCACATGAAAAACTCTGCCTTGACTCTTATTCGTAGTGTTTTAGCCGCCTCAGTCATCACCACATCGCTCACATTTAGCTTCACTGCACCGTCGTTAGCTCAGGCTCATACGACTGTACGGTTTTCCACTGGCAAAGACAACACTTATATACAGTCTTCGATCGCGGGCAACCAATACCATGACTACATTCTGAATGCGCGGGCAGGACAGACGATATCGGTTTCGTTGATTACCAAAGGAGCAGCATACTTCAACATTCTTTCACCAGACAGCACAGATCGGGCAATTTATAACAGCTCAATATCGGGCAACGATGGAAACATTCGTTTGTCAGAGAGTGGCAACTATACAGTTCGTGTGTATCTAAAGGGTGGCAATAAGGATAGAAATCGAACGGTTCCTTTTGAACTTTCAGTCGGTATCTTGTGATGGTTGCTTTTCAATACTAAACAAAAGCTTGAAAACTGTTAAGAGCGATGCGATAAACGTATCGCTCCTAACAGTTTTCTCGATCGCTGGAAGTGCAACAGTCCAAACACCTCCAACAGCGTATTATACGCGGGATCTTAGGCAGAAATTTTCTGCCCAATATAAGGAAACTCCAAAAAATAAATTATCCAATTTTTGGAATCACAACGACTTTTCCTCCCCCTGCTCTCTGCTCCTCTGCCCTAAAAGCAATGGGATATTTTTTTATTTGGAATTCCCTAATATAGTTCGGTGGCTACCAACCAATACTTCTCGGGTTTTGCATTTTTAACTCGGAATCAGGTTTGGGTTAAAGGTTTTTTCTTTCCTTTTCCCCTTAACCGAGAAGTATTGGGCTACCAACGACCATCTTTTGAGACATGGTAAAACACAAATCACCCTCATCAGCTTCACGCCTGTTTAGCACCGCAAAAAGGAAAATTGTATGTCCCCCCTAAGACACGAAGCCCCTGTACCGGTTGAATATCGACTGCTTGGACTCGATCGTCGCCTCATTTGGCCGACGGCGAGCGTTTATCTTGTGGTGTTTTTATGGTCTGGAGTCATGCCAGCCATCAACGAGGCTGTTCATAACAAGGAGGTTTTAGCAGGGACAGTTTATAATGTCGGTCCTGTAAGTTTTACGCCAACCCAAGGCTGGGTGATAACTAAAGTCCCATTCCCTGCCGGGAGTTCATCAAACGCAGTGGTCTTCAAAGATGGCGTCACGTTTAGCGTCAAAAGCGGCGTCTGGAAGGGAACTGCCGAGGAACTCCTCAACCAGATCGTGAAAGACCAGAATGAATTTGTTGTCGAGGGTAAACCAGTTCCCTTTACAACACCGCAAAAGGTTGCCGGAGTAGCTAAGAGAATTAATGGTTCCGACTATACTGGTCTACTGCTCGCATACGTCGATCGCAAGGGTCAGGCAGTCGAAGTGATTGTGAAGGGCCCGGCCGCTACCTCCACACAACTGGAGCAACCGATCGCTGACATGATTAAGAGCATCACATTTAAACCAAAGGAGGGCGATTCGTGATTAGCACTTCAAAGAGTGAGGACACAATCCGCAAAGCTGCCATCGATCGTTCAGGCTGGAGCAATTCCGTCCGATTTTTTCAGCCGCACAACCCGGCGTGCTACCTGTATTGGTTGCTCGTGCTGAAAGGCATTTACGTCTTCTGCGGACTTTTGTTCGGCAGCGCCATCTATCCCAGCGCTCTGTTCATCGCCCTCTCGTCTCAGGCACTCTATTGCCTGCCTTGGATCTGGTTTCTCACGCACAAAGATCGGTATGAACGTGAGCCAGCCAAGCTTGCGCTCCTCGGCTTCCTCTGGGGCGGACTAGTAGCGCCGTGGGTCATGGCGCTCCCTGGCAATGGTGCAATCCTATCGCTATTTGCGAAGCTGACCAGCTTCGACTTTTATAGCCATTGGAGTCCGGCCCTCACGGCACCCATCGTGGAGGAAAGCTCCAAATTCGTCGGACTCGTCATGCTCGCTTTACTAGCACGCAACCATTTCCGCAACGCCTACGACGGGTTTCTGCTTGGTGCGTTTGTGGGTCTCGGCTTTCAGGTCTTTGAAGACGTGTCTTACATTGTGGGCGCCCCCGACGCCAGCTTTGGGTCACAGCAGGTTGCTGGTACGTTGCATGTGTTGATTGTACGCATAGCGACCGGTTTCTGGAGTCACTCGCTCTACACGGCGGTTGCGGGTACGGGGTTTGGCTACTTCCTAGAAGCGAAAAATCGCTCGTTCGTCCATCGGCTCGGGGTTTTGGTAGGTTTCTTTCTGTTGGCTTGTCTGGCTCATGGCTGTTGGGATGCCATTATTGGGTTTATCGGCTTCGGGCCCATTGGCATCGCCATTGGAACGGTTGCGATTTTGTTTGCGTGGCGGTTCTCCGAACAGCGTCAGCGCAAGTTTGTCCGCGTCCTCTTGGCTGACGATGTTGCAAACGGAATCGTGACAGAAGCCGAACTGGCTGCGATTTCCAACCGACCGAAAGATCGGCGAGCTTACCTAAGAGAGATCAAGTCCTCATCCGGGCCTGACACGGCAAAACGCGCCGGGTTCATACTCGATGCGGCGATCGATCTTGCAGCAGCAATTGCATCTACAGACAGTCTCGATAGTCCGGCAGCCAAAGCCGCGCGTGCGGAGATTGCGAGGGTGCGCGGTGCAACACAGTTAGGTTGATTAGAGTAGATCCAGCCGAAATGCCGAGGCGATCGAGAGTGCCTGATACAGTAGAGCATGACTCCAAGAGCAAGGTGAGCATGGCTTCAAGATCGGAGTTGCTCAATCACTTTACCAAGAAGGGGAAAAGAGGAAAGGGAAAAGGGAAAAGGGAAAAGGGAACCAGTGACTTAAAAGCAGGGGTTTCAAATAAAGACGCAGCTTCCTTCTCTCTACAAGACGCCAAGGGCGAACGCACTACGTGGCGGGTATTATCTTCTTTTTTTGTTTGACCTATTTAAAAACAGGGGCTTTATACCTTGTGGGGAAAAGTTATAAATTCTGTACCCTTTTCCCTTTCCCCTTTCCCCTTTTCCCTTTCCCCTTTCCCCTTTTTTACCAGAGATTATGTTCCTGTTTAATCGCTTCCTCCATTCAATAATTCGGTTTGTGCTAGTCAGCGTGATGACGATCGCAATAGTACTTGGTTGGAGTGCGATCGCTCATAGTCAACTGCCTTCGTTACCTACCGCAGCTTCCAACGATCCGCGCCAGCCGCCTAGTGGTGTTACCCGCCTCGGTATGTATGAAATTGCCTCTGTGCATTCACCCTTAGACAGAAACTTATTGTTTGAGATTGTCTCTCCCACTATTTTTAATCGTAGCCAACCGCCAGACGGATCTCTTCCAGTAGAGGTACGTGCCGAAGAAATTACGCAACGGCTGATTCGAGCGCTCGACCGAACTAACAAAGCTAAACAAACTCCTCTGGTTTCTATTGCCATTTTGAATCAGGATTTAATCCTCCAGCTCAGTGACGATCAAACGACCCGTCCTTTAAGGCTGGTAACAGTAACAGAGCCGGATGGTGACTACCACGGGAAAACTCTGGAAGAATTGGCGCAGGAGTGGCAAAAAATATTACAAGCAGAAGTAGAACGCATTAATAGACTCTTCTCGCATGAGATATTGTGGCAACGAATTGTGCAGGCAATGCAAATTAGCATCGGCTTACTATTGGGAAGTGTTGTGTTGTGGTTACTGCGGCGAACTCTAATTCGCAAACAGACGGCATTGGAAGTTCGCCATCAAGAGCAGATAGCTGCGGTGAAACAGGGTGTGGTCAAGCGAGCTGAGGGAGAAACATCCACAACTATTCACACAATAGAAACCAGCGAAAAGAAAACAGATGCAGACACGATCGCCCATCAGCGATCGCAGTTTCTAGAAACGATCCGGCGACAGTTCAGCCTCAAGCGCCAACTGGGGATCTATTCTCTGCTCACATGGCTACTGTTTTGGGCATTTATTCTAATGTGGTACATCGGGATTGTGGTCATCATGTATAGCGTCCCCTACCTCATGAGATGGTCGAAGGATGCTTTAGCCAGACCCCTGGCGCTACTGATTATTTGGTTTTTCATCAGTCTTGTTATTCGGATTGGCAAAACCTTAATTGACCGCCTCACTGATGTCTGGACAACACATTCCTATCTCCCTTTGAGTGAAACTCAAAGGATTGCGCTACGAGCTGCAACAGTTTCCGGGGCACTCAAAGGATTAATCACTTTTATTTTCATTACTTTGGGTATCTTGCATTCTTTAAACGCATTTAATATGCCCACCAGTTCAATTTTAGCAGGGGGCGCTGTCATCGGTATCGCCATTTCTCTTGGTTCCCAAAGTCTGATTAAAGATTTGGTCAATGGCTGCTTGATTTTGATGGAGGATCAATTTGCTGTGGGAGATGTAATTGAGATTGGGGATAAAAGCGGACTGGTGGAAAATCTCAATCTACGGGTGACTCAACTACGTAATAACGAAGGTAAACTAATTACCATTCCCAATAGCAATATCATGAATGTCAGCAATCTAACCCGTCTCTGGTCGCGGGTAGACTTTTCCATTGTAGTGGCGTATGAAAACGACCCCAAGCAGGTTTTAGAGATTCTCAAGCAAGTATGCAAACAATTGTATAGCGAAGTAGAATGGCGCGATCGCCTGCTAGAACCGCCCCAAGTGTTGGGGATTGATGACCTATCTCATACAGGTATGTCAGTGCGCGTCTGGATTAAAACCGCACCTATGGAACAATGGAGCGTTGGGCGAGAGTTCCGTCTACGGGTACGGCAAGCCTTTGAAGCCAACAATATTCAGATTCACGCAAATTGAGGATTGTCAGCCGAAAAGTGACACATGCCTTTATGCAATCCTCTGAGCTTTTATCGGAATCTCAATCACAAATTTTGTACCTTTCCCCACTGTGGATTCACACCAAAGATTACCACTATGCTTCTGGGTAACAATTTGATAGCTCATAAACAAACCCAAGCCAGTACCTTTACCAACGGGCTTAGTGGTGAAGAAAGGATCAAATAATTTAGAGCGAATCTCTTTAGGAATGCCTATGCCGTTATCAGAAATTATAATCTTCACTTGGTTAGTATCGATTTGACGAGTCTGAATCCAGATGGTATTTGGGTTGGCTAAAATATCTGGGAACGAACGCCCTTGATTAGATTCTTCTAATCCATCAACAGCATTATTCAAAAGATTCATAAACACTTGATTAAGGGAGCTAGCATTACATTCAATCAGTGGTAACTGACCATATTCTTTAATTAGCTGGATCTGCGGACGATCGCTAGTCTCTTGCAATCGATGTTGCAAAATCACCAAGGTACTATCAATCCCTTCATGAATATCTACCGCTTTCACTTCTGCTTCATCCAAGCGCGAGAAGTTCCGCAGCGATAACACAATAGTACTGATCCGCTCAGTACCAATTTTCATAGAATCAAGAATGTTGGTCAGGTCTTCTTGCAAAAAGTCCAGTTCGAGTTGATCTAATTCTGTGTGCAGGACTTGAGGTAGATTGGGATAGTGCTGTTGGTAAAGTTGTAATGCTCTAAATAAGTCTTGAATATACTCAGAAAGATGAGCCAAGTTGCCATAAATGAAATTAACCGGGTTATTGATTTCATGGGCAACTCCTGCCACCATCTGTCCCAATGCAGACATTTTTTCACTCTGAATCATCTGCAATTGAGTCCGTTTGAGTGTTTGTAAGGCTTGCTTTAGAGTCGTATTTTTTTCATTCAATTCTTCAGTTCTTTCCTGGACTCGAACTTCCAGAGTTTCATTAGTTCTAGCTAATTCGGCAAAAGCTAAACGCAGCTTGGTTTCTGCTTGTGTTCGTTCTGCGATCGTTGCTGTCAGCACGAGAATGGTGAGTGTAATCACGCCAATAAACGATTGCAGCTGCATCAAAGATTGGTTGAGATCCTCACTTACAAAACCACCTTTGCCATTGACGGTTGCGATGATTGCGATCGCTGCCACAATAAAAGTTAACAGCGTTGCCCCTGGTTGTCCCAGTCGAAAGGCAGACCAGATCAACGTCGGAATCAACATATATTCCAGGTGATATCCTTTACCAAAAGCAACTTTGGTGATGAGAATGACCAACCCCATCAGGATAAGTGACTCTACAATTAACCAGAATCTTAAATGGCTTGATTTTGCTGGGGATTGTTGAAGATGAGGGAGATTTTCAGAATCCTCTGAGGATAACCATTGCCAGATTGGATATCGATTTTTTTGAATGAATTGCCCCCAACTAAGCAAAATTGGGGTGACGATAAAAATTCCCGAAACATTAGAAATCCACCAGGTTAACCAGACTGTCCCATAAGCTGGCCAAGGAACTTTACTACTTAACGCCAAGCAAGCCACTCCTACAGTTGCATTGATCGTCGGCCCCACCATACCGGTTAAGATCAAAAATTTGAATACGTCGGGAACACGTTCTAAGGGATGGTGAAGGTTGGTAGTTTTCCGCAGCAGGAAACTACCCAAGAGAGTCCCTAGAGTTGTGCCGATCGCAATTCCCAAAACTGGCAGCGTAGAAATCACCAAAGATAAGAAACTTGTAGGATCTCGGAATGCCCAGAAGTTGGCGAGAAATGAACCAAGCAAAACACCGTACCCGATCCAGCTACCAAACAACAGAACAGCCCCGGCAGCAATTCCATCCGGCGGCCAAACTGGAGTCACATTCTGAGGTGTAGAGGCAACATGCCGCGAAATTTCAGCCATTCCATAGTAGGCGATCGCCAAAACAACGCTGCCTCCAATTTGCCATAGCCGATAAGGGAATATAGAGGATTTTTGTTGAATCATCTGTTTAGTGGCTGCTTGATATCAACGTTGCTTATCTTTACATAGAGTGCCCTTTTCACTTAAGGTTGCAACAGCAAGCAGGCATAAAAGTGGTTTAAAAATAACTGGCTGTTAACCGTGGTGGAAAAGCTGTCCGCAGTCTCCTAGATTAGAGATAATGTTTCTATCATCACTAATTCTCTATCATCTATGACTCAAGCCATACCCAAGCTAGTAACCTTTGAGGAATTTGTCGATTGGCTACCCGAAAATCGACGAATACGCTACGAACTACATAAGGGAGAAATTGTTGAGATGGCGCAACCAGTAGGTGAACACGAGGAAGTTAAAGGATTTTTGACAATGAAACTTAGTGCTTCAATTGACCGATTAAACCTCCCTTACGTTATCCCCAACCAAGCTATTGTTAGACCTCCTGAAAAAGATTCTGGTTACTTTCCAGATGTGTTGGTGCTAAACCGTGCAAATCTAGAAAACGAAAAATTATGGAAAAAACAATCTACCGTTAGCTTGGGTGCATCCATACCTTTGGCAATTGAGGTTGTATCAACTAACTGGCGAGACGATTACTATTTAAAATATGCTGATTATGAAGAGATGGGTATTCTAGAATATTGGATTGTGGATTATGCAGCCTTGGGTGGGCGTAATTTTATCGGTAATCCCAAACAACCGACAATCTCTGTCTGTAATTTAGTTGATGGGGAATATCAGATCAGTAAATTTCGAGAAAGCGATAGCATTGTTTCTCAAACTTTCCCCGAATTGAATCTCACCCCAAACTAGATTTTTCAAGCTGGTTTAAATTCGTAATTCATAATTCCCGAATACTGATCGATCTCTAGTAAATTCCCCCCATTTCTGGAGGGAATATGTTGTCATCAAACTAACTAGATACTGAATTAGCCGTTTCCGAAGCCTTCTCGGCTGGTGGAAAGCCACCCATACGAATTTCAGAAGTGAAAGAAGTGATACTAAATCCACCAAAACTCTTGAGGACATTTACCCGCATTCGTAAATTAGGGCTAGCAAACCACAAGCGTTCCTCTGACGATATATTTTCATCTTCTGTACTTAGAATCAAAGCACCGTCGCTGTCAATTTTATAACGTCCGGCAACTGGAGTTTTATTGGCATCAACTATTTCTCGCAGTAACTTACCTTGGGTGGGATTATCCGCATCAGGTACGGAAACTAACACAGTTGAACCACTATGTTTTACTTGATCCTTTTCCGTTGTGCCATTCCAGGTAATTTTGGTAGCACAGGAAGCAGAACTGGGATTAATTTTATACTTTTGACACAGTTTGATCGCTTCTGGATGATCTAATGCCAGCGTCTCAATGATGATGTCTGACTTGCTATGTTCCGATTGGTTAAAAGCCAAATGTTGACTAGTACGATGAGAAAACCATTTACCAGCGCTTAACTGAAAAAACTCTTCAATATTCATGAATGAAATTACCCTGCATCAAAATGCTAAAATTCCCACTTAATTATTATTAAAAGGTAGCAGGAGGTTTTAATATTAAGCTTGATTGCCTATTTCCTCAAGCTTTTTGAGGCCAATTCTGGCTGCCTCAGCAACGTTGAAATGATTGTCTTTTTCTAGGTATTTTAAAGCTGAGACACTTTTGGAAGTAGGAAGATTGCCCAAAGCTTCTGCCAAACGCTGCCTGACTAACCAATCATCTGATTGGGCGAAACGCAGGATCTTATCTACAGACTCGATGTCTTTAATTTCTCCCAGTGCAGAGATTGCAGCTTGCTGCAACACTACTTCTTTACTATCTAATGCCTGAAGAAGAATTTGACGGGCACGAGGGTCTTTAATATTACCTAGAGAAACAGCCGCACTGAAGCGTACTAGCCAATCAGTATCTTCATAGAATGCCCGCGATAGCGCCTCAAAGGCTCTAGCATCACCTAAATATCCTAAAGCACCGGCAGCATCGGCACGCATACCATAATCTGGGTCATTTTCGAGAATTTTTACCAAAATTGAATAACATTCTGGTGTCGGCTTGATTCCAAGGGCAAATATTGCCATCGATCGCAGTTGCAAAGATTCGTCATCGAGTACCTTTTTAATCAAAGGAACTGCATCTTCAGGGGGAACATTACGCAGATTAGCAAGGGCTACCATGCGATCGCGTAAATTCGGACTTTCTAACTGAGTAGAAATTTCTTGTAAGCTTAGAGCTGCCATTTAGTTCAAAGCGTTTTCTTTACTTATCTTAATTTACCCGATCCGTTCATCAGGCTGTCGCCTAGTGAAGTAGGAGTTTAGCTACTTGACAAAATACCTCGATTATGAATGAATTGGGGACTGGGGATTCAGATCCAAACCAAATCTTAAAAAAATTTCTTCTCAGTACCCACTACTTGACACATATCACCCAAGCATTGGATAAAGCGATCGCACCTGACAAAATTACACCATGTCACAATTAGTTGAAACTGCCCGACAAAGACGTTAATCTCCCACAGCTAATTGTTACTGCGTAGGCGTAGCCCGTCGTAGACATCGCAAAAAATATTTCTAAATAATTGTAATAATATTTAACATAGTCTAGGTTGTGTAATTTAGATTAACTATCGCAAAGAAATTATCTCAGAGTGAGTAGAATGACAAATACAACGAGGCAAGTCTTTTACGGATTAGTTACCCTAGAACTGTAGACTACGTTTTCAGTCTTGAGTTACTTCTGTATTTTGCCTCTGAGGCATACGAATCTAGACCACACTAAATCCTTCATTAAGAGCTCCTACAAATCATAATGTCTGTGATTGAGAAGAAAAGAACTCGCGATCTGCCCCAAATTAATGAACGAATTCGCTTCCCAAAAATTCGGGTCATTGACACTGACGGTGCCCAGTTGGGAATTATGCCCCCACAGGAAGCAATACATCTAGCCGAAGAAAAAGAGCTAGATTTGGTGCTAATCAGCGATAAAGCTGACCCGCCGGTTTGTCGAATTATGGACTATGGCAAATACAAGTTTGAGCAGGAGAAAAAGGCACGGGAAGCCCGGAAAAAGCAACACACCGCTGATGTCAAAGAAGTTAAGATGCGCTACAAAATAGAAGAACACGACTACAACGTGCGTGTTAAACAAGCAGAGCGCTTTTTGAAAGATGGCGATAAAGTCAAAGCGACTGTGATGTTCCGGGGTCGAGAAATTCAACACAGCGACCTAGCAGAAGATTTGCTCAAGCGAATGGCAACTGATTTGGAGCCTTTTGGTGAACTTCAACAAGCGCCAAAAAAAGAAGGGCGAAACATGATGATGCTCATCTCGCCCAAAAAATAATTTTCTAACTGTTTAATAGACCAAGTTTGGAAATCCCCTGACTGTATAGCCAGGGGATTTTGTCATTTTTTGTTTGGGGAACTCCAAGAAATAAATTATCCAATATTGTGGGGTGGGCAACATGAGCGCCCAGTCCACAAGGCTCTTGTGTCGCCCACCCCACAAGAGTTAATTGAGGAATTCCCTAAGCTGAAACTCCTTTAAAACCTCGTTTCCAGCCTCCGGCTGGAAATGCAACTCAAAAGCGGCTCTGCCGCCAGTAAAGAGAGGCGGAGCCTCAAAGACAAGCATTCCCAGTCGGAGACTGGGAACGAGTTAACGAGTTAATTGTAGAGACGGCGATTTATCGCGTCTTTAGCGATTTAAAATTTTCATTAAAAAACCTTAACCGAACCGTATCGGGTTTTGTTCCTCAACCTAACCTACCCAGGAGTGCTTTTTTAGGAAAAACCTACGCAGTATGAAGGGAGCTAAAACAATTTAAATTTATCTCAAATCGATAGTCCTGAAGGCTGAGTGGGAAACATAATACTCAGTCGCTCAGGACTTTTGCTATTTCCAGGAGAGGGGGTAGAAATCAATTCAAAATGACGCTCGCGGACTCGCTAACGCTGCGCTAGCAAAATTCAAAGACTCCTGCCCCTTACGGTTGAGCTATTCTGCCTCCTGAAACGGTGATACTACCAGAAACTAAAACTGCATGGAACTGAAAAATTACTGGTTGGCTGCAAATAAAAGTGTTCTAACACGATTACTACAGTGGGTGAATCTCCGGCCAGAGGAGAGCGAACGAACTCAGCTAATGTTTCTTTTTTACACAACTGTATGTGTAGGACTGCGGTGGGCAGAGGACAGTACGGTGGCGCTGTTTTTGGATGAGTATGGGACTCATCTGCTGCCGTGGATGTATATTGCTAGTGCCGCAATGAGTGCTGGGCTGGTTTTTTTATACTCTTGTCTGCAAAAGATGTTTCCCTTACGTCGGGTGATTGTGGCGATCGCACCCTGTATGTTAGTGCCATTAGTTTTATTAATTGTATTACGTTGGGGGTCTCATTTTTCCTACCTGGCAGTTATTTCTGTATTTCTGCTGCGGCTGTGGGTAGATGCACTTTATGTAGTTAACGACCTCAACATCTCCATTGTCGCCAACCAACTATTTAACATTCGGGAGATTAAGCGCACTTATCCATTGGTGAGTAGTGGTCTGTTGGTCGCAGATGTAATTAGTGGCTTTAGTTTGCCTTGGCTAGTACAATACACTACCCTAAATAGGATTGTCCTCATCTCCTGTGTAGTAATTTTATTCGGATCGGGGATTTTATTCTATTTAACTCATCACTATCGAGCAGCTTTTCCTGAAACCCCACAAAGACTAATTCCTGAAGAACAAGCTTCACGTCAGCGTTTCATTAAAAGTCCACTGAAACGGTATGTCTGGCAGTTGTTTGCCTTTGTTGGTCTGTTGCAAGTCATTGGATTGTTAATAGACTTTCAGTATTTGCGTGAACTCCAATCCAATTTGGACGACCGAGAACTCGCCAGTTTTTTGGGTCTGTTTGGTGGGATGTTGGGACTGTGTGAGTTGTTGTTGCAATGGTTTATTTCCAGCCGACTCATCGAACGAATGGGGGTATTTTTCACTGCTACGCTTTTACCAATTACCGTTGGTTTTTCACTACCAGGTGTGCTGATATTGCTGCATTTAATTCCAGCTATCCAATCGCAAAGCTTTTTTTGGGGTTTGGTAATTGTTAAATTCTTTGATGAACTTCTGCGCTACACCTTTGTGATGAGTAGTGGTCCCATCCTGTACCAACCGATTCCAGAGGGAATACGCAGCCGGATGCAGACTTTATCTGGTGGAACCGCCGAAGCGATCGCCACAGGTTTGACAGGTGCGCTAATTTTTGCAACTCTATTATTTTGTGGACGCTTTGTACCCGTATCACTGCAAAAATGGGTGTTGGTAGCAGAAACAATGCTAATTGCGGGCACTTGTTTAACAGTAGTTTGGGAATTGCGATCGCGCTACGTTGAACTGTTAGTCTTGAGTGTGGCGCGGGGTCAGTTAAGTGCCACCAATATGGGCTTACGATTCTTCAAGCAGGGAGTAATCAAAGCTTTGGCAGAAAAAGGCAGTGAGGCTGATAAACGCTCTTGCATTGAACTTTTAGCCCAAATGGACTCCCTTGGATCTGCCGAAATTTTAGCACCTTTATTAGTCAAGTTAACCCCAGATTTGCAACGCCAAAGTTTGGAGGTGATGCTGATGGGAGGTGCAAATCCGGCTTATCTAGCCGACATTCGTCCTTTATTAGAACAAACCCAAGAAACTAGTCCCGAAGTTTTTGCCTTAGCGCTACGCTACGTTTGGCTGGCTGAACCAAATCCCAATTTAGGCCTCCTAGAAGAATACCTGAACCCCCGGCAAAACTCACTCATCCGCGCTACCGCCGCCGCTTTAGTTTTACGCCAGGGAACGGCTATGCAAAAGGTAGTTGCTACCCAAACCATGCGCCGGATGCTGACTCATAAGCAAGAACGCGAACGGATAAATGGAGTTAGAGCGCTGAGAGAAGCAGTTTATTTGCAGGCGTTGCGGATTCACATCCCGAATTTATTACAAGATGAGTCATTACGAGTGCGCTGTGCCGTTTTGGAAATGATTGCAGCAACTCATTTAGAAGAGTACTATTCGGCACTGATTGCAGCACTTTATTACAAATCAACCCGCAGTACAGCAATGTCAGCCTTAACGCGACTAGAAAATGAAGCTTTAGAAATGCTGTTGCGGTTAGCTACGAATATTTACAAACCAGAAGTAGTGCGGATGTATGCTTGGCGCACCATTGCTCAAGTCGGCACTCAAGAAGCTTTGGATACTTTATGGGAAAACTTGGAGATATCCTGGGGTACTACAAGGGATCATATTCTTCGCAGCTTACTAAAAATACACAAACAACCAGGAATTAAAGGTTTAGTAGATCGATTTTATGAAAGTCGGGTAGAGAATTTAATTAAGCAGGAATTAAAATTTTTAGGTGAAATTTACGCCGCATACATTGACTTCCAAGCAGTAGACCAAAAAGAAAATTATCAATCTGGTGAGAGGATTGTGATTGTCTCTGAGTTACTGCAACGCGCCCTTTTAGAATTGGAATTGGATGTTAAAGAGCGGGTGCTACTGTTATTGAGACTGCTTTACTCGCCAGAAAAGATGCAGGCAGCATCCTTCAATCTGCGATCGCCCTCAGTGGTAAACTTAGCGCGGGGCTTAGAAATCTTAGAGCATACGGTAACTTTGTCTTCAAAGTCTTTATTGCTGAATATTTTAGATAACCGACCCCAGTCAGAAAAATTGCAACATCTGATCGAAGCCAAGGTTGTCGAATATGAGAATATGGTAGTTAGCGATCGCCTCCACAGATTGCTGATGTTGGGTAATTTCCTGTCTGACTGGTGTCTAGCTTGCTGTTTTCATTATGCTCAAGTTACCCGCATCCGATTGACCAGTTCTGAGATTTTAGTCAGTTTACGTCATCCAACCGGCTTTGTTAGAGAAGCTGCGATCGCATACTTAAATATGGTTTCACATCGCGTTCTCTTGCAAATCCTCCCCCAGTTACAGAAAGATACACATCCTTTGGTAGCCACTCAAGTTAAAGAGTTGCTCGAAAAATACCAATTCAAAAATTACAATTTTAAAGGACTGGACAATCAGAGAAACTAAGAATTTAGAATTCAGAATTCAGAATTCAGAATAGTTAAAGAATCAGGATAACAGTCATTGAGCATAGAGCATTGGTAAGTCTAAACAAATAATAAATGATCAATGACCAATAGACATCTCCAGAAATTAAATAGGCGTTACCCAGAAACCTTGTAGAGACGTAGCACTGCTACGTCTCTACATTCTTTTTCGGAGATGTATAATGACCAATGACAAATGACTCATTCATTTATTAGTTGCAAGTTTAGCAAGTACCCCACTGTACAATGCTATAAATTTTGATTCTTCTAGAGAGGAATCGCTGTTATTCCAAGTAGCAACCACACAGTAATTTTTGCCATTCTTCCCTTGCAACCAAGTTGTCATATTAAGAACACCAGGCTCAGAGCCACCTTTAAATGCTACTCTTTGCCAATTTTTAGAATTGGCTATACCAGGATTAATGGTCATGAGAGGTAAATCAGCAACCTGTTCCATTAATCCACAAAGTTCCTCAGCGGTAAAAAACCATTCGACATCAAGAGCAACTGGATTAGCTCTGCCAAATTCATTTACATCAGGAAGCGGCTTTTGAGAGAGTTCTTTCAGGATTATACGACGTTGGGCTTCGTTGCTTGTGCGATAACGCTTGAGAAAGTTTTCATTTCGAGAACTTTTCAAAGTAAACAATTCACGGGTAGTTAAGAAAGGACGATTACGGGGTGACACTAACTCAATAGATTGTCGTCCTAGCAGATTAATTAATATATCTGTTGCCGTATTGTCACTCAAAGAAATCATTAAAGCTGCAAGAGTTTGGATTGTCAGAGATGTCTCATCTGGCCATGTTTGTAAAATTCCAGATGGTAAACTTTTCCAACTAGATTGCAGTTTTACTACATCTTTCCAGGTTCGCTTACCAGAGGCAATTTCTGATTTTAGTGCCTTGAGTACTGATAGTTTAAAGGCTGAACCAACTGCCAGAGGTGTTTTGGTATTTAATGCAGCTTTTATTGTTTTGTCTTCTTGAACTAGAAAACTGACTTTACCAGGTAATGCTTGAAATTTAGTAATTACTTCTTCTAAACTCCCAAATTGGGCTTGCGGTGATTCAAACAGCAATCCTGAAATTTGTCCTTTGTTATTTAGAACTATTTTAGTTGGTACTGAAGCTTGACTAAAAACAACTAAATAATCTTGTGCATTATTTTGCACACCTTGATAGGTTCCCAGTTTCTTTTTTAACTCGTCAATAATTTGCCGCGACTGTACTATGGGAAATTGAGCTAAAAATTCCGACGCAAACCATTCACTCTGTATTTCTTTGCTAGTAAATAATCTTTCTAAAGCTGCTTTGGGAGAGATTGATGCCGTTTGGGTTGTCACCTGAGCCAAAGGTAGTATTTGAGGTTTCATCTCTGCTAATACCATCTGAGAAAACACGAGATTCGTTGTTAGTAAACTAGTCGATATAAAACTGATGTAATATTGATGCATGATAAATTTTTACCCTCCTGATAATAGAATAAATTTTATTTCTTTAAGGTTATAAGTTCACATAATTAAAAATATAGATTAACAAAAATTCACGTTGGATAAGAACGTTAAATTATTTGTGAGAAACAAAATTCCCAACTCATCAAAGAAGTCGGGGAACTGTGGCTTTCAATGCTCATAAATCAAATACGCTTGGTATATCTGTTGTGCCAACTTCACAGACAACACAGTTTTACTAATTCCTTTCTCACAAGCTATGGCTTCATTCCTTGTTAGCCTAGAGAGTGAAGTGAAGGAGTATTAAAAATATTCATGTACGTATTAATTGGTGGAGCAGGCTTAGTGGGCTTAAGTTTGGCGCAAAAGCTGGTAGAACTAGGACATACTGTTGCTGTAATTGATATTGATCCTATCGCTTGCCGTTACGCCCGTGAACAAGTGGGAGCAATGGCTTTTGAAGGCAGTGCTGTGAGTACAGAAGTATTGTTAGAAGCTGGGATTCGCAAAGCTGGTTCCTTGGCGGCGGTTCTGAGAAGTGATGCCTTAAACTTGGCAATGGTAACTCTTGCTAAACACTACGGTGTAACCCATATTTTAAGCCGGATGCGCCACCCCGATTTTGCCGAACCGTTGCGGATAGCTGGAGCTAACCACGTTATCAGTACTGTTGAACTATCAGTCTCAACAATGGTGAATGCCATTGAGTATCCGCAAGTGGAATCAATGATGCATTTTGAGCAGGGACAGATTGAGGTTCTGAAGCTTTCCATCCCCAACAATTGCTATGTTGCTGGCCGTAGCGTTGCAGAAATTGCTCAGGATTCACAATTTCCTAGTGGTTCGTTAATTATAGGCTATCAATCCCATCCCCACGAAGACTTGATAATTCCTAACGGTAGTACAATACTGGAACCTCATTCAACTGTGCTGATTGTGACTAAACCAAAATGTTTACATCAAGTTATTGATTTTATTGAACAAAGATGTTGAGCGTAGTTCCTACCTAAACTGTTTATAAGAAGAATTCAGAACTCAGGAGTCAGAATTCAGTATGAATTCTGTACGAGTGGGTGATAGCGCCGGCGGCAAGCGAGTATTTTTGAGTCGCGTCTGAATATTGGTTAAAAGCGATTGGAATGGTGGGCGAACAAAATTAAAATATTCTCACCTTAAAACTTTATCTCTTTATGGGTAGAGTATTCTGTATTCTGAATTCTGTATTCTGAATTCTGACTCCTGTTTATTAGGTAGGGTTAGCTACACATATAAAAAAATTGGTGAGTTTTGATGAAGCCGTATCGATATATTTATTTAGCGATCGCTATTATTCTCGCATCTTGTGAATCCACAAATATTCCACCCAAGTCACAACCTAGTGCTATTCAAGCAACCCCGGTACAAAAAGCAGTGACGCTGGATAAGAATTTTAAGATAGCTAGCGGTCAAACTCTTTACGTCCCGGTTTATTCTCATATCTATCATCACAATCGCCAGGAGATTTTTGAGTTAGCTGTTACGCTCAGTATTCGGAATACAGATTTGACCAATCCAATTATTATTACTTCTGTGCGCTACTACAACTCAGAAGGGAAATTAGTGAAGCAGTATTTAGAGCGCCCCATTCAACTTGATGCCCTGGC
This sequence comes from Nostoc sp. C052, assembly GCF_013393905.1. Lineage (GTDB taxonomy): Bacteria > Cyanobacteriota > Cyanobacteriia > Cyanobacteriales > Nostocaceae > Nostoc. Next base: position 6,285,497 of record NZ_CP040272.1, read on the forward strand.
TTCTACAGATTTTTTTATCAATAGAAATGATACCAGTGGAGGTTTAGGCGCAAACTTTATTGTCGAATGGGTAGCCCAAACAGAAATATCCGAACCCATAGTAGAGGCAGTCATGATTGGTACTGACTTTCAACAAGGGATTTCTTTTATCAGTCCTGGTAGGGTAATTAAAAGCCAAAAGAACGACCAGCGATCGCCTTTAAAATAATTCGTAATTAAGTTTCCTCATTCCTAGTCTCCACGAAACACTAATTATTGTAGAGACGGCGATTCATCGCGTCTCTTGTCAACCTCACAAAGCTCAAACCATGCCCAATCCCTAATCGTCTTCTAATTTCAACAATTGTTCATCAAGAGCTTGTATCCGTCCACGCACAATTTCTTCCGAGAGAATTCGCTTCCGCATTGCCTCATTGAGCGCTCCTTTTTCTGCCAACAGTAAACGTCGGCGAATCGCTTCAAGTTTACTGCTCTTGCCACTTCTACCTTCCACCTCATCAGGACGACGATTATATAGTTCCCGCAGTGTCTTTTCTGCACCGGCAATTCGCACCTGATAAGCTGAACGCATCTCCTCATAAACGGCTTTTGGTAACACTCCTGATTTCAACAGACTATCTAATTCATCTTGTGCTGCCTTACCCGTCATCAACTGGGCTTGTAATTCTTCAACTTGCTGTTGAACTTCGGAAAATTTAGATAATTTTAAGCGTTTTACCACCCAAGGTAAACTTAAACCCTGTCCCACTAAGGACACCAGCACACAGCCGAAGACTATAGCTATTAAAACTTCTCGTCCTGGCAATGTGGCAGGTAAGCTCAACGCCAGAGCCATTGAGAGCGAACCTTTAATGTTGCCTAAAAATAGTAAATGTTGCCAGCGTAGCGGAATTGGGCGGTCAATCCAACGAATCCCTGCTAGCAACGGATAGACTGTAAGAACTCGCCCGACTTGATAAGCCAAAACTGCAAGTAGAATTGCAGGTAAAGTTCTCCAGAGCGTTACCAAGTTTATTTCTACACCAATCAACAGAAAAATAAAGGTGTTGACAGTAAAACTGGCATATTCCCAGAAACTCAACAAGGTAATGCGACTAGAAGCAGAAGTATTGCGAGAAAGTCCTAAATTCCCGAAAATTAATCCAGCGACAACTACAGCCACGGGGCCTGATACACCAAGAAATTGCCCAGCCTGAAAAGTCCCTAATGCAACTGCAACTGTTAGTAAAAGACTACTAAGAGCATCATCTAAACGAGCGAATACAGGTATACTCAAGTAGCCTAAAACTAACCCAACAACACAGCCTCCTAGAGAGATAAATAGCAGTTGTTGGATTCCCTCTAGAAATGTGAGCGAGCCTGTTGAATATACTTGCACAATCAGGTTGAAGGAAACTAGGGCAGCGGCATCGTTAAATAAAGTTTCTCCTTCAACGATGGTAGAAAGGCGGGATGGTACTGGTATATCCTTAAAGACAGCAATCATGGAAACTGTATCAGTGTTTGCCAGAATTACTCCGACAAATAACGCAGGTATCCAATCCAGCCCCAGCCCAAATTTTAACAGGGCGGCAATAATACCACTGGAAAGCACAGCCCCAGGCCCAGCTAGTAGGGCAATTGGTTTAAAGGTACTGCGTAGGCGGCTGACATCTGTATTAATACCAGCTTCAAAGATGAGAATTGGCAGGAAAAGATCCAAAACAAGGGTTGGACTTAAACCAACTCGACGAGATAATAGCTCAGTAATTGGCAAACCGGCTAATACTAAACCCGTAACATAAGGGATTCCCAGCCGTCGAGACAGCAGAGCGACACCTGTAGCAACAAGTAAGAGAATAATTGAAACTTTGACTAATTCTGTAACATCCACTATTACGTTTTGGAAAATTAATTTGACTTGACTGATAGATTCTCCCCCCATTCATGCCAAATTAGCAACTTGAGGATGTGGATTCGGGACTGAATGGGTCAATACCAGCAGTTAATCCAGAGTAAAAGCGATCGCTACTGCTAATATAAAAATTTGTAGATAACTCTAGACAATCTTTCCTCTAACCCTCAGTATTAACATCAAACAGCGATCGCCTTAATTTTTTTAAGACTTCCCAATCCCAGTTCCCAATCCTCAATCTATCGACATTCAAAAATATCGGTGAGCGCGATGCCAAAAATCATCCTACATCAATGGGAAGTTTCTCCCTTTTGTAACAAGGTTCGTAAGATTCTTAAGCACAAGCATCTCGCCTATTCTGTTGTCAACTATAACGGTCTGCTGGCTGTGGGAGCTTCCCGATTGTCATCTGTGGGCAAGCTTCCCGTGATTGAATACGATGGTGAGAAGATTCAAGACAGCTCGGAAATTGCAGAATTTTTAGAAGCCCAACATCCAGAACATCCACTTTACCCCGCAGATAGTAAAGATTTAGCACAAGCCTATTTGTGGGAAGACTGGGCAGATGAATCGTTGTACTGGTTTGAAGTATATTTTCGCTTCCGCTATCCAGATGCTCTCCAGCTAGCGACTAGCTTATTATGTAAAGGACGATCAAAGTTTGAGCAAGTAATTTTTGCTCCTCTGGCTCGCTACACCTATGAAAAGCAATTGAATGCTCAAGGAATTGGTCGCATCGACAAGAACCGCGTTGAAAAAAAGTTTTTCAACCATCTCGGCAACCTTGATACTATCCTCAGTCAGCAAGATTGGTTAGTGGGAAGCCATCAGAGCATAGCGGATTTAGCTGTCGCTGCCCAAATAGATGAGATACTTCGCACTAGTCCGCTTAAGGAGCGGATTTTGTCATATTCTCATGTTAAAGATTGGTTTGAACGCATCCAATCGTAATTTTGCGGGTTGTTTTTCCAGACTCAATAAGGTTTGGTTGAGGTTTTTTGATGAAAATTGTAGAGCGAAAAGATCCGATGAATTATTGTAGAGACGGTGATTCATCGCGTCTCTTGTCTGAACCGGAGTGGATTGGGCTATTAGCTTTGCAATTGATTGCCAGGCGGGATATGGGTTTAATGATGTATGATATATTTCCGAAATAGACAGAACTATATTTGTATATTCTAGTGCAATCAACTATTTCATTATTATGGAACCTGTAACATTAACCGCAGTTGCAACAGCGATCGCTACTATAGTTTTAACCAAAGCTCTAGAAAAAACTGGCGAAAACCTTGGGCAAGCTGCATTAGACAAAAGTCGTGAGTTAATCGAACAGCTACATCATAAGAATAAGTTACCCTTGCTAGTGGATGGAACACAGCAGCCGTTAGATTATGGCAAAGCAGTGCTGGAGTTGAAAGCAGCAGCAGACGCAGATACCGAAATTGCTCAATCTGTGCGGGAAGTGGAAGCAGCAGCCAACAACGATCAGTCTGAGAGTGCTGAGGAAATTCAAAAATTAGCAAAACAAATTGAGTCCCAACCATCAGTTGTCAACAACTTTGCTAAGTCAGCAGATCAAATCAAAGTAGAGAAAGGCTCAATGGTTGCTCAACAACTCATAATTGAGCAACAACACAACACTTACAACTGACTACAGTCGCCTGTTAAGGAACAGGTAAAGTCAAATCCCTCTACTGAAACACCGCAAAATTTGCCCCTGAGTGGGGTGGTAGAGTTTGTTGGACGTGAAGCGGAATTGCAAAACCTGCATGAGATGTTGCAGGAAAATAATCAGGTGGTAATTGCGGCGATCGCCTCCCCCCAAATCCAGAATAAGCTAGTTTTGTGCAAAGCGTACCGTAATAAAACGGAAAAGAGCGATCGCCTGAACTAAAATTCATATTGAACTAAGTAAAAATATCTGATTACTTACTCAAAATGCCATTTGACTTACTCAAAATAAGCTTTTGCTTACTCAAACCCCAGTTTGCTTACTCATTTTGGTGTTTTCCGCAAGTAAAATAAGCTTTTGCTTACTCAAACTCCAGTTTGCTTACTCATTTTGGTGTTTTCCGCAAGTAAAATAAGCTTTTACTTTCTCAAACTCCAGTTTGCTTACTCATTTTGGTGTTTTCCGCAAGTAAAATAAGCTTTTACTTTCTCAAACCCCAGTTTGCATACTCATTTAAGTAATTCACACATTCATTTTGGTATATCATTGAGCCGAAAGCTGGCGATCGCTCTAGAAAAGAAGTATAAGTTGGTTGTCAAGCTTTAGGCGTAGCCCATTGTAGACATCCCTGTATAAAAGAAGTGTAAATCTACAAGCGATGTCTAAGGGCGGGCTACGCCTACTCTATTATGTGGTTGTGTAATGATATAAAGCGATCGCCCCAGTGTATCAGTTGCTCACCATCAAGTGAGCCACCCGTTCTGCTAAAGCAGCAATAGTCATGGAAGGATTGCGTCCAACAGCTTCAGGTAAAATTGCCCCATCAGCGACATAAAGATTTTTGTAGCCGAAAACTTCTCCTTTATGATCGACCACACCATCTTCAGCAGTTGTCCCCATTTTGCATCCTCCAAGGGGATGCACTGTTAACAAACTGCGGAGAACTGACCAGTAAAAGGGAATATAAAGCTTACCGCCATTGGCTTGGGAAAGTTGCTTTTGCAGATTCAAGATGGCATCAATTGCAGACTTTGAGCGCTGGATATTCCAATCAAGTTTTAAGTCTGTTTCCCAAGGTTTGAGCCAGTTACGACCGAGAGAAAGTTGCCCATCAGCAGCATCAACACCCGCACCTAGCCAAACCATAACGTTGCTTAAGGGATTCTTTTCATCCAAACCACGCTGCAAATGGTTGCGTAAAGCTAAAGCAAATAGGCTAAATTTACCAGAATTCAGTTTGCTGCTAATGGCATTCAGCAACATATTCGGAAAGCCATCATCTTCAATAATAAAACTCTCTCCCTCAAAGCTACCATCAGTAAAGTCCATACCTGCGGTAATCGTTGGGCCAATGGACTGCCTAACCTCAACATCTTTGCTGTAGAAATCGGGAGTAAGAACGTTGGCGTTAGCGCTCCAATTCTTACCGAGTTGCTGACTAACTTTAGGTAAAGTACGGTACTTATCGCGGCTATTTAATAGCAACTCACTAGAACCGAGGGAACCTGCGGCGATGACAACTATTTTGCCCCTCTCTTCACCACGAATTAGTTGCCCATTTTCGATGCGGTCAAAAATAACGCGATAACCACCTTCTTCTGGTTGAATATAGCGTACCAAGTGGAGCGATCGCACCTCCGCCCCTTTGTTTTCTCCAGCCGGGATATAGTTCAAATCGAGAGTATTTTTGGCGTGGACATCACACCCCAAATCACAATTACCCAAATGAATACAAGTGCCTTGTTTTTGCCCTTGGGCATTGACAAATTGCCGGGAGTGCTTTTCATTCAAGGGGTCTTCCAGTTGGTAATTCCAGTCTGGATCGAAGGAGATTGCCAGAGGCATACTTTGAAAGCGATCGCCATATCCAACTTTTTGCGCCGCTTGTTCCATCAATTTTGCCCGTTGGGTATGCTGCCCTGGAGGTATGGGATGGACACCCATCATTTTCCGCACGCGATCGTAATAAGGCTGTAATTCACTGTAAGTAATTTCCGGTGGCCAACCTTGCTCAAATCGCGTTGGATTTGCTTCTAAAACCACGCTGGAATAGCACAGAGAACCGCCACCAACTCCGGCCCCCTGAGCAACAGCCATCCCCTTAAAAAAGCGTAAATCGAGCCAGCCATTATGTTTTTGCGGCTGGGTGTGTTCATAAATCCAGGCATCTTTGGCTTGACGTGGGTATTGGTCTTTCGTCCAACGCCGACCGCGTTCTAATACCAAAACCCGCGCTCCTGATTCAGCCAAACGGCAGGTAACTACTGACCCACCAAAGCCGCTACCGATTACGATGACATCAAATTGCTGGCTCATAAGATTTACTTAATCACAACGGGGTCTGCTGGACGGGCAAGGTTATCTCTTTCTGGTACTGGAATGTCGCGGGGAATCCAAAAGTGTATCCGTTTATCGCAACCTTCACAGATGGAATAATCATTAAATTCAATTACACCCAACTTCGTCCACTCTTTTTCATTGAAGTTTTTGACGTTGATGGTATAAACCAATTTGTGGTCAGGATACTTTTCTAACCGCAATTCATCGCGGAAGTCTTCTGCATCTATCTTGGTTGTGCCTTCTGCGACCCGAAGCATAAATTGGTCTGGGGTGACAATTTTGCTTCCTGGTTCTACGCCAAGGGTTGAAATCGGGAATAGCTGACGAAAACCTGGTCTTTTATCCATCAGCCGGAAAATGATCCGGTTAACTAAGTTAGCGCCAAGATCCAAACCGACAGAAGGAAAATTAGTTAACTCGGTATCAGTAATATGCTTTGTCTTAATACCTGTTAGATAATCGACAGTCACAAAATTACCTGGTTTTACCTTCTCATCAGGGTTGAGGGTAGGATAAACCTTACCTGCAATCCCAAAGGCCCGGCGATCGCCCCGCTTGATGTTAGCACCAGCAACCGAAAGGCGAGCAAACACTAAACCTGCTGAACCCTTAGCAAAGTAGCCTGTATAAGGAGAACTCTCAGTAATTCGCCAAATGCCTGAGCAACAAACACCATTAGCGTGAATTAACTTGTCGTAATAAGGGCGGATATCCCGTTTATCGAACATATTCCGCGCCGAATCATTGATAAACTGTAAAAATTTTGTTATTCCCAGACCCTCATGATATGGCAGTGGTTCACCGTAGGGCCCACTAAAACCAACTTCTTTGACTTCGTTGTGGGTAGACCCGTCATACTCGAAAACATCTTTATCCGGGGTGGAAGCTTGAGGTTTGTTGAGCATAGTTAGTATCAACAATGGGATTTGGAATAAGCACAAAACTGAGTCAATAATCCCGAAGGCAGGATAAATATTGGGGTAAAGAAAGAAAAAGAAGATTACTCCAGGCGGACGGGAAAGGGTCGCTAATACAGCGTTGGGAGTGTAGCGGTAGGGGTCATTTGCTCCAGGAATGTAGAACAGCGACAGCAAAACCACTAACAAACCTGCAAAAGAAGTCCATACTGGGTCTTGGCTAGGTCTTTGGTGAAGTAATTCCAGCAACCAATTCGGTGCAAAAATCGCCGGTAAGCCAATCGCCCAATCTTGGATAACGCCTAGCCAGACGATGCGGCGAAACCAAACAGCATATTTGTTCATAGCTTAGTTACAAAGTTTTGAGATATTCGATTAATGCTTGTTTCTCTTTGGCAGGTAAATCAGTGCCATATAGATGTCCTTGGTTACTATTACCAGGAACGCTAATGTCGTATTTAAAACCTACACGTTCCGCTTCTTCTCCTTCGGAAATAAAGCCAACTTTCTTCTGGTCGTAGACATCAAATCCTCGGTAAAAAGATTGGGGACGATTCTCTGGTTTTTCTAACAAATCTTGTAGAGATGGCACTGAACCATTATGGAGATAAGGCGCTCTTAACCAAAGACCATCCAGGGAGACAGATACATAACCATCAGTCTTCCGCAACTCGTTGAAGTCCCAAGGATAACCATCACCAAATTTGTTGTAAGTATCTGCTCCTTGCTGCGTCCACATATCTAGACGGTGGCGGTCAGTTCCCACTTCTGCAACAGGAATTACCTTACCAGTCCTTTCGCCACCAAAGGCGTGACAAGATGCACAAGTACTGTTAAAAATCTCTTTTCCTTGTGTAGCTAATTGCTGATCAACTGCAAAGGGATACTTGGGAGGTGGTAATTCTGAAATATAATCTTCCACCCGTTGCAGATCCTTGACTGGTAGAGACTCTTTAGTTGCACCGTCACCAATAGCGCCAGTTTGTACCGTTTCTCGCAACGAAGTTTCTAAACCATCCCAATGCAGAGCAAAGTTTTGGTGTTGCTTTTGATTCCACAAAGGCATCATATCTGAGTTACCAATGGTGTCATCTTTAGGCAACCTTAAGGTAGTGAACTTCACAGGGTTAAAGGGGTCAATCCTACCCGGCCCCCAATTGGGACGAGAATCAGTCCAAGCAAAGTCTGCTTTTTGTTGCAGCAATCCTTTCTTAGTTTGGGGAATAATTACAAAGCGATAAAGCAGATTTTCCCACCAAGAAAACTCATGACTATATTTAATTTCATCCAGAATATAGTCAGGTTCAAATCTGGGGTCACTAGCAGCGTTACCAAGAAAGCGGATATAGGCTTGAGAATCAAATCTATTCGCCGGGCCAGCTGCAATAATTGTTGGCTTATCTTTGAGGTTTTCTCGATAAGTAGCATGATGACAAACAGCGCAAGTTATCCCAACTCTTGGAAACCCAATGGTTTTTTTTGCAAAACCGACTGGTAACTCTTTACCTTCTTCCCATGTAATTCCCAAAGAAGTATAACCGCCTGGGCCTGGTAGCTTATCGGGAAAGATCCGCGGCAATACTAACCAAATCCAATACGGTACACCTTGCGCCTGTTCTGTACCAATAGAACCATATTTAAAATGATCCTCTGGTGACTCATAAACTTCACTAGGGGCTTCGCGGAAAAGACTGTACCATCCTGCGTAACCCACAACCCCAAAAAGAAGGACAATAACTACAGCAATTGAGGTGATTATTTTCCCTAATTTTGACTTAAGTATTGCCATAAACTTAGGTTTCTCCTTGCTAAAGTGTCCTTCAAAGTTTCTTCATGTACTCAACAATTGCATCTTTCTCTTCTGGGGAAAGATCAACGCCGTACAAGTGACCGCTATTGCTGTTACCCTCAAGTTTTGTATCGAACTTGAAGTATTTTTTACCATTTTCTTCAGCGACATCAGAGACAAAGCCAACTTTGGTTCTATCGATAACGTCATAGCCCCGGTAGAATTCTTTTGGTCTATTCTCTGGTTTTTCTAGTAAATCCCGGAGGGTGGGGACTGAACCATTGTGTAAATAAGGGCCGCGTAACCAAACACCATCAAGGGGCATATTTGCATAGCCATTAGTCTTACGGAAATGCTTAAAGCGCCACGGATAACCTGCATACAAGGTATTTTGGTTAGAGATGGTTTCATAAGTGAATGAATCTAGGCGATGTCGGTCTGTTCCAATTTCTTGAATTGGCACAACTTTGCCTGTATAAGCCCCACCAAAAACGTGACAGCTAGCGCAATTACTTTCAAAAAGTGGTTTTCCTGTAGTTGCTAAAGTTTCGTTAACTTCGTAGGGATATTTTGGTGGTGGTAGTTCCAAAAGCCAATCGGCAATTCGTTTAATGCGAGGCAAATCAATCGTGGTAGGCGTGACTCCAGTCCCTAAAGCTGCACTCTTATTTCGTTCATCAACAGAACTATTATTACCATCCCAATGCAACTCTAGTCCCTTGCGGGGTCTTTGATTCCAAATTGAGGGGAAATCAGAAGTACCAATTAGTTCATCCTGACGCAATTTATCCATTGGGAAATGGAATTGAATTGCTTTATAAGGATTAAAAGTATCTACTCTTCCTGGACCCCAATCTGGTTGTGTTTCCACAAACTTCAGTCGATATGCTTGATTAATTAGTGCATCCCTAGTTTGGGGAATTGCAATGAAGCGATAAAGTAATTTTTCAATGGGATTCAGACCACCACTGATTTTTTCAATTTCTGGTAACATTCGGTTGGCAGTAAAGCGCTCATCCACACCAACTGCTGATAAAAATTTGATATATCCCTGCAAATTAAGTACATTAGCAGGCATTGCTGTAACCACTTGATGGTCGCTATTAGGATTATCTCGCAGCGTCCCTGTATGACATACAGCACAATTCAACCCAACTCGATTAATAAATACTCTCCGTTGCGAAAAACCTACAGGTAAATCTTGATCGGGTTCTTTGATAAATCCCAGGGAAGTATAACCTTTGCCAGGTAATTTATCTGGGAATAATTCTGGTAAAACTTTCCAAATCCAGTAAGGAATACCATTGATGGGTTCGCTGCCAATTGAACCATATTTAAAGTGGTCTTGAATGTCAGCATAATCCACTGGAGAGTTTGACAAAACAGGCCAAAGGAAAAATACTGCTACTGCAATAACACCGACAATCACAACCCAAATTCGCTGAAAGATTCCCTTAATTGAGGTAGGGAGTAGGGTAGGGTTTGTTTGTTCAGTCATGAAACACTCCCCATATTGTCGAGATTATTTGTAAGCGAAATTGTCAATTTGATACCCATCGCTTTTTTATTTAGATGAATTGGCAAACTGAGTTGGATGAAAGACTGACATGACTTCTTCCATCATCTCTTCGTAACTATTGAAGCGATCCTGCTCGTAACAACCCAAAGGATTCTCAGTTACATTCAGCAGGCATTTATTACAATAGGTACAGGGTTTATCTGCTAGGTCTTTACCTGCTTGAAAAGATTTAACTAAGTCATTATTAGCAATTAGGGTACGAGCCATTGTGACACCATCACAATACTTATCATTAATTGCCTGACGAATATAAGAAGCCTGTTGCAAACCACCAGTACATAGTACGGGAATATTAACGTGCTTTTTAATTTCTCTGGCATCTAGTAAGTTTCTGCCTTGGTTCTCTGCCAGCAATTGCTTGATTTTAGGGTCTTTTACATCGTCCCCACTAAATGCTTGTGGAGCCAATTGCTTTTTGACCCGATTCCATAAAAGATTGAAAACAGGATGCAAAAATGAATTGCGAAATAAAATGTAGTTGCGTGTAGTCTCTACGCCACTCGACAACATGGTGTCATAAGTTCTGCTAATGACATCGAAATTAAAATCACCAATGGGATTGAGTGGATGAGGAAATAAGCTACCAGTTGATACATGGACGCCATCAGCCCCAGCTTCTTCTGCCCATTTACAAACTTGGATGGAGTCTTGTATGGTATTACCTGGTTTTTCCCAAAAGGTGACGGCGTTGTTATAATCAACAGCACTAATTTTGAATTGCAGGTGAAAGTCGTTACCTACTTCTTTGCGAATTGCCCTAATTACATCTAGCAAAAACCGCGCTCGATTCTCTAATGAACCACCATATTCATCTTGACGGTCGTTAATTCCAGAACTGAGAAATTGGTTAAAAAGATATCCATTCGCACTATGCAATTCTATTCCATCCAAACCTGCTTCCCGGACACGTCTAGCGCCATCGGCAAAGTATTGGATTGTTTGTTTAATTTCTGCTAGTGTCATCGCTTGACACAAAAAACCGTGGAATGGCTCGGTTTGGCTAGTGGAACTTAATGCTTTTTTTCCTAAGTTTTCGACACCGCCAATATCCTGCTGTCGCCCCGAATGACTTAATTGCAAGATAAATTTACAGTCATATTCATGGACTTTTTCTCCTACTTTTCGCCAAAAAGGAACGGTTTCATCAGAGTGAATTGTGGCGTAATTGGGCATAATTCTGCCCCGGATGGCGACTGGAACAAAGGAAGTAATAATTGCCCCGACGCCACCACGAGCAAACTTTTCTTCCCAGTTGATTCGGGCTTGAGTACCTGAACCATCGTAGTTATCCCATCTTCCTGAAATACTAGAGCGAAATATCCGATTTTTGACTGTGAGATTGCGGAATCTCAACGGTTCAAAGATAATATCGTTTTCCATTTGTTCCTCTGTGTTTCGTGTTTTTTCGGCAATAAGATTAGGCTTGGTGAATTTTTTTTAGCACCAACAGTCTCGCCAGAGAACTGCTATTTTCAGCGTCTCTGGGAGGGTAATTTTTTATGTCTACAAATCTACAGTGGAGGTTTTCGGATGGGAACGCTAAGTATTAATTTTTTGTTACTTAGATTTACTTACCAAATTTCAGCATGGGTATTTAGCCTTATTGGTTTTTACAGTTATATAAAGACTTTTGCAATTTGTAAACCTACGGTATTTACAGAGAAATTCTTAAAAAAAGCTAAAATTTTCCTCTTTTTATTTCTCTGCTCAGGTTAAGGCAACTTTAAAAGAAGCACTTGACGATTTGTTACAAACATTACCAAGTACGTAAGTAACGCATATAACCATAGCAAATTGGTTATTGAAACCACTGTAAATTTACAATTTTTTAAATTTTTTGTTTAGAAATGTATAAAAGTTTATTAATGACGTTTTGCAAACTTGTGTAGTAAGTTCATATATAGCGAACCTCAGTAAGGTACATTTTAAATCATCAAAATATCCCAAGACTAAATCTGGAAAATGGGAAATTAGTGATGAAGCATTAATGTGCCTCTGCAAACGTGAGGTCAGTGGAGAAGGTTTAGGGGTTACAACCAGAGAGTTTTATGAAAAAGACAAGTCTATTTTTTAAGGGCTGTCTGCTCCTCCTGTTCGTGACTATGTTTATAGTCTGCGGCTTTTATGGAACGCCTACAGCCCTCGCTGATGAGTATAGTGAAACACCTGCGCCCATAAGTAACAAGTACTCTGACACTGGTGTAAGCGAATACCCTGATAACTGTGAGGGTATCGGTTATCTCCCAGAGTACACAAAGGAGAATTTGACAGATGCCGAAAAACGGGGTCGTTGCACCTGGTACTTATGGACTGGCGGTAATGACAAGTACTATCGTGATTTAGCGAAACGGACACATGGCGGTGCCGATCTGCTAAAGCTGATTGACTCAAAAGAGCATGACAAGCGATTTGAGTTATATGGCGCAATTAACGATCCTGGATGTGAAAAATCCACAGAGAAAGATGAATACGGGTTGCAGTTAGATAAATGTAAAGACCCGCTCTCAACTGGCGTGATTGGGTTGCGTAAGTTCCCCAATCCCAACTTCGACCAGGCAAAATGGAACGCTGAGGAGTATTTTAAAACCTCACAAGTCGAGCCTCCCTACTTGATTGGACAGTCTTGTGCTATCTGTCACGTAGCATTAGATCCCCTCAACCCACCCAAAGACAAGGAACATCCGAAATGGGAAAACCTCGTACCAGCATTGGGTAATCAGTACATCAAGGAAAACAAATTCTTTGGAACCAGCGTTGGGGAAAATAGTTTTGTTAAGCAAGTACTTGATTCTCAAAAACCTGGGACTTCTGATACTTCGCGGATTGCCACCGATCACATCAACAATCCGAATGCGATTAACGCTATTTTTAATTTAGGCGATCGCCCCAAATATCCAGAGGTGATGAACGATGGTTCAACCAAGGATGTGAATCATATTCTCAAGGATGGTGCAGATTCCACAGGAGTCGCCAATGCCTCACTACGCGTTTACGTCAACATTGGGATGTGCGGCGATTACTGGACAAGTCTCCATGAACCTTTATTAGGCAGAACTCCCCAAAAACCTTTTGACATCGCCAAGGCGCGGAAGGAGTGCGAAGGCTGGAGACAGACAGAAGCACGTATGGCTGACGCCGAAGCATTCTTGAAAACCATCAAGCCGATGCACCTGAAAGATGCACCTGATGGTGAAGACTTCTTAACTAAAGACGAGGAAGTTCTCAAACGTGGCAAGCTAGTTTTTGCTAGCACTTGTGCTAGTTGCCATTCCAGCAAAAAGCCACCTGCTGAAATTGCTGCTGACCCCGAACAGGCTCAGAAATGGTATGAAGAGTCTGTACTCAGTAGTAATTTCTTAGACCACAACTTCTTGTCTGATGACCAGCGTTATCCAGTTACCCTAATTGGTACTAATGCGGCGCGATCGCTAGGGACAAATGCCACTAAGGGGCATATTTGGGATCAGTTCTCATCCAAGACTTACAAAGAACTGCCATCACCAGGTACTTTGACTCTGTACAACCCCTTCGATGAGAAAAAACCCATCGAATTTAAAATACCAGACGGCGGTTTGGGATATTACCGTACACCTTCGTTAGTAAGTATTTGGGCAACAGCACCACTTCTTCACAACAACACACTAGGACTTTACAACGAAGATCCTTCAGTGAAAGGACGTGTAGAAGCCTATACGGATGCGATGGAAAAGCTACTCTGGCCTGAAAAGCGTGAGGGAATTATCAGCAGGACATCTAAAGATACTAAATTAGAGCTTCCCCCAGGAGATCCGAATCCGAGATTTAGAATTCCTGTTCCTAAAGGTACGCCTGTGAATTTGCTGGCAAGCATTAATATCAGAGAGGCGATTACATCTCTCAATCTCAGCAGCCTTTTCCAAGACCTGAAACCAGGTGGAGGAATCAAGAATAAGTTGGCACGTGTGCTTTTAAGAGCCAACAAATCTCCTGACTTCGTGGAAGATGAGGGTCATTATTTTGGTTCCGATCTCCCAGATGAAGATAAGAAAGCCCTAATTGAGTTCGTGAAAACTTTCTAGTACAGCTTTGTGTAAAATCGTAGTTTTTTCAACGCAGAGGAACGCAGAGAATTTACTACGAATTAATGAAATGGTGTACTAAGGGACTGACAAATAAAAAATACTCAATTATTTCTTGTGGGGTGGGCGTCTCGCCCGCCTTAGGCTACAAGCGCTCATGTTGCCCACCCCACAAGATTGGATAATTTATTTGTTGTCAGTCCCTAAAACAACTTGTCTGAATACTCTGCACTCGTTCCCAGTTTTAACCTGGGAACGAGCAAAAATATTTATTACATAGCGGGGATATATATGCAGTATTTACCAATCATCTTCGTTCGTGGATATGCAGGTACACAAAAAGATGTTGAGCAAGTAGTTGACGATCCATTCTATGGATTCAATAATGGTTCAACCCATATTCGAGTAGATGAGAACGAAAATCCCCAGAAGTTTTTTTTCGAGAGTCCATTACTGCGGCTAATGACCGATCATGGTTATCAACCGATTGTTGACAATCAAAATGTGAGCAATCAAATTAAAAGATTGTCTGGACAACTTAATAAAACTATTTGGGTATATCGATTTTATGATGTAACTACACCTAGTTTTAACTCTTCAAGTGTAGTCAGACAGGAGATGGAGGAGATAGCTGAGGGTTTAAGAAAACTGATCCAAAATGTTAAAGAAACGACGGGGGTTGACAAAGTTTATCTTGTTGCCCACTCAATGGGAGGTCTTGTTTGTCGTAGCTTGATTCAAAAGATTTATCCAGACAAAAACGAGCAAGCTATCGATCACATTGACAAATTCTTTACCTATGCTACACCTCATGGTGGCATTTTTTTTGAGATTGGAAGTGGCTTAATCGAAAACCTTAGAGACAAGTTTAAATTAAATAATTCTGATGACTTTGGCCCCCAGCGGATGTACCAGTATTTAACACCTGAAGCCAACAAGCCAACAGATGAATTACCCGATGACTTTCAGCTAGAAAAACTACAAAGCCTAGAAGATGCATTTCCACCAAACCGCGTTTTTTCTCTAATTGGTACTAATGCACATGATTATGAAGAACTTTTTGGTATTTCACAAAAGGCTGTAGGGGTGAAAAGTGATGGTCTAGTTCAAATCGATAAAGCTTACATTACAGGATCTCATCGTGCTTATGTTCACCGTTCTCATGGTGGGCGTTATGGCATAGTTAACTCAGAAGAAGGTTATCAAAATCTACAACGCTTTTTGTTTGGTGATATCCAGGTGAAACTATCTCTGAGCAATGTTGAGTTAAAAGACCAGGACAATAATTTTTATCAACTGGAAACTAGGGTTGCTTTACGTGGTCTTCCTATTCCTATATATGAGCAAGCGATCGCTCATTATTGCCCAATCACACAAGAGTTACTCAGAACAGATAAACCTATTCCCCTGTTTACAGCTTTCTTAATCCCCAGAAATTCAGCTAGTGATGATAATACCTGTAGATATGCTCTGCGTTTAGCACTGCATTCTTTTACAAAACAAGAGACAAATTGGTTGCGTGACAGTCATCTCGACCAAGTACCACTGTGGTCTGACTATTTAATTACTGATGTTGCCGCATCAAATAACACTTACAACGCTACCTATAGTTGGAATTCCGATCAAAAAGAGCCAGTAATAGACTTAACTCCCAATCCAGAATCCAGTTCAGATGTATATGTTGCTTATGTTTCTTTACCTGAACGGGGGCAAAAAGTCTTAGGAACAAATGCGGCAGTTCGCTTAGAAATTTCCCAATGGAAATAGATGTCATTTTTGATAAGAAGCCTATTGAGTGAGCAAAAATCTACCTGGATAAGGATTTTAGACTTTCCTATAGCCAGGGTGATTAAAGAACGTTAGGTTACTAATGATTCATTTGTTTTGAAGCAGTTAACAAAGGGAAAATTATGCAAGGTAATCGCAAACAAACGGCTCTAATTACGGGTGCATCTGGCGGCATCGGTTATGAGTTCGCGAAGTTATTTGCTCAGGATGCTTACAATCTTGTGTTGGTAGCTAGAAGCGTGGACAAGCTGAATAAAATCGCTGATGAATTTAAAAAGAAATTTGGCGTTGATGTCAAAGTTATTTCCAAGGATTTATCTAACCCATCAGCCTCAGAAGAAATTTTTACTGAGCTAGAACAAGCATCAATCAGGGTTGATGTGCTGATAAATAATGCTGGCTTTGCTACCTACGGATTATTTCACGAAATTGACTTGAATTCTGAACTGCAATTGCTACAGGTCAATGTCTTATGTCTGACACATTTAACCAAGTTATTCCTCAAGGGTATGGTTCAGCGTGGGTCGGGAAAAATATTAAACGTGGCTTCGACTGCTGCTTTTCAGCCAGGGCCTCTGATGGCAGTATACTACGCTAGTAAAGCCTATGTCTTATCATTCTCAGAAGCGATCGCTAATGAATTAGAAGGTACAGGCGTTTCTGTAACAGCCCTTTGTCCAGGCCCTACCGAATCCGGTTTTCAACAGAGAGCCGCAATGGAAGACTCAAAGTTGGTAAGCGGTCAAAAAATTATGACTGCGGAAGCGGTAGCCGAAATTGGCTATCGTGGTCTATTTGAAAACAAAACTGTTGTTGTCCCTGGAATTAAAAATAAGCTACTCGCTGAATCTGTAAGATTCACTCCCAGAAAGCTAGTGACAAAACTAGTCAGAAATATGCAGGAAAGCAAGTAAGTCGGCTTAAATAATTATTGTTGGGATAAGGCAGGGGGCAGGGAGCATGGTGAAGAGGACAAGGAGACAAAGAGAAATACTTGTTGCAGGTTCTCACTAAAGTTACCTTGTCCCCTTGTTTCCCCTGCTCCCTTGCCCCCCTGCTTTTTCACTAATCCCCCTGCGGATGTTCATCCCACAAGGTTGTTATTTCCCGTAAACTCTGATGATTGCCATTGCCCAAAATCAGATGATCTAGTACCGGAATACCCAAAAGCTGCGCCCCTGCTAATAACTGACGCGTCAATTCTATATCTTCCTGACTGGGTTCAAGGTTCCCAGAAGGATGATTGTGGGCAACTATTGCCCGTGTTGCACCTTGACGAATAACTTCTCGAAAAATATCACGGGGAGAGGCGAGGGTTTCAGTTGCCGTACCAATGGTAATTACTTGTGTACCCAGCAAACGATTCTTGACATCTAACAGCACCACTGCAAAACGTTCTTGTAGCTGCCACATCAAATCTTGGCTAAGGGTAGCAGCAGCAGCAAGCGGGCTATCAATTAATGTGCGATCGTTTGGACGAGATTGAAAGGCGCGTTTACCTAATTCAATTGCTGCTAAAATACTTGTTGCCTTGGCTGGGCCAACACCAGAAATTTGCATCAACTCTGCGGGGCTAACTTCTCGCAGAACTGCCAAAGGATCGCGTTGGTGTTTGCCTAATTCGCTCAAAATATATTGCCCCAAACCCACAGCAGATAGTTTTCCTGGCCCTTGACCGGTGCCTAGAAGAATTGCAATTAACTCCGCTGTGGCTAAAATTTTCGCTCCATGCGTCATTAATCGCTCACGCGGACGCTCATTTGTAGGTAGGTCGGCAATTCTGAGGCAATAGGTCATATTATACTAAGAGAATAGCACCACACATAGAACTATCCTTAGTTATCCCTCGTTTGCTCTCAAAATCATCTTTATTTGAGAAAATCTTTAAACTTGGTAAGTTTGTGTGAGTAATTTTATGTGCAACTTTCAAAGGGAACACTAAAAATAAGTTAACTAAGTCTGACAACAAGCGGGTTTGCCTCTACACAAACCCATTAAACCCCTTCATCTTCGCTGATTACTGATAAATTTGAGTTGCTTTCAGCATGTGGTAGGTAATGATCAACTGAGTCAAAGCCAGAGGATAACTTTGCAGTGTTTCTCCAGTTGTACCAGCAATTTTACCCAGTTCTGGATTACTTTCGCGATCGCAAATACTTCGCAAATGGGGCATATCAGAACAAATAATATGCTCTAGCTTATTCACCTGTTCTAAGGTGGCATGACCATCAACTTCTAAGACATCCACAGGTTTACTCATATCTCTGTCTAGCCCCAAGCGGATTGCTGAGTCAGAATTACCATAGCCAGAGTTGATAATCTGGGTAAAATCTGGGTGGGGAATTGTCGGACGTAATACCAGACGGACATTCAGATGTCCATTGATTTCATCATTATTCTCAGCGGGTGGATAGAAACTAATGACTATATCAGACCATTGTCGCTGCGGACGAATAAATTGTGCTGAGTCTGGTTCACGCTTTTCTAGTTCCGCTAGCACTTGTTCAGCAGTGTAGCCGCGCTTTTGGGTGTCTCGCTTGACTTTCCATTTAGCGCGTAGTTCTTCAGGCGGTGCAAGGTAAACTTTTACGTCGTAAGAATCACGGGCGGCACGAGTAGAATAACCGAGTAATCCCTCAATGATCACAAATTTACTGGGCTTGATATACTGCGGTGCCTCGAATGTACCAGTTTTATGGCTGTAAACTGGCTTCAGAATTGGCTGTCCTGTACGTAGCAACGATAGGTGTTGCTGCATAATATCTAAGTGGTTGCATTCAGGGTGGAGGGCAGTGATACCAATTTCTGCACGTTGTTGGCGATCGTAACGGTGATAATCATCTGTACAAATGAGCGTGACATTTTCTGGGCCGAGTACTTGAGCGATTCCTCGCGTTAGTGTTGTTTTACCAGCCGCACTGTCGCCGACAATACCAAGAATGATTGGACGACTCATCATAACCTCCCACAATAAAAACAACTTTAGTAATAAAATACCCACAATAGTTTTTATTCTAGAAGGGTTTAAGCAAGTAACTCAAACAAAGACTTGGTATGCAATATCTCTACACATAAAATGTTTGTGCGATGCCTACGGCGGTAAACTACGCTTTTTGCACAATAATTTATAATCTACATGATTCTTAGAGTTATCTGTAGGCATAAAAACTAGTACAACACGGCATAAATAAACCACCCATTCAAAATCAATGAAATGCTTACACTGTATTAATTTTGAATTCCACCTCGCGGTACTAGTCATTCCTTGATGAACCCACTCTCAGCCGCAAATATTCAATTTTAATACAAGCATCCATAACTACATTTAGTCCTGCATCTATAGCTTTTTGTGCTGATAGTTGATGCCAGATACCCAGTTGTGTCCAGACAGTTTTCGCATTGATAGAAATTGCTTCATCTACAATTTCTGGCAAGTACTCAGAACGGCGAAACACGTTAATAATATCCACGGGTTCGGGTAATTGCTGGAGTGCAGCATAACTGGCTTGACCGTCAATTTCTTTAATGAGAGGGTTGACGGCATAGACTGTATAGCCTGTTTGCCTCAAGAATTGGGCGATTTGATAACTGGTGCGATGGCGTTTATCAGAGTGACCTACAACAGCGATGGTTTTTGCTTGGATCAACACCTCATGCAGGGCGTTATCATCTTCTTTAAGGTTTGGCATTTAAAATATCCTGAGCGTAGGCGCAGCCCGTCGTAGACATCGCTTTGTTTATCATACTGAGTTACATTTAAATATAATTTTGGCTTTTAAAAAATCATTTACGAGTAAAAAAGACTCGTCTCATATTCTCAATGCCCAATTTTATGACAACTAAAACATTAGGACTCGAACAAAACCTGTATGATTATTTGCTGTCAGTCTCTCTGCGAGAACCAGAAATTTTAACTCAATTAAGACAAGAAACAGCCGAGTATCCAATAGGGAGAATGCAGATTGCTCCCGAACAGGGGCAGTTTTTGGCATTACTGGTGCAGTTGTTGGGAGCTAAAAAAACTTTGGATATTGGGGTATTTACAGGTTATAGTTCCTTGGTGGTGGCATTGGCGTTACCAGGGGACGGTAAGGTGGTAGCCTGTGATATTAGTGAGGAGTTTACAACGATCGCTCGACGTTATTGGCAGGAAGCTGGAGTGACGGATAAAATTCAACTGCATATTGCCCCAGCTTTGGAGACTTTGGATCGGCTATTGGCAACTGAAGAAGCAGAAACTTTTGATTTTGCTTTCATCGATGCAGATAAGAGGAACTATGATGATTATTATGAGCGATCGCTGCAATTGGTTCGTCCAGGGGGATTGATTGCCATCGATAATGTCCTCTGGTCAGGTAGGGTTGCTGACCCCCAAGTGCAGGATAATAGAACTAAAAAAATGCGTGCTTTTAATCAAAAGCTGCATCAAGATGAGCGAGTTAGTCTAAGTTTAGTTGCGATCGCAGATGGTTTAACTCTGACACTGAAAAAGTAAGTAGGTAGGCGTAAGGGAATCTCCGTCCGTCTTACGCCGGAGTAGTTCACAGCAGCTTATCTGGCGTAATTGGTAAGTCACGAATTCGCTTACCTGTGGCATGATAAACTGCGTTAGATATGGCAGCAGCTACCCCAACAATCGGAAGTTCCCCTAAGCTTTTGGTTCCTAAAGCATTCACATAAGGATCGTGTTTTTCAAGAAATTGTACTTCCATATTTGGGATATCTGCGTGAACCGGAATCAGGTAATCGGAAAGGTTAGCACCAACGATTCTGCCCTGATTAGCATCCATTACAGTTTTCTCCATCAGCGCCATACCAATTCCCCAAGTAATCCCACCGATAACTTGACTCCGCGCTGTCTTGAAGTTGAGAATTCGTCCTGCATCATAAACACCTACGCAACGTCTAACTTTGATTTCTCCCAATAACTCATCGACTGCAACTTCGATAAATGTTGCACCAAATGAGTGTTTGGCGTATTCTTTGCTTTCTGGGTTGACTGAGGATTCTTCTGTAACTTCTAAACTTTCTAATCCATAACGGTGCAGAATATCGGTATAGCTGTCTCGCTTCGATGGATCTTGTTTTAAAAATATTTGCCCTGACTCAACAGTAATATCTTCTGCTTGAGATCCATAAAGCAGAGAATTAGAATCAGCGATCGCCATTTGAATTATTCTATCCCGTGCGGCGATCGCAGCTTTATGCACCGCCGGGGAAACACTAGCAACTGTCATTGAGTTTCCTGTAATCGGGGCTTTCGGAAGATTGCTATCACCTAGTTCAAACTGTACTGGTAAGCCTAATACTTCCGCAGCTACCTGCGTCATCACTGTATAAGTACCATTACCGATATCTTGAGTGCCACTTTGGACTCGCACTTCTCCAGTCGCGAAAATTTCTACCTTGACTGATGCTGTTCCCGAATTGGTGGGAAATGTCGCACTTGCCATTCCCCAACCAATCAGAAAATGACGATCCCGCATGGAACGGGGAACTGGGTTGCGTTGTAACCAACCAAAAATTTCTGCCCCTTTTTGATAACATTCTTTCAGAGATTTACTTGACCAAGGTAATTCTTTATAGGGATCGATATCTGCATGATTTCTCAGTCTTAATTCTATTGGGTCAATATTTAAGGTGTATGCTAGTTCATCCATTGCTGACTCTAGGGCAAACATTCCCGTTGCTTCTCCTGGCCCACGCATGAAGGTTGGTGTGCCGGCGTTGATGCGTGCTAAACGGTATTTAACCTCCAAGTTGGGACAGGCGTACATCATGGTTGTTGCTGCACCCACTGGTTCTACAAAGTCATCAAAGAAGGAAGTTAAGGATGTGCCAATGTGATTGATTAGAGTTAGTTTACCTTCGCTGGTTGCACCTAATGTTAGCTGCTGCTGAGTTTGCGATCTGTGGCCGCAAGCAGTGTACATTTGCGATCGCGTTAGCACAACTTTCACAGGGCGTTTTACTTGCCTAGCTGCAATGGCAGCTAAGATTGTATGCGATCGCAGCAGCGCCTTACAACCAAATCCACCGCCTAAATATTTGGAGATGACGCGGACATTTTCTTGAGGAATATTGAGAACAGATGCGATCGCTCTTTGGGTTGCAGAAACGCCTTGAGTGGTTTCATACAATGTCAAATTATCCCCTTCCCACATTGCGATCGTTGCAGAAGGTTCTAGGGGATTATGATGTTCTATTGGTGTGGTATATACTTGCTCTACCAGCACATCTGCTTGGGCTTTCCCCAATTCAACGTCTCCTCTGGTGATTTTACCCGGCATGATGCCAAAAAATATTGATTCGGGTTCAAATATCTCTGCACGTGCCATTGTGAGCGTCGGAATAGCTTCTGCGTAGATAATTTTTATCTTAGAGGCAGCAGCTTGGGCTTGTTCTAAAGTTTCGGCAATTACAATCCCCAAGTGTTGACCATCGTAGTAGATATTATGGTCTTTTTCCGTTGTCTGGGGTTGTTGAGAACCAAAGAAGGGTATTTTTACCAGAGATGGGGTTTGTTGGTAAGTAACCACATTGATCACACCAGGGGCGACTGCGGCGGCGGATGTGTCTATTTGGATAATTTTACCGCTAGCGATCGCACTTTGAAAAATCACTCCATAGGTTAAATTCTCTATTGGCACGTCGGCCGTGTAAGGTGCTTCTCCGGTAACTTTCAGTCTACCATCAACGCGATCGAGTGGTTTACCGATAATTTTATTCATAATTTTTCTGCCACAACTGAGAGTGCGCGTACCAAAGCGCGTTTGACTAATTCAATTTTGAATTCATTGTGTGTTTGTGGTTTCGCTTCTTTGACGGCTGCTTCGGCTGCGTCTGTAAAGATAGCTTCGTTAATTACTTTCCCTTTTAATAACTCCTCAGCTTCCCATGCACGCCAAGGTTTGGGTGCTACTCCCCCAAAAGCGATGCGTGCTGATTTGATGATATTTTGTTCTATATCTAAAGCAACAGCTACGGAAACGAGAGCAAATTCGTAGGAAGCACGATCTCTGACTTTTAAATAATGGGATTTATAGGCAGAATTAGTCACTTCAATGGCAACAATTAATTCTCCAGGCTGTAATAGAGTTTCTTTTTGTGGCGTCTCATCTGGTAAGAGATAAAAATCATGAATTGAAATTCGACTTGCTTTTTCTATGCCTTGGATGCAAATCACCGCATCTAATGCCGTTAAGGCTACAGCTAAATCTGAGGGATGAACGGCAATACAATGTTCACTTGCTCCGAAAATAGCGTGCATTCGATTGTAACCTGTAATTGCCGAACAACCGATACCGGGAGTATGTTTATTACAAGGAAAAACCGGATCGCGAAAGTAACCACAGCGGACTCGTTGCAGTAAATTACCGCCCACTGTTGCCATGTTTCGTAGTTGTGGTGAAGCACTTTGTAATAAAGCTTGGCTAATTACTGGATAAAATTCTTGAATTTGGGGATGAAAAGCCACATCACTCATACGAGAGATTGCACCAATGCGGATTCCATCAGGCTGAAATTGAATATCTGCTAGAGGCAAACTATTAATATCAATTAATATATTCGCTGTTTGGACACCATCTTTCATTAATCCGAGTAAATCTGTGCCACCAGCAATAAATGCAGCAGTTTTGTCTTGCTCAACTGTTGCGATCGCCACTTCTTTTGAGGTAACTTTAGCATAACTAAATGGCTGCATTTTCTGTTTCCTCTAGCACATCCTGAATCGCCGCGATAATATTTGGGTATGCTCCACAACGGCAAAGGTTTCCACTCATTTTTTCTCGAATTTCTTCCTCAGATTTTGGTAATTCTTCCAATATCATCCCTACGGCTGAGACAATTTGACCCGATGTGCAGTAACCACATTGAAAAGCATCATGGGTAATAAAAGCTGTTTGCATGGGATGGAGTTTGCCATCTTGTGCTAATCCCTCAATTGTGGTAATTTTACCACCGATGTGCATTACGGCTAGAGTCATGCAAGAGTTGATTCGCCGATTATCAACTAATACAGTACATGCACCACATTCACCGCGATCGCAAGCTTTTTTAGTGCCCATCAAACCCAGCTTTTCGCGTATTGCATCCAGTAAAGTAACACGAGGCTCTAGCTTCAGGGTGTAGGAAATATTATTGATATTCAATGATATCTCTACTGCCTCTAAACCCAATATTTCCAATTCATGGGTCATGTCGCTTTGCTCCGAATTTAAAATTAATCATCCCCATAAATAATTTTACGGGTTTGAACAAGTAAAAAGTAAAAAGTAAAAATAAACAAAAAAGTTTATCAATCTTTTTACTTCTTACTTCTTAATATCGTGTTCACAAAAATTTAGAGTTGTTTTTGGTAATATTCCTCAATTGCACCGACAGCTTTTAATAATGGCGAATCCAACGGCTCAATCCAATCCGCCACACCATGAGCTAGACCAAGGGTTGAAGTTCCTCCTGATGGTTCAAGTTTACCATTCAATGTCTGGTTTTTAATCGATTGTAAGGCTGCGATCGCACTATTTATCTGTGCTGAAAGCTCAGGTTTTTTATCTTTTAGCATCTGTTCGGCAATCTCAGAGGCTCGATCGATCAGCTTGACAAATTCTTCTGTCTTGGTTCCCATAATTTTTACGGACAACTAAATTTTTCTACAACGATATTTTCTCCATCAGACCACTTGATATTTGGATCTTTTGAATCTTTAATAAATGTCTGTTGACCACCACCTGGATAGCATTCCGCAGGTACTTGAGGGCCAACAATGCCTTGATAAGTTATCGTTCCGGCTGGCAAAGTTATTTTTTCTATCATAGTGGCTTGATTGCCCCATGCTTGATTTAGAGCGAGATTCTTGATGACTTCTACATTTGTTTTATATTTGTCCGCTGTTAAATACCTGCCGTATTTATTTCCACTGTTACTATAGTAGCGATAAAAAGTCTGAGGCTGTTCTATTTTTACTTCCTGACATTTAGAATTCAGAAAGGTAATGGCAACTTCATATTCTAGAGGACATGAAGCGCTAACATCTTGGGCGAGTACTTGTGGTGAGTTTACAAAACGCGGTAATGAACTGACTGAAAAACCCAGCAAGCTTAAACCAATACATACAGAAGCTGATTTAAATTTCATCCCAACTCCTCTTCACAATCTTTTTTGAATATAAGAATGATACAGCAACCATAGTTCTGTTACAGTAAGTTTATGAAATTTAAAAGTCAAATTTAGTTAATTTATCGCCAAAATTGACGTAATGGTATTTATTTGAGGTTGTCAGATTCGCGAAGAATTCTGAGAGCGTGTAGTTTTTATTACCAGCAGTAATCGTAAATTAATATTGTTTCTTTCCCCAGTTAAGAGTTCCCTATTCCCTATTCCCCTGAGAAAAATGAACACAAATCTAACTGAGAAATTATCCAAACCCATAGTAGAGAAAGTTGCTATTGTCGGTGCTGGCCCAGGTGGTTTAGCTGCTGCTATAGCACTGAGAAGCCAAGGGATAGACGTTCAAGTATATGAAAAAGCTCAAGAATTTCGTCCGGCGGGAACTGGACTTGGACTTGCCCCCAATGGCTTAAGTTCTCTAGATGCGATCGCGCCGGGAATTGTCGAAGCCCTCAAAAGTTCAGGATGCGAAGTTCACCACACGGTTTTAAAGAATATTCAAGGAGAAACAATCCGAACGAACGCAACTAAATATTTAGAACAATACGGACAACCATTGTTGACTATTTGGTGGTATCGTCTACAGCAAGTCTTAGCATCAAGATTACCATCTGACATCATTCACCTCAATCATCGCTGCATCGGCTTTGAGCAAGATAAAAACGGTGTGGAAATTCATTTTGATGGTGAAAAATCAGTATATGCAGATTTGCTGATTGGGGCTGATGGCGTCAACTCTGTCGTCCGAGAAACTTTATTTGGCGAAGGTAAGCCTAATTATATCGGTAGTATGTGTTGGCGTGCCGTCATCAAGTATCGCCACGAACTATTTAATGACTATGAACTAGTTTTTGTCAAAGGCAATAAACAGTTTATGTATCTTCTCAATGTGGGTGGCGGCTATACCAGTTGGATTAGTCGGAAATTCTCGCCTGAATACTCCCTTTCCCACAGTGCCGATGAGGTTAAGTCTCGTATTCTCCATGAATTAGCCGACTGGGATGAATCCTTTCGAGCGGTAGTAGAAGCGACACCAGCCGAGCAAATTTGGGAAGGGCCGATTTGCGATCGCCCAGCGTTAAGCAGGTGGAGTCAAGGCAGAGTCACGCTCTTAGGCGATGCCGCCCATCCAATGGCACCTGCTATGGGACAAGGAGCCAATACCACTTTTGAAGATGCATACCAACTGCGAGAGTGTTTTTCTGATTCAGCGAATCTCCAAGCAGCTCTGACTAGCTACGAACAGTGTCGCATCGAGCGCACGAAAATCATTCAAGCTCGTAGTGCCTTAGGCGAGATGCGATACTACGACAACCTCGCGTCATCTACAGGGCAGACGCAAGAACGGCAAATGAGTCTTAATGATGATTTTCACAAATGGGTATATGATTTCAAGCCATCTGTAAAAAGTTAAATTTTAAAGTGGTATCAGTAGAGTTACTTTGAGCGCAACTTAGTTGAAAAACTCATAGCTAGCGCTAATTTTATCGAGTAATTTGAAAATATCAGAAGTGACTGTTTTTAGTCAAGCCCTGAAACGCAATAAATTCGTTGAATAATTGAGAATTATTCGTGTAAACTCAACAAAACTTAATCAAATTGTTAATTTTTATAGACAACTATCTTTTTAGGATATAGTGAAATATTAAATTTTTGAATTCCTATGTTACCGCTATTCTTGGTCAAGATTGAACGGCAATAATTAGCTGAATATCTATTTAATTTCCTGAAAATTCTCAATTGTCAAAAAGATTTCTTCATTAGCTATTTGTTAAAAGCTCTATAGCGGTTCTCGTTTACGTGAGGTACACCAGTAGGGGCAATACTCTGCGGGAAGCCGCTCCGCGTCTACATGAATTGCCCCTACACCTTGCGATATAATTTTGTGCAGAAAATTAAAATCTTTCCACACCTTCAAATTGTTTGAGTACCGATGCATTTGCAGCTTCACCACAAGTTCGTGGTGTGGGAAATATCTTTTCAGGATTTGCTAAACCTTTAGGATTAAAAACTTGCCGTACCCATTGCATAGTTTCTAAATCAACTTGGCTGAACATCTGTGGCATATAGCACTTTTTCTCTGCACCTATACCATGTTCGCCAGAAATACTACCACCAACTTGGACACAAAGTTTAAGAATTTTTCCACCCATTTCTTCTACTTGCTCTAATGCTCCAGACACAGAATTATCATAAAGAATTAGCGGATGAAGATTGCCATCCCCAGCATGAAATACATTAGCAACACGATAACCGTATTGTTTACTTAATGCCTCAATCTCATGTAAAACATAAGGCAACTGAGTCCGGGGAATTACACCGTCTTGTACGTAATAATCTGGACTTAAATGTCCAGCCGCCGCAAAAGCTGCTTTGCGTCCTTTCCATAATTTCAATCGGGTTTCTGGGTCAGTAGCAGAAGTGACATTACGCGCACCATTCTTTTTACAAATTTCGGTAACTCGCTGCTTATTTCCTGCAACTTCCACTTCTAAACCGTCAATTTCTATGAGCAGAATTGCAGTAGCATCGCGGGGATAACAATTTGTTGCAACAACATCTTCAACTGCATTGATGCTGAAGTTATCCATCATTTCCATCCCACCAGGAATAATGCCGGCGCTGATGATGTCAGAAACAGTTGCTCCCGCAGCTTCAATGCTAGTAAAATCTGCCAACAGCACACAAATTGATTCTGCACTTTTGAGAATTCGCAAAGTAATTTCTGTGGCAATTCCTAAAGTGCCTTCAGAACCAACAAAAACACCGGTTAAATCATAACCAGGCATTTCTGGGATTTGTCCGCCTAAATCGATAATATCCCCTTCCGGCGTGACAATTTTTAATCCCAAAACATGGTTAGTGGTGACGCCATATTTAAGACAATGTACACCACCAGAATTTTCGGCAATATTGCCCCCAATAGAGCAGATAATTTGACTAGAAGGGTCAGGTGCGTAGTAAAATCCAGCACCACTAACGGCTTGTGTTACCCAACTATTAATCACCCCTGGTTGTACAACTGTCCGTTGATTTTCCAAGTCAATATTGATTATTTGCCGCATTAAGGAAGTGACAATTAAAACAGAGTCTTTCACTGGTAAAGCACCACCAGATAGACCAGTGCCAGAGCCGCGCGCGATGAAGGGTATAGAATATTGATTGCATATCTTCACCACTTGGGCAACTTGTTCTGTAGTTCTGGGTAACACCACCACAGCGGGACTTTGGCGATAGCCAGTTAAACCATCACATTCATAGGTAATCAGTTCTTCGCGGCGTTGCACCACACCATTTTTGCCAAGGATAGCCTCGAATGCTTTGAGAATGGGTTTCCAGTTGCGTTGTTTTTTATCTTGAGCAAGCATACTTTATTAAAGTTCAAGGTAGATGTTGCAGGCTGATTGGTATAGCTGTAATTACTATTGTTGCAAGAATAGCAGTCAAGAGTGAGTAAAAGCGATCGTGTTTGTTGTAGAGTAAGTTCCATGAGCGAAGTTTAACGCCTTTTGCGTATTGCACTTCTCATAGATAGATTGATTTAAACGGTCATGAAACTTAGTATTCTGTTAATTACTGACTTATGCTCTTCGGACAAACTTTGCTAACGCTCTTAGTCCAACCCAGCTTATTCTGCGCTGATTTAGCAGTAAAAATGATAAACGTGAGTATTTTCGAGAAATTAAGAGGAACTCAAGTACAATTTCTCCTGTCACTCACGATAATATAGTAGATATATTTACGAAAAAACCATAGTTTTAGGAAACTATTATTTTTTGCGTAGTTTCACATAAATTGTTACAAGTACATTGCTAAATATAATTACATATTTTTCTAAGTATTTTTTGAAAATCAATTCAATTTCATGAGGTAATTTGTAAGGTTATTAGAAGCTTTATTTATCTTTAACACCCACTATGAAGCTGAGTTATGATAGGAAGCTCCACTATTTACTGAACATACTGGTAACGGTAGTAATTTTATTATTAAATTATCCTGCTTTCACACAAATAGCAAAAAATAGTGGTAATGAGGTAGGAGTAAATGAGCCAAAAACGTACTATTTTGGTCTTCTTAAAACATCTAGCCCTATTAGCTATTATGATGATGAAGGAGCTAGTTGGAAAGGTTACTGTTCTGCCTTAATAGAAAGCTTGAAAAACCAAAAATCTCTGAAGATAGAAATCGTAGAGATGGTAAGAGACTTTCGTTTTAAAGGCAGAGGAATTAATAATGAAAAACTTGATGCCGCATGCGGTTCTAACACCATAACCCCAGGACGCAGACAAGAAATCCGTCTACAAGATATTATAAATGGTAAATTCCTAAATGGTAAATTTTCAGAAACTTTTGGTTGGACAGGTGCAACGGCTTTACTATTGAAGAAAAATATCGAAAAGCTTTCTCCTGGAAATGAGTTTAAAACATTAAAATTCGGCCTCATTGGTAAAACAACTACTATAGATATAGTAAAAAAAGCTTACCCTTCATTAGAGGATAAAAATATTATACAATTAAGAAATAATCAGGATGGAATAAATCAATTAAAAAACGAAAACATTGATGTCTACTTTAATGATGAAATAATAGTGACGCGCGTTTTAAAAAAATTAAATGAAGAAGCAGGAGTAGAAAAATATTCTAGAATACCTTGGCTGATAAGTAATGAAGAATATGGAGTAGTGGTTTTTCATACAGATGAAGCTAAAAATAAGCAGCTATTGGAAGCTATAAATTCTTTGCTGAGATCAGCCGAAATTAAATCTTTTGGCAGCACAAAGCTTAAAATATTGAACAATCCATATTTTCAGGATTTTATTCAAAAAGATTTGAGCTATTACAGCGATAAGAGTTATCCTGCGCCTAGTCCAAGCATCGTTACTCCTATAACCAGCCCAGAGCGACTAGACCCTGTACCCATTCCAGACCTCTGGAGAAAAATTCTTTTTATCTTGGCTGTACTAACTATTCCTCTGGGTATATTTTTGTTGTTTAAAAGGTATCAAAATCTAAACAATAACAAATTACAAAGAAAAAGTAAGGGAATAGAAAATTCTCATCCTCAAACGTCCAAAAGTTTGGATGATAAATTAGGTAATTCATTACCTAATATTAATGTTTATCTCCATAACGCTAATAATCAGTCTAAAACTAGAAGAGCGAATATGAATAATACTAACAATTTCAACCAGCCTAATTCAAACATAACTATTGGTAATCAGGGTACAAATACAAATACAAACACTCAACAATTTGTTCAATATACATCTGAACAAAAGCAAGATTTATCTCAATTTGCAAAAGACATAGAGCGAATTTTAGAAAAAGTTGATAAAAATCAACCTAATGCGACTCAGGCGGAAAAACAAAACATAATATCTTATGAAATTCCTCTAGATCAAAGAAGTAGGATTGTGAGAGCTTTAAAAGCCGGAGGGGAAAAGGCACTCGAAGAGTTGCTTGATAATCCTTACCTTAACGTTGCAATAGCTGTTGTTAAAGAATGGCACAAAGAAGAGTAGAAGAGTAGGATTACATTCTCAAATACCAGATAAAATCATGGTTCAGCAAGTTCTAATCAATGATGATGATTACTATGTGCCAGATGCCAACCAGCTAGTCACTGAAAATGAAACTTTAGATAATTTTGCTACTTCCAAACAGAAACGCCTTTTAATTAGTTCTCTTTACAGTTCTTTACAGCAGCAAAATTTTTTAGCAGCAGCCAATGTCGGTATTTACCATACAGATGAACAACCCGCAATTGTACCCGACGTTTTTCTTAGCTTTGATGTGCAATTATCTCAAAATTAGTGGGAAAAAGAAAATCGTTGTTATATGGTTTGGCGTTTTGGCAAACCTCCAGAATTTGTCCTCGAAATTGTCTCTAATCAAGAAGGTGATGAACTGGGCAAAAAGCTAGAAATTTATGAACACATGCGGGCTAGTTACTACATCGTATATGACCCAAATCAGCAATTAGGAGAAAAAGTACTACACATTTATGAACTCAGAGGAAGGCGCTACTTTGAAACTTCAGAAAATTGGTTAGAACAAGTTGGTTTAGGCGTAACTCTATGGGAAGGTAAATTTGAAGATAGACAAGATACTTGGTTACGCTGGTGCTACCAAGATGGTAATATTTTATCGACTGGAGATGAACGCGCCGAACAGGAACGAGAACGTGCCGAACAAGAACGAGAATGCGCCGAACAAGCAGCACAACGTAACCAATTGCTAGCAGAAAGGCTGCGTGCTATGGGCGTAGATCCTGACACTCTATAGGACACTGGCGTAAAGACGCAAAAAACTTTGCGTCTTTGCGTGAGTAAAAAAGTTATCACGAACTTGTGCAACTTATAAACTCATTTATACGCTGCCAAACATTCTCTAATAAATCAGGATCATTGGCATCAAACCATTCAATTTGTGGATATCCTCGAAACCAAGTACGTTGTCGCTTGGCAAATTGTCGCGTATGCAAAACTATTAATTCTTTCGCTTCATCTAAAGAAATATCCCCAGCCAAATATTGCTTAATTTCTTGATAGCCCAAAGTATTCAACAAAGACAAATCAGCGTCATATTTTTGACAAAGATTCTCCACCTCTTTAACCAAACCATTTGCTATCATTTGCTCAGTACGCTGTTGAATCCGAGCATCTAACTTTTCAACATCGCAATCTAACCCAATTTGCAAAATCGGATAATTCGGTGGATTCTCCCCTTGCTGTTCTGAAATGGGATATCCGGTGACGTAAAATACCTCTAATGCTCGTAAAGTCCGCACTAAATCATTTCCATGAATTTTTTGTGCGGCAGCTGGATCAACTTGTTGTAACATAGCGTAGAGTTGTAGTTGACCTAGAGATTCAAGCTGCGATCGCAATTCCGTTTGTGGTGCAACTCTCGGAATTTTCATCCCTCGAACAATAGAACGGATGTATAAACCAGTGCCACCAACTAGTAGAAGTGGAGGAGATGAGGGAGATGAGGAAGATGGGGGAGAATTAATTAAGGCTTGTGCTTGTAGCTGATAGTCTGCTACCGTCATTGTGTCTGTGGGAGCGCAGATATCTATTAAATAGTGCGGCACTAATTTTTGTTCCGCCACAGTTGGTTTCGCCGTCCCAATATCAAACTCACGGTAAACTTGACGAGAATCAGCACTGAGAATTACAGAACCCAACCGCATCGCCAAAGCCAAAGCCAAACCCGATTTCCCCGTTGCCGTTGCTCCACAAATCACAATTAATTTAGTCATTAGTCATTGGTCATTAGTCATTGGTTATGGGACATAGGGCATTAGTTATTTCTCCCCCTGCCTCCCCTGCTTCCCCTGCTTCCCCTACTTCCAGCTCCTTTGCCCCTCTCTAATGGGACTCCAACCCCTGTATAAACTTCTCTTGAAAATGCCCTACAGACGCCAACAAGGCTTTTGTGTTAGAATTTTGGAGTGTTTTTACTTTTATTTGCCTTTTGGCGAGTTCAACCCCACACATCAGGAGAGTTTACATGACGAGCAGTTACAGTGCCGATCAGATTCAAGTTCTGGAAGGTCTGGAAGCCGTCCGCAAAAGACCAGGAATGTACATCGGTACTACCGGCCCGCGAGGACTCCACCATTTAGTTTACGAGGTGGTGGACAATTCGGTTGATGAGGCTTTGGCGGGTTATTGCACTCATATAGAGGTAGATATTAACGCTGATGGTTCCGTTACTGTAACAGATGATGGTCGCGGTATTCCCATCGATACTCACTCGCGAACCGGGAAATCGGCTTTGGAAACCGTGATGACGGTACTGCACGCCGGTGGTAAGTTTGGCGGCGGTGGCTACAAAGTTTCTGGAGGATTGCACGGGGTTGGTATTTCTGTTGTTAATGCCCTATCTGAGGTTGTAGAAGTTACAGTTTGGCGAGATAAAAAAGTTCATGTCCAGCGCTATGAACGGGGCGTACCAGTTACCGAACTACAAGTCAAGCCTTACAAAGAAGCTAGAAGCGGAACTTCTGTTACTTTTAAACCAGATACCCAAATATTCACTACTAGTATTGAGTTTGATTACATCACTTTATCAGGTCGCCTACGGGAATTAGCATATCTGAATGCAGGTGTCAAAATTACCTTTACTGACCACCGTCTGGAATTAATAAAAAGTGATACACCCAAGGTAGAATCCTACGAGTACAAGGGTGGCATTAAAGAGTACATTGCGTACATGAACCGCGAGAAGCAACCACTGCATGAAGAAATTATTTATGTGCAAGGGGAACGGAACAACGTACAAGTGGAAGTTTCATTGCAATGGTGTACTGATGCTTACACGGATAATGTACTAGGTTTTGCTAACAATATTCGCACCGTGGATGGTGGTACGCACTTAGAAGGCTTAAAAGCAGTTCTAACTCGGACATTAAATGCGATCGCTCGCAAGCGCAATAAAATTAAAGAGAATGAAACAAACCTCAGTGGCGAACACGTCCGCGAAGGTTTGACAGCCGTAATTTCTGTTAAAGTCCCAGATCCAGAATTTGAAGGACAAACCAAAACCAAACTCGGTAACACTGAAGTTCGGGGCATTGTTGATTCTTTGGTAGGAGAAGTCCTCACAGAATATCTAGAATTTCATCCAGCCATAGCAGACTCAATTTTAGATAAAGCTATCCAAGCCTTCAAAGCCGCAGAAGCAGCGCGTCATGCACGGGAGTTAGTTCGGCGCAAATCGGTGCTAGAATCTTCGCCATTACCTGGTAAATTGGCTGATTGTAGTTCTCGTGACCCTAGCGAATCGGAAATATTCATCGTGGAAGGGGATTCAGCAGGTGGAAGTGCCAAACAAGGACGCGATCGCCGCACTCAAGCAATCTTGCCTCTACGTGGTAAGATTCTTAACATTGAAAAAACCGACGACGCGAAAATCTATAAAAATAACGAAGTTCAATCGTTAATTACAGCACTTGGTTTAGGTGTTAAAGGTGATGAATTCGATTCCACTCAACTACGCTATCACCGGATAGTCATCATGACTGACGCTGACGTAGATGGAGCGCACATTCGGACTTTGCTGTTAACATTCTTCTATCGATATCAACGGGCACTCATCGAACAAGGCTTTATTTATATTGCTTGTCCCCCATTGTTTAAAGTAGAACGGGGACGTAATCATGAGTATTGCTATAGCGATCGCGAAAAAAATCAAGCGATCGCCAAATTTCCTGCTAACGCCAACTACACCATCCAACGCTTCAAAGGTTTGGGTGAAATGATGCCACAACAACTCTGGGACACCACCATGAACCCAGAAACTCGTAAAATGAAGCAAGTCGAAATTGAGGATGCCGCCGAAGCCGATCGCATCTTCACAATTTTAATGGGCGATCGGGTCGCACCCAGACGAGAATTCATCGAAACCTATGGTTCTAAGCTCAACTTCACCGATCTAGATATCTAATACCAGCATTCCTAAGTCATTCTTCAAAAACAAGATCCCCGACTTCTTTGAGAAGTCGGGGATCTGTCGCAATACTTGTCGGGTTTTGGGGAAAAGGGGAAGGTGGGGCCCCTCTGGGGATAAGGGGTGGGGGAAAGGGGAAAGAAAAAACCTTTAACCTTTAACCTTTAACCTTTTCCCAAAACCAAATTCTGAGTTAAAAATGCACAAAGCGAGCAGTATTGGGATCTCTCGCATTGAAGTAAGCTGTTGTTGCCTTTAATTTGCACTAATATTTTTCCAATATGATTGTGGGGTGGGCATCTTGTTTGCCCGCCCAGTTCATCGGGCAAACAAGATGCCCACCCTACAAGAGTTAATTGAATATTTTTTATTTGGAAGTCCCTAACTTTAAACTAGACGCTAACAATTAATTAAAAAAATTTAGGTTGAGTTGTCACACAATCAGTAGTATTTTAACACTACATAACTACAAAAATTCTAAATCCCTGTTAGACAGATACACATAATTTACATATTGTCAATTTTTCCAAAAAATTAATGTTTGAGTGCTAGCAAAATTACCAACTTCGTTAGAAGGCAGAGTCTAGACAATACTCTTTGCTCTGACTCACTGATTAATTTCGCCTAAACTAGAAACACGTTTGTTATAACCTCAGAAAATAACTGAATATCGTCTATCAAACCGCAATTAATAAGTATTTTGAGGATTTCTCATCATAAGATGACAGAAACCCACCGAAATAAAAGTATTTAAATTTACAATTAAGTTACGTAAAAAAGCTTTGTAACTAAAATCATCAAGTAATCTTCTGGGTTCTGTGTGATGGCTGGTGGAAGTACACACCAGAAGTCTGAAAACTTGTTAATATCTTCATGTAGAGTCGTGGCGATCGCGATTGTA
Organism: Nostoc sp. C052; assembly: GCF_013393905.1. Classification (GTDB taxonomy): domain Bacteria; phylum Cyanobacteriota; class Cyanobacteriia; order Cyanobacteriales; family Nostocaceae; genus Nostoc. The sequence goes on from NZ_CP040272.1 coordinate 6,321,062, forward strand.
TCGTATGTATCTAATGTACTTTTGCCTAAGATAGGACTATATTGGCGAATTCGCAGGACAAAATGTTTTTGAATTGATTAAAATATCCTTGTATACAATAAGAAGAGTTTGTCAACTTTCATAGGGCTGAAATCGCCACAGTGCGCTAACGTGTGAATAAGGCCGAATTAGTGAAACCTAAATTGATCTCCGATCTGGTCGATTCTGTCACCGCCTCAACTCCTCAGTTAAGGTAGTTAGTACGCAGAAGGTTAACTGCTTTCAGGCAAGCACCACCACCGTTGTTGTATTTACCCAAGGTCAAGACCCACTTGAGTCTAAGGGATGCGTAATTTATGAAGGAAATGTAAAAATGGGTAGGTTAAGATTAATAGTCTGAGTTAACATAAAATGCACTCTTCCTCAGTAATTAATGTTGTGTAAAATACATGAAATTCGGCAAAAGCAAACGTACTTACTTCGTAATGTCATAAGAACGTCACTGCAATTCCGAAAAGTGGAAAAAAAATTTCAGGGTATTAATCCCGTTTTTAATGTCTTTTTGGTGAAAGTGGCTAAAAGTTGCTTAATGAATTCATGATTAATACACAAAAAGAGTGCAATTTCTGTGAAACAGGCTACAATCGGAAGAGTCTTTATAGGAAAATCTGCCAACAGTCTGAACACATTTGTATAGAGTGGCAAATTTTTTGAAAAAGGCAAGTCTTTATTTGACCAGCTAGTTGAAAGCAATATGTGATGGCAACACATATAATATTTACGAAAGTGAGCAAGTCACCTTTAGTAATTGCTGAAACTAAAGTAAAAACCCCTCCTACCAAAGGAGTAAAACGTCCGAAAATATATCTGGCAAATCTGCCAAAAAGCTTATTTTCGGTTGACAATTGGCTCGTTTAAAAGAGCAGTAAACACATCTTGAGTAATTGATTCTGCAAGGAGCATGAGGAACGCGGCATGAACCAGGCTAACAACGTACTCGAAAGCATATATCAGCCTGACCTAGAAATAATAAATCAGCCTGAGCTCGAGTTAGAAGAACTCTTAATAGACGATGAAGAGGACTTGCTGATCATCGATGAAGGTGACGAGGAATTTTTAGAGCCTCAGTCTGATGAGGACGACGCAAAGTCTGGAAAAGCCGCTAAATCGCGTCGTCGGACACAAAGCAAGAAAAAGCATTACACAGAAGATTCAATTCGGCTTTACTTGCAAGAAATTGGTAGAATTCGGCTGTTGCGGGCAGACGAAGAAATTGAATTGGCGCGGAAAATCGCTGATTTGCTGGAATTAGAGAGAGTCCGCGAAAGACTCTGCGAACAATTAGATCGCGATCCTCGAGATAGTGAATGGGCAGAAGCAGTACAACTGCCACTACCAGCCTTTCGTTATCGCCTCCATGTTGGTCGTCGGGCGAAAGACAAGATGGTGCAATCTAACCTCCGTCTTGTAGTTTCAATTGCTAAGAAATACATGAATCGTGGTTTGTCGTTCCAGGACTTAATTCAGGAAGGCAGTCTCGGTTTGATTCGTGCCGCTGAAAAGTTTGACCACGAAAAAGGTTATAAGTTCTCCACTTATGCAACATGGTGGATTCGTCAAGCAATTACCCGTGCGATCGCAGACCAATCCCGCACCATTCGTCTTCCAGTTCACCTTTACGAAACCATTTCTCGAATTAAGAAAACTACCAAGTTACTATCTCAAGAGATGGGTCGCAAACCCACTGAAGAAGAAATCGCCACTCGGATGGAAATGACCATTGAGAAGCTGCGGTTCATTGCAAAATCTGCTCAGTTACCAATTTCACTAGAAACGCCTATTGGTAAAGAAGAAGATTCTCGATTGGGCGATTTTATTGAATCCGATGGTGAGACACCAGAAGACCAAGTTTCCAAAAATCTTCTGCGCGAAGACCTTGAAAAAGTCCTCGACAGTCTCAGCCCCCGCGAACGCGATGTTCTCAGATTGCGTTACGGCTTGGATGATGGTCGGATGAAAACTCTTGAGGAAATCGGCCAGATTTTCAACGTCACCCGCGAACGGATTCGTCAAATTGAGGCGAAAGCACTCCGCAAGTTACGCCATCCAAATCGCAACAGCGTTCTCAAGGAATATATTCGGTAGTAATTAGTCATTGGTCATTAGTAAATAAACAAAGGACAAATGACAACTGACTAATGACAGACAAAAAATAAAAACCTGGTAGTGAATTAGCACTCCAGGTTTTTTTATTTATAGGTCATCTTAGATATTAAAACTTACAGGATGCCCCAAAAATGTAGGAAGCCTTGACCAGAAAAAACTTCAACCAAAATGGCTGCTGAAAAGCCAATCATTGCCAAGCGACCGTTCCAAATTTCTGCTTGTGGGGTAAAGCCCCAACGCCAAGCGTTGCGATCTTCAATTATAGGAGTGGTGACTTTTGTTGTGCTTGCATTTGTCATGGTTAGGACTCCAAACTTAATTTTTAAGGTTTATTGCCTTATGTAAACTAATATAACAAATACTTTTAGAAAAGCAACATTTTTTATACTTTTGTTTCCATACCTTGACATCAATAGAAATAGCTATTTATACAAATTAAAACATCTGCCTCCAGTGAGATTTACTGAGGTAGAAGAGATGTTATTCAAACTTTTACAGCGATTATCTCTAATTTTGTTGAAATTATTATCAAGTAATTTATTTATATAGCTGATTTATAAAGACTTTGTTGTTTTAAGATAAAAATCTATTGATAATTTAAGTCATTACCAGATAATTTCCATTTCTTTTGAAGTTGAGACAAAACCAAGCTTCTCATAGATACGTTTACCATCCTCAGTGGTGTGAAGCCAGAGGCGTTTTGCCTCAGTTGCTCTCACAAAGCTGATAATTTCCTTTAACAATGCTGTAGCAATTCCTTGTCCGCGCCACATCGGAATTGTATAAACGTTCATAACGTAGGCTTCTAAGCCAGAGAAATTTTCGTTGTAGGGGGGTCGTTGAAAAAATACCAAGCCGCTAGTGGCAACAATTTGACTATCAACTTCAGCTACCCAAGCTAAAAACTCACCCAACGGCATTTTTTCACCAAGATATTTTCGAGTTGCTTCTGCTAAGTTTGTGGTGTCCGAGTCACTTTTAATATCGCCAGCCTCCCGCAGGAGTTCGAGACGCAGCTGGATTAGCGCCTCTAAATCCTGCAAGTTGGCTTGTCGGAAGTTGAACATCACCCTAATTTACGATCGCACTTCAGCGACAGTAATAATTTTTTCATCGCGGCTGAGTTGGAGGATGCTTTCACCTTTGACATCTCTACCTAAGAGCGGCACTGTTTCCACAGGTATTCGCACGACCCGCTCCTTATTCGTTACTAAAGCCACTTCGCCAGATGCGTTGGCGTAGCCCGCCGAAGGCATCGCCATCACCATACCAGCTAAGTTGTCAGTTTTGCTAGCAAATTTCAGTGCTTGCGTGCCTAAATCACCGCGATTAGCCGCTCGTAACTGACTCGCAGCCATCCGCTTTGCATACCCTTCTTGAGTAACTAGAAGCAGTTGATCATCTTTACCGACAGTCACACAGCCAACCATTTGCTGATTTTTCAATAAGCGAAATGCTTGTAAACCCATCGCTGTGCGTCCCATGATCGGCAATTGTTCATCATTGACTGCAAACCGTAACATTCGCCCACCGGAACTAGCTAAAATCAGATGCGCCCCTGGAGCTGTGAACTGGGTAAATGATAATTCATCATCATCTTTGAGCTTCAAAATCGTGATGCCGCGCCGAGTCAGGTTAGTAAATTCTTCCAGAGACAGACGCTTAATTCTTCCCTGTTTTGTTAAGAGAATCATCTGTCTAGTTTCGAGATTTTCTGGCAACAAAAAGCGGCTGACTACAGCTTCTTGAGCGCCTTGAGCAGTACTACTGAGCATCGTAATCAAAGGTTTTCCCCGTGGAGAACGCCCAGTAGTTGGGGGAATTTCTCCCACATTCACCGGATAGACTTTACCGCCACCAGTTAGTATTAGCAAGTCTTTCCCGGTGTCGGTCAACACAGTTTGGATAATGAAGTCATTATCGTGCAGACCATTTTCAGTTTTTGACTTTCTCCCAGATGGTTGAGTGCGGCGAACATAACCCCGTTGGGTAAATTCTAAAACCGCTTCCTCTGCTGGTTCAGAAGATTTAAGTTCCTCTTCCTCCTCTGCTCTAGACTTCTGCTCCTCTACCCTAGACTTTTGTTCCTCTCCAATTTTCGTCCGCCGGGGATCGTTGTACTTGCGCTTGAGCGATCGCAAATCTTTTTTCAGTGCCTTCAATAATTCGTGGCGATCGTTGAGTAATTGCTCCAACAAACTAATTTGTCCACTGATCTGCTCAAATTCTTGCTGCAAATTTTGCTGTTCTAAACTAGTGAGGCGGCGCAACGGCATAGCGAGAATTGCATCTCCTTGTACCTCACTCAAATCTAGTTGGCTACAAAGATTAATTTTTGCCGTACTGCCATCGGGAGCTTGGCGCAAAATTTGAATTACCTCATCCAAATTAGATAGCGCTTTCAGCAAACCTTCTACTAAATGCACGCGACTTTGAGCCTTACCCAACTCGTAATTGTAGCGACGGTTCAGCGTCTCTTCTCGGAATTTCAAAAATTCCTGCAACAGTTGGCGCAAACTTAACTGGCGGGGTTGTCCATCCACTATTGCGAGGAGAATCGCCCCAAAAGTCATCTGTAAAGAAGTTTGGTGATATAAATGCTGGAGAATTTCTTGGGGATTGGTATCGCGTTTGAGTTCAATTACCACCCGCATCCCTTCGCGATCGCTTTCATCCCGCAGATCGGAAATTCCTTGCAAACGTCCTTGATTTACTAAGTCCGCTACCTTCTCAATCCAGGCAGCCTTATTCACTTGATAAGGCAATTCTGTAATGATAATTGCCGTCCGTCGCTTACTTCCCCTGCTGGCTGGAATTTCTTCCAGAGTTGCGACTCCCCGCAGTAGAATTCCACCTTTACCTGTGGTGTATGCTTCCCTAATTCCCGCTTCACCGATTATTTCTCCACCAGTGGGAAAATCTGGCCCTGGAATTAGCTCAAATAATTTTTCATCTGGTAAATCTGGGTTGTCGATTAAGGCAATTAACCCATCGACAACTTCGCCCAAATTGTGTGGTGGTACATTGGTTGCCATGCCTACGGCAATACCAGAACAGCCATTAAGCAACAGAAACGGCAACTGAGCAGGTAACACCGTTGGTTCTTGCTGGGAATTATCGAAGTTCCCGACAAATTCCACAGTTTCTTCCCCAATTTCTGTCAGCATTCCCTCATGGCTGATGGGTGCGAGGCGCGTTTCTGTGTAGCGCATCGCCGCTGGCGGGTCATTATCGACACTGCCAAAGTTACCGTGTCCTGCTAGTAAAGGATAGCGGCTAGAAAAATCCTGCACCAGCCTAACTAAAGCATCGTAAACTGATTGGTCGCCGTGGGGATGGTATTTACCCAACACATCACCCACTACACGGGCACATTTTCGATAGGGTCTATCTGGTACTAAACCGAGTTCGTGCATTGCATACAAAATGCGGCGATGCACTGGTTTTAAGCCATCACGCACGTCTGGTAGCGCTCGCCCGACAATCACGCTCATGGCATATTCTAGATAAGACCGCTGCATCTCGGTATGCAGGGCTGTTGGAATTACCTGTCCCGTTGAGAGAAGGTTTAACTGTTTTGCCATGAGTTTTTTCCCTGAAATTTAACTACACAAAAGCCGATGGAACTCAACACTGCGGCAACCACAGCATAACGGATGAAATAGGATTCATAACAAAATTTTGATAGTCACAGAAAAAAAGCAGTAGTATCATCCTTGATGACGAGGATGCAATTGACTATTAAAAAGGATGCACACGAGTATAATCTACATAAACTTAGTAGCCATGATACTTACAATGATTGCATTTGTTAATTTTGAATTCTGGAATTCTTGAATCTCCTCACCTCTATAACTAAAATTCTCATGAAAACTGTTTTAATTGTCGAAGACGATCTAATTAATGCTCGTGTTTTTTCCAAAATTTTGTCCAAGCGTGGTGGCTTGGGTGTAAAACACACTGAAAATGTTGAAGAAGTCATAAAAATTGCCCAATCAGGGGAAGCCGACCTGATTTTGATGGATGTTTCTCTATCCAGAAGTGTTTATCAAGGTAAGTCTGTCGATGGAATCAAGATTACACAGATGTTAAAATCCGATCCAAAAACAGCAAACTTACCTGTGATTTTGGTGACGGCACATGCTATGGAAGGCGATCGCGAGAACTTTCTCAAGCAAAGCGGTGCTGATGGCTACATTTCTAAGCCAGTTGTTGACCATCAACAGTTTGTTGACCAAATCATCGCACTTTTACCCATAGACTAACACTGAGAATTAACGACTTATTTCAGGAATACTCGCCCGCCAATGTTTTTGGGCGACTAGTTCCTGTATTTGTTAGTATATATGTACTACGAAAAGGTACTATTATGCAAGAGGGGAATGGAGAGTGGGGAATGGGGAGAATGAAAAATTACTTCTTTCCCATCTACTCCCTACTCCCCACTCCTATTGAGTAGGCTGTTTTTTAGGCGTAGGCGCTGATGATGAGTTTTCTCGTTGCTGTATGGCTGCTTGAATACGGGGTAATTCTAGGAATTTTTTCGTATCAGACAGGAGGCGATCGCCCCAAAGATTTTCTTTGAGGAAATTCAAATTAGCATAGCGCGAATCGATACGGAGTGCAGCTTCTCCCAAGGTTAGCCCTTGTTGATGATCGCCTTTAGTATAGAGTGCCACTGCCAAGGCTAATAGAGGTTCTGCGGCTTGTTTATCAAGGGTTACAGCCGATTGCCATCGCTTAATCGCTTCGGGGATGTTACCCTGCTCGTAGTTGATTAAGCCAATATTGTTAAGCGCTGGCCAGAATTTTTTATCATGGGATACTGCTTTATCGTACTGGGCGATCGCATCTGGTAATCGACCCAGCAAATAGTAAGCATTACCCAAATCAAATAAACCCTCTGGATCGTTGGGTTTTAACTTCAAACCATCTTGGTAATTGACAACAGCAGCCTGGTAATTTTTCTGTTGAAAATTAGCTGAACCCAAAGCAAACAAAATATCACCATTTTTGGGGTTGATAGATTGCGCTTTTTTTAGACTAGCGATCGCCCCGTCAAACTCTTTAGTTTGCAGTTGCAATCCACCTAACAGCAACCATACCTTATCATTGCCAGGAGCCAGCTGACTAGCCAGCCGCGCTCGTGGCAAAGCTAAGTCAACCTGTTGAAACTGAGCTAGTTGAGCTGCCTCTTGTGCCAAGCTCAACCCCTGCTTCTCTAACTTTGTCGCATCTAGTTGCAGTGTGTGGGGTATTAATGCCTGCGCGTTAGCGGCTTTTGGCATACTCCACAAACTACAGATCATTAGAAAAGAAATCAAACGTACATGTTTAGGCACACTACCGCCTTTAAGCCACTAATCAAAGAATCTTTCAGCTAGCTTAAACGATCTGCGCTGTTGACGGTAGCAAAATCTCACCAATCTTGGGGAAAGGGAGACGGTAAGAGGCAAAGGAGCAAGGGAGCAGAGGGAGCAGAGGAAGAAAATATTACCTTATTATTTCCCTCATTCCCCCAGTCCCCAATCCCCATTAGAAAAACTTATGACTTTGGTCATACATCAGTCTGGGCTTACTAATGACTTTGGTCATACATAGATTCAGAATTTTTGAGTGATAATCGGTATGTATGAATTTATACGGATAAGTAAATATTAGACATCTTGATGCCAAAACAAAACCAACTGTTTAAATTACTGAATCCGAACCTAAGCAAAATAGAACTTTAATGCAAATAAGGAGTTAATTTCATGTTGAAAGCCAACCGTTTATCGATAGTCTTAGCTGCTACTGCCTTGATCGTTGTTCCTACTCTCTTAACTGCGCCTGCAAATGCCCAGACGAAAGTCCAGGTTATTGCTCAAAGGGATCAAGATCGCGATCGCGATGACAGACCCAATTCTAGAGAAGTTAGAACACCAGTAGACAGACGCAATTTGAACCGCGACGGTAGACCCAATTCTGGAGAAGTCAGAAACTCTAGAGACAGGGATAATTGGAACCGCGACGGCAGACCTTATCCCGTACAAGTCAGAAACCCTAGAGAGCGGGATAATTGGAACCGTGATCATCGTGACAACCGTGACAACCAATTCAATAGCAGAGTCGTCAGACTTGGGAATGGAGACATCAGATACCCCAATGGGCAAATTATTCCTTCTAGATCCATAGTCAGACTGCGTAATCAAGGTTACTTCCGACTTCCCAACGGCGATATTCTTCTTCCCAATCAAGAAATTGTTCCTGCTGGAAGATTAGTGAGAGTACGTGATGATTACTTCAGACTTCCTGATGGATTAGTATTGCAAATAAACCTTTAAAACACTAAAAACCCAAAATCATTGTCAGTATAGCGCTACCAGGCTATAGTTTTAGCCGTGAATAACTAGCTCGGTAGCTGTTCTTTATAGACAAAGTGGACATGAAAATTGATACACCAAATACCGTAGATTCCTCAGCATTAGTTCCAGAGGTAAAGAAAAAAAAGGGCAGACGTAATTGGCTTTCTTGGCTAATAGCTCTTTGCCTTGTGGGTGGAATTGGCTATGCCGTTTATTACCAAGTAACGGTTGTTCCCCGTCAAGAAGCTAGACGCCGGGTACTGACAAAGCCTGTAGAAAGGCAAAGTTTAACAATCACAGTTTCAGCGAACGGAACAATCAAACCTGAGCGGTCAATTAACCTCAGTCCGAAAAATTCCGGTATCTTGAAAAGCCTACTGGCGAAAGAAGGAGATATTGTCAAACAAGGACAGATTGTCGCCTACATGGATGATTCCAACCTGCGGGGGCAACTCACCTCTGCTCAAGGACAATTGGCACAAGCCGAGGCGAATTTGCAAAAAGCGATCGCTGGTAATCGTCCTCAAGATATTGCTCAAGCACAAGGAGTATTAGACGAAGCCGAGGCGAATCTGCAAAAGGTACAAACAGGCAATCGCTCTCAAGATATTGGCCAGGCACAGGCACGCTTGCAAAGCGCTCAAGCCGCTCTTCGCCAAGCAGAAGATAATTTTATTCGGAATCAACAACTTTATAATGCAGGCGGTATTTCCCTTCAGACTCTTAACCAAAATCGTTCTAATCGTGACAGTGCCCAAGCGAATGTAAATGAAGCACAGCAAGCACTGGCTCTGCAAAAAGCCGGGTCACGTCCAGAAGATATTGAGCAAGCAAAAGCTGTAGTGAAGCAGAGACAGCAAGCTTTAGCACTGATTAAAGCCGGAACGCGCCAAGAAGATATTAACGCAGCCCGTGCCCAGGTAACATCGGCTCGTGGATCGCTGCAAAACATCCAAGCCGAAATCAACGATACGGTGATTCGCGCGCCCTTTGATGGTGTGGTGACAAAGAAATATGCCGATCCAGGTGCTTTCGTGACACCCACAACTGCTAGTAGTGAAGTCGCTTCTTCTTCTTCTTCTTCAATCTTGTCTCTAGCTTCAACCAATGAAGTTGTCGCCAATTTAGCGGAAACAAATATTTCCAAAATCAGCCTTGGTCAAAAAGTCTCGATTAAAGCAGATGCCTACCCAGGAAAAACCTTTGAAGGTAAAGTGAGCCAAATTGCTGCCCAAGCAATAGTAGAGCAAAACGTTACCAGCTTTGAAGTGAGAGTATCACTTTCAGACCCTCAAAGACTACTACGGTCTGGGATGAATGCAGAAGTAGATTTTCAAGTCGGTCAAGTTGCAAATGTTCTAGTAGTACCAACGGCCTCTGTGGTGCGCCAAGAAAATGCCACAGGCGTTTTTGTAGCAGGAAAGAATAACAGACCTGTGTTTACTCCCATTGAGACTGGTGTCACTGCGAATAACTTTACCGAAGTTAAGTCTGGATTGACAGGAGATGAAAGAGTATTACTCAGTTTCCCACCAGGATCGCGTCCGCAATCAACACCAAGAGGAGGAGTTTTCCCTGGTCTAGGTGGAGGCGGTGGCGGTGGTGGCAGAGGAGCAGGTGGCAGCGGAGGTCGTGCCGGCGGTGGTTCCCCTTAAAGTTAGTTTTAACAATAAAGAATTCAGGAGTCAGGGGTCAGAATTCAGTATGAATTCGAGTTTGACTAGCGGATAAATATGTGTGTTTAATTCCTCCACTAATTGATTCTGAATTCTGAATTCTGCATTCTTCTTTAAATAAAACCTTATGTTTAAGATATTTAAGGGCTTTTCCAAAGCTAAAAATACTCGCACAGTACCGTTTCTGGAAATCTTGACAATGGCGGCAGAGACTTTGTGGAGTAATAAATTACGCACAAGTCTAACTATGTTGGGCGTGATTATTGGGATTTCTTCAGTTATTGCCATTACTTCTGTCGGTCAAGGGGTACAAAAGGGGGTTGAGCAACAGATACAAGCATTGGGTACAGATGTCATCCAAATCTTGGCGGGTGCGGCTAGAAGTGGGAATGTCCGTCAAGGAGTCGGTTCTAGCAGTACCTTGACTTGGGAAGATGCTAAAGCGATCGCTACACAAGCACCATCAGCACAGATGGTTTCTGCTTATCTCCAACGCAGCGCCCAAGTTGTCTATGCTGGACAGAACACCTCAACAACCATTTATGGCACAGATTTAAACTACCCAGAAGTCAGAAATACTCACCCCCAACAAGGGAGATATTTTACTCAAGAAGAACTAGATACTGCCGCACAGTTTGCCATTCTTGGCCCCACAGTTCAAAAAACACTCTTTGACCAGGGAGCCAATGTCATCGGTGAAAGAATTCGGATTCAGGGAGAGGCTTATGAAGTAATTGGGATAATGGAACCTAAAGGTTCTCAGGGGCCGATGGATCGAGATGACCAGATTTTCATCCCTCTAACTACTATGTCAAAAAGACTGGTTGGGAACAATGCCCTGGTAGGCGTTTCTGTAAATGGAATTTTAGTCAAAGGCGCTAATCAGGAACAGTTAGAAGCCGCTCAATTTCAAGTTACCAATCTCTTACGGCTGCGTCATAACATTTATCCGCCACAAGCTGATGATTTTCGGCTGACTAATCAAGCTGATATTGTTAGTACCTTCACTAGTGTTGTGGGTTTGTTTACAGTCATGGTGGTAGCGATCGCTGGAATTTCTCTGGTGGTTGGTGGCATTGGTATTGCTAACATTATGCTAGTTTCCGTAGTTGAGCGGACACGAGAAATCGGGATTCGCAAAGCCGTAGGAGCAACTAATTCAGCTATTCTCAATCAATTTTTAGCCGAAGCGATCGTGATTTCCATTGTTGGCGGATGCATTGGTATGACAGTTGGTATTTTATTAGCCTTTATAGCTTCAAGCATTTTCAAATTTCCGTTTATAATTTCTTTCTTGTCGATCATTGCTGGCTTTGGACTCTCGTTAACCGTTGGCTTAATTGCTGGTGTGATTCCAGCACGGAATGCCTCTAAATTAGATCCAATCACCGCTTTAAGAAGCGACTGAATAATTCGTAATTCGTAATTCGTAATTACAAACCCTCCACTCCAAATTATAAACTCCTAACTCATAACCCATAACTTTTAACCCTTATGCCAACAATGATTTGGATGGAATCTATTACTAAAACTTACCACTTGGGAGAAGTTAGTGTTCCAATACTGAAGGGAATTCAACTCTCTATTGAAGAAGGGGAATACGTCTCGATTATGGGTGCGTCAGGTTCCGGTAAGTCCACGCTCATGAATATTTTGGGATGTCTAGATCGTCCCACGACTGGAGATTATATTTTTGAAGGCAGAAACCTGACGACTTTTGATGATGATGAATTAGCCTATATCCGCAACCAAAGAATTGGTTTTGTGTTCCAACAATTTAACCTATTGGCGCGGGCGACAGCATTGGAAAACGTGATGTTACCAATGGTTTACGCTAACTTGCCCAAGCCAAAACGCCGAGAAAGGGCATTAGAAGCCTTAGAAAAGGTAGGATTAGGGGGACGTATAAGTAACCGTCCTAGTCAACTATCTGGCGGACAACAACAACGGGTAGCGATCGCTCGTGCTTTGGTCAACCGGCCTGCATTAGTTTTGGCAGATGAGCCAACAGGAGCTTTAGATACTGAAACTTCCCATGAGGTAATGAGCTTGTTGACTGAACTTAATGACCAGGGAATCACCATTGTGATTGTCACTCATGAGCCAGATATTGCTGCTCAAACCAGAAGGATTATCCGAGTTCAGGATGGTTTGATTGTCGGCTAATTTGTTAATATCAACCATTTGAGGGGAGATTTACAATTTAAAATTATGTAGGTTAATCAGAATAAAAACTTTGATTTTATCCTCAAAGAAACCCAATTAATGACTACATCTAGATTATGAATTTCAGCTTGTTTTTCGTGCATTCTACCTGGATTAGTGTCGCGTTTGCTGTAGCCTTGCCGTCAAGTATCGCTATTCTTTTTCCAGCTTTAGCCAGTGCTGCAACTCCCCCCAAACCGCAGAATTCCTCAAGTTCTGTACAGGCTCCTGATTACCTCAACCCTAATCCCAATCCTCTCCAATTTCCTACCAAACCTGAAGAAGTAAAGATTCAGGGAACTGTGCCAATCACTTTGACACAAGCTTTGGAACTAGCACAACGCAACAATCGAGACTTACAGGTAGCCATATTACAGCTAGAACGCAGTCGTTCATCTCTACGCGAGTCTCAAGCTGCCTTATTTCCTACTCTGGGAATCAATGGTAGTCTAACCAACAGTGGTAATGGTTTTGTTAGCAATTCATCTCAACCCAGCACTTCTTTCAATGGTTCAGCACAACTGAACTATAATGCTTATACTTCCGGCAATCGAGAGGCAACCATCCGAGCAGCTGAAGAACAACTACGTGTGGATGAATTGAATGTTGAAAGTCAGTCTCTCACAATTAGGTTGAATGCCACCACTCAATACTACGATTTGCAACAAGCCGATGAAGAAGTAAGAATTAATCGGTCTGCTGTGGAAAATGCCCAGGCTAGTTTGCGGGATACTCAAGCTCGACTAAGTGCTGGAGTAGGTACGCAATTTGATGTGCTGCAAGCTCAAGTGAATTTAGCAAATACCCAACAACTTCTGACTAATGCTATCTCAAAACAGCGCATTGCCCGTCGTCAGATTGCCACTCTGTTAAGTTTGTCGCAGTCAGTTGATATCACTGCCGCCGATCCCGTAGAATTATCGAGTCTTTGGCCGGAGACAGTAGAACAAAGTATTGTCCAAGCATTTCAAAATCGTCCAGAATTACAACAGTTTTTAGCACAACGTAATATTTATGAGCAACAGCGACGACAGGCACTTTCACAGCTAGGGCCACAAATTAGTTTGGCTGGCAGCTACAACGTGTTAGATCGGTATAACGATGGCGTCAGCATTACTGATGGGTATTCCGCAGCAATTCAAGGAAATCTAAGTTTGTTTGATGGGGGTGTAGCAAGAGCGCGTGCGGCTCAATCGAAAGCTAATATTGCGATCGCAGAGACTCAATTTGCTAACCAACGCGACCAAATTCGCTTTGATGTAGAACAGTACTACTCTAAATTGCAATCCAATTTAGATAATGTGCAGACTTCTAGTGTGGCTTTAAATCAAGCCAGAGAAGCTCTGAATTTAGCAAGGCTGAGGTTTCAAGCTGGTGTAGGCACTCAAACAGAGGTGATCTCTGCTGAAAATGACCTGACAAGAGCAGAAGGTAATCGAGTCACGGCTATTTTGGATTACAATCGCGCTTTAGCTAATTTGCAAAAATCAGTCACTTCCAGAGCTTCGCGTTAAGGTCACGTCGCTTCTCTACGAGACGCTGCGCGAACGCTCAAAATTCAAAATTCAAAATTAATGATCCTCATAAAGAAATTTAGGGGCTTGTATCATGAGTCGTTTTCGGTCAAATCATTAGACATCTGGTGAAAGTAAATATGCGTTATCCAGAAACTTTGTTTTGACGTAGCACTGCTAAGTCAAAACAATTCTTTTTTACGCCTTGAAGCAACTGGGTTTATACTCAGAACTCAGCACTCAGTACTCTTATGGCACTGTAATAACTGCTACAGGGCAATGGGCTTTACTCAAAATTGCATCCACTCTATGACCGAAGAAAACGCGACCTGTAACCATACGGATGCTACTTCCGAGAATAATTAGGTCAACTTCTTGGGTTTGGGCAAACTTGAGGATTTCTCTTTCAGGACTGGTTCCTTGAAGAATGTAAGTTTTGACATCAGCACCCAGATTACGGCCAATTGCGGCTTGCTGTTCGAGCAGATCGTGGGCAATTTCCTTGACTGGATTTAGCGATCGCTGTTCATAAAGAATATACTCAACCTGTGGTAAATTAATCACGTTAACAATCATCACTAATGCCCCGGTTTGAGCTGCGATCGTGCTTGCCATCTCTACGGCATTTTTGCTATATTCTGTCCCCACCGTTGGCACGAGAATTTTTTTCAGCTGTTGTTGAGGGATTTTGCATATCTCGCCTTTGGGTTGGGGTAAGTGCGACTTCACCACCATCGTTGCACAAGGCGCTTCTTGTACAACCCGGTCAACAAGCAAATTAAATAATGCTTTCTGGGGGCGGATCTGTTCAGAAGCTCCCAATACAATTAAGTCATAATTTTTGTTGGCTTCATTCAGAATTACTTCCGCTTTATTACGCCCAGACTCCGTTTTTGTTTGCAGGGTGGTATCAGTCGGGAGTTGCATTTCTTCAGTAACAGAAGCTAGAGCTTGCTCGGCGGCAGTATCTTTAACCTGGGTTGCCTCCGTCCGGCGGGCTTTGTTTTGAGGTTGCTTATCACTCAGGGCATATAGAGAGGTAACTTCTATCGAGTTTTGGTGAGCCATGTAACCGACTAATTGCGCCGCCAATTGGATGTTAGGACCACCACTAGTAGGTATTAAGACACGCTGAATCTGTTTGATAAAGCTGCGGCTATCTTGCTCTTCTTGTTCCAAACGTCGAGCTTCCTCTTCACTCATAACTACTTTTGACAAAGACCAGCGCAAAAGGGGCGGAGCCATTAAGGAAGTGACGATCGCTACCATAACAATAATCGAGTACATTTGGGGATTCAGCACTCCCAAAGATAAACCAATGGTAGCAACGACAATTTCCATCGCCCCGCGAGCATTCATCCCCGAACCCATCGCTAAACCTTCCCAGTGACTCAAGCCGCCGACGCGAGAACCAATGTAAGCACCTGTAAATTTACCAACACAGGCGACAGCGAGAACAATTAAGCCAAATATCAACGTTTGGGGGACTAACAAGGTTAGCAAGTTAACTTTTAAACCAGCTGAAGCAAAGAAAATTGGCGCTAAAAAAGCTGCTGTGAAGACTTCTAGCATGTGTCCGGCTTCATTACTAAAACGGCGGGATTGACCTGCTAGAATCCCCAGTACGAAAGCACCTAATGCTGCCTCTAAACCTAATGCGTGGGTAAGTGCTGCGGCTGAGAGTGAAAGAATCAGCACAACCGAGATACTAGCAGCAATGCCACCAACGTAGTCATCAACCCAGCGCAAAATCTGATCTACAATAGTACGCCCGATTGTGAAGGCGATCGCCAGAAACAATATCGCCGCGCTCACGGAATGAAAAATTGTCCCAAAGTCAAATTTGCCGCTACTAGCTAGACCTGAAACCACAGAAAGTAAAATCCAGCCGATGGTGTCGTCAGTCATCCCCGCAGCTAAGGTGACTTGACCAATATCACGACGAATCAGGTTTAAGTCCATCAATACCTTTGCAATCACTGGTACTGCTGAAATACTCATTGCTGTGGCGATAAACAGACTAAATACCAATCGCTTTTCTGGGTCGGCTAAAAAACTATTTGGTAACAGCCAGCCCAGTCCAAATCCGGTGATAAAGGGGACAATAATTCCGCCCAGCGAGATAAGTAGAGCCGTTTTACCTTTACGAAGAATCAGCTTGAGATCCGTTTCCAACCCAGTTACAATCAGCAAAAATAACACACCTAACCAAGAAATCACCGAAAGTAAATTAGATTGTTCTTGACTTTTGGGAAAGATTTGTGCTTGTAAATCTGGAAGGAGCAAGCCAAATAGAGAAGGGCCAAGTAACACACCCGCCAGTAATTCTCCAACAACAGGCGGTAGGTTAATCCGGCGCATCAACTCACCTAATCCCCGCGCTACCAGAAGCAACAGTGACAGTTGTACTAGCACCAACAGCAACTCATGATGACCGAGAGGTTTAATTACACCGTCACCTACTACTTTCTGTGCAGCGAGTACAGGTACTAATATCAGGGACAGGTTTTGCATAATGTCCAAAGGTTGATTTAAAGGGGCTGTTTAAGTAAATCCTGAAAATGTTTACTTCCACATCGGCCTATGAGATTAAAGTGTCATTGCCCTTAGATATCTGGTAAAAATGATGTAGGTATAATTTTATGAATTGTGCTTACTAATGATTTCGGACAACCCATAATTGATTTCTGGAGATGGGTATGTATTAATGGCAAGATGATTGTGTGCGATCGCCCGAAGTTGTCATGAGTAAAGTTTTGGTCATCAACTTATTTTCTGGCGCGAACAAAGAGCTTTGTAGTGTCTTCCCAAATCCCTTGCTCGGTTGCTAGTTTCTCAATTTCAGCTTGGTACTCAACTTGCAACTGATTTAATTGTTCTTCTGATAGTGTTGACAACAGGGGATTACCTTTAAAATTTATATTAATTGCTGTCCAAGATAACCTGTTATTCTTAAGAGGTCGATAACGTCCTGATGGCTCAATCCTAATTTCTATATCTCGAAAACCTGCCTGATTGAGTAAATTGCGGCATTTTTCTGGAGTCCCAAGTGGTTCAAGAATATGTGGTAGTGATACACCCAAAACTCTAGCGCAGAGACTCTGTTGAAGAGATGCCATATAAGCAGTTTCGGGAGGACAGGTAAATGCTACAAACCCTCCGCTTTTTAAGAAGCGATGCCACTTTTGCAAAATCGCAAGGATATCAGGAAAAAGTACAATTGCCTCACAGCAAAAGACAACATCAAAACTACTATCACTAAAGTTGAAATATTCGGCATCTGCCTCAATCAATTCAATATTTTGTAATTTTGCTGCGGCAATCTTTTGTCTTGCTTGATGTAACATTCCAGGGGTCATATCAATTCCAATCACGTAGCCCTCTGAACCAACTTTTTCAGCTGCGGGTATCGCAACTAAACCCGTTCCAGTCGCCACATCAAGGATTTTCTGTCCCGAATGTAGTGGAACAAATTCAAGTAAAATTTTGGCTTCTAGAGGATGGCGAGTACCTTCCTCATGGTCATAAGTTGTTCTACTACCATAGAATTCTCTTAGTTGCTGTTTATAGCTATCTAGATCAGTCATAACCAAATGTTAAATTTTCTCCACTTTATCGTAACTCTTGCTGTGATATTAAGTTGCTGGCTGCTGAATCCAACCCTTACAGCACAAGCCGCGACTTCATCCACCACTGTTTACGAGCAACGGATAATCCACAGTCCAGATGGTATCGGTAAATATTACATGGGGCGCGAAATCGCCAAAGTGATGGGATACACCGGCGCTGGCTGGCTAGAACGTCCCAGCCGAGAGGGAGAGGAACAGCCAAGTAAAGTAGTTAACGCCCTCAATCTGAAATCTAATGATGTAGTGGCCGATATTGGCGCTGGAACAGGTTACTTAAGCTTTCGCATCACGCCGTTATTAACAACAGGTAAGGTGTTGGCTGTAGATGTTCAGCCAGAAATGTTAGAAATCATTGATTTGTTCAAAAAAGAAAAAAATATCACCAATGTTGAGCCTGTTTTAGCAACTCTTAACGACCCCAATTTACCATCTGAAAGTATTGATTTGGCGTTGATGGTAGATGCTTACCATGAACTTGAGTATCCCCAAGAAGTGATGCAAGGAATTGTGAAAGCACTTAAACCAAGTGGTCGAGTGGTTTTGGTTGAGTATCGGGGTGAAAATCCCTTTATTATGATTAAAGGTCTGCACAAAATGACTCAAAAGCAAGTCCGTAAAGAAATGCAAGCTGTTGGTTTAGTTTGGCGGGAAACTAAAAACTTGTTACCTCAACAGCATTTAATGGTGTTTGAGAAACCCAATACTAATTCGTAATTCGTAATTCGTAATTCGTAATTAAGGTGTCAAGCCATAATCAAGTAAAACTTCTTGCTATCCAGGAAAATCATGGTCAACCTATCATTCAAGCAGCGAATTCCTCATTTAGAAAATGGCGATCGCCTCACTCGCTACGAATTTGAACGACGCTATCAAGCAATGCCCCGTCATCAAAAGGCAGAATTAATTGAAGGAGTTGTATACTTGGCATCCCCGTTACGCTTTGAAAGTCATGCTGAACCACATGGTCATGTAATTGGTTGGTTGTGGACTTACCAAATTGCCACTCCTGGTGTGAGATTGGGAATTGAGCCAACAGTCCGCTTAGATCGATACAATGAACCGCAACCAGATGGAGTGCTATTAATTACACCAACATCTCAAGGCCAATCTCGTTTGAGTGATGATGATTACATCGAAGGTGCGCCAGAACTCGTAATAGAGATAGCAGCTAGCAGTGTTGCTATTGATTTACATGATAAGAAAAAAGTCTATGGTCGTAATGGGGTAAAAGAATATATTGTTTGGCAAATATTTGAAAATAAATTAGATTGGTTTCGCCTACAACAAGGAGAATATGTATCCTTAGAAGTGGACACAGATGGAATTATCAAAAGTCAAGTATTTCCTGGTTTGTGCTTGTCAATGTCTGATTTACTTGCTGGCAATATACCGCAAGTATTGGCTGTGTTGCAGTTGGGCTTAAATTCGCCAGAACATCAAATATTTGTGCAGCAGTTGTCTAGTTAGAATTCAGGAGTCAGAATAGCTAAACAATCAGGAAAACATTTGATGAATATCTGGCATCAGTCTATTTTTTGAGGAATGAGACTGGCGCTTTTGGTTGCACTATCCCAAACAATCCAGCTAAGAGAATTATCTAAATCATCAGGGCTATTTGAAACTTTAAAATAGAGCTTTTCTTCACGTTTTCTTTCAATAGCAAAGTCGGCATTTTGAGCATAAACAATTATAAAACCTTTCTCTCGCAAACAATACATCGCCCAAGCTTTCAATGATTGCTTGTATGGTTCGTGTGGAATTGGCGGTTTTACGATCGCGTCTTCAATTACTTGAAATATTTGCGTGAGGTTTGCGGTCATAGTAGATACTTTTGTGATTATCCCTAAGTTAACTAGCTTCTGGATCGCAACGAATTTCAATCATAAAGCCATCTGGATCGTAAAAATACACTCCTTTACCAGTGGGACGAGTGACTGGGCCGTGTGCGATCGCTATTTTATTTTCTCTGATTACTGTCACCGCGCGATCGAATAACTGCGGATCGATGTCAAAAGCCAGATGGTAGGCTCTCGTGAAGGTCTTTTCTGGGTCTGGGTTTGGTGGTGTTAAGTCGGGTTCCCCAAATAAATCCAGAATTGTACCATCTGGGGTGATGAAGTTGGCTACTTTCCCAGATGCGACAAGTTCCACGAGAGTTGTAGGTACTTCGTCGCCTGTGAGTTCGTGCAAACCCAGGATTGTGCCATAAAAGTAGCGGGAAGCCTGCATATCCTGGACGTTGAGGGCAATATGATGTACTTTACGCAGATTTCCTGGCGCAAGGACATTGTTCGCGGATTGGGTGCTAGATAGCATAGTAGAACAAAATCTCTTTACTAAGATAGAAGTTGAACTTTTTTCTTAAAGCTTACTATTTTTAATAAAAATCTATCATGGCTTTTGATTATTCTTTAGACTTTAAAGTTATTGATTTTCGCCAACATCCTGAACTCTATCGTGTTGGCAAGGGTGAGCAGGGTGTACTTTTGGTAGAGCCATACAAATCAGAAATTCTTCCCTACTGGCGGTTCAAAACTCCTGAGATTGCTAGAGAGTCAAGTGAAAAAATTTATGAGATGTTTCTTGATTATTTAGATAAAGATGATTTTGTTGGTGCGGATATGGCACGGAAGTTTATCCAAATGGGTTATACTCGCTCTCGCCGTTATGCTAATCATAAAAGTGGCAGGAAATATAAACAAAATTCCGAAACTTCAGATGCCAAAAAAGAAATTCTTCCTTATAAAGTAGACCCCGTGAAAGCGGAATCAGCAGCAATATTTAAAGCTAAGTGGTTACAAGCAAAGACAAATGAGAAATATCAAGAGCTTTTAGCCAAACATAAGCAGATGTATGACAATATCTCACCTTTGCAAATAAATATACCTGGCGATTAGAAATCGCGTCTCGAAAACTGTTGGGGTTTAAATCCCCGCCTGAAATGTCTTCAATTTTGAATTTTGAATTGTTAAATACCCGACTTACTCAAAAAGTCAGGTATCTGGACAGCAACTTGGGTTATTAGAACGATGGAGCGTACAATTTATCGCCGACAATCTCGCGAATTGTCTCTACTAGTTGGCTGTATGCAAAGTTAGATAAAACTGGTTTTGCTGTTTGCAAGTGAATTGATCGATCTAAATCAATCCATGACTTACAGCCAGCGTACTTAGCGTAATAGGGAATTTCTTGCTCTTGGGGTAGTTTATAAGTCCGCAGGAGGAGAATATAAAGGGGTTGACGTGGTTTCCATTTGAGGCGATCGCTAATAAAATGCTCGTTCCAAATATAGAAAGGAAGCAAGGTGTTGACAATAGACTCGTCACTTACTGGCAAAATATCAGTAATTTCAGCCCAACTGCCGATGCGAACTGTTTCAGGATGCCAGCCTGATGTTACCGGATAGACACTATCGGCATACTCAGCTTTCAGCATGAAAGCTTGTTGATGTTCATAAGTGGGGTAAAGCAAAATTTGCTTGTGGGCAACTTGGAAATGTCCATTTCGTTCATGGATACCGCCTTTGCGGAGCAACATAATTGTTTTGCCACTTTCTAAAGCATTTATGGCAACTGCCCATTCTTTGAGGGCATGAAAAGTTGTAGTCAATTCCATCAGCATCTACTGTAACTCTGATTTAATTTGAAGCTAAGACCGATAAAGTATGAACCTATCCAAGGGAATGAATTAGGAAGCAGTTATGGAAAAGCGCTCGCTAGGTACAACTGAAGTCAAAATCACACCCATCTAATGGGAACTTGGCAAGCTGGTAAAAGAATGTGGGTAGGAATGCTGACTCGATTAAAAGCATCCGAGTCGCTTATGAAGCTGAGATCACAACAATAGATACTGCTGAAGTCTATGTTGAAGGAGACTCTGAGCTAATTGTCGCTGAAGCTTTATTCTGATGTGCGAACTCATGTGGAATATGCCACGAAAGTTTTTGCTAACCATCTAAAATATGAACAAGTGATTGAAGCTTGCGATCGCTCCCTAAGCAAACAAGCCCTAGAAAAACTGCGTCCTATAGCCCTTCTTCATAATTGTACCTTTGCTCAGTTAGCTTTGGACTGGTTAATTGCTCAACCACAAACAAATGCGTAGAAGTACAGCGCCTTGTCGCTAGACATCGCTGGGGCAGGTCATCCTGAACAACAACGCCTTAGCCGCCCAAATCAAGCTTTCTGTCGCCGAATTGGCAGAAATTGATACCATCTTGATAACAGTCAAATTATGTGGAATTGGTGACAATACAGATTGCTGAGTCATGCCGATCTCTCCAATATCTCTTTAACTTTCTTAGAAAGAAGGCTAGGGATCAAATCTATAGCTTTAGATTGCAAAATCTAACAAAACATCAACTTTAGTAAACCAATGGTTGCAACTCACGAACTAAGTGATAAATTAATTTAGTAGGACACCAAATGAAATAAAACCAAACAAAAAAGGTCAATGACTTAGTGTCCCCTTGTCATAAGACCAAGCAAACTTCAGCATATCAAATATTATGAAAGTGGCAAAAAGCCTAATTGTAGAAGGCAAAGCCAAATCCTAAAGCGGAAAAACGCAGGAATGCTGAGTTTGTTAGTTATTCAGTCCACCTTAGTTATTAACCTTCAGTTAGTTAATTAGTTTAAAATTGAAATCTGTAAACTCGATAAAACCTGGTCAACCTCGACCAGGTTTTTGGTATTTTATAAGAAGAATTCAGAACTCAGGAGTCAGAACTCAGGACTCAGAATGGGCTAAACCTTAGCTATCCGCTAACAGTATGAATTCTTTACGAGTGGGTGATGGCGGCGGCAAGCGAGTCTGCGGTAGCAAGTGTTTTCGAGTTGTGTCTGAATATTGGTTAAAACCGTACAACTCTTAGAGACGCTACCGCGTAGCAAGACCCCCGTAGGGGTTCCGCTACGCGCTTTCGCCCCTGGTGACTATGGTGATTTTTCCAGCAGGGAATAAAATAAGACAGCTACATATCCTGCTAGGAGAATTTGATGAAAACTTATAGCTTTTTAAAACAAATTACTACAGCTATTGTTATAGCGACCCTTTCTTTTTCTTGTAAGTCTTCTATTAGCAGAACTGCCGAACAAGCAAAAGCAACTGACAAACCACAACCACAACCAAATATTATCTATGGCGATTTAATTATTAAAGAACAATCAGATTATCTGATGATTCCCGTTGCTGTTTCAGAGCAAAACAAAGATAAAGGAATTGATTTAAAAATTTCACGTTCTTATGAAAATGAAAGAAGTAACCAATTGTATAACATCATCTTTTATCAAAAACAAAGTGGCGAAGCTCATCTTTTATTAAATAAAAAAGCCATTATCAACTCCTTCGATTTGTTGGAAGTCAAAGCAGCACAGAAGCCAACTACAAGAGTTTGGTTGTATAAAATTATTGACAAAGACACAAATACAGATACAAAATTCAACAGTGAAGATGCGACTATTGGCTATCTTTCTGATTTATCAGGTAAAAACCTCCAGCAAATTACCCCAGATAATACTCGAATAATTAGTTGGGTTGTTGTTCCCGGTCAAAATGCACTTTTCCTAAAAATTATCAAAGACTCAGATAATAATAAAAAGTTTACAGCAGAAGACAAAACAAATTTTGTGAGGGTCAATCTCGATAAAATCGGTATGGGAACTGAGATAATTAGTGACCAAATCGAGCAGCAAATTAAATCATATATTTTTAAATAAGGGAACTCCAAGAAATAAATCCCCACAAGAGTTAATTGGTCTTTGAAGAGATTGATAAATCGCATCTCTACATCAGGATTTTGAGAGTATCTGAACTGTATTGCCTTTTAATTCTGTATTCTTTTTACTAAAGTTGTTACTTGGTAAGCGGTTCCCACTCAGATGCGGTACAAAATTAGATTGTAAGGTGTAAGGGCAATTCATGTAGACGCGAACGCGAGTGCGTCTCCAAGAGTTGCGGCTGACCGCAGGGTATTGCCCCTACGGGTGTACTTCAAGTGAACGAGAACCGTTATACTACAAAAATTTAATTATTCACGCTCACTGACTCAGACAAAACCCAATCACGTAAAAGTTGATTAATTGTATCGGGTATTTCATCATGAGGACAATGACCTGCTGTTAATAAATGCTCTGTGAGTTGAGGACAATATTGACGAAATTTTTGAGAACGCTCTCTAGTATTCATCCAAGGATCAGCTTCTCCCCATAACATCAATAAAGAACAAGTTAATTGCTTTAACAGCACATCAACTTTTTCCCCTTGAGGACTGCTAAAAACTGAAACAAATACATCCAATGCACCTGAATCAAAAGCAGGACGATAAATTTCTTCTACCAATTGGTCTGTAACTGCACTTTTATCAAGATATACCTTTTCTAAAGTTTGGCGAATTACCCAACGTTGTCGCACGTATTGAAATAACACAAACTGAGCTAAAGGTTGTTGAAAAATCCACTTAACTGAATTACCCAAAAGTTTCTCTAAAGAAGAGGGTTTTTTGGGTGGTTGAATTTGGGTTTGTAAAACTTCAGGTTCAGATGTCGGCTGGCTGTCGCTAAAAGGCCCGGCACTATTGAGTAATACTAATCCAGCTACGCTGTTGGGATGTTGGGCGGCAACACATAAGCAAGCATAACCACCAAGGGAATTACCTGCTAATACTGCTTTTTGACCAATCACTTCACTGATAAAATCATGGAGTTGATCGCGCCATAAGTCGCCACTGTACTGCAACTTTGGTTTGGCCGATCGCCCGAATCCCAAAAGGTCGATCGCAAATACTTCAAAATCTTGACACAATCCTGTGATATTCTTGCGCCAGTGGTCTGTAGAAGCACCAAATCCGTGTACCAAAAGCAAGGGCGGGCGTTGCGTTTGTTTCTCTCCCGCACGCACGTAGTAAACGTTGTGCCCACGCCACTGCCAATATTTACCAGGAATTGGAATTGTAGAGGGGGCTGTAGTTACCTGCATGATTCAAAGAAATGTTAAGTAGCTTTTAATAATTGTAAGCTACTGGAGAGTGAGGGACATGTGGGAGATGAATTAATAAGCAATGACCAATGACTAATGACTAAAAAAATTACTGGGAAAACTAAGCTAATAGGGGTAATTGGACATCCGGTGGAACATTCGCTGTCACCAGTGATGCATAATGCTGCGATCGCACAATTAGGATTAGATTACATTTATCTACCTTTTCCGATTGAACCACAAAATTTAGAGGTGGCGATCGCAGGCTTTGCGGCTGTTGGGGTTGTGGGCTTTAATGTGACAATCCCTCACAAACAGGCAATCATCCCCCTCCTCTCAGAAATTACTCCCCTAGCTCAAACTATCGGAGCAGTGAATACTGTTAGCCGCCAAAATAACCAATGGGTAGGCACAAATACAGATATAGAAGGATTTATCGCTCCTTTGCAGACAACATATAAACAAGATTGGAGTCAGAAAGTAGCGGTAATTTTAGGCAATGGTGGTGCAGCCAGAGCAGTTGTAGCAGGTTGTATCCAGCTAGGTTTTGCCCAAATTCATGTTGTTGGACGCAATTTGCAGAAATTAGAAGAATTTCGCAATAGTTGGAGCAATTCATCCCTAGCTGAGAAATTCCAGGTTCATCAATGGGAGGAATTACCAAAGCTCATTCCCCAAGCCAATCTGCTGGTAAACACAACTCCGATTGGGATGTATCCCAAAGTTGATGAATCGCCTTTGAGTATGCAAGAAATAGCAAACTTACCGAAGGGTGCGATCGCTTACGATTTAATATACATTCCTAAACCGACGCAATTTCTCCAACAGGCACAAAAACAAGGCGTAATTGCCATCGATGGATTAGAAATGCTAGTTCAACAAGGGGTAGCAGCATTAAAAATCTGGTTGCAGCAGGAAACCTTGCCTGTTGTAGAAGTAATGCGCCAAGCGTTACAAAATCATCTGGGTTTGGGGAAATGAAAGTTCTATAGGACAACACAGTTTACAATGAGCAACAAAACACTTGTAGAGACGGCGATTTATCGCGTCTCGAAAACCCAAAATTGTTGCCAGTAGGCCGTCAGTTAGTGAATAACATTCCTCTAAGTAAGTAGGCACAAATTAACCTAATAACTATGTAACCAAATGTAAAATCGATTGCAACTCTTGGAGACGCACTCGCGTTCGTTACACTCCGTTTCATTTGCAATGACATACTTGTAAATTTTCCCACCCACCTACTTACTGGAAACTTTTTTGATAGTTCAAAAATTATCATGGCTCAATCAAAAGCCATTTTATAAACTTCTAAATTTTTGCAAACTTTAATAACTTGTTCTCTTCTCCCCCATCTCCCTCAAATGACTACGAACCAGTGGGCATTATCTGTGGTTGCAAATAACAAATCAAATCTTGAATTCCCTTTTGGAGATAGCGCGTCACTGTCATTGGGCTAGTACCAATGTTTTTAGCCGCATCCTTGCGAGAAAGTTCCTTCAAGAATACCATTTCAACTGCCATGCGGGGTTTTTCTTCCAACATATTGATTGCGCCTTGGAGTTGTTGGCGTTCTTCTTCTTGTTGCAGAAGCACATGAGAACGAGGACAAGGAAGTGCTTCACCCAAGGTTATTTGACAATCAACATAGTTAACTGCGGTTGCATCTAAACTCAAAGGCATCCGGTTTTGAGCCGCTAACTTGGTTTCTTGCCATTCTTGCACAGATACCCGGAGTTGGCTGGCAATTTCAGCATCCTTGGGCGGGCGACCTAAAGAGATTGACAAGTCCTTGCGAATCTTTTGTCCTTCATTGTATAATTCTTGCCAACGACGAGGAATTTTTAATAAAGTACTGCGATCGCGCAAAAAGTGCAGCATCTCACCGCGAATATATGGCACTGCAAAGGAACTAAAAGCATATCCTTGGCTAGGGTCGAAGCGCTCAATTGCCCTAATTAAACCAAAATAACCTATTTGTTCTAAATCTTCATAAGGTTCGTTACATTGATGGCTAAACTTATGAGCCATCTTTCGCACTAAGCCAGTATGTAACTGTACAAGTTTATTACGAAGTTTAATAGAAGGATTCTGGTGGTACAAGTGTAATAATTCTATACCATCAGTTCGTAAAGAGGACTCACTTGTTGCCATATACATTACCTTTGTTGTAACTCCTAATTCCTGAGAAAATGGAGCTGCGTATATTTTCTTCTAAGCTGTCATTATTTTCCTTAGTCAAGCCAGAATAAGCCATCGTCGTTCCACTGAACTTGTGAGGGGTCGAACTCCACAATTCAGTATTTGTACGCATGATTTTGTTGCTGTCACTGTTACAGGTTATTTTTGTTTTTTACATAACTCTTGAAGTGAATATAATCTTTAAGCTTTTGCAACAAAAACTAGCTATTTATGCTGAACAATGCATTACTGACCTAATAGCCATCTGTCATACTGAGTGGAAGTAGATCGGTACTTAAAAAATTGCAAAATAGACTTGGCAATTTTATCTCTTAGCACCCACCCAATACTTCTCGGGTTTTGCATTTTTAACTCGGAATCGGGTTTGGGGTAAAGGGTACTGGGTTTGGGTTAAAGGTTTTTTCTTTCCCTTTTCCCTTTCCCCCTTTCCCCTTAACCTATAAGTATTGAGCACCCACCGTCATTAAGAAAGGTCCTCAATCCAAATTGGCATTTGGATTGAGGAACAAAACCCAATGTGATTGAAGAAGAATTCAGAAATCACAATTCAGGAGCAAAGCCGGAGACTCCAAAAGCTCCAGTCAGAATCAAGACGAGCTAGGGACGATATCTATGTGGAAATTTTGCAACTCGATTAAATCTTTGGCTGTTAACCATAAAGATTGGTAAGAATAAGAATAAGCAGAACGTTTTCCTAAAAAACAGTTTTTCAATATGAGCAATACCAGTAATTTTCGTGAAGCTATCCGTGAGGCTAAATCTCACGCCCTCGTCGGGCCAAACGTGATTGCCAATGCCCTTCCCTACGTTGGTGGTGGATTGGTGCTAACGGCATTAGGAACCTATGGGGGTTTGGGAGTTATCCGTACTAACCCCGAAATCTTCTTTCCCACCTTTATCGGTGCGGTGATTTTGGAGTTAATTTTGTTCTTTGTTGCCCAAAATGTTGCTCAAAAAGGTAATAAGGGGCTTGCACTACCCCTATTGGCAACCTACAGCCTCTTGTCTGGATATACTCTCAGTGGCTTGATATTTGTCGCTTTGAGATCCCAAGGTGTTGGCATTCAAGGTATTGGTTTGGCTGCCCTTGGTTGTGGTGTCACCTTTATAGCTGCCCGTCAAATTGGTTCAAATCTTTCTGAACAAGACGGTATGGCTTTGACGAAAACCATCAATCTTGGTGTCATTGCCTTGGTGGTTGTGTGTCTAGCCCAATTCGGCTTTGCTATGTTTGGTGTTTATACGCCAAATTGGTTAGAAATTGCCATCTCCGGTTTAGGAGTATTCCTGTTTGTTGGAGTTTCTGTAGTTGATTTCTACATCTTGCCCCGCACTTACAGCGACGATCAATATTTGCCCGCTGCTTTGTCGATGTACCTCACTTACATCAACTTGTTTGTCTTTATCTTGCGGTTGCTAATTGCCATCAATGGCCGCGATTAATTGTCTGTAGGCACTAGCACAAGTAAAATTTTCTCAAGTAAAAACCGTGGTTAAATTTTTAGCAACCACGGTTTTTTAGTCGTTTTAATACTAGAATATAGGAATAAGTTCAGCCTCAAGTGAGCAAAACTATGCTAGAACTCTTAAACATCAAACGCGAAGTAGAAAGGTTGTCTAATATCTTGACCAAGGCTGAAGGCTGTCTTTGACCTCTCAGAACTGAGTACAAGAATTGAAGACTTAAATCAATTAATTTCTCAACCTACTTTCTGGCATAATTCTGTCACTTACTATCAGAAACTTCAAGAAATTGAATTTCTCAATACTAAGAAGAAACAATATCAGCGATCGCACTTCATTCTAAAAGATATCAAGGCTGCACTAGAATTACTAGAATTATCTGCTGATGAGGAATTGCTGCAAGAGGCACAAACTAACCTTACCCAACTCCAGCAAGAACTCGAAATAGTAGAAATACAACAATTACTGTACGACCCCTGCGACGAAAAGGGGGCATTTTTGGCAATTACGGCTGAGGTTGGAGGTATAGATTCCCAAGACTGGGCAATGATGTTATTGCGGTTATACCATCGTTGGGCAGTAAATCACAGCCATAAAGTATATCTAGTGCAAGAGTCAGCAGGTGATTTAGGAGAAGTTAAACATACCATCCTAGAAATTACAGGGCGTTATGCTTATGGCTGACTGAAATCGGAACAAGGAACTCATGCAAGAATAGAGCGAATTTCTTCTGTTCATGGCAATGGCAAACGGCATACTTGCCTAGCCAGCGTAGAAGTCAGCCCGATTTTAGATGAGTCTATTGATTTTGAGATTCCAGAGAAACATTTAGAAATTACTTTTTATCGGCATCGGGGGAATGTCAACCGGACAGAAATATGGGTGCGGTTGTTTCACATTCCGACTGGGATTAGTGTATGTTGTAACCAAGAGCGTAGCCAGATGCAAAACAAAGAGAAAGCCTTAGCTATTCTCAAGAGTAAACTGTTTGCAATCGCACTAGCCCAAAATGTCCAGCAAGTTGACGAAATTCAACCCCGGCTGATAAAATCTTTATCCAACAAGCTCATCCGTGAATATATCTTGCATCCTTACACCAAGGTGAAAGATTTACGCACTAATGTCGAAACAACTGTTGCCACAGAAGTATTAGACGGTAAAATTGATTTGTTTATCAAAGCCTATCTGCAACAGCAAAATCACACTACTTCAGTGGACAAAGAAGCGCTTGATAATTTCAAGTAACTTTTGTAACTAGTGCAGAAAAAATTTGCCCAATTACAGCTAAAATCAAGAAACATCAGTAGAATAAAGAGCAATTTTTTAATCCAAAGCGCTCTATCTATCATTCAGCAAACATTATGGATGTCCTAGAACTCAAACGCGAAATCGAAACGTTGTCTGGCCGCCTGGGTAAAACCCAGGACTATCTTTGACGTACCTGCACTGACAGCAAAAATTCAAGACCTAGAAAAAATATCTGCTCAACCAGAATTCTGGAATGACCAAACCCAGGCCCAACAAACGCTGCAAGAACTCAATGACCTGAAAGCCCATCTTCAGCAATACGATCGCTGGCACGCCAATTTAGAAGATACTAAGGCAGTTGTTGAGTTATTGGAGTTAGAAACCGATGAAGCACTACTCCAAGAAGCGGAATCTACCATCACTAAACTGAATCGTGACCTTGACCAATGGGAGTTACAACAGTTACTTTCTGGTCCCTATGATGCGGAAGGCGCTGTACTGACCATTAGTGCTGGTGCTGGTGGCACAGATGCTCAAGACTGGGCATTTATGCTGATGCGGATGTACACCCGTTGGGGCGAAGCTCACGGCTATAAGGTAACTTTAGCGGAAGAGTCGGAGGGTGATGAAGCCGGAATTAAATCGGCAACCCTAGAAATTACTGGTCGCTATGCTTATGGTTACTTGCGTTCAGAAATGGGCACACATCGCTTAGTGCGGATTTCTCCTTTTAATGCCAACGGTAAACGACAAACCAGTTTTGCAGGGGTGGAAGTGATGCCACAGATTGATAACTCTGTGCAATTGGATATTCCAGACAAGGATTTGGAAATCACCACAACTCGCTCTGGTGGTAAAGGTGGACAAAACGTCAACAAAGTAGAAACTGCGGTGCGGATTGTTCACCTTCCTACAGGTCTAGCCGTGCGCTGTACAGAAGAGCGATCGCAGCTGCAAAATAAAGAAAAAGCCCTAAATCGTCTCAAAGCAAAACTGTTGGTTATAGCTAAAGAGCAACGTGCCCAAGAAATTGCCGAAATTCGTGGCGATATGGTAGAGGCTTCCTGGGGAAACCAAATCCGTAACTATGTATTTCATCCTTACCAAATGGTGAAAGATTTACGTACAACCACCGAAACAACAGCGATCAGCGATGTAATGAATGGTGAACTTGATACATTCATCCAGGCTTATCTGCGCCAAGAAAATAAGCTGGTAGAAAACACTCCAGCATAGAGACAATCATTATATAACACCCCGATTACTAAGGCGTTTCACTGAGAAACGCTTTAGCAATATATGGCAATACAGTTCAGATAAGCTTTTCTTTCCCCCTGCATCACCTGCTCCCCCTGCCTGCCTCAACGGATAAATTTCTTAACCCAACCTGCGCGGTATTCAGCCATTGCCTCGGCTGCAAGTTTGGCAAGAATATCTGGAGAACGGGTAAAAGCTTCATCCCAACGGCTTTCATCTTCTAGTTCTGCCAAAATCATGGAAAAAAGCTGATCGTCTCAGAAAAATGATAAGATTGGCTTATATTATGAACTCCAAAAATCAATCAAAATCAGCGAGATGGTAAATAAACTTCGCAAGCTGCCCCATAGTTGCGGTCTACGGCTTGACGTAAAAATTCAAGCATCTGTTTGAGGGTAAATAGATGAGAAAAAACCTCTCTAGAGCTTCTTTTTAAACGGCTAAGATAATGCCATACTAGATAAATTCAAATATTAATAATCAAGAAAGATAAAGCCATAAATAAAAATTGAATAATGGGATTTTTAATAGTAGTTTTAATCCGGCACTGGTTTTTTATCCGATAGCTGCATTCAATTCCAAAACGGAGACGATAGTCGTCATGTATTGAATGTAATGATAACTTAACTTTATAAACAGCATAAAAAAATCTCGACCATGCGCTTGTCTTTTAGCATTTTTATATGTACAAACTATCCATACACAAAAAGTGACTGAGCCATATTTATCGCTGCTTAAAGTGTAAGATGTTTTATAACTACGCCGACCTCCAATACTTGTCGGGTTTTGGGGAAAAGGGAAAAGAAAAAACCTTTAACCTTTTCCCAAAACCAAATTCCGAGTTTAAAATGCAAAACCCGATCAGTATTGCGCCGACCTCTAATTAATTGTCTAGTACCTCCATGTTTGCCGCGAATAATTACTAGCATTTCAAATTGGTTGTGTTTTCAATACTATCTTTCTGAGTAGCTGCTCGAATTAAAATTTCAAAGATATTCTTCTGTTCACACTTACCTTGAGATTTGATTGGAATATTTTCTGTTAAACAGTTAACTACTTCGTTCAACGTTTTACTATCAGTTAGAATTGGGGTAGTTGTAGTCATAGCCAAACTAAATAATCCTCAGAATCAAAGATTTTGCGTCTTTATCCCCATACTTTACAAAAATTGCATACCACAGCACCAGAACATAGTTCTGGTGGGAGCGTTACCCTTAACTTTTTAGCTGATTAATTAGTTTTACTTATTAAAAGGTAGTCAAGAGTTTTTTAAGTAAATGTATCTAAAAATACAGTTTATTTGAAAATAATCTGTATTTCAGCTATCGTTCTGTGCGCGATCGCCAAACTTTTCGGTCTACTGAATGTAGAAAAAGGAAGTATTGTTAGGTTGATATCAATGTAACTCAGACGTTCTCTACGCGTAGGATCTCGTAGAGAGCGTCTTAATTCTGACCAGAGCTAACGGAAACGTCTCCGGCCCCGCCCCGCTCATGTTAGCGCAGATGGGCGTAGCCCATTCTGACTTTTGAATTCTTCTTCAACTTTAGTATGATCGTTTGCCCGTTCTATCAGCAAGACAACAAGCACACGTACATCTCATCCAAAAGGAAACAAAAATGTTTCTTTGATTGGTGCAGTTGATATCTTTGAAAGTAGCAAACTGGGAAAATGTATTGTATAAACAAATAATCCTAACTAGTGATATAGATGAATTAAGAGTAAAAATTAAATATTCTTAACAAAAACTTTAACAATTATCTGGAAAATAGTAAATCTCTCGAAATCAAATATTCCCACAGTTAATCTGTTATTTCTCACAATTGGCTTCTTAGTACTCAAATTTAATTTAGCACAAAATATATGGGACAAGGTTTTTTACAAATAGGCTTAACGCTATGTATTGTCATCACAATCACTCCACTATTTGGAAGATACATAGCACGCGTCTTCTTGGGAGAAAGAACACTGCTGGATTTTTTAATGAACCCCATAGAGCGAAGTATGTTCGTACTAGCGGGTGTTCGGAGAAAAGATGATATGACGGCTTGGCAGTATATCCGGGCTGTATTATGCAGCAACATTATTATGGGTACTTCAGTATATTTGCTGATATATTTTCAGAAACTCTTACCCTGGAATCCTAACGGCTTTGGTGCTATTACTTGGGATGTATTACTGCACACAACCATTTCATTTGTGACAAATACCGACCAGCAACACTATGTTGGTGAGACAACCTTAAGCTATTTTAGCCAGGTAGCGGCTTTAGGCTTTTTGATGTTCACCTCCGCAGCTACTGGTTTATCTGTAGGAATTGCCTTTATTCGCGGGTTGACGGGTAGACGGCTGGGTAACTTTTACGTCGATCTAGTTCGTGGAATTACGCGAATATTGCTGCCGATTTCGATTATTGGCGCGATCGCTTTGCTGGTAACAGGTGTGCCACAAACATTAGCGAACACTCTGGATGTAAGAACCTTAGAAGGCGGGACGCAATATCTTGCCAGAGGCCCAGTAGCATCCTTTGAAATGATCAAACTTTTGGGTGAGAACGGCGGCGGTTTTTTTGGCGTAAACTCAGCACATCCTTTTGAAAATCCCAATGGCGCTTCTAATTTGATAGAAATGATCGCCATGATTTCTATCCCAGCAGCCTTGATTTACACCTACGGTATATTTGCCAACAACATCAAACAAGCTTGGCTACTTTTTTGGATGGTGTTTGTGATTTTTGTAATTCTGGTGGGAGTGACAGCCGTAGGAGAACTGCAAGGTAATCCCCTAGTTAATAACGCCTTTGGATTAGAACAGCCTAATTTAGAGGGTAAAGAAGTTCGATTTGGCTGGGCACAAACGGCATTTTGGGCAGTGATGACTACTGCTACTATGTCTGGTGCGGTAAATGGGATGCACGATTCTTTGATGCCGCAAGGAATATTTTCGACTCTCTTCAACTTATTTATCCAAGTTCTCTGGGGTGGTCAAGGAACTGGAACAGCTTATTTATTTATTTACTTAATTCTCACAGTGTTTCTCACTGGACTCCTGGCAGGACGCACCCCAGAGTTTTTAGGACGCAAAATTGAAAAGCGAGAAATCGTCCTTGCCAGCGTCGTGCTGTTGATTCACCCAATTCTAGTTTTGATTCCCAGTGCGATCGCTCTAGCTTATCCCATCTCCCTATCTGGAATTAGCAACTCTGGCTATCACGGTATTTCTCAAGTAGTTTATGAATACGCCTCAGCAGCAGCAAACAATGGCTCTGGCTTAGAGGGGTTGAGGGATAACACCCTATGGTGGAACTTGAGTACTTTAGTTAGCTTAATAGGAGGACGCTACATTCCGATAATTGCTATCCTGCTGTTGTCTGACGGCATGTCTCGCAAAAAACCAGTCCCCGAAACCCCTGGTACCTTAAGAACTGATTCCCTGATATTTACTGGTATCACAGCTGGAGTGACACTGGTTTTGGGAGTATTGACTTTCTTTCCCGTTCTGGCTTTAGGCCCCATAGCTGAGGGTTTAAAGCTAGCATCTGGCAGTTAGAAAATTTATGAGTTATGAGTGATGAGTTTGGAATTAAGAGAATACTAAAAAATAAATAAATTATCCAGTTTCGTAGAGTGTCTTACTAACGCCAGCCTACAGGTTGGATATTTTATTAGAAGTTCCTAATAACTCCTAACTCCCGTACAGAGGCGATTAATCCTCTACTCTCCTGTACAGACGCGATTAATCGCGTCTGTACTTCTCACTTCTAACTTTATTTATGAATCAAGTGGCAACTAACTTCAAAGCTAGACGCCCAAATTCTCGTTCTGGCGATCGCCGCCAAGGACGTAAAAAGGCCAGGGCAAGTAATAAATGGCTGTACTTCAGGGCAATTAGAGATGCTTTTGTCAAGCTCAACCCTAAGTATGCAATCAAAAATCCAGTGATATTTGTGGTTTGGGTAGGGACAATCATCATCCTATTGCTAACGATTGATCCCAACCTATTTGGTCCAGCCCTTCAAAAGAACCCGCAACTTTTCAATGGCTTGTTATCGGGGATTTTATTCTTTACAGTTTGGTTTGCCAATTTTGCCGAAGCAGTGGCAGAAGGGCGGGGTAAAGCCCAAGCTGATGCCTTGCGGTTAACGAAATCAGAGACGAGCACGAAAAAACTTGCTCCCGATGGCACACTTAGCGAAGTTTCATCCACTAGCCTCAAACAGGGTGATACCATCTACGTCGTTGCTGGCGATATCATCCCCGCTGATGGCGAAGTAATTATGGGTGTTGCCTCAGTGGATGAATCGGCAATTACAGGGGAATCCGCACCAGTATTAAAAGAATCAGGTTCCGATGTTGCCAGTTCTATCACTGGTGGGACGCGGATTATCTCAGATGAGCTAATTATTCGCATCACATCCGATCCAGGCAAAGGCTTTATTGACCGGATGATTGCCTTGCTAGAAGGGGCAGAACGCAGTAAAACACCCAATGAAATTGCTTTGACAGTATTACTGGCAGTTCTCAGCTTAGTATTTTTATTAGTAGTGGTAACTCTGCCTGCACTTGCTTACTATGTCAACAGTCCAGTCAGTATACCAATTTTAATTGCCCTATTAGTAGCATTAATTCCTACAACCATTGGCGGCTTACTAAGTACCATTGGCATTGCTGGTATGGATCGAGTCGCCCGATTTAACGTCATTGCAACTTCAGGAAGAGCAGTCGAAGCCTGTGGTGATATCAACACTCTAGTTCTTGATAAGACAGGTACAATTACCCTTGGCAACCGTTTGGCGGAAGAGTTTATTCCCATCAACGGTCATTCAATGACAGAAATTGCTAATGTTGCCTGGGCGGCTAGTGTCTTTGACGATACACCAGAAGGTAAATCCATTGTGCGACTAGCAGAAAAGTTGGTAGCACGGTTTGATTTTGACCCCAACCAGGCAGAAGGAGTTAGTTTTTCCGCCAAAACACGGATGAGTGGCACTAACTTACCCGGTGGATATGAGGCGAGAAAGGGAGCAGTAGAAGCCATTAAAGGATTTGTGCGTTCCCGCAACGGACGCGATACACCAGAATTAAATGCTATCTACGAACGAGTTGCTCGCCTGGGAGGCACACCCCTAGCAGTCAGCCTAGATAACGAAATTTACGGTATTATTTATCTCAAAGATATAGTTAAACCTGGTATCCGCGATCGCTTTGAGCAACTGCGACGGATGGGAGTGCGTACCATCATGCTAACTGGAGACAACCGAATTACAGCTTCGGTCATCGCCAAAGAAGCAGGCGTGGATGACTTCATTGCCGAAGCCACACCAGAAGACAAAATCAATGTCATTAAAAAGGAACAAGCCGCAGGCAAACTGGTTGCCATGACAGGAGATGGAACTAACGATGCTCCAGCATTAGCTCAAGCTAACGTTGGCGTTGCCATGAATACGGGGACGCAAGCTGCCAAAGAAGCCGCCAACATGGTCGATTTGGACTCCGATCCCACAAAGCTGATCGATATCATTAGCATTGGTAAACAATTGTTGATTACTCGCGGGGCATTGATGACATTTTCCATCGCTAATGATGTTGCTAAATACTTTGCAATTATCCCAGTGATATTTGTCACTGCTAACCTGCAAAGCCTAAATATTATGAATTTGACTAGCCCGAAATCTGCTGTACTATCAGCGCTGATTTATAATGCTTTGATTATTCCCGCTTTGATTCCCTTGGCATTAAAGGGTGTGCGATTTAGACCGTTGAAAGCTAATCAGCTACTCCAACGCAATATATTAATTTACGGCTTAGGTGGGGTGATTGCGCCGTTTATTGCGATTAAGTTGATCGATATACTGATTACAGTTATAGGTTTGGCTTAGAGGATGTTTGAAAAGTCTAATTTATTACTCACCGGGCGACTGGAAGTCGCGGCTACACAAACCAAACCCACCTCCGTGGGTTAAAAACCGTTGATTTTCTCTTAGTCCACGGAGGTGACTAAGTTTTGTGTAGTAGCGTTCGCCCTTGACGTGGCGGAGGAATCATTCTATTCGCCTAATACTACTTTTCAAACATCCTCTTATACCATTTATTTATGAAGATGCGCCTGTAGGACTTACCCAAAACCTCGCTGTAGGGGCAATTCATGAATTGCCCCTACCACTCGCTATTTTTATCCTGCTGTGTTTGAATGTGGTAGTTGCCCCAATACGGTTCGGATAAGCATTTTTCACTTTCCTTGTGGTCTGGGGAATGGTGAAGGGTTAAAGGTTCAAGGATGTATTCAAAACCTTTCCCTTTTTCCCTTTCCCCTTTAACCGAACCGTATTGGTAGTTACCCCAGTGTTTTATGCTGTTGCTAACAGCATTCTTTAACTTCTTCCTGAGTGGGCAAAAGAATAAAAAATAAAAATAAAAAATAAAATTCTAGGAGCAATTGGAAAACTTATTATGGCTATTATTCGAGAAACCATCAGAGCAATTTTTATAACTCTAATGCTTTGGTTGTTGACTGCAATTATCTATCCGCTGATCATCCTTGTCGTAGGTCAAGTTTTTTTGCCCTATCAAGCTAATGGCAGCATTATGCTGAATCTAAATAATGAACCAATTGGTTCAGCTTTGATCGGGCAGGTGTTCACATCTGAGCGATATTTCCATCCTCGTCCCAGTACTGTTAGATATAGCCAAGGAAAAAAAGCCAAGCCAACTGGCATATCTGGAGCCAGCAATCTCGCCGCTAGCAATCCAGAACTAATGAAGCGGATTCTAGAAGACGCAAATCAATTGCGAGACGAAAATCTGCAACCGATTGCTGATATAATTTATACATCTGGCTCTGGTTTAGATCCGCATATTTCCTTCAAAGCAGCACGGCAGCAATTAGCTCGGGTTGCTGGTGCGCGAAAAGTAAAAGAAGATGAGATCCTACGTTTAATTAACAAGTATACTGATGGCAGATTTTTATGGATTTTTGGCGAACCAGGAGTCAATGTTCTCCGATTGAATTATGCTCTTGACTTGCAAGATATTAATCGTCAGCAAAATCAGTAAGTGGGCATTGGGTAAAGCGCCGTTTTCCGATGAAATAGGATTGCGATAGAAACCAAGAATAAAATGTCAGATAATAATACTGGTTCGGCTAGCACTGTACCTTTAAATTCTGCAACTTACTCGCTTTATCCGGCACGACGACGGGGTAAGCACAAGATATTTATTGGTATGGCTCCTGGAGTAGGCAAAACCTATCGGATGCTGGAAGAGGGACACGCACTCAAACATGAAGGAATTGATGTCATCGTTGGGCTTTTAGAAACCCACGGACGTAAGGAGACAGTTGAGAAGGCAGAGGGACTGGAGATTTTACCCCGTAAGCAATATCCGCAGGGTGAGTTGACATTAACGGATATGGATACAGATGCTATTTTAGAGCGATCGCCCCAATTAGTCCTAATCGATGAACTTGCCCATACCAATGTCCCTGGTTCCCCACGCGAAAAACGCTACGAAGATGTCGAAATAGTTTTGGCAGCAGGTATTGATGTCTACTCCACAATGAATGTACAACATTTGGAAAGTCTCAATGACTTAGTAGCTAGAATTACTGGTGTAGTAGTCCGTGAGCGAGTTCCTGACAGGATTCTGGATGAAGCAGATGAAATAGTGGTAATAGATGTCACGCCGGAAACGCTGCAAGAACGGTTATTAGAAGGTAAGATTTACGCACCAGAAAAAATCCAACAATCCCTAGATAATTTTTTCCAACGCCGTAACCTGATTGCTTTGCGGGAGTTGGCTTTGCGCGAAGTAGCAGACAATGTAGAAGGAAATGCGATCGCCTCTACTCCTAATGGGCAATTTTGTAATATTCACGAGCGGGTTTTGGTGTGCGTATCCACCTATCCCAACTCAGTGCAACTGTTACGCCGGGGTGCGAGGCTGGCTAACTACATGAATGCCCCACTTTACACCTTGTTCGTCGCCAATCCAGAGCGCTTCCTCACCAAAGAAGAAAGCTTACACATCCACACCTGTGAGAAACTCTGTAAAGAATTTGAAGGTACTTTTCTTCGTATTACCAACAGTAACGTAGCCAATGCGATCGCTGAAGTCGCCGAGAAACATCGGATCACCCAGATTGTGATTGGAGAAAGTCAGCGATCGCGCTGGCAAATGTTTCTCAAAGGATCTTTGACGCAAAAATTGGTACGTTTACTCAAAAACATCGATTTGCATATCATTGCTAGCGAAAAAATGGTTTCACCCAAATAGGGCAGGGGGCAGGGGGCAAAACTCTTGATGTCTGATTTTGAGTCCAGCACTTTGTACCTTATCTACTTGAAAACTACTGTATTACCCTATTCCACTATTTTCGACTCTGGTTCTCTCAGTACCAACTCAGACATCAAATCTGGCAAAAACGCTTTTTCCCCATCTTTAGGTGTCTCAGTTTGTTCCTCAGCAGCAGGTAGCCAGTTGATAAATGGTAGGGGTAACAGGGTGCTGAGATTAGTAATTAGCACTAATAGCCAAAGTGATTCAAAGTTCGTGGCGGTGATCCCCAGCCAATAGGTGATTAATGCCCCAAATGCATGGGAAACCGTTGCTGCTGAATTAAAAACCGACATTAATAAGGCAAATAATGTCGCTTCCACTCCAGGGGGACAAAGCCTTGCTGCTAACACCATCACTTGCATAAAGGTAATTTTACCCATTACAGTGAGAATAAGACTATCACCCAAACTAAACCAGTGGTCATCTATACCCAACAGTCTGTTTGTGTGGGTCACTAACAAGAGCATCGTCATCCCCAAAATTGAGGAAAGAACAGTACTCCAAGCAAAAATCACTCGAAAAGGGATGCTTTTGAGGAAACGTTGAAAAATCCAAACGCCTGCTAAAGAAGCGAAACTTGTTACCAAGTGTACCCGCCCCAAAAACTCTGGTTCAAAGTGTAGTTCGTTGGTAGAGAAGTAGAAAAAGGCCGAGTCAGCATTTGGGGTAGCTTGCCAGATGAAGACGAATGCCGTTGGTAGCCAAATTGTTTTTTGGGTAATGGCTTGGCGTAGCTGCCCCAGTTGATGTTTGATGGGTAGGGGGTTTGTCTGATTACTATCTTGAGAATCTTTCCGAATGGGAGACTCAGCAATTAACCAAGCTACCCCTGAAACTATGAGAGGAAAGAAGGCGGTAATCCCAAAGACGGTACGGGTAGTAAAGTATTGAAGTAGCAGACCGCTAAAGTATGCTGTGATTAAACCTCCGATCGCAGAAGCACCCCAGCACAGAGATTGTAGTGAACCGGCTGTTGCTTGTGATTCGCCTCTGGCACGTTCTACAACCAGCGAGTCAACTATGACATCACTAAGGGCGACAGAAAGAGAACTAAGAGCGATCGCTAAGGTAGCTGCCCAGCTAGTATGAACTATTGTGGCCAGACTCACCCAAGAAGCAGTTCCCAATATCCCAGATAAAATCAAGTAAGGACGCCGACGATAGCCAAATATAGGCAAGCCATCAGAGATAAAACCAAATACCGGCTTGATCATCCAAGGTAGGAAAACAATTCCTAATAGTGCCGACACCTGGACTGGACTTAGCAGCAGTTCATCTTTGAGGAAAAAGCTCACGGCTAGACGCGATAGCCCTAAAATTCCTTGGACAAAGTAAACGGTGAGAATTGCAATTAACTCTGCATTGGGTTCATTACCCAAGAAGATTTTTTGTCTTAATGAGTCTTTGACCTTGGACAAGCCAGATGATTGAACCACCATTTGATAAATATTTTTTAAATTTTATCTACTTTTCTATCATATCGATTCTTAAAACCTGGGCTTTAAAATCAGTTCTATCCCAAGTTAAGCCTATTGGCTGGGAATGGATCTTTAACGCTGAAGCACGGGGCTAACTGGGAATTGTGTAAGTGTTGTAGAGTGGCTGCTCATAAAATAAATCGCCAAACAATTAAGGCGAGCTTACTTAAGTAAACTCGCCCTAACTTGTGTTTAATGTTGACTTTTTGCGGGAATTTCTGAAATCTTGCCTACAGTATGCTACGCGAAGTGGAGCCTGGGAGTGAGGCATAGAGAAAACCAATTAGAATTGGTATCTTTAATAAAATTGCTTGAAAGCATTGCTATTAAAGTGGCGTAGGCGTAGCCGGCCGCAGGCATCGCTTGAGAGTGACATTCCCTTAAATATCATCAGAAGTGCAGAAGATACTTAATGTGAGCTATAAATTGCGTTGTTTGCAAGCCACTAGACTTTATTAAGACAATTGCAAAACTGACTTTTTCTTGACTCGACGAGTCATAACTGAAGCAGCACCCACAAAACCAATTGTAAAAACTCCTAATACAGAAGAAGACTCAGGAACCGCTTGAGTAACTATATTACCAGTGATACTCTTGTAACTAGTGGCAACTGTGTGATTATCTGATTCAAAACCAGTTCCACCAACATTGGTGAATTGAACTTGATCAAAAGTTCCGCCAACATCGTAGAAGTTGATGAACGCAAAGGGTTCTCCAGAATCCTGACCTTTGAATTGTGAGTTAGGATTACCGTAGTAGCTGGATTTATTTGATAGTTTTGCGATATAATTAACCACATCAGCGGTGGTCATAGAATAGACGACTTTACCTTGTGAAAGAAATGTAAGTACGTTGCTAGCATCTCCTGCCGACCACCAAAGCCCAAAGTAACTTTGTGGGGTTGTTAAACTCAGGGTAGAAACCGTTTGTTTACTACCGTTATTCGTATCTACATCAAAATATTTACCCGATCCACCAGCGCCACCATATTGGTTTGCATTGTTGATTAGACCGTTATCATAAGAACCAATAGTTGTTGTGCCATCCTGCCATTGAAACTTTGTTGCGCTGTAACCTGTTTTTTCTGCATCAAAAGTGTCTACATGGGCATTAACAAGATTTGATAATTGTGCATTTTGTACGCCTGCGTTTTCTATTGATACCGCAAAAGACGCAGCCATTGCAGGACGGGTAATAGTAGCTAAAGATAGAACTACACCAGAAGCGATCGCAGACTTAATTAAAAGATTTTTCATTTGTCAATTCCTTTTTGGTTTTTATTCTTTCGTGTTCATAGCCTCATTGTGCGATTTAGTTCTAGATTTAAACATCAGAGTGATTACTACTTTTTTAATGTGACTCTATCCAGATAAAAATGCAGGTTGTTAGACTTTATTTAGAGGATAATTACTGATATTATGTGCTGTGATATCTATAGTTTTATGTAGAAATTGCAAAGTTGTCAGTGCTAAATTGTAAATAAGCTTTATTTATCAAAAGTGCCATTTTTTAATTCGCAGGTAGTTTATATTTTTAGGGTTCTAGGTCAAGAAGGCATGAGGCATTGTCCTATAGCAATTCCTGGAAAACCTGTGCTTATCCCGTGGCTATTTCCAAAAAAGTCCAGAGAGTATCTGTTTTTTATCTGAAAAATCAAAAAATTGTAAATTTTCTCGAATCAATTATGTCACCTGAGTTTTTTGACATAGGTAGTAGCATGAATTAAACTACCTCTTGCAATCAACAAAAGAATCTCGATCAATGCATCCGACTGAAGAAGTTGCTGTTCCTACTCGCGTTATCGGTTTAATTAGTGGCACATCCGTAGATGGTATAGACGCAGCCTTGGTAGAGATTTCCGGTACAGAATCGGATCTCAAAATTGAGTTGCTGGCTGGGGCAACATATCCTTATCCAGCCGAACTCAGAGAAAGAATATTGGCGGTTGGTGCAGGCGTTGCCATCTCAATGGCAGAATTAGCAGAAATAGATGATGCGATCGCTATTGTCTTTGCCCAAGCTGCCCAAAATATTCAAATTGGTCATCAGCCAGCTACTCTCATTGGCTCCCACGGTCAGACAGTTTATCATCGACCACCTAAAGAAGGAGCAGGAGAGCAGGGGAGCAGGGGGAGAGAAATGCCTCACTCAGCATTTAGCACTCCTTTGGGTTACAGTCTGCAACTAGGCCGTGGTGCATTAATTGCCCATCTTACAGCTACTACTACTGTGAGCAACTTCCGTGTTGCTGATATTGCTATTGGTGGTCATGGTGCGCCCCTCGTTCCCAGAGTTGATGCTTATTTACTCAGTCATCCCCAAGAAGGGCGTTGCATTCAAAACATTGGTGGTATTGGCAATGTTGCTTATATTCCGCCTCGGTATGGTGACTGGCTCTCAAAAATTCGCGCTTGGGATACTGGCCCAGGAAATAGTCTGTTGGATCTAGCGGTGGAGCATTTAAGCGCTGGTGCTAAAACTTATGATGAAGACGGCAAGTGGGCAGCAAGTGGTACTCCTTGCAATCCATTGGTAGAACAATGGTTAAGCCAAGACTATTTTCATCTACCGCCGCCTAAATCCACTGGTCGAGAGTTATTTGGCGTGACTTATCTGCATCAGTGTTTAAAAGATGCCCAAGCATATCAACTTAATGCTGCTGATGTACTGGCAACTCTCACGGAACTTACAGCGGCTTCAATTGTTCATAGTTACCGCACTTTTTTGCCGGAAATGCCACAACGGGTACTATTATGTGGTGGTGGTAGTCGCAATCTCTATCTCAAACAAAGATTACAGTTGTTGATGACATCAATACCAGTCTGGACTACAGATGAAGTTGGCTTGAATGCAGATTTTAAAGAAGCGATCGCTTTCGCAGTTTTAGCCTACTGGCGAAATTTGGGCATTCCTGGCAACCTACCTACTGCCACTGGGGCACCTCAAGAAGTGCTTTTGGGAGAAATTCAGCAAGTTCAGTCTTAAATGCTGTTAGGAGATAGCTAAGGTTTAGCCCGTACTGAATGGGAAAGTAGGGAAAGAATTTCTAACTTTTAACTCCTAACTCTTAACTCTTAACTCCTAACTCAGCACTGCTATAACTGTAGTCTTGGCGACACTCGATCGAGACAGGAAATATAAAAAGTGGCTCATACTTTTTTATTAGAACCAGGACGCTGGGCAATGCAAGGGAATTGGCTGGAACGTAATGGTATACCAATCAGCGTCAAGGGTATGACCTTGGTAGCTTGGCATCGAGATAACTGGTTCACTATGGCCACAAAATTAATATTCCCAGGTAGCGATCGCTCCGAAATCTCTCTACAATACAAGGGGCGGCTGCATGAGGGAGAGCGTCAATATACTTTTTTACTACAACATAATATTTTGGGTCAGGTTGAAGGCGAAGGCTGGATTGGTTTAGATACTATTGTGCAGCGTTACTGGGTACTAGGCGATCGTCAGCGACGTAGTGGCTTTGAAACCCTACACCGGATTTCGGAAGATACATATTACCTCAGTAGTGGCATTTTGGCTGGTCATTGTTTAACTAACACAATGGAAGCGAGTCTAGAGCGTCAATCAAGTTAAGGTCAACGCTACCTCACTGCTGTACATCTAGTCCAGAAGTTTTCTGTTACATATTTTGAATATCGCCCTGCTATCCTGTGAACGCTGAAGAAAAAACCTTGGCAATTTGATCAATTTATTCGCTCTAAAGCATCTTCCTCACTATGGCGACATCAATTTAGAACTGCTGAAAATATTTTTGTATAAGATTAATTATAGAATTGCGATCGTAATGTTTTATAGCAGCAGCACGAGCTTGATTTCCTAGCTGTTCGCAAAGAAAATCATTTCTAAATAACTCTAGACAAGCTTGGGCAAAATCTTCAGGCTGATCTCGAAGCATGTATTCTTTCCCGTCTATTATTTCTAGCCCTTCTGCTCCAACACTAGTTGAAACAATTGGTTTTCCATACGCTGCTGCTTCGATGATTTTAAGTCGAGTACCACCTCCAGATAAGATTGGGCAACAAACGACGCGAGTTTGGTCATAAAGAGCATTTATATCTGTGACAAAGCCTGTAAATTCAACTCCAGGAATATTATCATTATAAGTACGAATATTATCTGGACTCTTGCCAGCAATAATTAAACGTGCTTCTGGCTGCTGTTGATAAATAAGTGGCCAAATCTTCTCTATCAAGAAATTAGCACCAATAACATTATTAGGCGATTGGTCATAATTTCCTAAAAACAGCAAATTTTTATTGCTAGGAAGCAAACTTTTTGTCGTTGGGATAGTCACAGCATTTGCTACTGTTTTAACCTGAGAATCATTAAATTTTTCCGAAACATATTTACGATCGATCTCAGAACAAACAAATGTTAAGTCTGAAATTGCCACAGCACGAGAAAGTAGTAATTCTTTGTAAAGAGTCTGA
Organism: Nostoc sp. C052; assembly: GCF_013393905.1. Classification (GTDB taxonomy): domain Bacteria; phylum Cyanobacteriota; class Cyanobacteriia; order Cyanobacteriales; family Nostocaceae; genus Nostoc. The sequence goes on from NZ_CP040272.1 coordinate 6,365,977, forward strand.
AAAAAGAAAAGAGGAACTGATTTAATATTCTCCCAGTAACTCCCTAAATAACGTAGCTTAGATGTCCATAACCTCTTGTAATAATCAGTACGGGAAATATCATCAACATCAAAAAAAATAGTAGGAAAGTTATATTCAGTACCTAATGCTGGAAAAATCGATAGTAATCTACTAAAGAATATGATGTCAGGTTTTATTATTTGAAGTTGCTCCTTTAAAAATCTAGTCTCTAACGAGTTCCTGCTAGAAAATAATCTTTTTTTATCATAAAAATTCAAAAGTATATCTATTGTTTTCCCTACTAAGTTACCTCTCATTCCATACGGAAAAATATATAAGCTAACCTTCTTATTTAATTTATTACTTAGATTTGCTTCTATGTCAGCAGTTTTTTCTAAGGTCAAATTTTCTTGCCCGTTACTAAGATAGTAAAGGATGTGGATCTCAGCAATTTCCTTGAGTGCATCGATAAATAGTTCTAGGCGTTTAAACCATCCATGTTTATCAGTTTTATTATCAGTTGGTAAGTGGCACGTCACAATTAAAACTTTCATATATTCGTCTAAAATAGTTTCTATGCAAAAAATATTTATCGCTAAAGCAAGCGTCTAAACTTGAAAGTAAATATGCATTTTGCTAGTCTAGGTAACTCATTAAATATCCTGAGGCAAAGAAAAATTGATTTCTAGAAATCTAGCAAGTTTTTGATGAGGTTACTTTTATTTTCAATGGAAAAACAATTTTTCTACTTTGTCTTCACTTAAGTAAATATAGCAAAAATAGCATAACTTTGAATTTATACACAAAATTTTACATTTCATCTGGAATTCTAGCGCTCTTCTATGACTCTGGAGAGAGAATAATCCAAGCGATTAGAAATCGCAGCTACACAAACTCTCGTCCCTTCGGGTTTGGGAGTGACGCTCGTTCGCCCTTGGCGTCTCCCCTTGGGAAAAGACTCGCTAACGCTACGCTATCGCAATCGACGGAAACCGCCAAGACTGCGACCCCCTCACCGCCTACGCGGACTAACGCCAAAATAGGGTTTCAAATTTAATCTGACGAGAGTAATAAAAGAGCGCTGGGAAGCTAGAGAAAATCAGCAGTCAATGGTTTATAATACACTTGTATTATATATATCAATGATGAGTTGTAAGCGAAAGTAGAATCCTTCATCAGAATTCAAGAAAATGATATTGGTCAACGTGCTTAATTCGTTTCAGCCATTTAAGGTTAAATAAACTCATCGGGACTGCCTTTCTTCGGTAAAAAAACGAAACGAGCCGCTATGGATAACAATTATATGATTCAGGTTCTAAATTATTGTTTTATTAGCAGCACATTAGATTCTTCTGATTCCTTATGTCAAGACTGATTGAGATACTCTTACCCTTTACTATGCAATGGGTAATAAATCAGCTTTTGATATGTCTAATAACCTACAAGTAAACAGAAATTCTTACTTGATTCAAAACTCTGCGCTCACGACTGAGTTCTCAGAACTTTGTGGTAAGCGCGGTACTTCCTAAATAAGGTTTTTGCTAAATCCTAGAGTTATCTATTTCGTCAAAATTGGGCAAACTAAAATTACATGACAATTAAAGTGCAAATGGTACAAGGCGTCATTATAAATATACCCTTTCTGCTTGTTTGATTTAGTCTGTTGCACCAGTTGTAATAACCATCTTGGTTCCAAACTGGCAGAGCGTGGTTTAAATCCCCTAAAAGAGGATTTAAAAAGCTAGTACAGCACTGCCTAAATAAAGCGACGATTGGAAATCGCACATAAGCTTATCCTATAAGCTCTTTGCTCCCCGACTTCTGCCTTGCAGTACGAGCCTAGAAAGTCATTTATGGGCACAATAATTCAGATATCAGTTTGAATGCACTTTTCCTCCCAAACACTTACAACCTGCTTTTGGAGTCGAATTTTCTATGTCAGACCCTAACATTGGTCGCTTACTCAGCAAACGCTACCAACTCCAGGAGTTAATCGGTACTGGAGCAATGGGTCGAGTTTATCGTGCTAAAGATACTTTATTGGGAGGTGTACCCGTTGCAGTTAAGTTTCTCGCTCTCTCAATCCAAAATGAAAAGATGCGATTACAAGACCGCTTTGAGCGAGAAGCAAAAACCTGTGCTTTACTAGGGCAAAAAAGCATCCATATTGTCCGAGTTATGGATTATGGCGTAGATGACAATAATACCCCGTTCTACGTGATGGAATACTTACAAGGACAAAGCCTGAACAATATTATTCGTAAGGAACGACTGCCTTTAGCAAGATTCCTGAGTATGGCGCGTCAACTGAGCCTGGGATTACAGTGCGCCCATGATGGTATCCCAGTTGAGGGTACTATTTGCCCAATTATCCATCGCGATATCAAGCCAAGTAATATGCTGGTGATTCAAGATCCCAGTTTCGGGGAATTGGTCAAGGTTCTCGATTTTGGTATTGCTAAATTATTACAGTCAGATGGCGACCATACAAAATTCTATTTGGGGACATTGGCTTATTCTTCTCCCGAACAAATGGAGGGTAAGGAATTAGACAACCGTGCTGATATTTATAGTTTGGGTGTCATGATGTTTGAGATGCTCACAGGCAAAATGCCATTGGTGGCACCAACTCACTCTTTTGGAGCATGGTATAAAACACATCACTATCAAAAACCACGTTCTTTTGCTGAGGTCGTGCCTGGATTAGAACTACCAAGAGAACTCGAAAATTTGGTGATGAGTTGTCTCGCTAAGGTAGCACGCGATCGCCCCCAAAGTATCAATGAAATCCTCAAAGTTCTAGCGTCTCTAGAAAAGCCTGAGCATACACGCAAAGTTAAACAAGACAGCCATGCCCTAGTTCCTACTACTATAGTTAGTCCTGAGCTTGAACAAAAGACAAAAGCCGAATTGCGGGTATCCTGGTCTAACGATGAAATCGCTCGTGCCATTTCCTGGCCCCCCAATAAACCAATTGCCGATATTGTCTTTCCCCAGGCCATTCATATCAGTGGGGAGGCTTTACCAGCTTTATGGGTGATGCTACCGCAGGAGGAAATTCAAAAACGCTTACTCTGTACCCGCTATAACCAATTTCTGTTCATCTCTATTCCCCATCCCATGCTGCTATGGATTACTGTCATCTACAACCGTAAGCATGGTGCTAAATGGTTGCCTTATTATCTCGATCTCAAAAGCAGTCTTGGTCAAGAAATTGTCCGGTTACTACAGCACACGGGTTACTACCGCTTGTTATTCTTTGCACGAGAAACACCAAATCGCTGTACCCATATCTTACTTTCCAGCGTCGCTTCTGCCCAGCGCCAACGACTACAAGAGTGGGTCGCAATGAGTAACACGCTGGTGTCTTCTGCCGACCCGCAAATCAGTAAAAGTTTACTAAAAAGTGAGTACGAAAAAATTAAACCTCAAATTATCACAAAACTGGAAAGTATTGACACAGATTCCCCATACGATCTTTGCAGCTAGGAATAATTTTTTAATGTTATTGAGGGCAGGTCACTACCGGAATGTAAACTTTTATAAACAAAGTGTATATAAAGATGTAAGTTCTAGTTATATGTATAAAGAGTGAAATTGGTAGCTGCTAAAGCAGTGCTATCTGAGTTCTCTCTGAATCTTCTTGTGTAGATACTCCAGGAAATTGTAAATTTACGCAGGTGTGGTTCTCAGACTAGACAAAACAAAAAGAAGTTTGGCTAAAGCAAACAACAAATTTAGCCTACAATGCTAAAGTTAAGTCTAGACTCCAGCAAATATACTGTAGACAATGTTTACTGGTTCTTCGTTGGTTTTGTGAATTGAAATTTTCCGTCCTTCTTGTGGAGTTACTTATCGAAGTTGACGCCCCGACATCCCCAGCTCTTTTCCTCCTTGGAACCAAGCAAGAGAAGGAGGTCGCCCACTGCGACATCAGAACGATTCTATGCCATAGTGGAACCGGAATCTAAGCCCCACTGATGCTTCAGAAGTTCTTGATAGGTTGCCTCACGCACGACCATTTGCTCATAGAGCTTTACTAAAAAGTCTTTGGCTTGCTCGTGGCTCATATTTTGCACCTGAGTGGAAAATGAGCAGATGCTGAATTGCTGTTCCAAGGATAGTTTCATTGGTTGATTCATAATTAACTCCGAAAAAACAACGTGTAAAGGTGATATCGCTCACAGAAGTCCAAATGGGATAAGAATTGGACTGATATCTGTCCAACATTTGTTCCTCCGTATTAAGAAAGATAACAACTGTTTGACAGATTGCCTACATCCTAAATGTGGAATTTTTCTGCTCTGATATCTTGCACCTAATCCTACTGATATACCACCCAAGTTAACCGAACCATATTCCGGAAAATAGGCTTTATTTAGTCTCAGATAGGTATGACTACTTCCCTAACTCATTATTGTTCGATCTAACTCTCCTTTGAGGGGAATATTAGATGCTGCCCTTTAGCGTCTTGGTCTTTTTGCTTAAAAAACCTAAGATGCTGTCTGCTCCAGTATAGAGGAGCTTTAGAGGGCAGAAATTTTAAGGAGGTTGGGAAATGAATGGTAATAAGCGTGAATTATAGTCGCTCTACCTTATTACGTGCAAGATGTCAATTCACCAATTTATGCAAATTTAGCCTCATTAGGTGATTTTGGAGGCTAAAAATATTTGTATCAAATTGTAAAAAGGAAAAATGCTCACGCTGAACAAATTACTGAGTATATTTACCAGATTAATCATTTTTCAGTTGTTCTTTGTCTTGGAAAATAACAAATGACCAATGACTAATGACTATTTTCTTCGAGTGAGAGGATGACAACTGTGATGTTATCGTGCCCTCCGTGGTCTTTGGCAGCCTCAACTAGAGAGATGGCTGCTTTATCAAGCCAAGGAGTGTCTTGGAGGCAGCTAGCAATCTTTTCCTCGACAAGTTCTTCGGTAAGACCATCACTACATAACAGCAAGCGATCGCCAACTTTTACGTCTAGTGGTTGGACATCAATCTGATGCAAGTCTTCACGCCCTAAACAGCGAGATAATACATGACGAAAAGGATGCGATCGCGCTTCTTCAAAGGTGATGTCACCGATTTTGATAGCCCGTGCAACCCAAGTGTGGTCTTCTGTTACTTGTTCTAACTGCAACTCTCGGAAGCGATACAGCCGGGAATCGCCAACATGAGCGCACCAGGGGGACTCTGGGGCGCGAAAAATCACCGCTACAACCGTTGTACCCATGTCGGCACGTTCAGGATGGTTTTGCTGATCTTGCAAAATCGCTTCATTAGCACCCCACAAAGCTTGCTCTAGCAGTTCTTGAGAAGATTTAGAAGATTCCCAATTGGCGACTAAATAAGCCTGAATTTCTTCAGCGGCAATCCGACTTGCTTCTTCACCTCCGGCATGACCACCCATGCCATCGGCGACAATGAAAAACCGCCCTTCTGGGTCAATATAGTAAGCATCCTGATTATTAGAACGAATAAGTCCCGGATCGCTAAAACCCGTGAAATTAAGTTTCATAAATTTTGCTGCAACAATTAATACATACGATCGTAACGGTCGAGGCGTGAAAGTAGTCGGATCAGGATCACTGAAAGCCCTACTGCAATTAAACCAGGCAGCAGTGCCAGCCATACATAATCCTTAACCACTAGGATAGTAGCTGAAAGCGTGAAACCGCTGATCAACAGAGCATAGCTGATTGAAAGCTGAATACTGCTCTGTCGTCGCAGCAGGCGTTCAGTTTCTATAGACCGAACGCGCAAGCGCATGTCTCCCTGCTCTAGCTTCTCTAGTGTATCCTCTAATCTACGTGGTAGACCAAAGGCGGTACTACTTACCTGAGCTGCTTGGCGACTTAATTCGTTAAGAAAGCTATTCCCCTCAGAACCATTCATATCGGTCATAAGTTGCATTGCATAAGGTTTGGCAACTTCCATAAAGTTAAATTCTGGATCTAAGCCTTTGCCTACCCCTTCTAGGGTAGAAAAGGCTCGCATCACAAAAGTGAAAGTTGCTGGAAATCTAAATGGCTGATTATAAGCTATTTCGTAAAGGTCGTCACTGATTGCTGCGACTGATTGGTTCTCAAAGGGCTTATCCATGAAATTGTCCAGCATATACTGGACAGAACGCCGCACTGGCCCCATATCATCGGTTGGGGCGATCGCGCCTAAATCGATGAGAGACTGGACAACGCGATCGCCATCTTTTTGAGCAATGCCAAACAGTGTTTGCATCAGTCCTTCGCGGACGTTGGACTTAATCCGCCCCATCATCCCGAAATCGTAGAATATCAAAGCACCGTTTGCACTAACGGCAATATTGCCTGGGTGAGGATCGGCGTGGAAAAAGCCACTATTAAGTAATTGTAGTAAGTAAGCTTGAGCGCCTTGACGAGCGATCGCCTTTCGATCTAAACCTGCTGCTTCTAAAGCTTCGTATTGGCTAATTTTAATTCCAGGGAGATATTCTAAAGTCAGCACTCTAGAAGTTGCGTAACGCCAGTATATTCTAGGGACGTTCACCCAATCGTAGCCGCGAAAGTTCCGGCGGAAAGTATCGGCGTTACGACCTTCGTTAAGATAATCAATTTCTTCCCAAAGAATGCGGCAACATTCTTCGTAAATACCCAACCAATCTCGTCCCCGTCCCCATTTGGGATGGTTTTGAAAGTAGCGGGTAATTCCCTTGAGAATCTGTAAATCTATTTCAAATAACTTCTTTAGTCCAGGACGTTGCACCTTGACAACAACCGATTCCCCAGTATGCAGCACAGCTTTGTGTACTTGCCCTAAGCTAGCAGCAGCTAAGGGAATCGGTTCAAAATTATGGAAGAGTTCAGGAATTTTTTTGCCTAATTCTTTCTCAATGGTCGCTTCTACTTGCTCATAGCTAAATGCCGGTACTTTGTCTTGTAACTTGGCTAGTTCTTCTACATATTCACCAGGGAATATATCAGCACGGGTAGAAAACAGTTGCCCAACTTTGATAAAGGTTGGCCCTAAATCCAGTAGGGTATTGCGAATCCAGACTGCTTGGATTTTGCGCCTTGTAGCTTGCTTTGCCTCAGTCACACCACCCGGATAACTCCAAGATTTGTTGTATAGCCAAAGTTTGAACAATAAGGTCAAGACAAAAGACCAAATGTCCACAAAACGCCGTCTGCTAGAGTATTTTTCCCGATTCCAACGGTATGCTTTATCTGAATAACCTTGTTCCATATACTTTGTGTACCGTTGGTTTGCGACCGAATCACTTGGAAGAAAAGACACTCTGATTCCTAAACTGTTTTTTTCTTAAGTGTCCTTTGTCATTTGTCTTTTGTCATTCGTAGATAATTTTTCACCAATGACTAATGACCAATGACTAATGACTAAAATTTATGCAGAAGTTCGGCGATAATGTTGCAATTCTGTTCGTAAGAGGGCAATTTCTGCTCTTAATTCGTCAATATCTGCTTGCAAGTCACCGGAATCAGAACTGGCTTGCCCAGTACTTGCGGTAGCTTGACCAGCATTAGCTGATTCTGTTGCCCGATTTGCCCGCTCTAGGACTTCTTCTGTAAACTGGCGCAGCTGCTCTCTAGCTTCTGCATCAAATTTGCCCAGATCGCTCAAAGCATCGGTCAAGGCGACCTCTAAACGCTCATTAACTACTTCTGCTACCGCTCTGCCTACGAAAAAGGCTTGCACAAGGGGATTACTCATAAATTTTTGTTACGTTGCACCGCAAGAGAATTATAACTTGCCTGTATGCTTTGCGGCTTCTGTTGTTGAGCTAGAAATTTATATGAGGCGATCGCTTTATTTATGACATTCCAGCAACTCTCGATAATATTGCTCTGGTGTACTCGGTAAATAAGTCGTCGTTTGCAAAGTTTTTTCCCTCAATTTGAAACCTTGGGTAATGTTAATCTGGCTGAGGAAATCGATATCGTGGGAAATTACCCAAATAGCTCCTTGGTAATCATTGATACCTACTACCATTTGTTCCACAGTTTCAATATCCAGGTTATTAGTTGGCTCATCGAGAATCAGCAGATCGATTTCTGAGATACTAATCATAGCGATCGCTAGTCTTGCCAACTCACCCCCACTCAGTATAGAGGCGCTTTTGTGAACGTCATCATATTTAAAGAGAAAGTGTCCTAGTTGTTGACGTAAAAGCTGATAGCTCAAATTAGGATTGGCAGCTTGCATATTTTCCAGAATTGTGTATTGGCGATTTACCAATTCGTAGGTTTGATCGAGATATACAGCTTTCATCGCTGGTGTGAGCAAAACTTCACCTGATTCTAAAACCGCTGTTTGGTTTTCCATTCCCAAAATTGCCTTTACCAGACTCGATTTACCAGAACCATTTGCGCCGATAATGGCAATGCGATCGCCAGAGGATATATGCAGTTGAATATTTTGAATCAATAGACGCTCTGATATCCTCAGATTCGCACCCTGGATATTAATTAGATTTCGGCGCTTGTGATTTTTTTCTTCTAGCTGAATACTCGTGACTTTGGTAGTTTTGACTTTCGTCTCTACAACCTTTTGATTAGCCTTTGCTACTGCTGCTTCATGTTTCTTCTTCGCAGTTCCGGTAGACACCTCAGCTTTGGTTTTAATTAGTCCTGCTGCCATTCTGTCAATACTACCATTAAGAAACTTGGCGCGACCGTTGCGACTAGATTGGGCTGCGCGTTGCTGTTCTTGCATCGCTGTGGTTTGAGTACGTTTGAGTTCCTTTCTGGCAGCTTCGTGCGATCGCAATGCTACCTCTAACTCTATTTCTTTCTGCTCTCGATAGTGTGAGAAATTACCGCCATATACTTTCATACCAGCAGGTGTAAGTTCCCAGATGACATCTGTCACTTGCTCTAAGAAAAAAGGCTTATGCGAGACAATTACAAAAGCACCTGCAAAATCTTGAAGAAACTGCTTTAAGCTTTCTAACGCTGGCAAATCCATGTGATTTGTTGGCTCATCAAGTAATAGCAAGTTTGGTTGTTGAGCTAAACCGATTGCCAGAAATAGTTTAGTAAGTTCTCCACCACTCAAGTTAGTAATTGGTATTGAGAGGTCAAGGGTTGTGTGAAATTGTGTTTGTAAAATCTCTTCAATATTCCACCATTCATCAGAGATAGAAATTAAAAAACTAAGCACTGTCTCTGCTGTAATTTCTTGTCTGATAGTACTGATTTGTGGCAAATAATAGACCATGTCATGACGCAAAACTGAGCCTATATTGGGGCTGATTTGACTTGCAAGTATCTTGAGTAGGGTTGATTTTCCTATTCCGTTGCGACCAACCAAAGCAATGCGATCGCCCGCGTCGATATTCACATCAACTCCTTGAAACAAAGTTCTATCTAAGCTGAGGTTATATGCTAAATTCTCAGCTAACAATATTGATTTTTTCGGCATTATTTTCAAACCTCAATTCGCAAAATTCCACCCGCGTATTTACAAAAGCTGCGGGTAGATTAGACGTAAAGAAACTCAGCCGCAGACACTCGTCAAGCGGTTCTATGTAGATAGGAGTAATGACAATATTTTTAGTGCATGACTATGTGAAGTAACCCTGTCAAACTAGTTGCGTTTATTCTTCGTTGACATTTGTTGCTTTGGCGCAACAGGTGTTTGGTACTACTTCATTTCTGCTATCTCGCTGGAGTTGTGATGAGGTTTGATATTAACTACAGTGTAGCACGAAGGAATTTCGGAAGGTAAGAGGGGATGTCTGACGACAAGCCGCAAAGCGTCTACGCTTTTTTCTTCTCTGTGCCCTCTGCGCCTCTGTGGTTAAAAATCTTTATTAACCGCAGAGGCGCAGAGAACGCAGAGGCAATGTGCTCCACCTATAACTATTGTTAAAAACGTTAATTAATTCTATGCCGTCAAGCTTATCGCTTGAACAAAAAGATTACTATATATAATAACTAACTATAAATATAGATCAATCTATGTCTATCAAAGATATCGCAGAGTATTTCAACTTTCTCTCTTCTGAAGACATTAGACTGAAAGACTCAAGAATTAGTATTGAAACAATTCTTTATGAATACATTGATTGTGGACATTCTCCAGAAGAAATTGCCTAAATTTATCAAACAATATATTTAGAACAAGTATATGCAACAATTCTTTATTATCTGCAAAATAAAGAAACTGTCAGTGCTTACATCAAAAACTGGATAGAACACGGTCATAGAATGCGAGAACAACAGCGGCTTAATCCCCCGCCAGTGTCAGAAAAACTGCGCCAACTCCGAATTGAAAGACAAGCTAAACAGCAAGCATGACACTGCAATATCTGATTGATGAAAATATCAATCCTGTATATCCAAATCAAATTAGGCTAACAGAACCTGATATTGCGATTAAAGTGGTAGGAGAATCAGGAACTCCAGCAAAAAGTATACTCGATCCAGAAATCCTGTGTAGGTGTGAGGATAATAATTTTATATTAGTAACAAATAACCGAACTTCTATGCCAGGACATTTAGCTTCAATCCAAACTTAAATATTGGTGAAAATATAGAATAACTCATAATAGTTGCTTTGGCATCAGAAGACGATGAATATCAAGACAGAATAGTTTATTTACCCTTACCCTAAAAATAGGCAATTACCTCCAGTACGCTATGCGATCGCTAACTACAACACTGCTAAAATAAATCCATAACTACTTGATGCCGTATCCATTCTATGACCATAGCTCAAGAATTAGATGATCAAAAAGGCATCTGCCAAGATGTTATATTTCCCCCTGGTGATTTATATAGTGACGAGCCTCCTTTGGAAAGCGAACTACATTTAGAGCAGATCATGCTCTTACTCAAATGCCTAAAATGGCTGTGGCGAGATAGAAATGATTTCTACGCGGCGGGAAACCTGACTATCTACTATAGTCCACGCCAACTTAAATCAGAACACTTCCGAGGGCCAGACTTTTTTGTAGTATTCGGAACTGAACGCAAAACCCGTAAAAGTTGGGTAGTTTGGGAAGAAGATGGTAAATATCCGAATGTAATTCTAGAAATTTTGTCTGACTCAACAGCTAATACTGACAAAGATTTAAAGAAAAAAATTTATCAAGATATCTTCCGCACACCCGATTATTTTTGGTTCGACCCTTTCACACAAGAATTTGCAGGATTTCATTTAGTAGATGGAGAATATCAACCTCTACAACCAAGTGAGCAAGGATATTTATGGAGCCATCAACTAGGGTTATATCTGGGAGTTTATCAGGGACTATTGCGGTTTTTTACACGAGATGGACAATTAGTACCAACACCGGAAGAAACGGCAGAACAAGCTGAACAAAAGGCCGAACGTTTGGCAGCAAAACTGCGCGAGTTAAATATCGACCCAGATACAATTTAAGTCAATTCATTTAGGATAGTGTTTGGCTAAAAACTCCTCAGCTTCAGTCTTATCTTTAATTACTCTATCCAAAGTAGCAGCAAGCATATCATCTAATATTTGTCGATACTGGGGGCCTGGTTTGTAACCAAGTTTCTTTAAATCATTCCCATTCAGTAGTGGCTGCACATTAGTCCAAACAGTTAAGTATTTCCAAATTTGATGTCTAAGCGATCGCGGACTTTGCAAAGCGATTAAAATTAGCTTTGGTAAGTTGTACTGTCGCAACAACTGCACTACTTGACTGGGACTTTGACACTTAGGCAAAGATTCCATCACCTCAGTTTGGGCAGAAGTCAAGTTTTGCAAGCGTTTAATGCTATCTTCTTGTAGTTGCAGATTTTTTGCTACTTTCGCCCGATATTGTGGTGCTAGATGGGCGATTAAGGCTTCTAAGCGCATTTCCCAATGGATGAGGGTTTGTTCAGCATCAAATCGCCGCAAGCATCGTTCTAGTAAGCGTAATTGTCGCAGCAGTTCTGCGTCTAGCTTCAGGGTAGGATGGATACATTGCAATGCCCCTAAGTTATCTAGTAACTGCAAAGCCGATTTCCAGTAGGGGGCTTCTAGGATATGTTTTAATTCTGTTTTCAGTCTAGTTTGCAGGGCTGGAGTTTTGCTATTCTCTTGAGCAGTGCGATCGTAAACGCCACTGTTGATGGCATAGCGGATAAATTCTTCAGTTTGCGGTTCAATTTGAAATCCGAAGCGCACAGCAAAGCGCACGCCACGATAAATCCGGGTGGGGTCTTCGATAAAGCTATTGGGGTGTAAAACTCGAATTTGCTTGGCTTGTAAATCTAGTAATCCGCCAAAGAAATCGAGTAATTCACCAGCACGGGGAGTAGTAAGGCGCAAGGCAAGAGCATTGATGGTAAAATCTCGACGATACAAGTCTTGACGAATAGAACTCGCCTCAACTTCTGGATTTGCTGCTGGATAGGGATAAAATTCTGTTCTAGCGGTGGCAATATCTACCCATAGAGAATCTAATTCTGGGTCTTTGTGCCACAACAAAGCCGCAGTTTGAAAAGCCCCGTGGATTTCTAAACGAGCAGCAGGGTAAAGTTGTTGGAGTGCCTTTGCTAATTCTACACCAGCACCAACATCTGCTGATTTGTGAAAGCCATCAACCACAAGATCAATATCTTTAATCATCAAAGTGCCCGATGCTGCTTCAGCTAACAGTAAATCCCGCACCGCACCCCCGACAAGATAAAGATGCCAACCCCGTTTTTCCGCCTCTTGCGATGCTGTGGTGAGTAATTTCCACAATTGCGGTGCAAGGCGATTTTGCAACTCAGTGCTGAGAGGAATTTTGAATTTTGTTACCGCAGCGTTAGCGTCATTTTGAATTTTGAATTTTTCTCCCTCTTCGTCTTCATCCCTTTCTTGATGTAATTCTCGCAACACATCAGTACGAGTGACCAGACCAACTAACTGTTCATTCTCCAATACTGGTAAGCGCCCGATATCATAAGTCACCATCAGCGACTCAATTTGTGGCAGTGTTGTATCTGGTGCGATCGTTTTAAGATTTGTGGTCATATAGCCTTTAACTGGCGCATGACTAAATCCGTGGTGCAGCGCAACATCAAGATCCCGGCGCGAAATAATACCTACTAATTTCCCTTGGGTATCGACTACAGATAAACCAGAGTGTCCATAGCGTAATAAAATGCGCTGGGCTTCGGCAATTGTGGTTTCAGGTAGAATTGTGCGAACAGGAGAAGACATCAAATCCCTAGCAGTGGGGGGATGGGGAATTTGTGCTTTTACTCCGTCCAGGAGTTGTTTTAATATTGCCTGTGAATCAACTCCCCTTAAGTTTAGGGATGCGGCTTGTGAATGACCACCGCCACCGAGAAGTTGGAATAATTGGTTAAGATTTGTTTTGGGAATTTGCGATCGCCCAATTATAGTTAAACGTGAATCACTTTCACCGAAAGAATACTCATTAGCCAACAGTAGGGCATCAATTTCGGTTAATTCCACAAGTTCTGATGCCAAACTGGATAACCCTGGTACAAAAGCATCGGTTTTTAAAGTTACCCAAGCAAGGGTATATCCATGTAGGCAAAGATATTCTAAATTTTCCAGCGCCTCAGTTAATAGCTGCTGCAACTGCAAAGACAAGCCAGGGTCACGGTAGGTAGAAATTACCGATAAACTTGCACCTTGTTGCATCAACCAAGCCAAAGCTAAGGCATCCCTTGGGGTAGACTGGTCAAAGGTCAAGGAACCAGTGTCAACGTGGATACCCAAAGCCATCACAGTTGCTTCGGAGGAAGTCAAGGAAATTTCTTGTTGTTGCAATTCCTCCACGATTAAAGTTGTGGCGGCTCCTACTGAGGCAAGATGCGATCGCGTGGCGGGAATATCTGATTCTTGTCCTAAGTGATGGTCATAAATTATAATCTCTTTTAAATTGGGTAAATCTAACCACTCAGCAGCCTTACCCAAGCGATCGCGCTGTTGTGTATCCACTACAGTCAGAGAACGAATTTTTTCCGAATTCACCGAACGACGTTCAATCAGTGGATATTCATCCCGATGTAATGCTAAAAAATCCCGTACAGTAGGGTGAGAACCGCCAGTCAACACAATCTTACTTCCTGGTAATAGGCGCGTTAACCCTACCGCCGCTCCTAGCGCGTCAAAATCTGCTGTTGTGTGGCAAAGAATTAAATCCATACTTCAATTAGCCATTAGTCATTAGTACTTAGACAAAAGGACAAATGACTAAAATGTTGCAATTTCTGCTAGCTTAAAAATAATAAGAAAGTGTCAGTGTCGCCCTTTAGGATATTCTATCCTTAGTATTTCGCTGTATTGGGAGAAGCAAAAATGACCATAATATTCCAATTTGCCTTGATAGGTCTAGTCCTATTGTCCTTTGTCCTAGTTGTGGGCGTTCCAGTTGCTTACGCCACTCCTCAAAATTGGGGTGAATCTAAAAAACTACTCTGGGTTGGCTCTGGCGTCTGGATTGGTTTGGTGTTTTTAGTTGGTTTGTTAAACTTTTTTGTCGTGTAGGCGACGGCTTCGCTCTGGCATGAGTACATAATATAAGAACTAGAGGAGCAGAAAAGCCAAGGTCAAAGACCAAAGGAAAAAAGGAGAAATTTTTTCCGATTTCCTTTTTTCTGACCGTGCTTTTTTGCTCCTCTACATTTAAATAAGAAATGTATAGTGGCCAGAAGTATAGTTGATTAAGAGGCAGTCATGGCAGTTTTCGAGGGAACTTTTACCCAAACGGAGCCTTTGCGGTTTGCAGTGGTGATTGGTCGATTCAATGACCTTGTTACCGGAAAGCTGCTAGAGGGATGTCAAGATTGCTTGAAACGCCACGGCGTAGATCCTAACCCCCAAGGTAATCAGGTAGACTATGTTTGGGTTCCAGGAAGTTTTGAGGTACCTTTAGTAGCCCGCCAACTAGCGCTTTCTCATCGTTATGATGCTGTAATTTGTCTGGGTGCAGTCATTCGAGGGCAAACACCCCATTTTGATTACGTCTCTGCCGAAGTTTCTAAAGGCATTGCCGCCGCTAGCTTTCAAACCGGAGTACCAGTAATTTTTGGCATTTTGACAGTAGATACTATGCAGCAAGCCTTAGAACGGGCAGGCATCAAAGGTAATCATGGTTGGGATTACGCCCTGAACGCCCTAGAAATGGCCAGCCTTATGCGGCAACTGCGTTCTAACCTAGAAGAGCCATATTCTCGAAATAGCCAGTCTTTGCCAGCTTCTTTTCAAAGTGCCAGTGCCGGCAATTTAACGGTAGTAGAGTCAGAAGAACTGGGCTAGGTTCGTCATTAGTCATTTGTCCTTTGTTGTTCACCAATGACTAATGACTAATGACTAAATTAAGGGGTTGACAATTAGAAAGAAATCTGAGATATTGATATTTGGCAATAGATTGCGGGTATAGCTCAGTGGTAGAGCGTCACCTTGCCAAGGTGAATGTCGCGCGTTCGAATCGCGTTACCCGCTTCCAACTAAACCTCTTAGAGTCAAAAACTCCAGGAGGTTTAGTATTTTCAGGGTGCATTGAAGTGTTTCTCAATTCTCGCTTGGATTTTGGACTTCGGTGTGAGCGCTACTTCGTTGCTAAGATGTCACAGTGAGCCTTCAAATTGCTCAGTGCAAATCAGTTGAGTTTTACTGCTAGTAACTACTCTGAGCATTCCGTATGTGACAATCATTGTTCAAATTGGTATTACCCACTTGCTAAGAAATATAAAACCCAGCTTTAGACTAATCTAGACAGGCATTAGCTTGGCTACAATCTTTACAGGTGTTATCAATTAGTTTTGTAGGGTTTGTTGTTGTCTATTGTTTATGAGCGTAGCCTTTCTAAACGATTTGTTTTCGGAGTGGTCGCCATCGTAAGCTTAAAATTATTCCAGGTGTGTCAGCATAATAAATGCCCAAAAATGTAACTACATTACCTTGAAAGCGACAGATGAAGAGAAGGAAGTTTTTAAACAAGATTACTAGCTACGGGGAAAACTACAAACAGATGACTCCGTAGTTATATGATAATTACGATACTTAGATTGAGAAGCATCTACTGTTTGCGCTCATGGCGATGTTTGCAAGCCGGTCTATGTATATCAAGAGAGAAGCCTTATTAGGCATTTACCAAGTTACTATATTCTCGCAGTTCGTGTAAAACACGCTCAAGTTATTAGAACGCTTGTGCAATCTCAAAAACCCGAAAAAATCGATTTCAATGCTGAATACCCCTGCCCCTGTCGTCGTCGGGGTCAGTTAATTCCGATTACGTTGACAGAAGCATTTGGTTGCGATCGCTGTCAGCAAATCTTTGTTGTAGAAGATAATGGTCATGTCCTAGAACAGCTTTCTACCACCTATCCCTACAAACGGGCTTGGCGGTGGATGGGAAATAGTTGGCATGTTGTCCATCCCCGCTTAGGAGAAAGCTATCTGCCTATAGCGCTCGGCATTATTTTCGTGCTAGTGATTATATGGCTACCATTAGCACTGCGATTGGCAAATGGTTCTAGCATTATTGCTTGGGCAATGGTGGCAGTGCTATTAGCTATTCTACCAGCACTAATGGTCTGGCTTACCTACAGACGTTAACTCAATGACTGTTGAAGTTTTGGACGATCACCCCGAACCGATTACTAGTGCCCAACGAGCCTATCAAGCTTCCCTAAAGTTGGGGATCACAAAGGGGGCAGACCGGAGTCGTGCAGTATTGGCGATGGCACAGGCGCTTGAGCGCTCATTTGACGACATTCTCGAAGCCAATACCTTGGATTTAGAAGCCAGTCGAGAAATGGCAGTGCCAGAGTTGATATTGGACTGGCTAAAGCTGACTCCCACAAGGCTGGAGATGACAGTAGACATTTTACAACGGTTGGGGGAATTATCAGATCCGCTGCGACGCGTCAGAACTGCTGACTATCAACTGGGAGATTCCCAGAGTTACACCCAGTTAATGCCCTTGGGAGTGATTGGATTTATTTATGAAGCTTTTCCCGATTTAGGAGCGATCGCAGCGGGTTTTTGTATTAAAACTGGCAATAGTATAATTCTCAAAGGTAGTACTGAAGCTAGTCATTCTAACGCCGCCATCGCTGAGGCACTGCAAAATGCGATCGCCGAAGTTGGACTACCATCAGGTTGTGTAGAACTGATCACAGCCGAACATGGTGCTTCAATTCGGGATTTAGTTACCCAAGATGAGTACGTGAATTTGGTGATTCCCTACGGACGTTCTAGTTTGGTGCAACAGGTAGTACGACAGTCTACTTGCCCAGTTTTAAAGTCAGCAATGGGTAACTGTTATCTCTACTGGTCGCCCAATAGCAGCTTAGAAATGGTGCGCTGGATGATTCTTGATAGCCATCAAAGTGAACCCGATCAAGTCAACGCCATTGAAAAGGTACTAGTTCATCGTCAAGCCTTACCATCATCCTTAGCAGTTTTGTGGAACAGCTTGATAGAAAAAGGCTTTGAAATTAAAGGGGATGCCGAACTGGTACAAGCCTTTCCCCAATTACAACTGGTGAAAGAGGGCGAATGGGGAAACCCTTATTTAACTAGGACAGTAGCATTTAAATTGGTGGATAGCTTAGAGACTGCGATCGCCTGGATTAATGAACACAGCAGTGGTCATGCCGACTCTATTGTTACTGAATCTTACCAGGAAAGTCGGCAGTTTGCTTTGGGAGTTAATAGTGCCTCTACCTACATCAACACTTCCCCGCGTTTTTCCCGCAACCCCTCGCGGGGAGATTCAGTATTTCTTGGTATGTCTAATCAAAAAGGTCATCGGCGGGGATTTATCAGCCTGGAAACCTTGACTACCGTCAAGCACATTGTTCAGGGAAATGGCAGGTTTTAAATAATTCGTAATTACGCTCTCTACGATCTGGTGCGCGTAGTTTGCTTCTCTGTAGAAGTACGAATACTCGCTAACGTAATTCGTAATATTTTTCAAAATCTTTGAGCTTGCATTATAAGTAATCAATAAGCTGATACTATCAATAATTAGCTTGCTCAATCCAAAACCTTGTCTACAAAGGCTTGTATTTCACCAGGCAAATATTTTAGGACTTGTGTATAGACTGTAGATAAACTCTCAGGGAAATAAAGCATAGCTTTAGCTCTTTGGGGTTGTGAGGTTTTAAATTTAACAAAATCTTAATTTCTACTTGATCCTGGCTTGGTAGGTTCCTTGTATTTGGTTGAGCAGCAATTAGGAGACAAGTTAAATCAAGCCTTTTTTGTGCTTTTCGCAACTGACCCTCCTAAAATTTGCCAACTGTATTTACATCTGGGAAGGGGTGAATATGGAACTTATGGATGGTACACGCCTGCTAGTAAATCGGTGCGGAAGGCGGAATTTTTTGTTGGGTGCAGGATTCTTAACGGGGTTAACAGTAGCTAGCCAATTGCATCCAGTATTGGCTACCCCAAGGTTTTCTGGCTATCCGTTTAGTCTTGGGGTTGCCTCTGGCGATCCTTTGCCGGATGCTGTTGTTATCTGGACACGACTAGCTCCAAATCCACTCTCTGGAGGTGGAATGCCATTGATAAATGTGCCAGTGCAGTGGCAAGTCGCCCTTGATGAAAATATGAGACAGGTAGTGCAGCGAGGAACAGCACTGGCGACACCAGAGTTAGCCCACTCAGTCCACGTTGATGTCTGTGGGCTAAACCCTAATCGATGGTACTGGTATCAATTTAAAGTGGGTAGCGAAGTTAGCCCCATTGGGCGGACTCGCACAGCCCCAGCATCTTATAGTTATACCCAACAACTGAACTTTGCTTTTGTCTCCTGTCAAGACTGGCAAAATGGCTACTATACGGCTTATCGGCATTTGGCTGAGGAAAATCTCGACCTTGTAGTTCATTTGGGTGATTACATCTATGAATACGGGCCACTGCCCGGTGGCCCACGTCAGCATAATAGTCCAGAAATCATCACTCTTTCCGACTACCGTAATCGTTACGCTCTATACAGAACAGACCAGAGTCTCCAAGCTGCTCATGCGGCTTTTCCCTGGATTGTCACTTGGGATGATCACGAAGTTGATAATAACTACGCCAACTTAAGCCCCGAAGACAATCAAACCCAAGAGGCTTTTAGAAAACGGCGAGCCAATGCCTACCAGGCTTACTATGAACACATGCCCCTACGTCAGTCTGCATTGCCCAAGGGACCAGATGCGCTGCTTTATCGGCGCTTGACTTTTGGTAATTTAGCTGAGTTCAATGTACTAGATACGAGGCAATATCGCACTAATCAACCTTGTGATGATGGACTTAAGCCTCAATGCCCCGGAGCTTTTGATCCCAATGCGACAATGACCGGCTCAAAACAAGAGCAGTGGCTACGAAAAGGGTTAGACCAGTCGCGATCGCGCTGGAATGTGATTGCTCAACAGGTGATGTTTGCCCAGTACAATTTCAATAGCAGTCCAGGCCCAGGTATCTTCAATATGGATCAGTGGGATGGCTACGTAGCTGCACGTAATCGGCTCCTGAGTTTTCTCAACCAGCGTCAACCTTCTAATCCTGTGGTAATTAGCGGAGACATCCATTCTAGTTGGGTACACGATCTGAAGCTTGACTTCAATAACCCAAGCTCACCAACTGTAGGCACTGAGTTTGTCGGAACTTCAATTACCTCTGACTTTCCGACTGCATTCATCGCTCCATCTCAAGCTGCTCTACCTAATAATCCTCATACTAAGTTCTTTAACGGTGCTTACCGGGGATACGTCCGCTGCAACCTGACTCCAAAACGCTGGCAAAGTGACTACCGCGTTGTCTCAAGCATTGTTGACTTAAATGCCTCTGTCAAAACCCTAGCTTCCTTTGTAGTCCAAAACGGACAACCAGGAGCGCATCTAAATTAAGCAAATCTCACTAATCAAACAAACCCCTCAGATTATATTTGGGGGGTTTCAATATAGGATGAAATCCGATTCGGATGCTATTGTGTCAGCATTTCTCTGGTGTTCGGATATAGATAGAAATTATATCTGAGTTACCAAAAGGATAATAGCCTTAAAAAATACGGAAAATACGGGAGATTATTGAGGAGATTACGCTATTTTAGGCAATAGCGATCGCCTGTTCAATTCTACACTGAATCAATTTTACTAAAGAGTTATTTTTGGCATTTCTTTGCAATACTTAACTAACTTCTAATTAAAAAAAGTGAACATAGATTAAAAATGATAACTAACACCATAAATTATTAAGTACTTCAGGCTAAATTGAGAGTATACTTAATAGTTGAAATCTAGTTAAAAGTTTAAGTAACTATGTGCAAATAAACTTAAACATTTGTTTAGTTTTTTATATATTACCATTTATTGGAGTATTAAATACTAAAAGGACAAAGTTTATTTGTGTCAACTTACTAACTAGGTTATCGAGCAAGGTGGTGAAAATCCGACCAAAGCCAAGTACTAACAGCGAAAAAAAGTAAACTTCACAAAAAATACGTAATATGATAAGAAGAATTTTGCTGGCTGTATCAGGATTGGGACACGCAGAAGAAATGCTCAAAACCCTGAAAGAAATCCCTTCAATTCAATCTGCAAAAGTCACAATTTTGCATGTTGTTCAGGCACAAAGTACTGCTGCTACCATGACAAGTAAATGGGAAAATGGTGGTAAAATTCTGGCGAATGCTATTCAAACTTTGAACTTAGATCCTAGCCAGGTTTCTTCAATTTTGCGGGAAGGCGACCCCAAAGATGTAGTTTGCCAAGTAGCTGATGAAATCGATGCCGACTTGATTATTATGGGTTCACGCGGACTGAAGCGGCTGCAATCGATTTTATCGAATTCAGTCAGTCAGTATGTTTTCCAGCTATCTTCTCGCCCCATGTTGCTAGTAAAAGACGACATTTATGTTAAAAGAATTAAGCGCATCATGGTGGCAATAGACAACTCTGATTCAGCAAAAAATTGCTTGAAATTGGCACTGTTTTTACTGCGAGATATTCCAGGTGGCGAGTTAATTTTGGCAAATATTAGTACAGATTTAGGTGGAAAAAAATCGGAAATAACCAAGGTTAACTCAGATAAAAATCCAGTTTTAGCAGCCGCAGTTGCGGAAGCAGAAAAACAAGGTATCCAATCTCGTTCTTATATCAGCAGTGGTAAACCTGGTGAAGAAATTTGTCGGTTGGCAGAAGAGTTGAATATAGACTTATTATTGCTCGGTTCTCCAGATCGCCGTCCATCGATCGCTAAGAGTTTTGTTGATATAGACAGACTCATCGGATCTTCCTTGTCTGACTATGTTCGAGTCAATGCTACTTGTCCGGTATTGTTGGCGCGGACAATCGCTTAAGGTAAATAGTGTTGAGTATAAGAATTGTTGGACTAGGATAGTAAAAAAATAAGATTTGTCTTGTCTTGAATACCTCAGCATGTGCTAACAGCACTAAGTTGATAAATAAAAACCCCTACACTATTGGTGCAGGGGTTATTTATTTTATACACAAACTCTTAACTATCTTTTCCACCTTCGCGGCTAGCAGTTTGGATGTACAGAATTAGTAAAAACACAGCGGGGACTAGTACGAACAAAATGCTCGCTATGAACCCCAGGTCATTAACTTGCATAGCAAGAAAGCCTCTCTTAAATTTCCAGTCAACAACATTAGGATACCATTATCGATGACCGAGTTATACCAATTCAAAATTCAAAATTCAAAATTTCAATTGAGTTTACTCAATCTTGGTAAGTATTTTGACTACTGACTGGATACAAAATAACTTAAGGCTTCGTGACTACGCTGACTGAGCCATTCACTAAAGTTTGACAGGCAAGGCGGTAATTATCCGGTTTTTTCTTGAATTTCCGGTTTTCTACGTCTGTGCGGGGGGAAAGATTTGCTAGTCCTTCGACTATCTCCACAACACAAGTACCACATTGACCATTACCACCACAATTGGTCATCTTGCCAATCAATGTATATATATCAATGCCATTTTGGATCGCCTTGAGCCGGAGATTAGCACCATCTGCCGCTACTACTTCTTTATTCTCTTTAACGAATTTGATATTACCCATAACTAGACTCCTCCTTGACTGTAAGCTTGGCTTTCAAGGCTTCATATTGACATGGCTTGATTAAGATCATATTTATTATATTAATTCATTACAAAATATTAATAAATGTTAACTTTGTCAAATATAGCATCACAAAAAATAGGACAGGTAGAATACCTGTCCTATAAATTGAAAAATAGATTAACTTACCTAAATCCTACGGCTGCTTGCCAAACGAAAGCAAGCAACAAGAAGAATACGGGGATGACTGGGAGAACGTCTACCAAAGGATCGAAGATTTGGTAAGCTTCAGGCAGTTTTGCTAATAAAAGTGCTGCTTCCATGTTTGTTTAAATCCAACTATCCAACACAGCTTTCATAATTGAGAAGTATCTTAACATGGTTTGAGTATCGATCATTGGTCAATAGTCATTTGTAATTTCCCCCTCATCTGGTGCTGATTCAGATGAGTTGAGCCAGTGTCCAAATTCTGCCACAAAGCGATCGCTCAATATTGCTTCTCTAATTTTTTGCGTAAAGCGAATTAGCTCAGTAATGTTGTGAATGCTCAACAAGGTATAAGCCAAAATTTCCTGCGATCGCACTAAATGAGATATATAAGCACGGCTAAAATTTTGACAAGTGTAACAGTGACAAGTTTCATCTAAGGGCGTAAAATCTTCACGAAACTTAGCATTTTTTAAATTCCAGCGTCCGCCTTGGACTATCGCCGTTCCATGTCTCGCCCAACGGGTGGGAATTACACAATCAAATAAATCTACACCAGATGCGATCGCGATCGCCATTTCCCGATAAGTACCTACACCCATCAAGTAGCGCGGCTTATCGGGGGGTAGAAGCGGTGCTGTCACTTTGACAATTTCAGCCATCATTTCTGGTGGTTCTCCCACACTTACGCCACCAATGGCGTATCCGGGCAAATCTAACTTAGCCAAAGCTTCAGCCGCACGGCAACGCAAATCTAAATACACGCCCCCTTGGACAATTCCAAACAAAGCCTGCTCACTATTTTGATGAGCCGTTATGCAACGTTCTAACCAGCGATAAGTGCGGTCAGTTGCGGTTTCCACTTCTTCGCGAGTCGCTGGGTAGGGTGGACACTCATCAAAGGCCATAATCACATCTGCCCCTAAAGTATTTTGAATCTCAATGGAGCGTTCTGGTGTCAAGTTAATAATTCGTCCATCATGGGGTGAGCGGAAAGTTACACCTTCTTCAGTAATTTTTCGCATCTCACTTAAGCTGAAGACCTGAAACCCACCCGAATCTGTGAGCATTGGGCCGTTCCACCCCATAAATTTGTGCAACCCACCACCCCCAGCCACGATCGCTTCCCCTGGTTGTAGGTGAAGATGATAAGTATTGGATAAGATCATTTGCGCCCCAGTATCTCGTAGCTGGGCTGGGGTAATAGTTTTGACATTTGCCAGCGTTCCCACTGGCATAAATCTGGGGGTTTCGACAAGACCGTGAGGGGTGAAAAACACTCCGGCTCTAGCTTTGGTTTGGCTACAGCAAGCAAGACATTGAAAAGAAAAATTCGCACTCATACCATTTTGGATTTTAGATTTTGGATTGTGAAACGCTAATTGATGAAGAGTTTCAGAAATCCATAACTAGCAGCCATAAAACCAAATGGTATTAGGGCAAAATTAATATTATTTGGCTAAATTATGGACAAAAATAAAACAGGAGTCAGAATACAGAATTCAGAATACTCTTACCCATAAAGGGATAGAGTTTTCAGGCGAGAATATTTTAATTTTTTTTCGCCCACCATTCCACTCGCTTTTAACCAATATTTTCAGACGCGACTCGAAAATACTCGCTTGCCGCCGGCGCTATCACCCACTCGTACAGAATTCATACTGAATTCTGACTCCTGAGTTCTGAATTCTTCTTATAAAAATTGGTAATTGAGTTTTAGTGAATACTTAAGCATTCACTACTAACCTAGTTACCAACTTTACGAGTATATACTCAAAATAATTGTTATTTAGAAAGAATCAGAACAATCATCGTCAATTTCTGCATCCCACCTGGCTGAGAGTACTTGTTCCATCATCGCTTCTATGGCACTGACATTGAAGCTTCGCTCTCGTCGCTCTTGTAAAGGGGTTGAGCGGGGAATTAACCGCAGACACACTCCTTCTTGCATCAGATCGAAGTAGGTTTCTTGTTGCGGTGACTGCTTGAGTTCCAAATAATCAAAACTACAAACATTCAGATATAGCGCACGGTTAGCCACTAAGGTAGACCTTTGTGGATTGGCAAAAACTTCCATCACATCCCCTTCACCCTCGCTCAGTACCTTATCTTCTTGGGTGTAGATGTAGTGGACTCGACCTAAATCTGCCAGCAATCGCCGGATGTCGAGCTTATTCACAATGATGCCCGTGTTAATAATGCACGGAGCTGGTATCCTGGTGTCGGGTAGATGGTGACTCATAGGAAAATGGCGATTGAGCTAAGGAGAGCAACAACATAGCTAAACTGTCATAATTGAGTAGCTTGTTTACTCCCTACATTTAAAAAAATATCAATTTTATGGGGCAATCGTCTAATAATTTGGAGGAAGTTTTTAGTTAACGAATACAAAATATAAATTTTGCTCCCTGATGGAATTTTCACTTCCTAAATCATTCGTTTTTGTATAAAAACTACCTAAGATTATTTACTTACCACTTAGACCAGGATAACAAAATTTTCAAGGAGAATGTCTGATAGAAGTAAATCTTATCTAAAGTTTTAAAGTTTGGTCATGTCGGTTGTACGAAATCAAGATTATTATCCAGCAGTTTACCAAAAATTAATGTTATTCCGATGACGAAACAGCAACAGTGGTGGAAAAAGCTGCTGTTAAAGCTGGCAGCTAGTATTATATTTTATACAATTATTCCACTGCCGTATTTGAGCGGATTGGATTTTCGGGGAGTGGCACGTCTTGTTGTACTTGTCGGGTTGATAATTGGGGGAATTTTAGGGTTAGTGGATACGGGGATGGATTATATTGGTATGCCCGTGTTAACTCGTAGTGCTTTGGTAGTAAGTGTTTGGATTGGCATCACAGGAGGATTGCACTTAGATGGGGCAATGGATACTGCCGATGGTTTGGCAGTGGGTGACCCAGATCGGCGATTGGAGGTGATGGCGGATAGTGCCACAGGAGCCTTTGGGGCAATGGCTGCGATCGCCTTGGTGATACTAAAAATAACCGCCTTGACAGATATGCCAGAAAACCGTTGCTTGTTGCTAATGGCTGCTTGTGGTTGGGGACGTTGGGGACAGCAACTAGCGATCGCCCGATATCCCTATCTGAAAGCAACTGGTAAAGGCGCATTTCACAAACAAGCCATTCGTTCCTACAAAGATTTGTTACCAGGACTATTGTTGTTGTTTAGTTTGAGTGGTTTACTTTGGCTGATAGATAAACAGCAGCTATTTCTCGCACTGGCAATGATAATTGCTGGAAGTGCGATCGCCACTTTAACCGGTGCATGGTTCAACCATAAACTAGGCGGGCACACCGGAGATACCTACGGCGCAGTCGTCGAGTGGACTGAAGCCTTATTTCTCTGCGTATTGACCGCCGTAGGAAGTTAGGAGTGAGGAGTGAAAAATCCAAACTCCTAACTCCAAACTCCTAACTCCTAACTCAGCACTCATTTAATTGGTTGCAACTTTGTCACCTTGAGTTTAAAAGCCCCAACCCCAGTTTCCCCAAAAGACCGGACACGAATCACATAATTCCCTGTCTCTACGATGCGAGTAAATAGTAGGGAATTGCTAGTACCATCAGGGCCATCATCATTTTCTGCCAGAGTCGAACCATCAGGTGCTAGTAGTGTGATGATGCTGTCAAAGTTTTCAGATGACAGGTCAACAGCTAAATTATCGCCCTTCTGTAACTTCACTGTGTAATCACGAGCAAACCCACCTTGACCTGTGGGAATGTCTTTGTCTGAGAGACTATCAGTAATTTCAGTACTGTTAGATAAAGGAATTGGACTATACAACTTATTTTGAGCAAAAGCTGCACTTATACTTATGCCTATTGCCAGCAATGTGGCAGGAATGATGATGAGTTGCTTTAAACCTGCCGCAAAAACTTTATTCATACATTTCAAGCAATTTTTCTACAAAAATAGGGTAATTCGGTCAATCGATTTTGGATTTTGGATTTTGGATTTTGGATTGACCCCGACTACAAGGGTACGGGGCATTATAATTTTAAATTTGGGATTTTGGATTTATTCCGCTCACTAGGAGCGGGGCATGAACCGAAATAATCTAAAATCTAAAATCTAAAATCTAAAATCTAAAATTGGCACGGTCAATTTATCAAGGAAGGCAATCCTTCATCCGTCTTTGACAGCAGTGGCTACAGCTACTAATCCTAAGACTACAATTCCATACTGACGAAGTGTTTGCACAGCAGACCTGGCAGTAGCACCAGTAGTATAAATGTCGTCCACTAACAGCACTGGGATATTTGGAGGATGATGGCGAAATTCTTGCCCAACAGCAAAAGCTTGAGCCAAGTTTTTTTCTCGTTTAGATACCGATAAACCAAATTGCGCTTCAGTTTCTCGCACTCTTACTAGACCGTTTAGTTTTAATTTTAATCCAGTTATTTCGCAGAAGCTTTGTGCGATCAGTGCGGCTTGATTGTATTTACGTTGCTTTTGTTTGCCAGCGTGGAGTGGGATGGGAACTACCACAGGCTGGCTATCTCGCCTCGGTGAATTTAACAACCATGCTTCTCCTAACCATTGACCCAAAGGACGAGCTATTTGGGGTTGATTTTCGTATTTCATCGCCGCGATCGCTCGTTTCACCGGGCCACCATACTCCCCCCAGCCAAAAACTGGTATTGGCTCTTGCCATAGAGAAATTGGGTCTTTACGTTGACATTTTTGTAATTGTCTGGTGCAGTTCTGGCAGAATTCTTGAGAAGTTGAGCGTTGACATAGGGGGCAATGGGATTGGAGAAAAAGATTGAGTAAACTTGTGAGATTTTTAATCCAAATGTGCATTGAGAATTGTCCTTAGTCATTAGTAATTAGTCTTTGACCAATGACTAATGACCATTGACCAATGACTTCACATACACGCGATCGCACCTTGTTGTTTCTACCCCCGTTGCTGGGGTGTAGCCGTTGCTTTCATACAGCTTGACTGCTTCCACCAAAACGCTGGCGGTTTCAATCCAAATTTCCTGAAAACCACGCTTTGCGATCGCTGCTTCTAGCTGTTGTAACAAATATTTCCCTAATCCCAAACCCCTGATGCTGGGTAAAAGATACATTTTGCGGATTTCTACAGCTTTTTCGCCTCGGTGTATGGGGTAGTATGCTCCAGTACCGACTAACTGGCTTTGGTGTTCAATTACCCAAAACTCTCCCCCAGTAGCTAAATAATATTCCTCTACTCGCAGCACATCTCGGTCAGCACCGTTTGGTTCCCAACCCAAACCGTATTCTGATAATACATAACTGATAACTTCAGCGGCTCTTGTGCGATCGCTTTTCACCCAATCACGAATTATAAAATCTTGATAATAGTTTTTCATTACCATTTGCTGGTCAAGTTTACACAGAAAAATTTTCCGCATCTATATCCCAATTTACCCAGCAAATAGCTTTTATGGCAGAGTCTATTTTAGACGACACTCTCAAGGTGTCAATAAAAAAGGGAAAAGGTTAAAGGGGAAAGGGGAAAGGGATGAACAGGTCGCGCCACTTGTGGGCAAGGTTTTTACCTTCCTCATAAAATTTGGATTATTTCGCGCCACTTGCGGGCGTTAGCGGAGCGGGACGCAGTACGGTTTTTACCTTTCCCCCTTCCCCCTTCTTGATAAAGTGACAACAGGGTGGTTTCATACAACGAGAGAAAAATAATAATGATTTATAGAGGGTGGAGAAAAATGGATAACTAACAAGTATGAATCTCGTCGAACAATTGCAGCAAGTCCCAGACTATAGACACATCCGAGGACGAAGGCATGAATTATGGTTGGTATTATTGCTCATATTGCTCGGAGCAATGACTGGGTATTGGGGCTACCGGCCACTGGAAGATTTTACCAAAGTACACAGACGGAGCTTAATTGAGCTGTTAAACCTAGATGAAACAATGAAGTTTCCATCCTATTCAACGTTCCGACGAGTACTCAAAACAGTAGATTTTCAGCCATTCACCGACTTATTTAATAATTGGGCGTTAGTTTTTGTTCCACCGATGCCAGGAGAAAGATTGGCAATTGACGGAAAAGGCATTCGTTGCACAGTCACAGATTACAGTCAGTCCTACCAAAACTTTATCAGTACAGTATCGGTTTATAGTCATGAACGAGGTATTGTACTCAGGATGCAACCAATGTCCAACAAAAAAATTAGTGAAGTAGCGATCGTAAAACAATTAATCTTCGAGTTTTGTGGTCAACAAGTCGTTTTTACACTTGATGCTCTACACTGCCAAAAAAAACTGTATCACTGATTGTCAATAGTGGCAATGACTACCTGATTGGATTAAAAGAAAATCAACCGACACTCTACAAAATGGCTCAAACCGAGTTACAACAAGATGTTCCACTTAGCAGTGCCACAACTGTAGAGAATGTTCATTCTCGGCTAGTTCAACGTCAGTGCAAGGTTTTTGCTGCCCCCGAACAAATTCAAAAAAAATGGTCTGGACTCAAAACTTTTATTGTTGTCGAGCGTCAGGGTGAGCGCAATGGTCGGCCATTTTACGAGCGTCAATTCTATATCTGTAGTCAATATCTCGAAGCTCAACAGTTACTTGCCGACATTCAAGGGCATTGGGGAATCGAAAATCGACTTCATTGGGTAAGAGATGTGACATTCAAAGAAGACTTTCCACTACGGCGTGGTGGCAATGCCCCTGTGAATTGGTCTATCTTACACAACTTTTTTATTACGATCGCACGCAAACTCGGTTTCCGAACTATTCCTCAAGCACAACGCGCACTCTCCAACCAACTCGATAGAGTTTTTTCTTTCTTTGTATGAAACCACCCTGCTTCTTGATAAAGTGACAAGGGGAGGAGAATTTTCTTCCCCTCCCCTTGTCTGCTTACCAAAGATGATTCAGCAATATAGTCATGCGAGGTTCAAATTAGTCTCGATGACTTGTCCAAGGGCCCCAGATAGCTAAAGTAATACCAGGGGTTTGAATGTTGACGAACAAAGTATCACCATCAGGTGAAAAGCAAGCTCCACAAAATTCGCTATCATTTAAGGCGTTACGCGCAAAATCATAGAGTTCACCTTGGGGTGTAACACCTCTTAAGAAATTGTCACCACCGCCATCTTCACAGAGAATGAGATCGCCAAAAGGTGCCACAACTATGTTATCGGGCATGTCTAGCTCATCTCTAGATTGAGATTCAACAAACAGTTCAATTGTCTCTTTACCTGGAATGTAGCGCCATACCTGACCACCACCTACAGGGCCGCCACTTGTAGCAGTGAAGTAAAATTCACCTTTGCTCTTCTTGTCGTCATCCTTGCCGTTTTTGTCTTTCTTGCCCTGGTTGTCATCGTACCAAATGCCTTCCCCACGGTTAAACTGGGCTGCACCTAAAGCACGACCTTGGGATCTGACATTATCTACAGTCGTGGGATTTGGTTCAGGAATAGTTACCCAATCTACATCCCATTTCTGTCCAACTACAAAACCGGTGGTGGTGTTAACCTGAGGCTTCTCCTTAATCCTCAAAGCCTGGAGAGTGCCTCCTGCTTTTAAATTGCCATACTCTGTGGGGATAAAACGGTAGAAGAGGCTATCTCCTTTATCTTCAGTCTGATAGACAATCCCAGTTTTGGGATCTACAGCTATAGCCTCATGATTAAACCGTCCCATAGCAACTAGAGGCACTGGGTTTACAGGAGAGGTGGCGCTAGCTGGAACCTCAAAGTTATAACCGTGTGGCTTGGTGACTCTATTACTTAGACTCGGTATAGTTGTATCTTCTTCACAGCTAATCCATGAACCCCAAGGAGTTAGACCACCTGCACAGTTACGAATGGTTCCACCGAGAGAAGCAAACTCTTTGATCAACTGGCGATCGCGTCCAACAATTAGAGTTGTAGTGCCACCTCTGCATATAGGATCGTAGGGATTCAGCACTTCTACTCCTGGTAGACGAGTGCCAGTACTGTTACTTAGTTCGTGATTGCGAACCAAAATTGTTGTATTTCTGGGGCCAGGGAAAGCTGCCATCCCATCATGATTACTAGGCTCTAGATTGCCATCGCTCATCAAAGTACCTGTACGAGATATAACTCGATACTGAAATCCTCTTGGTAATTCTAAAATTCCATCAGCACCGGGGAAAAGCGGCCCATATCCTTTACCAAATCTTCGACCAAAAGCTTGTCTGGCAAGAAGACCTTCCATAGGGGACACCATTAAAGTGCCCACAGCAGTAGTACCTGCTATTGCAAAGAATTTACGTCTTGAAAATGTCATGAAAACGGTTTGGTTACTTAAATGCTGAAAGAAAAATATTTGATTTTGATTAAATTTGGGTAATGCTTTATTTAACTTAGGGGTAGTTAATAAAAGATGAATTTATATAAAATTTGCTAAAAACAAGGCAAATTTATGTAGCAATACGGTTTAGTTAAGGGCTACTGGCAACAACTTTGGGTTTTTGAGAGACGCGATAAATCGCCGTATATACAAGGGTTTTGTAGCTCTATCTGAACTGTATTGATTTATGTAAATAGAATTTTAATGTGATAGGCTAAGTTTTTTAAACTTACCTGAATTCCACTCAAGGATTGCCAACGCAGCCGATACTTTAACAATGCAAGTCGATGCATTCACATTGTCGGGTATTGCTAAATTTAATTTGCTACGAATTAATGAAATGCTGTCCTAAGATATTTTGGAAGGATGGCTTTTTAGCAGAAAGACGTGACACATACCAAAACTGTAATTAACTGACAATTCCGAGATTGTTGTAGATTTCGATGAGATTGCCATCAGGATCGCGGAAATGAGCTGTACGAATTCCCCAGTCTGAGCGATCTTGCGGTTCAGTCACAACGATCGCATTCTGAGCTTTTACTTGCTCATAGACCTCATCCACGTTATCGACTGCGAAAACTAAAACAGTTTTATCTCGACTAGCAACATAAGAAGGCTGTTCAATTCTGGGGACTACTTCAGCCATTAATTCTTTTTTAAACAAACCTAGTTTGAGATATCCGGTATTAAACTCAGCATATCCGCTATCTTCATCGCCCCAATCGACATCAAACTTTAGCAGATCCCGGTAGAACAGAAAAGAATCTTTATAGTTTGAGACAAGTAGTCTCAGGTGTGTTAACTGAAGCTTCATATCTGTTCCCTTGGTCTACTAACTGTGAATTCTAGGTTCTGGGTGCAAAGTCGCCAGCAACTCGCTTTCGACAGTTGCCAATTCATCAAGCCGTTGCATGACTATTTCTCTGTCGAAGTAAGTAGCAGCTAAAACCCAATATATACCGTAGTGACGCGCTTCGGATGCCATTAGACCACGATAAAATTTTGCTAACTCTGGCTCTGGACAGTGAGCAGCTAGTAGTCCCAGGCGTTCGTGAGAGCGAGCTTCGATTAAACCAGTGACTAGCAAGGAATCCAGAAATCGCTCAGGCTCTTTGGGGCGTACAGCAGCTTTTAAACCTGCGCCGTAGGGAGGCGGTGGTAGGGGAGCTAGGGGAATATTCCGGCGTTCTAACCATTGGTTAACTAGTTCAAAGTGTTCTAGTTCTTCGCGGGCGATCGCAGTTAGTTCTCGCACCATTTTAGTATTGGAAGGGTAGCGAAACATCATGTTTAAGGCCACGCCTGCGGCTTTGCGTTCACAGTGGGAGTGGTCGAGTAAAATAATATCTAAATTAGCGATCGCTTGTTCAACCCAAGCAAAACTAGTAGGCTGTTTTAGAACGTTGATAGTCGGTAACTGAGTAAGCACAGAGTCACAAAACTCCAGAATTTTAATTTAACGAAGTATCCTAGCAAATTGATTTTAACGGAAGATTGTTTGAACAACGCTCAATAATTCATTGGCGGTGAAAGGTTTCACTAAAAAGCCTTGGATACCAATACCCATAGTTTGTACCAATACCTCAGACTTAGCTAATCCACTCATAGCAATAATTTGCACTTGTGGATTGATGATTTGCAGGGTGCTGATGGTTGTTTCTCCACCCATTAACGGCATCATCATATCCATCAGCACTAGCTTAATTTCATCTTTATGCTCGGTGTACAGAGCAATGGCCTCAATACCATTTTTGGCAGTCAATACTTTGTAGTTAGAGAATTCTAGTGTGGTTTTGGCGATCTGAGTGATAGCTACTTCATCATCGACAACTAAAATCAATTCTCCGTGGCCTCTTGACAGTTCTATCTCATCTATTACTTGAGAAATGCTACCCTCCTTGCTTGGCAAGTATACTTGGAATTTTGTTCCAATTCCTACCTCGCTGGCTACTTCCACAAAACCACCGTGGCTTTTAACAATGCCCATCAATATAGATAAACCCAATCCTGTACCCTTACCCACTTCTTTAGTGGTGAAAAAGGGATCAAAAATCCGATCGATAATTTCTGAGTGAATGCCAACTCCAGTATCCGTAACTGTAATCCTCACGTAGGAATTAACTGTTGCGCCAATGTGCATCCTGGCATAGTTTTCATCAATGAACACCTTGGCGGCAGAAATACAGAGTTTACCGCCATGAGGCATAGCATCACGAGCATTGACTACTAGGTTCATTAACACCTGATGCAGTGCAGTACTGTCTCCGACAATCATCCCGACATTTGGCGCTATATTTATTTTGATGTCGATCAATTTGGGAAATGCTTGTTGGGCTATCTGCTTGATATCTTCGATGAGTTGCGATACAAGCACAATTGTGTGTTCTCTTTCATAACCACCGGTAAATGACAAAATTTGCCCCACCAAATCACCGCCTCGTTTGGCATTGGTTTCTAGTATCTTCAGCATTTGCAGCGAAACGTCATCAAGATGGGGATATTTTAGGGGCAACAGATGAGCAATTCCCATGATTGGAGTGAGAAGATTGTTGAGATCGTGAGCGATACCGCTAGCGAGAGTGCCTAAGCTTTCTAAACGTTGACTACGCAATAGCTGAATTTCGAGTTGTTTTTTCTCGGTAATATCGGTGTCAATAATCAGGATTGATTTAGGCAAGCCGACAGCATCAAGCATCAACGTCCAGCGGCTAGCAATAATTCTTTCCACACCATCTTTTCTAAATTTATGCAACTCTCCCTGCCATGTTCCATGCTCAATAACAGTTTTCTGAGCCGTTAATAGTAGAGGTGAGGTTTTTTTGAATAAAAGTTCCCAGGCGTTGTTTCCTTGAGCTTCCTGAACTTGCCAGCCGTACATCTTCTCTGCGCCTTGGTTCCAGAATAAGATTTGGTTGTGCAAATCTTCTACAATAATTGCATCTGTTGTGATGTCTAATAGGGCAGCTTGTTCGCGAATTTTCTGATCTTGCTGATGGCGATCGCGTAGCGCAGCTTGCTGTTCGCTAATGTCTCTAAATAACCAGCGCAAGTTTCCAGTTTTACCCTGACTATCTTGCACAGCGATCGCTGTTAGTTCTGCGGGAAAGTCTGTACTTCCTTCTTCATGAAAAATCTGTAACTCTTCTCTGTGGATTTGCCTCTGCTGTTGCAATTGCAGCATAATTTGACGAAATTTCTGCCGTTCTGTCTGATGCACAAATACAGCCAGTGGTTTACCAATCAGGTAAGACTGGCGCACCTTCAATAACTTAGCCGCAGCATAATTAGCTTCCTGGATAATTCCAGTAGCATCTGTAAGCAAGTAACCATCTGGGGCAAAGTTAAATAAATCGTAATAACGTTGGCTTTCTGCTTCTACCAAATTGCGTGTAGCGATCAATTCCTCATTTTGTTGCTGTAACTCTTCCAGAGAAATAGAGATTTCGGTCATCGCTTGTTGCAAAAGCTCTCTAGGGGAATCCTGTCCTATATATTTCTCTGCCGCCAGACTTGCAAGCTGTGAGAGATTTTCCAGTCGTTGATGCGCTTCGACAATCGCTTGTTTAAAATTTTCCTTAGTCATTTGTAGTTTTCTCCGATGATTGCTTTGCTTAAGAAACGCAGAAGGAAAACTGACCTCTGCTTCAGTAAAGCGACCAGAGTGAGCAAGAGATTAATACAATACCCTTCAGCATTTTTATCGCTAAATTAAATGGTTGAAAACCTCTCAATACTTCTCGGGTTTTGCATTTTTAACTCGGAATCGGGTTTGGGTTAAAAGGTACTGGGTTTGGGTTAAAGGTTTTTTCTTTTCCTTTTCCCTTTCCCCTTTTCCCCTTAACCGAGAAGTATTGGAATACCTCTACATCATATAGCAGCATCAGTTATCCTGGGGAGCTTGCTACAGTCGAGGTTTAAATCCCAATTTTTAACTTTTAACTTTTAATTTTTAATTGTTATTCCTGTTGCTGCCGTTCTTCTATTTCTTGAGTAGAAATCATACTATTGACTCTCTCTATATCTACCATCATCAAAACTGCTCCTCGCATTTCAATGCCAAGTAGCGGAGTTATTGCCAAGTAACATTTTATTTGCCTACCCCGACGATTGGTAGCATCGAGGATCATTTCTTGAAACTGTTTTTTCCCGGATAGAGAGTCGCGAATAGGTGATCGCAACTGCTCGACAGGTAGCCCAATATCTAGGCTGAAGATAGACTTTCCAATCACTTCATCAGTCCGCAAGCCCCATAAATCTTCTACCATGTAATTCCAAATAGAGATATTAAAGCTGCTGTCAATTACCACTATTCCCGTTTGGAGACTTTTGAGAATAGAGACAAGAAAAATGTTTGTGCGATTAAGTTCTGTGGTGCGCTCGCTCAGTTCGTTATTAATTGTCTGTAATTCTTCATTAGTCGATTGGAGTTCTTCATTCATCGTCTCCAATTCTTCATTGGTGGATTGCAGTTCTTCGTTAGTAGTTTCTAATTCCTCATTAGTAGATTGGAGTTCTTCGTTAGTAGTTTCTAATTCTTCGTTAGTAGATTGGAGTTCTTCGTTAGTAGTTTCTAATTCCTGTTGGGAACGTTGCAGGGCATCTTGGAGTTGAATATAACGGGTGACATCATGAAAGGAGATACTAACCCCTAAAAAACTGGTGTCTGTTTCTTGTAAAGGCGTAATTTGTACATCCAGATATTGGGTTTCTGT
Organism: Nostoc sp. C052; assembly: GCF_013393905.1. Classification (GTDB taxonomy): domain Bacteria; phylum Cyanobacteriota; class Cyanobacteriia; order Cyanobacteriales; family Nostocaceae; genus Nostoc. The sequence goes on from NZ_CP040272.1 coordinate 6,401,249, forward strand.
GTTAGATAAATAGCGCTCTACATTTGTGAGGCTCACAGGGCGGCGTTCAGTATAAGCCCGTTCAATTAGCGATCGCAATTCAACCGGCCGATAAGAAAGTTCTAGATCCTGGAAGGGACGAGCTAAATCTTTGGGAGAAAGGGCGAACAAAGTCCGCGCTTGCTCGTTTACCATTACCAGAGTGCCATTTATATCAATGATTATCTGGGCGATTGGGGCTGTGTCAAAACCCATGTCTCGCAACCGGAGGTGTCTAGCCAAACGGCTGCTAGATTCATCATCTACTGAATTTGCCATAACTAAAAGGCGATCGCGTAGATTCACCGTTGATACTTTAGTAAATATCCGGTTTTTTAAGTCCAATGGTAGAAACAGACTAGAATGCATCAATAGCATCTCTGCTTTTCCCAAAAACAAAAAGCCATTATCGTTGAGTGCAAAATGAAACCGGGCCAGAATTCGTCCTTGAGTCTCAGAATTAAAATACATTAATGTATTGCGGCTGACCAGTAAATCTAAGCGCGAAATGGGCGCATCCTGAAGTAAATCGTGGCGACCAAAAATCACTGAGCGACGCAAATCTTGGCGGAAAACATAGCGATTGCCGACAATTTCAAAGTATTTCTGGCGCAGTTCATCTGGCACTGTTTGGACATCTTTGGCTGAATATATAGCAAGACGCGCTTGGTTGAGAGCATCTTCATCTACATCTGTAGCGTAGATTTTCACTCGTTGGCGAAATTCCTCTGCTCCCAATATTTCAGCCATCAACATTGCCAGAGTATAAGCTTCTTCTCCAGAAGCACAGCCAGCGCTCCAGATGCGAATTTGGTCAGAAGTTTTTTTATTTCTAATCAGATTAGGCAGTATTTCTTCTGCGATATATTCCCAAGCTGATGAATCTCGAAAAAAAGCAGTAACGTTAATTAGGATAGTGTTAAAAAGATAATTGAATTCTTCTGGATAAACTTCTAGATAGTCTTGATATTCTTCAAAATTTTCTATAGTTAATGACTGCATCCGCTTGAGTACCCGACGTATCAAAGTCGAGCGTTTATAGCCTGTAAAATCAAATCCCCGGCTTTGTCTGAGATAAATCAGTAGATTTTCAAATTTGGGATCTCTTTCGGCAGAAGTCATAGGGTAGAGGCAACGAGCAGGTGGCAAAGGAATGGAGTTCCGATCTGAGTCTGTGAGTATCAAAGGCTCATTAACGGTTCTAAACCTTATTAAGGAGTATCAAAGACTCATAGAAACTATGTTGACACTAAGTTGGTTGAACTCTAAAATATATCTTCGCTGCTCCCCCGCCCTCTTTTCTTCTGGGCTTAGTTAAATTCTCCTACAACCAAACTCACAAGGCTGCTAGAAATTTTATCAAGGGGGAGAATAAAATCTACATTGCCAGTTTGAATTGCAGCCGAGGGCATCCCGGAAAATTCGGCGCTTTTTACGTCTTGAACGATAACAGTACCGCCCATTTTTTTAATCGCTTCTACTCCTGTAGCGCCATCGCTACCTGTTCCAGTTAGTACAATAGCGATCGCCCTATCTTGATAAATAGCTGCAACCGATTCAAATAATAAATCAGCCGAAGGACGTAAAAAATTTACTAATTCCGACTGTGATAAGGAAAGAGTGCCGTCACTGTTAACCAACAAGTGACGATTGGGTGGGGCAACGTAAGCCGTTCCTGGGGTCAGACAATCTCCTTCTTGTGCTTGTTTGACGATAATAGCCGTCCGCCGACTGAGAATTTCTGCCATGAACGAGCGGTGTTGGGGGCCAAGGTGTTGCACAATGGCGATCGCGGCTGGAAATTTTGCAGGTAGAGTTGATAGCACTTTAACTAGAGCAGTCAGACCGCCTGCTGAGGCTGCGATCGCTACTATATCAAAGGCAGTATTAGTAAACTGAGGTGGATGATTGTTGGCATTTTCTGCCATCTGAATCATGATTTTCCGTCTACGACTATCTGCCTAACTTCTTGAGTTACAGATAGCATTAATAAAGTTACAATTTTTATCCTTACTTAAGTAAATTATACAGTATATCCGAACTACCTTCAGCTTTTTTGCTTTTACCTATCACGTTGATAAGCTGTTGCGCCTGCAAATTGCATCACAAGCATGATTAGAAAAAACCTGTAAATCCTCTCCCTTGCTCCCAGCAAGAACTGCTCCCCTGCCGCCTCAATCTGCAAACTATAATCACAACAGCTTATGTTAATCTTCCTCCTCTAGAATGCGTTTCGCCTCTAAAAGTTGCTGCTTATGTTCTTCACTAACTGTCGGGTATTGCAGATTTAATTCTTCTAGTTTTGTGCAGATGATATTGGCAACAGTCAGGCGTGTAAACCATTTGCGATCGGCAGGAATAATATACCACGGGGCCCATTTAGTACTAGTGTTGTTAAAAGCCTCTTCATAAGCATTCATATAATCATCCCAAAAAGCTCGTTCTCGGACATCATTATCTGAAAACTTCCAATTCTTTTCAGGAAATTCTATCCGTTCTAAAAAGCGTTTTTTCTGCTCTGATTTCGATACATTTAGAAAAAACTTCAGGATAATCACACCATTGTTTACCAAATATTTTTCAAAATTATTAATTTCTTCAAAACGTTGTTTCCACATCTTTTTTCCCTCTGGGAAGTGGGGAAGTTGCTGTTTATTCAGCATTTCTGGATGGACACGAACTACTAAAACTTCTTCATAGTATGAACGATTGAATATGCCAATTCGACCCCTTTCTGGCAGAGCTTTCATTGAACGCCATAGATAATCATGGTCTAATTCTTCCGCACTTGGCCCCTTAAAACTAAACACCTGAAATCCTTGTGGGTTAACACCAGAAGTCACGTGTTTAATAGTGCTATCTTTGCCAGCAGCATCCATTGCTTGAAAAATAATTAACAAAGAATAGGTGTTTTGAGCATAGAGAATATTTTGGTAATTAGCTAGTCGTTCAATGTCTTTCTGTAATTTGATTGCAGCATCACTTTTTTCATGAAAATCAGTCTTATAAGCTGGGTCATAGTTTTTTTTCAGAGAAATCTTTGAACCTGGCGGAACAATGAAAGCATCATGATTCATATATAAAATCTCCTAATGGCTAATTAATAGCCAAGCATACTTGTAAGTATTAATTACTGAAAATTATAATTTATTAATCAATTATTTTCGTCGCTTTGGCATAGGGCGCATTGCTTCACGGCCCAAAACAAACATCCCTGTGACACCTAAGCTGACAAACCAAATATATTGATACCAATATTGCCGAATTTTCTCAACTGTACTGAGTTCTGGATGCAGTGTGTTTAAGTATAGCAGCAGCACTAATATCATGAGTGCCCCAAAGCCGACAAGGCTCAAGCCAACAAGAATTCGTGCCGGACGTAATTCAAAATCACTAATAGTATTTAGGTCAATTTCTGCCAGTTCCTTAAAGGATTCATCTGCCAAAGATGAGGTTACTTGAAATCTATTGCTCAGTTTTGGTGGCAAAATCGGCGCTAGTGTTGCTACAGTTGGACGACGTAGCAAAGCCTCAATATCTCGCAATAACTGTAGTGGCTTACGAGTAGTCGTTGGTTGAGCAAACTCTATGTTGTCTCTAGGACTTGGGTCATTGGCTTTGCTTTCAAAATCCATAGCATGCTTCAGAAAAACCAGGATATACATAGCCTAGCGAATCAGGAGGCAAATGTACCAAAATAATTCGTAATACTCGCCTCTGGCGAGAAGCAAGCTACGTAATTCGTAATTAATTCATTAGACTTATCCGCAAAATGTAAATGCTTACTGTGAATGGGTTTGAGCAATTCAGATTGAATAGGCGATCGCTATCTTACTCTACGAGAAAATAGGTGTTTGGCGGCATTCTGAGACAAAAAATTAAAATTAGAGTAAAAAGTACAAAACGATGAAATCAATTTCAGGATAAAAAATTAAGTATTAATGGTTAAGGATACTAAGCGATTAAGTCTTAACCTAATCAGCCCACAAACTGCCAGAATTACCTGACTATATCGATGACGAGCGAGACGGAATTTTTCCGAGGCTACTCGAAATATTTTTACCCGACATATCATGTGTTCAACGGCAATTCTGCGAGACGAAAGTTGTTTATTCTCTTGTTTTTGGAATTCCGAAATTTCTGTATTCTTTCGTTTCTTATGAGGTGTGGTAATGGCATCATCTCCAATATAGGCCTTATCACCTATAAACCTTTGTGAGTCAGCAAATTTATTCCGAGTATCTCGAAATAAATTAATATCACTTGTTTTTCCCAGCATTCCCACACAGATATCTACAATATCTTCACCACCTGGTAAGACAATAAACTGGTTTTTTAGAGTATGCATTTTTTTCTTACCAGAGTAATATCTTTTTGTTCTTGATAGTCTACAGGTCTCGCTGTAGCCTGTTCTGCACTATCAACAATTAATTCATACTCGGACAGCATTTGCTGCAATTCTTGATATTTTTGACTATCTACTGACGCTTCTTCTATTTGAGATGCTGGTAAAATTTCTCTCAAAATATCTACCCAATAGTTAAAAGCATCATTCGCTTTTGTTTTGGAAATATCAAAGAGTAACCCTAAAATTTCAAAAATTGGTTTTTGTCTGAGGTAAACTAGACACAAGCATATTCCTTCTTTCGGTGACATCTCTGGTTTGCGTCCGCCTCCCTTGGCAATAATCCGAACTTTATTTTTTTCAATTTCTGCTTGTTTCTCTCTATGCCTTTTTTCCGCTAAGGATACCAATGCTAAAAACTGGTCATAATTAATCCCTATTAATCGTTTTGCTTCGTGGGGATGTGATTCAATTCTTGCTAAAGGGTTTGTCATATTATCTACATATAATTTTTACTCCGTTTTTTATTATCCCACTTTGTTTATATTAAGGATAAGTCTATTAACTCATCACAAAGACACGAAAACATCGCTTTGTTCATTTTCATAAAAAGTGATGGGAAAATTAAAGCCATTAATACTAATGACCAATGACCGAAAACGAAAAGGATACAAGCCCATAAATCAATTTATGGGGATCATTAATTTTTAATTTTTAATTTTTAATTTGGAGCAAAGCGACTATTACTCGTCCATTTCTTTTAATGTAGCTAATGCTGAAGGAGATAAACGACTGAGATAGCGGAATATCCAGTATTTAAAGATAGTGTTTAAAATCACCGGAAATGTAGCAATAAAGAAAAAGATGACATTTCTACTGGCTGGTAGACCTAAATGTTCTGCTAATCCTGCTAAAAGGACTTCCCAGCCATCTGGTGAGTGAAATCCTACAAATATATCTGTAAACAAAATAATCAAAAAAGCTTTAGCACTATCACTAAGACCATAGACAATGGTATCCATAAAAGACTTGAGAATCACAATCTCTCTTTTGCTCAGAGCGATAATTATCCCAAAAGAAAATAGTGAGATTAAATCAGCAAAAACATTACCCAGATTGCTATTACTTTTTAAGCGAAATTCTTCAGATATTTCAACAGCTTTGTCTTTGATTTTTTCTTGTGTTAACTCTGAAGAAAGTGGCGGCGCTTGATTAAGCAAATATTCAAATCTTAGTGATTGTTGAAAATTATGTAACTCATGGAGAGCTTCTTTTTCCATGTCAGAGTTGATAAAAATTTGAGTTATATTATCTCCTCTAACTCTTTGTAATATTGGATTTACTAAAAATTCTTTAGATAAAAACTGAGTTAAAAGCGGTACAATAATTAGAATTACCAAAAATCTCAAGGCAATTATTGTTCTACTTTTAGAAATGCGATAATTCCTGAGAAATTCTTCTTCTGTTTGGGGTGCAAAATCTTCTTGAATTTTATGAATTGTTCTGCCAATAGAACCCGGAATTACCCCATTTATTTGAGTCGGAGGTTTAACATCAATATTATTGATGTTAGATGACTTTGGCTGTCTTTTTATGACGTTCCGATTATTTGTGATAATTTGAGAAGTTGATTCTAATGGGCTATTGTTAATGATTTCATCTTTGATAGCATATCTTTCTACGACTTCATCAATAACCTTTAGTTTCTCTAACAAAACAGAGTTAGAAATATTGATAATTCCCCGACTAAGTTGGAATTCTGCCAGCCTGATTTTAATAATAGTTAGGTTCTTGTTGAGATATACTTGCCAATAAGACATGACATTTTCAGTATATTTTCCTGACTGTGGGGATATTTTTTTGTAATCGAAATGTTCGTCTTCAATGCTTTTAATTTTCTGAGCTGCCTGGTAAGCTTCTAAGAGTGCCCTTTCTGGTGTATTTAACAACCAACGGTTAAGCGATCGCAAATATCCTTTGAAACTTTGGCGGAGTGATTCTGCTGTTTTTGCAAATGAATCTTTCATTACATATATGACTATTTAGATAATATGTATTATAGTTATATAACCATAAAAAATGGGTAATAACTAGTTGAAAATATTGACTATACTACTACAGCAATTTGGTTACAATCCTCAGTATCTTAATGCCTACAATAATCTGGTTTTACCCACGATAACTTAGAAGATTTCTAGGGGGCAATTGATGACTAGAACCGAGTCATACAGATTAACCCCAAAGATGCCACTTACAATACAAATAGTAACGCGGTTCGTCTTGCAGAGAAGGACGCACAGGAAGAAATAAGTATTCTGGCAATAAAACAGGAGTAGATCATAGACTAGCGATCGCATCAGCAACTAGTTTAGAAACAAAGGGCAAAATCGCCTGACTCTTAGCCTGTGCTTTCCCTTCAGTAAAAACTACTAAGAGATAGGGACGTTGTTCTGGTAACTCAATATAGGCGGCATCATGGCGAACTTGACTTGTCCAACCTGCTTTTGACCAAATTTGAGCATTTTCTGGAAGTCCACCGCCTAAGAAACCTGTCACCTGATTTTCCTCACCGTCAGGGGACAAATCATTGAGAGGACGTTTCAGTAAAGCCATCATAGCTTGCGATCGCGCACTTGAAACCGCCACCCCACCAACAATACTATGCAGTAAGCGAGCGATCGCATTTGTGGTCAACATATTGCGATTTTCCAGCAACTCTCCCACAAACGCTCGTTCTCGTCCATAAGGGCCATCACCCCAAGTTTTTTGACAGACGTTAATCGTCTCCATTTCTTCCCAACCCAATGATTGGTAATAGCGGTTCACAATATTACGCTGATATTGCCAGGTTTCAAAGGGCCCAGTTGGTAATTCCGGCCCTGAGGTAGTGCCAGTCAAAATATCCACAACCAAGCTGGTAGCATCATTACTAGAATCGACAATCATATCGCGTAAGGCTCGCTCCAACTCCTTGGAAGTTTGACTCATGCCTTTTTCTAGCCATTCGTTTACCGCCACCAGGTAAAATAGCTTGACTACACTAGCAGGATAAATCCGTTCAACACCACGATAAGTAAAACCACGAACTGGGTGATCCCAAAAAGCGTTGGGAGTCAGCGCACCACCAGTATTTACTCGCACCGGGGGATCGTAAACAACCCAAGTCAGGGCAATTTGGTTACGCGCTAAGGTTGGAAATTCTGCCCAAGCTGCATCTAAAATACCATTACCCAGATTTTCCAGTTGATCGTCTTTATTAAAAAAAATCATTCTCTAATAATGTCCTTTAATCTAAAATCACAAATCCAAAATCCAAAATCAGGAGAGTATCAGTGTTTAGCTGACTTGAATTTATATGATTCTCCTGAATGTACGCGTTTAGCAACTCAAGCCGCATCTGGGCGACATTTATGGGTAACATCAAATTATCAAAATTTAGCAGTCGAAGTTTATTTATGTGAAGATGACTATCCGGGATGGGTATCTCTTTCAGATGTGGATTCATTACAACCTGCTACTGTACCTTATCAGGCGGCAACATTTTCTGAATCTGAAATTAAAAAATTCCTCACAGAAATTATCGCCTTTACCCAAAAAGCGATGCAACAATCAAATTATTATCTTTGGGGTGGTACGGTTGGGCCAAATTATGACTGTTCTGGGTTGATGCAGGCGGCGTTTGCTTCGGTAGGGATTTGGCTACCTAGAGATGCCTATCAACAAGAAGGATTCACTCAACCAATTACAATTGCCGAATTGGCAGCTGGGGATCTGGTATTTTTTGGAACTAGTCAAAAAGCCACCCATGTCGGACTTTATTTGGCCGATGGTTATTATATCCATAGTTCTGGGAAAGATCAGGGACGGGATGGTATTGGCATTGATGTTCTTTCGGAACAGGGAGATACGGTTAGTCAGTCATATTATCAGCAGCTGCGGGGTGCTGGTAGAGTTTTTAAGAGTTACGAACCACAGAGACGCTGAGGACGCTGAGGCTTATGAGGAGTGGGTTGGTTGATCAAGGGGTGATGGGGGAAAATGGGGGGATTTCAGCAATTGTCCCAGATGTTTCAGTGGTGGTGCCGATACATGACGAGGTGGAAAGTTTGCCGCTTTTACTAGAAGCGATCGCATCTACTTTAGCCTCTAGTCAGATAAGTTATGAAATCATTTGTGTAGATGATGGTTCTACAGATGGTTCTGGGGATTTTCTCAAACAAGAGGCGCAAATCCGCACTGATTTAAAGGCGGTGATTTTGCGTCGCAATTACGGACAAACGGCGGCGATGGCTGCGGGATTTTATTATGCAGTCGGTAAAGCGATCGTCACTTTAGATGCCGATCTCCAGAACGATCCAGCTGATATCCCCATGTTATTAGCAAAGCTGGATGAAGGTTACGATTTAGTGAGTGGTTGGCGGCAAAAACGTCAAGATGGTGCTGTAAATCGGTTACTTCCTTCCAAAATTGCCAATTGGCTAATTCGGCGTACTACTAGCGTGAATATTCATGATTATGGCTGTTCACTGAAAGCCTATCGTCCCGAATTGTTAGCAGATATGAACCTCTACGGGGAATTACACCGATTTTTACCTGCTTTGGCATACATCGAAGGAGCTAGAATTACCGAAGTATCTGTACGTCATCATGCCCGTCGTTTTGGCCGCAGTAAATATGGAATTTGGCGGACATTCCGGGTGTTGATGGATTTGTTAACCATTCTGTTTATGAAAAAATTCCTCACCCGCCCGATGCACGTTTTTGGGCTGTTGGGCTTGATTTCAATGTTTTCGGGCACTGCGATCGGCATTTACTTGACTTTCGTCAAATTGGCTTTCGGTGAGATGATTGGCAATCGCCCCTTACTGATTTTAGCAGTACTCCTGCTGGTAACAGGAGTACAGTTGTTTTGCTTCGGTCTTTTAGCCGAATTGCTCATGCGTACATACCACGAATCCCAAGGACGGCCCATATATCGCGTGCGAGAAGTAGTAGCAAAAAATGTTAAGTAAGGTAACAATAGTAGTCATTAGTCATTGGTCATTGGTCATTGGTCATTAGTAAATAATTAAGAGTAAATATTGGTTGACTCTAGACAAAGGACAAATGACAAATGACTAATGACAAATGACCAACTAAATTGCATCTACCTTGAAAGCATTTAATACCTTTGACACCGAACTACGGCGCAGCCTGCTTGTTTTATTTACAGCAGGTTTATTATTCTGGTCGAGTATGTCTTCGCTCTTACCAACCCTACCGCTTTACATCGATGAAGTGGGCGCAAGTAAGCAAGAAATTGGGCTTGTTATGGGCAGTTTCGCCATTGGGTTATTGCTATCTCGCCCGATGCTGGGAAGGCTAGCCGATGAACGTAGCCGCAAAATTGTCTTGTTGATTGGGACAATAGTTGCTACAGTCGCACCCTTTGGTTACTTAGCAACCCAATCTATTGGATTGTTAATTCTGGTGCGGATTTTTCACGGCATTAGTGTTGCTGCTTTTACCACTGGCTACAGCGCCTTAGTCGCAGATTTAGCTCCCGCCCAAACTCGTGGTGAAATCATTGGTTACATGAGCCTGACAACTCCCATTGGTTTAGCAATTGGCCCTGCCTTGGGAGGGTATTTAGAAGCTACAAGTGGTTACGGCCCGTTATTTTTGTTATCTGCTGAATTGGGTTTTGTCGCCTTCTTGGGGATTGTACAAGTCACTAATCCGCCAGCTCAAACACAGGAGCAAACTGAAGAAGGGAATCGCAACTTTTGGCAAATTTTGCTCAGTCCACGGGTGAGAGTTCCAACTATAGTTATGTTGCTGGTTGGTTTATCCCTTGGTGCTATACATACCTTTGTGTCGCTGTACCTCAAATCCACTAATCTGGACTTCAATGGCGGACTGTTTTTTACAGCTGCGGCAATTTCTAGTTTTAGTATCAGAATATTTTCTGGTAAAGCAAGCGATCGCTTCGGTCGTGGTTTATTTATTACCTTTGCTATTTCTTGCTACGTTATAGCTTTACTACTGCTGTGGCAGGCTAACAGCGCGATCGTTTTCTTACTGGCTGCGATCGCTGAAGGTGCTGGTGGTGGTACACTCATCTCGATGATGATCACAATGATGGCAGACCGCTCCCTCCCTCAAGAACGGGGAAAAGTTTTTGCTATATGCATAGCTGGACTTGATATGGGAATTGCGATCGCTGCTCCTCTTTTGGGTATCATCGCCGAACTTGTCGGCTACCGGAATATGTTTGGCTACGGTGCTGCAATCACTTTTCTTGCACTTGTGATCTTTCTCACCCGATCAAGCAAAGACTTATCCAATTCCCTACGCTTTGCACTAGGTCTCGCTCCAGATGCTTACGCCTTAAACGACTTAAAACTTAGGAGTGACGAAATTTAACTCATCACTCCTAAACCTTCAACTCTTAAATTTTGAAAAACGGGCGAGGAGGGATTCGAACCCCCGACACCGTGGTCCGTAGCCACGTGCTCTAGTCCACTGAGCTACACGCCCTCACCGACAATCTATATTAACACGTTCTAACCAAATGACGCAAGATAATTTTCCATCTAATTTTGCGAACCTAACCCATCTAGATCGCCAAGGACAGGCACAGATGGTAGATGTGTCTGATAAAGCACCCACCATTCGCCAAGCCGTAGCCGAGGCCAATGTGCGGATGTTACCAGCCACCTTTGCTGCCATTCAAGCCGGAAATGTCCCAAAAGGGGATGTGTTGGCAACTGCAAGATTGGCTGGAATTATGGCAGCCAAACAAACAGCAACTTTAATTCCTCTATGTCATCCCTTGCCTTTGCAAAAAATCACAGTCGAAATTACACCCGATCCCCAACTACCTGGTTATCAAATTCAAGCCACAGTCAAAACTAAAGCTGAAACCGGTGTAGAGATGGAAGCCTTAACCGCCGTTTCTGTTGCTGCGCTGACTTTATACGATATGGCAAAGGCCTTAGAAAAGTCGATTCAAATTGAATCCATTCGTTTAATAAGTAAGAGTGGCGGGAAATCAGCAGATTATTTCCCGCCGGTAAACTAAATTATTTTGGGGCATTGGGCATGAGGGAATGTCATTAAAAAAGCTTGTGTAGCCTCGTTCCCAGCCTCTAGGCTGGGAATGTATTCCAAGAGGCTCTGCCTCTCGTCAAGCTACTGGAGGCGGAGCCTCCCAGAATGGGGTTCCCAGCCTGGAGGCTGGGAACCAGTCAGCGTCATTTTGAATTTTGATTCGGAGCAAAGCGACGCGACTCTTAACTCAATTTTTTCAGTGTCTCAAGTAAACTGATGACAACTGAAATTGTTGCTTGCAGTTTTTCTGTGCGATCGCCTGAAGCTTGCTCAATAGTTTTGACAAACTCTTCTAGTGCTTGAGTCAAGTTTGTCTGAGCTTGCTGGATTGCAGATGTATCAGATGTCTGAGGTTTTGCTATTGCAGATGGTAAAATCACGGTTTCAATCGCCGGGCGATCGCCTGTTTGATTGTCACCAACAACTAGCCGGACTGCGGGATCGCCAATAATGGCATAACTACGAGCATCGTTGTTTGCTGTCCACATCCCAGATAAACTGACTGGATTAGCGATCGCACCATATTTAATTTCTTCTAACTCTGTGCTGAGATCAGAAGACAGTTCAGCATAGCGTTCGTTGAAATATTCAACCGCCGATCCTACGGGATGTCCATCTAGCAATCGTTTGAGAGTACTTTGAAACACTGCTAACTGTTTACCAGTTTTTTCCCAGACGAAAGAACAACCCCAAGCTCGCTCTACATGACCGATAACAGCCAAAGCGCCGCCGTTGGGATGGCTTAAGAGTCGTCGGGGTAAAGGAGCAATAAAGGCATTAGGAGCGATCGCTAACCTTTCGTTGGAGCCTTTTTGATGGGCAAATTCATCAAATCGGGGTGTACCCGCACCATAACAGGCAAAGTGAAAGGCAATTAACCCTAATAAACGAGCATCACTGCCAACATCATCTGCTGAGAAATAAAAATCTTCAGGAATTGGTTCTCGCCATTTCAGCGGGCCGGGCCAGTCTTGACAAAGCAATGCTCCTTGATGGCGTAGTTGTCGCTCATGTCCATTGGGAAAACCCATACCATGACTAGCAGTGAACAGCAGCGCCGGAGTCTCTTCTCCTCCTAGCAAATTCTTTAAACGTGCTTTGGTGGCTTCTTCTGCAAGTAAGGTTTGAACAGACCAATTGTTGTCTTTTTGATCCTTAAGCATCCATTCAGCTAAAGGCTGAATCAGGTGTTGCGCGCTGAGTTGTGTAGCAGCATCAGCAGCGTTACGCACACCAAAAAAGCTAGCGCGGCGAGGTAGTGATAAATTGCTAGTTTCCGCCTGCACAACGCTACGAGCATACTGAGCATATTCCTCTGGTGTATCGAAGTAAATCCGACCCACCGCATATTGCACATCTAGTTGATACTGAAAACGATAAGAAATCGTTTCTGGATCGCCAACAATTAATAGATAATAAGGCATTTTGTCAGGGTCAGCTGGGCCTGGCCCAACTCCATGACGTGATAAAAATTGATTCTTCGATTCCCCTGGACGATAACCCTTGGGGCCAGTATATTCCTGATAAAAATGCTCGTGCTTTTTTGCCGCTTGCTTTTGTCGATGCGTTAATAATTCTTGGAGTGCTTCTTTAATTGCTGGGTCAGCATTATAGGCAAAGATAACTCCCCAACCTGTCTCTGCGAGGTTTTTTGGATCTACACCTTCTATCGGTGCAAAATCAGGTTCTAGTCCTTTAACATGCAGATCCTTTTTCTTGAGTTCGCTAATTTCTATAGGATCAAAATCTTCACCCTGAGCAATCTTAGCTAGCTGTTCAGGTGTTAATGGAGGCAACAAATACTCTCCAGAAGCCCCATCAATACCATTGAAATATAACTCTTTTGTCAGTTGTTCTATGCTCATACTATACGCACCATTATTTTTTGATTGGCACAAGAGATTAGAGATTGGTTGTTAGGAATTGGGCACAAAAAGCAGGGGTGCAAAGGAGTAGAGGGGAATGGTACTAAGAAAAGCCCAAAGGCTTGTTTAGCCTCGTTCGCCCCTCGTTCCCAGCCTCCAGGCTGGGAATGTATTCAAAGAGGCTCTGCCTCTCATCAAGCTACCGGAGGCTCTATCTTTTCTTAACGTGAGTTCGACGAACCTCTCCCAGACTTGAACTAAAGTTCAAGTCTGTCCCTCTCCGAATCGGAGAGAGGCGGTTTTGCGTAGTAAAACCTTCTTAAAGGTTTTTTGATTGAGCAAATTGGGTAGATATTATATGAGCAATCGAATTCACGTTTTCTTAATGCCATTCGAGTAGAAAAGAAAAACTTACTGCAACTTCTTCTCTACTCCCCTGCTCCCATTCCCCAAATTAACTACCAAAAGCTGCTGACCATACAGCATGAGCTACTTGCGGTTTGGCAATTGAGTTGTGAGCATCTGCATCTTTACCACCATCTAAATTGCGAATAAATTCGCTGCTTTCCAAGTTGTAAACCTTACCAGATTGGAAATTATATGGCTTTTCACAAGGGTGCATCTTTAGACTGGTAATTTCGTTTATTCCTTGAATACCAAAAGTACCAATACTGCCATATTCAGGGAATTCTGACTCAAGAGGAGCCGCAAAGTCTATATCCTGACCACTGAATCTGCCACTTACGCTAGCAACAGGATACAGTTTCGTCACAGAATTGTCATGTATGGAGCGGGTCGTGACAATTGGGCCAACAACTTTACGGTCATTGATAATTGAAGAAAAACAACCAGCTAAATTTACTCTGCGAGGAATATTTGAGCTATAAGACCAGAGTGATAAAGCTCCTTGGATAAGAACTAAAGAGTTAACTGGACGAACTAACTTACTATTCTTTCTACCTGCCACAATAGAAGAAACAACGATACATCCAAAACTATGTCCAACCAGATGGAACCGCGTTGTTTCAGCAGCAGCTTTTTGGAGTTTTGTTAACAAATTGAAGCCACTAGTTTCACCAATGTGGCGCGCACGCTGTTTCATTTTCCAATAGGATAAATATCCTAATAAATCCAGAAAAGTATTCTTTTTGCTTTTGGGAGCATCTCCAATTGCAAAACTAATTTCTTCAGATTCTTCCTGAGCTATAAGAGATTCATAGATGGCATCAGGCTCTAAAATCGACGATTCGCTATCATTTTCGTCACCTTCTAAAGAAGCCTCTTTAATTAATACTTCGTAGGCTGCTTTTACCTCCAATGGTAAGTTATCTGGTGGGATAGAATATTCTATTGATGCTGTAAAAATGGTTCCGAGAGCTTCACGCGCCGCATCAGTATCAGCAACATCTTGAGCGTATTCCTCGATTAACTCATTTAATTTTGTCCCTGATGTGTCATAGGATGTAGGTTCAGCATTTAAGTCTTCATTACCCCAAGGTTTACTAGGCCAATGCAACCCAATTAACAGTGGACGAAATTCTTGATTTTGAGACTTCCGTAATTCTTGGATTTTTTGAATATCAGCCTGACTTTCTGCCATAGCTTTAATCCAATTATGGTACTGTTTTTTTGCTCCGGGAACGTCACCTAACCATCCGTGACTAATGAAAAATACATCTGTAATTGCTTGAGTGGAGAGTATATCTACTAGCTTTTGGCTGATAAATCCATCAGGCTCACGACGTTCATTACCATCAGCATCAAAAGCAATTAGGTAGTAATCTAAAGAAGATGTGATGGTATTAATAGTTACGGTTTGAATTGGCATGTGTAAATCCTTATCAGGGTTTGATTTTGATATGCTGCGCTAACCGTTAAGAAGATCCAAAAAATAAAATGCCCTTTTTCCAAACAAAAACTACGAAATTTTGGTGCGGCAGCCTGAAGAGCCGTTATTAACGGCTGGGCATTTTATTACTTCTAAGCGCCTGAACGCAGAGTCACAATTGTTAGATACAACACTGAATTGCAAGTATGAAATAATCACCTATTTCGGGCTGACAATTTATGTATACTTAGGGCAATTAATGTTATTTAATACATAATAGTTACAAAAAAGAGGTAAAACCTCAGTGATAATACGAAGGTTTTACCAGATTGGAAACAAGCAATTAATAATAATTGTTAAATCTAGTGATCTGTCCCATTAAATGTTTTACCCTACCCTAACCCTCCCCCTTGTGTATACACGGTAGCTTCCAAAGGGAGAAGCTAATGCCTTTGCAAAGCGTCTCGTAGAGAAGAGAGAAGGACGCACACTCCTATGGAGAAGCAAGCTACGCGCAGCGTCTCATCAGAGAAGAGCGCAAAGGAAAAAAAGTTAAGAATAAGTTCACCCATTATCTTTAATGGGACAGACTACTAATGCGGTTAATTAACATTTTGTTCTTTTGTCAGAAGTGGTATATTGGCACTTGACCCGACCCAGTACAAACTATGCATAAGCCCACAGGACAGCAAACTCGAGGTGTTGTACTCAGTACTACAAGACAGGAAGAGGGAGCAAGGGGAGTGGGCAGATGACCAAAAATACTGTTTTTTCCCTATTTAAAGATGTACCTCTAAGCTGCATTCTGGTAGCGTTGTTTCTGCTACAAATTCTGCTAGCTGTAGGATTGACTGCGTATTTATCAATCCTTAATGGGCAAAAAGCAGTCAATGAGGTGGCTAGTGAATTGCGTCATGAAGTCGCCAATCGAGTTGAGCAGAATTTACAAACCTATTTGTCAACTCCGCGTCAGGTACTACGCGGTAATCAAAATCTGATTAATATCGGGTTACTAAAGATAGAAAATATTACAAACTGGGAGTCATTTTTAATAGAGCAGTTAAAGACTTTTCCCGATGCGTTGGCTTTAACGGTAAGCAATGAACAGCAAGAACACCTAATGGTAGAGAAGCTCAACGATCGCCAATTTTTACTTAAAAAAGCCGGAAAGTCAACTGAGTACGACCTTTACACTTACAAAATTGACTCTCAAGGTCAACGTACTCAGCTACCGGAAGTGATTAAAAACTATGATGCGCGATCGCATCCTGATTATCAAACAGCTGTTACTGCCAAAAAATTCAGTTTTAGTCAAATTTTTATACCCAGCAGTGAACCAAGACTTTTTATTAGTGCATCTCAACCTATCTATAATTCCCAAGGTCAGTTATTCGGAGTCAACAGCACTCTGATTCGTTTATCAGAAATTGGAGATTTGCTGCAAAATATCAAAGTTGGCAAGTCTGGGCAAATTTTTATTATCGAGCGTTCAGGGCTATTAGTCGCAAGTTCCACAGCCGAAGAACCATTCCGCTTACAAAATGGTAAACCAATTCGGTTGGAAGCTTCCCAGAGTGTGAATTCTTTGACTCAAGCAGCCGCTAAATATTTAACAACTAAATTTAATAACTTTGACCAAATTCAAAGTTTACAGCAATTAGATTTTTCTTTGGACGGCAAACGACAATTTTTAGAAATTAAACCGTTACAGGGCGAATCAAATCTCAACTGGTTGATTGTGGTAAGTGTCCCCGAAGCAGAGTTTATGGGACAAATTAATCGCAATACTCAAACTACAATTTTTCTCTGTTTAGGAGCATTAGGACTAGCTACTATCCTGGGGATTGTTACCGCCCGTTGGATAACTCAGCCAATTTTGGATTTCAGCACGGCGATAAAAGATTTAACCGATTTTACCAATGACAAAGACTCAGTGGTGATGGTACAGGGCATTAAAGAAGTAGAAATGCTGGGTGAATCTTTTAATAAGATGGTGCAACAGTTACGCAAAAATTTTACTGCACTGACTATTAAAAATGCAGAGTTAGAACTGCAAGTTAAGCAGCGAACTCAAGACTTACAGCAAGAGATTCAAAAACGTATTAATAGTGAACAAAAACTGCGCCAACATCATCGCGTACTAGCAGAACTGACAAATCACAAAGCGCTTTTTGAAGGAAATCTAGAAACAGCATTCAAAGTCATTACCGAAAAAGCAGCCAATGCCTTAGAAGTAGAGCGAGTCAGTGTATGGTTATTCAACGATCAACGTACCAAACTACAATGTATAAGTCTCTATGAACGTAGCAATCAAAAACATTCGGCAGGTTTAGAACGCAACCTGGCAGATTATTTAATTTACTATAAAGCGGTGGTGGCTTTGAGTACCATTGTCATTACCGACACTCGCACTGATTTACGGGTACAGGAATTATGGGATAAATTACTAGAACCAAATAATATTGTATCCCTAATTGATACCTCTATTTGGGTTGGGGGTAAAATAGTGGGAACAGTATTGTATGAGCAAATTGACACTCCCCGGACATGGGAAATAAGCGAGGAAAATTTTGTTAGCTCAATTGCAGAATTTGTTGCCCTAACTTTAGAAGTATGCGATCGCAAACAGGCAGAATCCGCTCTACGTGAGGCTCAAGAAGCTGCGGAAGTGGCAAATCGTGCTAAAAGCACCTTTTTAGGAAACATCAATCACGATTTGAGAAATCCCTTAAGCTCTATTTTGGGAATCACAGAAGCTCTCAAAGATGGAGTGTACGGCCCTGTGAGCGAAGAACAGCAACAGTCTTTAACTATACTCGAATCTAGCGGTAAGAACTTACTAGAATTAATTAGCCAAATCCTTGACTTTACCGATACTGAATCCAGCAAAATAGAACTGCAATTAGCTGCTACTTCAATTCAGGGATTATGTGATTACAGCTTAAGTTTTGTCAAACATCTAGCATTCCAGAAAAACATTCAGTTGAGGGCACAAGTACCTGAAGAACTCGAACCTATCCAAGTCGATGAACGTCGTATTCGCCAAGTATTTATCAACTTGTTGACTAACGCCATTAAGTTTACTAAAGAAGGAGGTGAAGTTTGGATAGAAGTCCAACCAACTGCTACTAATGAATATATCTTTTTCAGCGTGGTAGATACGGGTATTGGGATGCTTTCTGATGACCTTTTTAAATTATTTCAACCTTTTATGCAGGTTGAAAATGCCTCTACTCGTCGTTCTACGGGCACTGGTTTAGGTTTAGTGATGGTGCAAAAAATTGTCGAGTTGCACGGTGGAACTGTTCATGCCGAAAGTCAGTTAGGCAAAGGTAGCCGATTTACGGTGAAGCTTCCGTGGAAAAAGGCGGAAAAATGGAAAGTTTAAGCTATATGCCGATAAGTAGTTAAGGAGGCAGGAGGTAGGAGGCAGTTCTGATATGAAAGAGGGACAAGGGAGACAAGGGAGACAAGGGGCAATACTTCTCGGTTAAGGGGAAAATGGGAAAGGGAAAAGGAAAGAAAAAACCTTTAACCCAAACCCAGTACCCTTTACCCCAAACCCGATTCCGAGTTAAAAATGCAAAATCCGAGAAGTATTGGGACAAGGGGGACAAATAGTAAATGACCTTTTCAAGTCAGGAGGAATCTCTATAAATAAATGGTGTTGTTGGTCAATTCATGATGAGCGAAACTAAAATTGAATTTTAAACAACAATGTTATTACTCTACCCGTAAAGGGATAGAGTATTCTGAATTCTGTTAGCGCAGTGGGGCGTAGCACATTCTGAATTCTGACTCCTTTTTATGCAGTTTTATCACTCTTAGTAGCTGCTTCCTCTGAAGTTGCTTTCAAACGTGTTGCTGTGCTTTTACGAATGCGATCGCTTTTGCGAACAGCACCCGCCATTTCATATTCTCGGCTATCTTTGCCGTATTTAAAAGCAACTCCAATTAGCATTTTTTCAGTTAGATCGCTTAAAGTTTTGTCCAATTCGTCCATCTCAGTTCTAGAAGAATCAATCATAGCAAGAGCAGTATTATAAGCATCTATTTTGCTGCGGTACTGCTCAATTATTTGTGTCATATTTTGCAAGTTGCGCTCATCCCCAAAATCCATGCTGGGATCAATTGCTTTCAGTCCTGCCGCTCTTAATTCAGCTTTTTCTAAAACGCGGTATGTACGTTGTTTCCCAGGCATAAATATATTCCTTTTATTCTGCTTTAGAGCTAGTTTGCCTTACTAAAGCTGTATCTTAGTTCAGTAAAATCCTCACAGATTAGTATCTGATCCGACTTGAGACTCAGTATTTATCACCAAAATTATGTTTTTGTTGATGAAAGACATGTTTTTGTTAATGAAAGACATGTTTTTGTTGATGAAAGACATGTTTTTGTTGATGAAAGACATGTTTTTGTTGATGAGAAACATGTTTTTGTTGATGAGAAACATGTTTTTGTTGATGAAACCGTAATTTTATACTGAGAGTCAAAGACTTTACTCTTTGTCAAAGTAAATTTTTTTAACGAACCGCATACTCCTACAGAGAAGCAAGCTACGCGCAGCGTCTC
This sequence comes from Nostoc sp. C052, assembly GCF_013393905.1. Lineage (GTDB taxonomy): Bacteria > Cyanobacteriota > Cyanobacteriia > Cyanobacteriales > Nostocaceae > Nostoc. The sequence continues at coordinate 6,420,969 of NZ_CP040272.1, forward strand.
CTTAGAGAAGGACGCAAAGGACACGTTCGCGTAGCGTCTCGTAGAGAAGGAAGAGAAGAAAAAATGCTTAACTGAACTGTATTGAGTCTAAAACTAGCTTTTAGATTGCCTCGTTCCCAGTCTCCGACTGTGAATGCTCGTCCTTGAGGCTCTGCCTCAAAACTCGCGGCAGAGCCGCTTTTGAGTTGCATTTTCAGCCTCCGGCTATAAACGAGATTTGAAGAGGGTTTCAGCTTAAGTTGACACCAATGGCATCTTGCCTACCTTTAGTTACTGGGCGGGCGAGACGCCCACCCCACAATAAATAGTTGGATATTTTTTTATGATGAATTAACCCCGAACCGGGAGGGAGATGGAAAACTCAGTGCCTTGTCCCAATTCCGACTGGACTGACAGCCGACCACCATGTTTCTCGACTACAATCTGACGGGCGATCGCTAACCCTAACCCTGTTCCTTTGCCAACTTCTTTAGTGGTAAACAAGCGATCAAAAATTTTAGATTTGACTTCCTGATTCATGCCTTTACCGTTGTCACCAATGCGAACTTCAACAGCATTTTGTTCTGGTAATAATGCAGTTTGAATCGCGATCTGTTGGGGATGATTTTCTAACTTTTCAAAGGTTGTTTGCTGTGCCATTTCATCGAACAGATCAATCGCATTGGCCAAAATGTTCATAAACACCTGGTTAAGCTGACCGGGGAAGCAATCAATTTCCGGGATGTCACCGTAGTTTCGGATAACTTTAATGGCAGGCCGATTTTCATTCGCTTTGAGTCGATACTTGAGAATCAACAGCGTACTATCTAACCCTGCGTGCAGGTTGGCGCTAACTTTGTGTTCCGTATCGGCACGAGAGAAGGTACGCAGACTGGTACTGATGCCTTTGATGCGATCGCTAGCGCCTTTCATTGAGTCAAGTAACTTGGGTAAATCCTCCAACAGAAACTCCAGGTCAATTTTTTCAGCCAATTCGGCCACCGAACTAGTAGGCGGTTGATGCTGGTGATAGGTGTTTAGATACTCACGCAGGTCTTGTACATAATCTTTGGCATTGTTAATACTGCCGTTGAGGAAGCCGATTGGGTTATTAATTTCGTGAGCAACCCCTGCCACCAAGTTACCCAAAGTAGCCATTTTTTCGCTTTGCACAATTTGAAGCTGAGATTCTTCCAGCTGTTGAGCATAGGCTTGGGCTTGCTGATAGAGACGAGCATTCTCCAGTGAAATCGCCGCTTGGGCACAGAGCAAATTTAGCAATTGAACGCGATCGCGGGTAAAGGCTCCTGTTGCCAGGTTATTTTCCAGATAGACCATGCCCAGCAACTTGCCTTGTTGCAGAATAGGGCTGCACAGCAGACTCTTGGGCTGTTGGTTTTGGATATACGCATCGCCAATTAATAACGGATCTTGGGCGGCGTTGCTAATCACGGCAGGCTGCAAGCTGCGTTTGACTTTTGTTACCAGACTGATGGGCACTACACCACTATCGCCAAGCGACTGCGTTGGATGTAAAATTTGCGTTTCGATTTGGCGTGATTCCGTCAGTGCTGCCCTAGCCTGAACTGTGAGATTTTGCCCCTCATTCAACATCAAAGCACAGTGCGTCGCACCTGAGGTTTGCATTACTGTCAGCAAGAGAGTGCCAATTAATTGATCGAGTTCAATTTCACTGGAAAGAGTTTGGGAAGCTTTGAGGATGGCAACCAAATCCAGGGTATCAGAAAGACTGGTAGAGGAAGTACTAGTCGAGGTGAAAGTTCCAGTGGCAAATAAGGTTTCGTCAACAGAGAATGGTGTCTGCGCTTTTTGTAGCATGGGAGCCAGCAGTTGAGGATAGCGAGTTTCCAAATCAGCGAGTTTGGCTTTCGCCCCCCAGCGAGCATAGCCATAGTAGGCTTCAATCATGTAAACTTGGGCGATCCGCTCTTTGTGCCAATCTAGATAGAATTTTGCTGCCAGTTCATTGGCGAGGGCTTCTTCTTGAGGGTAGCCATTGGCTTTAGCACCTGCGATCGCCAAGTCATAAAATTCTAGAGCTTCGGTTTTGCGATCAAGAACGCAATGTTTTTCAGCTTCAACTAAATGATATTTATGCAAGTAATTCATGGGAGCATAATGCGCCCATTCTTTTAATTTTTCTTGATTTTCTAGCATTCGCTGCCATCTCGGCTCCGATTCCGACATTGATTCAGGAGGAGTTGCTAGCACCGTCAGAGAATCATAGAAATATAAGATCGGTTCAACGATACTTCCCATCCCTCCAGCCAAATACTGACGAGTTTGAGCCGCATCGTATTCCGCTTTGGCAAAGTCTTCCAGCCAGTAATTTAATGTGAATCGATACAGGTAAAAGTGACATAATCGGTAAAAATCATTAGAAGCTTTTGCCTCAGCAAGAATTTTTTCTTCATAGTCATGTTGGCGTAAGAAAATCTCGTTCTCTGACTGACCCAGCAGAATGAGAGTAGCTTGCCAGTAAATAAAAAAACAGTTTGCTGGCGTGACTTGGTTGAGGTCGCGCAACTGTTGGTAATAGGCACGAATTTTGGGTTCTAGTTCAGTTAGCGGTTGACCGCACCAATAGGCATTCAAGCAGAAAAATTGTGCATCGTAGCCAACAAATTCCAGATTACCAGTTTCCAATGCTGCTTGATATCCTTCCTGGAGAATGGGCAGCGTTTTTTGGAGATGATCTATCCAATGGCGAACAAAGCCCCCAATTAAGAGGGCTGTTGCGGGTCGAATATTCTTGGCTTCTGGCTCTAAGGCGAGTTGGTATCCTAATTGCCCAAACTGCGGCACTTCTGTCATCTCTCGCCACAAGGTTCTCAGCTGGAAGGCGTAACTAGCGTAGCAAAAAGCCGAAACAGGACTGTTCCCAAATTGAATTGACAACTTGACCTGAAGCGCCACGACTAAGAAATAGAGCATTGAGCCTGTCATGAAACAGACGGGTGTAATGCCAGCAGCAATTTGCATAATTGCCAACTGCTGGGCATCCGTCATTGTCGGCAGATGATTCAACGCCTCAATGGAGCGATTGCTGTTATCTACCGTTTCACTACCGCCAATCAAGGCATCAATTTCCTGCTTCACCTGCCGAATATCCTCTAGTGTTGGGCTGTCTGGCAGGTTCACGCCCAACATTTGGAAGACCGATTGACCGATGGCGATCGCCTCTAAAAATTGATTGCGTGCCACCAACGCCTGAATTCTGACTTGATAAACTTGCACCTGTTCTAAGGGCGTTTTTGCATGATGAATCACCGCTTCAATCCACCGATCCATCCGCTCAAAATCACCAATTAAAAAAGCCACCTCAGCCGCTAAGTCGTGCAGAGATAAAGTCATTTCGTACTGTCGTTGCCAAGCGTCTGTTCCCAGCAATTTCAGCCCCACTGTGGCATATTCACGGGCGGCTTGATAGGCGGTTGAGGCTCTCGCTTTGCGGCAAGCCGTGAGGTTGAGTTGGGCGAGTTCGTTCCTTTGGTGTTGTTCCTCAACGAGCGTTGTTCCATAGTTCAACTGATTGACAATTTCAAAAATGCGCTCTTCTTTGGCGGTTGGAGAAACTTGTCGCAGCAAAAGTTGTCCAATTTGGTAATGAGTCGTCTGTTTTTGCTCGTCAGGGATGAGGGAATAGGCTGCTTGCTGGACGCGATCGTGGAGAAAGCGATAAGAACAGTTAAACGTGAGTGGCTGTTGGACTTCTGCTACCTCAAGTTCTGACGGTTGATAAAACTTATAAACATCGCTGATGGGTAAAATCAAGCCTTCTTGCAAGGCTTTCCAGAGGTCGATCGCGGTATCTTCGGGCGATCGCTCATTAACAATCGCCAGGGTCACTAAATCGAACTGAGCGCCAATGCAAGCCGCCAGTTTCAAAACATTCTGGGTGGCAGCAGGCAATTTTTGCAACTGAAGTGCCATGAACTCGACGACATCATCCGTGAGCGCGAGTAATTTCACCGTTGCCAGGTCGCACTGCCAATGTCCTGCCTGAAAATCAAAGGAAATATAGCCGTCTTCATGCAGTGCTTTGAGAAATTGAGTCAGGAAGAAGGGATTACCCTTGGTTTTTTGATAGACCAACTCCGTCAACGGCTGCGCCAGTTCCAGAGAGCAACTGAGGGTATCTGCCGTTAACTGATTCACAACCCCTTGGCTCAGGGGTTTCAGGGTATGGGTATGGATCGGGATTTGGGCTTTCTCGATCTGATCGAGCATCAGCATCAAGGGGTGAGTCGGGAACACTTCGTTATCCCGATAGGCTCCGATGATGAACAGATAACCGCGCTCGCGCTCTGTCAGCAGTAGCTTCAGCAAGTTCAGAGAGGCCGAATCAGCCCACTGCAAGTCATCCAGGAAAATCACTAGTGGATGGTCTGGGGTGGTGAACACCGTGATAAACTTCTGGAACAGCAGATTGAAACGGTTCTGCGCGGCACTGCCAGAGAGTTCTGGTACTGGGGGTTGTTGCCCGATTACCTGTTCGAGTTCAGGAATCACCTCGACAAGCACCTGCCCATTGTCACCCACTGCCGCCAGGATTTTCGCTTTCCACTCTTGCAACTGCGCGTCCTCACTACTCAACAGTTGCCCCATCAGGTCGCGGAAGGCTTGGACAAAGGCGCTAAACGGAAGATTGCGGTTGAATTGGTCGTATTTACCTTTAATGAAATAGCCATACCAACGCACAATCGGCTTATGTACTTCATTGACGACGGCAGTTTTGCCAATGCCGGAAAAACCTGCCACCAACATCAGTTCGGAGGCTCCGTTGGCAACTCGGCCAAAAATATCAAGCAAGGTTTGAACTTCTTGTTCCCGTCCGTAGAGTTTTTCAGGGATTAAAAAGCGATCGCTGATATCCCGTTTGCCTAAATCAAACCAGGCGAGTTTGCCCGCAAGATGATACTCTTCCTGGCATTTCATTAGATCGTGCTTAAGACCAAGGGCACTTTGATAGCGATCTTCCGCATTCTTGGCCATCAGTTTGTGAATGATTTCACTGAGCATAATGGGCAAATCGGGGTTGAGATCGCAGACAGAGAGTGGTTGTTTAGCGAGATGGGCATGAACCATTTCCATTGGCTCGTCAGTTGGAAATGGTAACTGTCCCGTGAGCAGTTCAAAAAAGGTAATTCCCAAGGAATAGAAATCGCTGCGATAGTCAATCCCCCGGTTCATCCGCCCAGTTTGTTCCGGTGAGATATAGGCTAGAGTTCCTTCTAGAACGTTGGGATTTTGAATCTCTTGGGTTTCGCGGGGTAATAGGGAGGCAATACTAAAGTCAATCAGCTTAATCTGCCCTGTTTCTGGTTGAATTAGAATGTTGGCTGGTTTAATATCTTTGTGAATAATCCGTTGCTGATAAAGCTGGTGGAGGATATCGACAATTTGCAGGGCAATTGGCCAGAATTGTTCGACAGTGAGGGGGGAAGCCTGGATGTAATGACGTAGGGAGATGCCACCGATGTCTGCCATCACCAAAGCATAGCCATTATTATAGGGTTCTAGACTAATCGGTTGGATAATGCCTGGGATGTTGAGATTTTTAGCGATCGTATACTGATTACGAAACTGCACCAATTCGCTGAAACTGGGATAGTCGTGCCGCAGTATCTTAATTACCACCGAACATTGCTGCGACCTTTGCACTCCTCGATAGACAGCCGTCCTAGAACCTAGATACAACTGCTCAACCAAGGTATAGCCAAAAATTTTTGGGAATTGCTGTGCTAGAGAAGTCATAGGTTTAGGAAGAGTGGCTTTGATTTAACTAAGATTCCCAAAAAGTCTTAGTTAGGTAACAGATCAAGGCAAAAGCATCTAACATATTGACGAGCTTGGATAAGAGTGTAATTCAGCGAAACCCAATTTTCAGGAAACTAAATATGAATTTACAATAGACATCTGGTGAAAAAATGTAGAGACGTAGCAGTGCTACGTCTCTACAAGGTTTCTGGGTAGGGTGTTGACTTTGATGAAATTTGGTGATTTTTGGTTCATGCTATTGTCATTGCTTCGCTCCGCTCTCTACGAGACGCACTCGCGAACGCAATTACCACACATAATCAAGTAATATCAAGTATGTTACTTATCAGGCTGAATATCGGTACAAAATTTTATTAGAGGAGATATTAAATTGTGCAAGTTATCTCAGTCAACGTAGGACTTCCCCGTGAAGTACTTTGGAAGGGCAAAACAGTTACAACTGGGATTTTTAAAGAACCAGTTGAGGGACGAGTGATGATGCGAACGCTCAACTTAGACGGGGATAGACAAGCTGATTTGAGTGTCCACGGGGGGAAAGACAAAGCAGTTTATGCTTATCCATTGGAGCATTACGACTATTGGCGGCGCAAGTTACCTGAGATGGATTTTCCCTGGGGAATGTTTGGTGAAAATCTTACCACAGTTGGGCTGTTAGAGGATGAGATTAATATTGGCGATCGCTTCCAAATCGGTAGCGCAGAGGTAATGGTGACTCAACCCCGAATGCCTTGTTATAAACTCTTAATCAAGTTTGGACGGGCTGATATAGTTAAACAGTTTTTAGATAGCCGCCTAACGGGCTTCTACTTTTCGGTGCTGCAAGAGGGTCAAGTCGGAAATGGTGATACTTTGTCGTTAATCAGTCGAGACTCAAATAATGTCACTGTTGCTGATATTACCCGACTTTATGCACGGGAAACACACGACTTAGAACTGTTACACCGCGCCATACAAGTTGAGGCTTTACCTACAGGTTGGCGAGACTACTTTCAGCAGCAAATCGAAAACTTTAAAAAATGAATTTTTGCATACTTGGCTAGCGAGAGAAAGTTGATATTGGAAAATGACTTATGACTTGAGGATTGGATCTAACAGCACAGTTGAGCAATAGCAAATGACCTCGGATTTAGCATTAGTAGTTTTAGCTGCTTGAGATAAATAACAACAACTAATATTATTTTTTCCTGAGTTTATCCTAAATTTTTATTTATCAATTCACCTAGCAAATTTTAATCAAAATATCAGCCCCATCTTTGATAAAAAGGTGATACTCAATATAGCAAATTAATTAAAATAAAGTGCAGATATGCAGAGGGTGAGATGATGACAACTCCAACCCTAGAAGAAATCAGATTAGCAGAAGCCCAAAATCACATAGCCCATTGGCGTAAATGAAGGCGATATTTAAGCGATCGCTATCTAAATGACAAAATAGCTGAATAAACTCGGTTCTTCATCAATTAAATCAAGGAGTTCACAACCTCATGTCAATTCATAATTTTACTCTCTCCCGCCAGTTATTACGCAACTTGTCCATCTATTTGCTAACTGTTGTACTCCTATACGGTGCATATCGTGTGATACTTCCTGCTCCCGCCACTGATATTTCGACTGTTGCACCGAAAGGAAAGCAAGTAGCAGTTTTCGCTGGTGGGTGCTACTGGGGAATGGAAGCGGTTTTTGAGCATCTCAAAGGTGTTTCTGATGTTGTTTCTGGCTTTTCTGGGGGTGATGCAAGAACCGCAGACTACACACTTGTCAGTGCTGGATTAACTAATCATGCTGAATCCGTAAAAATCACTTACGATCCATCAAAAATATCATATAACCAGCTTCTCAAGGTCTACTTTTTGGTAGCCCATAACCCAACACAGTTGAATCGACAAGGCCCAGACTCAGGTAAGCAATATCGTTCGGCAATCTTTTTTGCTAACGATGAACAGAAACAGGCTGCACAAGAATATATCGCTCAACTCAACAAATCGCGAATTTTCGATCAGCCGATTGTGACAAAATTAGATCCTTTGAAAGGTTTTTATCAGGCAGCAGCATACCATCAGAATTATATAGCGCATCATCCGAGCGATCGCTATGTGGTAGCGAATGACTTGCCGAAACTAGCTAAACTTCAAGCTAAGTTCCCTGATATGTATAGCAATTAAGGAGATTTAGAGCATTCACGTCATTTTGAATTTTGAATTGATTCATCCCTTTATTAACGTGAAACCGCTTGTCCGCCGGGAATTGAAATTCCCGTCTCATAGCTAAAGTCATCTGAAGATGACTAAATATCGTCAAAAATCTCCAGTCTACTTCAGTAGACTTAAGCTGTTAGCCCGGAAATTTATTTCCGGGCGGGCATGAAAGCCAACAGATAAGCTATTTCCAGCTTAAATTGACACCAATGGCATCTTGCCCGCCTTATGGACCAATACGGTTCAGTTAAGGGCTACTGGCAACAATTTTGGGTTTTAGAGACGCGATAAATCGCCGTCTGTACAAGTATTTTGGGCTTATCTGAACTGTATTGCCTTATGGACTGGGCGCTCATGTTGCCCACCCCACAAGAGTTAATTGGATATTTTTTTATTTGTCAGTCCCTTTTTATTTTTTGGTCGCCCGCGTCTACGCTTGATAGGGGCGCGGCAGTTGGCGCAGTTTATGGGCAGTATCCAATTCACTATTGTTTTTTCTGCCATATCCCCAACCTAAGGTGCGACGATATTCACCCATGATGCCACGTTCAATTAAATCATCCTCATTAACTGCAACATTGGTATGAGATTCAGGCGCAACATAGAGCGCATCCGCAGGACAATAAGCTTCACACATAAAACAAGTTTGACAGTCTTCTTGCCTAGCGATCGCAGGTGGTTGGTTGGGTACGGAGTCAAAGACATTGGTAGGACAAACTTGGACGCATACATTGCAATTAATACAGAGTTTATGGCTGACAAGCTCAATCATGATCATGCTCCGACTACAATTTTGATACAGAGGATGTGGTTTGAGTGGTTAGCGCTGGTGGTGTAGTGGAGACGCTTTGCGTCTTGTCGCCAGATATCGCATCTGCGATCCAATCACGCCTCACCCATAGCCTTTCTAAGCCACCTGTTGCCTGGTAATAACGCTGATTTGGATCGGTTTCGGGGTAGTCCACGCGAATATGTTCGCTACGCGTTTCCGTGCGATGTAAAGCGCTAAAATATCCCCATCGGGCTACAGCTGTTAGAGCCGCTGCTCGACGAGAAAATTCCACATCGCGCACTGTATCTTGTTTCGGGTTCGCCTGTACCTGCTCCCATAGTTTCTCTAATTTAGAAAGAGAATCCAAAAGTTGCTGCTCAGAACGGAAGTGATTTTTCTCTAGAGGGAACATCTCATCTTGAACACCACGAACGATCGCTTCGCTATCGAATGCGGAAGATGGCGTTTTGTCCGCCTGGGGCGATCGCAATCCGGCTTGACCGGTAGGACGTGCAACCCGTTCATTTGCATGAGCGCCGAGACTCTTGGCAAAAACTGCTGCACCGACTCCAGCCCATTGACCTGTAGAAATCGCCCAGGCGGCATTGGGACCACCACCACCAGAAGCTAAACCAGCTAAGAATTCACGTGAGGCTGCATCCCCTGCGGCATAGAGTCCGGGTACTTTCGTACCGCAACTATCATCAGTCAAACGGATTCCACCCGTACCACGAACAGTACCTTCTAAAACCAAGGTGACAGGGACTCGTTCTGTGTAGGGATCGATATCAGCTTTTTTGTAAGGTAGATAAGCGATGAAATGGGATTTCTCAATCACTGCCTTGACTTCAGGTGTGGCTCGATCCAAACGAGCATAAACGGGCCCTTTTAAGAGTGCATTGGGAAGGAACGATGGATCGCGACGACCATTGACATAACCACCAAGATCGTTACCCGCTTCATCACTAAAGCTAGCCCAACCAAAGGGAACCCCCCGTGTCACTGTGGCATTGAAAGCCGTCGAGATGGCATAGTGATTGGAAGCTTCCATACTGGAGAGTTCGCCACCAGCTTCTACCGCCATCAGCAATCCATCACCTGTATTGGTATTGCAACCTAATGCTTTACTCAAGAATGCACAACCGCCATTCGCCAAGACTACTGCACCAGCGCGAACGCTATAAGTACGATGATGTTGCCGTTGTACACCTCTTGCTCCAGCCACCGAGCCATCGTCAGCCAATAAAAGCTCTAAAGCTGGACTTTGGTCGAGAATCTGAACACCAACACGCAAGAGATTTTTACGAAGTACGCGCATATATTCAGGGCCATAATAACTCTGGCGCACAGATTCCCCATTTTCTTTAGGGAAACGATAGCCCCAATCTTCCACTAGGGGCAAACTGAGCCAAGTTTTTTCAATAACACGCTCAATCCAACGTAAGTTAGCTAGGTTTTTTCCTACGCGATAACGCTCCGATACAACTTTTTCCCAATTATCTGGAGAAGGAGCCATGATACCATTGCCACTAGCAGCAGCAGCACCACTCGTACCGAGAAAACCTTTATCAACAATAATTACTTTGACACCTTGGGATGCGGCTGCCCATGCTGCCCATGCTGCGGCAGGGCCACCACCAATTACCAGCACGTCAGCAGTCAACTGTAGTTCATTTTCGCTATGTGTTGTTAGCAATTACTTGTCCTCCTTTTTGGCGCAGTCAACTTTATACTTTGCTACTGTGAGCAGTTTTTACAGACATCCCATCAAGCTTTTAGATACTCGTGTCAAACTTCTCAGGTTGTGGAAGCAATTTTCAGTGGGTATGCAAAATTATTTACAGCAGTTTGCAAGTAAATGAGGTACAACATGCAGGACTTCAAACTCAGATATAAACAGTTTCTACTCTGTCTTCTGCTTCCTGCTTCCAAACCTATAGCTTTGTATTTCACGCAAAAGAAAACTGCTGTATGTCATTGCATAGACAAAGCCAGCACCTTAAGTGTTTGCATAATATATACAAAGAACGTGTACGGCAAATCACAGTTTACATGATACACTAATTGTTAGCTTTTCAAACATTAAGTCTTACAAAACGATTTTTCATCTGGTTGGAACCGCCATGAAGAGTGATTGCCAATGCGAAGCATTACTATTGCGATGAGCAATTTCGGAATGCGGTTGATGCAGCGATCGCAGAGCAGGAGCAGGAAAAATTAAAATTATTACAGATGATATGGATTATGCTGTTGTTCCAGATATTAAAGGTATTTACAAGCAACAGCAACGTTATCCAAGAAGCTAATATACAGAAAAAATTATTGGCTAGCAGATAGTTTAACTAAGTTAGGTTAAAAGCGTAGATACGCAGTTAATACTACTCGGTTTTTGCATTTTTAACTCGGAATTTGATTTGGGGAAAAGGTTAAAGGGTAAGGGTTAAAGGTTTTTTCTTTCCCTTTCCCCAAAACCCGACAAGTATTGGATACGCAGTGACTTGTCGTCAGACATCGCCTTTCCTAAACGTCCCCTCGACAATAATTAACTTTCATTAAAACGTAATTTGTGGAAATCAAAACTAGCGATCTGACAATTAAGCAGTTAACGCACTTGGTAGGCGGCGGTTTAACTCCGCGGATGGTGCGACATTACCATCAATTGGGGCTGCTACCGCAACCAGTGCGATCGCGCAGCAATTACCGTCTCTACACCCAAAAAGATGTCCTCCGATTGCAACGGATTGTTGCACTGAAGCAGCAAGGGTTTCAGCTAAACCATATCCGTAATATTTTGGAAGTCGAACCAGAAGCCGACACAACGGTTAACCTTATGGGACAACTCCAGCAGCAATATCGCGCTGTGATGCAACAAATTTCTCAGCTGCGACAAACTGCATCAGCATTAGAAGGATTATTGGGGCGCGATCGCCATTGTCAAATTATCCAGGCGGAAGTTTTGGCACAACTGAAGTTACTCGATGTCGAAACTCAAGCTGGATTGGGCGGATTAGAAAATCTCTGGAGTGGGTTAGATGGCGAAATTCATACCCATTCAGAAGCTTTTACCGAATCGCTACAACGTTTATTACCTGATTTGTCTCAGCGTTCGGAAATTGAACAACATTTAATTTCTCAGCTGGTTTTGGCTTGTGGCGATGTCAGTTTAGTGTCCTTTATTAAATTGAGTCGAGATGCGATCGCAGCTAGTCGAGAAGCTTTATCTTCAAGCTGTGAAATTGTTGTCGATACCCAAACGGTTGCTGCTGCTTTAGATCAAACCCGATTACTTCACTTGGGATGCCGCACCGAAACCTTAATTGATAACCCCCATATTACCACCGTCACAGAGGCAGAACTCGCCTTTTGGCAACATCAAGAATGGCGAGAAAAATTGCAGCAAGTTAGTCAGGGTTGTGTCCTGATAGTTGGTTATGCTCCCTCAGTACTTCTCGAAGCTTGTGAAGCGATGTCTAAGCAAAAAATTCAGCCTGCATTAGTAATTGGAATGCCCATTGGCTTTAGCCATGCTCCCGCAGCCAAGCGACAACTGATGCAACAAGGGATACCTTATATTACAGTTGCAGGGACTTTAGGAGGTGGCGCATTAGCTGCAACTGCCCTCAATGCCTTGGTTGAGTCACTAATTGATAAGCCAGATTGTCATTGTTATCTCAAATGAGTATAGAAAAAGAATTGTTTTGACGTAGCACTGCTACGTCTCTACAAGGGTTATGGGTAACGCATATTTAATTTCTGGAGATGTCTATTTAAGACAGTCTCAATGAAACGAGTTTCAAAAACATTGCATGGAAATGGTCTAGGAACTGGAATTTTTACTCAGCACGGGCTAAACCTTAGCTATCTGCTAACATAACTCAGCACCAGCACTACTGAAAATAATATTGTTAAATAATATTGAATTTGTTACACTTTACCAGTTTTAGTAATTCAATAATTCATAACTGTGGCCGTAAGCTACCAACTTGGTATAAGTTGCAATATAACTTAGAAAAATTTATAGTAAACAGACTTTGGCAATTAGAGTATAAATTATCATGCTATACAAACTACAGCGAAGTATAAAAAAGTACAAGTACTTTGAAGTAATGAGAACTAAAGATAACTCAGATGTATAATTAGCGCGTCTCCTCCATAATTCCTAACAAGATCGCGATTTAGGAATGACAGGCTTTCTATTTTTTACTTTAATTAAGGGCATATGTGGCAACAAGAAAAAAAAGATACTTCGATAGTCAGGCTGGCATTATGGGTTGCCTTAGCTACAACCCCGATGGCAGCAACTCTGGTTTTATCAGCGCCAATGGTGGCACAATCTACATCGGAAGCGACCTCTTTCCCACTGCCAACAACAGTGCAAAATGGCTCAAAAGTAAGGATTGATGGTTCTGGTAGCTTGAGTGCAATCAACCAAAGTCTGAAAAAAAGTTTTGAAAAACAGTTTGTTGGCACAAAGGTTGAAGTTGCTGCTAATGGTACTAGTACGGCACTGAAAAATTTGCTAGATGGCAAAATCGACATAGTAGCAATGGGGCGCGGCTTGACACCAGCCGAAAAAGCCCAAGGACTAGAACAAGTTCGCTTGCGCCGTGAGAAGATTGCGATCGTGGTTAGCGCAGATAATCCTTTCAAAGGAAGCTTGACTAGTAAACAATTCGCCCGGATTTTCCGGGGACAAATTACCAATTGGTCACAACTGGGAGGGCCTTCAGAGAAGATTCGGTTAATCGATCACCCGAACACAAGTGAAACTCGCAATACTTTTCGTACTTATCCAGCCTTCAAAACTGGTGAATTTGCGACAGGGTCCAATGCTACCCAGCTAACTGAGGATAATACCGCAGAAATCATCAAACAACTGGGCAAAGACGGTATCAGCTATGTGTTAGCTAATCAGGTATCGAAGTTGAAAGGTGTGCGAGTTCTGCAATTACATCAAGCCTTACCAGAAGATGCGAAATATCCCTTCTCGCAACCTTTAGTCTACGTTTACAAAAAAAATCCCGGCTTAACTATAGTTGATTTTCTCGGCTATACTCTGGCTCCCCCAGGACAGCAGGCTATAGAACAAGCTAGAGTTTCTGAAGCAGAGGCGATCGCAGCCAGAGTATTACAACCTGCTGCTTTTACAGCTTTACCCAATGCCCAGACAACACCAGCAGCTACGCCTTCCCCTAGTGCCACTACTTCTGTATTTGCCCAAAAGCCCTTTGTAGCGGCTCCAGCACAAAATAGTCCAATTGTAAACAAAGAAACACCCTTGTGGTTGCTGCTACCTTTGTTTTTTGTAACCGCAGCTGGAGGATTATTCTGGTGGATTTTGGGGAGACGCCCATCCCCTACAGACAAAACAGATAACTCGCCAGAATCAAATCCTCATTTACCGAACACAGAAAATGGAGAAGCGGCGGTGCTAAATGCCAGCACAACTTCCTCCCTGAATGGAACGATACTTGAGGAACAGCCAGTGTCGCACTTTCAAGAGCAAGAAACCCCTGATCGCACTCCTTTCAACATCTATGCTCAAACACAATCTGACCTGACCCAGAATGCTACTCAGGGGACATCAAACTTAGTCCAAGAGGCAACTAATGGAACCTCAAACCTCTACGACGGCACATCAAACAAAACTAATGGATCGGAAAATAACAACTTTGGAGCCGCAGCTTTAGGCGGTGGTGCGGCTCTGGCAACAGGTATCGGGGCAGCTACCTGGTCTACCTTTAACAACAAAGACACGGAAACAGACTCTATCAATGAGACAATTGAACTAAATAATTATACGGAGACAAATCATCATGAATCTGATGAAATTGAATGGGACATAGAAGCCCCAGCAGCCGTAGTAAATACTCCATATCCTCACCTGGCTAATATTCCAGAAAATACTTCTGATGTGGAACTGCCTTCATCAGAGGTGACAGCCCCACTCCCAGAATTACCAAATCTGCCAGCAGTAACATCTGATTTTGGATATTGGGACACAGCAATTGAAGATCAAGCAGATGAGGAACTTCAAGCAGAGTTGAACTGGCTAGAGAGTATCACCTCAACTGAAGATACAGCCCCAGTAGATGAATTGCCCTTACCAGAGTCTAGCGAAGCGATAGCCGATGTAGAACCATCAGCGACACAAACATCTTCACTGTTAAATTTACCAGAAATACCAGAAGCAGATGCCTTTAACGTGGTGGCGGATGCGGCCGAACCCACTATCGATTTACCAGAAGAAACATCTCCAGCAGTCGATTCTGCTGGGGAAAATGTTGCAGAAACGAACTCCACAGATTTTGCCGCAGCTGCGGCTTTAGCAGCAGGCGTAGGGGTTGGAACCTGGGCTAGTACTTTGGCATCAGATGGCCAAGCCGAAATTGATACTCCGGTTGACAATGAGCCAATTGCCGCCGAAACAGCTATTGGTTTGGTAGATGCAGATGACGAGAGCAGTATTGTGCTGACCCCACATACTTATACATTGGCTCATGTCTCTTGGCAGATTTCTGAAGCTAAGAAAGCCTCGCTACAACAACAGGGAGGCTCTCAATTGGTAGTGCGGCTTTACGATGTGACTGGCATTGACCTAAGTTATCAAAGTCTCAACCTTGTAAAGCAGTATGAATCTGAAGAGACAGTATACGAAGGACTGGTGGATATTCCTGTCACCGATCGCGATTACATAGCTGAAATTGGCTATATCGCTTATGGCGAGTACTGGTTACTCATTGCCCGTTCCGCAGTTCTTCGAGTCTTCAATCCGATCCATCCAGATCCCATCGTTGCTGATGTGCCGATTCCTGATGAAACAGATATTGGCGTGGTAAATGTAGACGTAGATGAAGAGAGCAGTATTGTCCTCACACCCCGCACTCACCAATGGGCTGATGTCTCTTGGGAAATATCCGAAACCAAAAAAGCAGCACTGCAACAACAGGGCGGCTCTCAATTGGTAGTGCGGCTTTATGATGTGACTGGAATAGACTTGAGTTATCAAAATCCTCAGTTTGTCCAGCAGTATGAATGTGAAGAGACAGCACAGGATCGCTTTGTAGAAATTCCCATCAGCGATCGCGATTACATAGCTGAAATTGGCTATGTCGCTGATGGCGATGTCTGGTTATTCATTGCTCGTTCTGCGATCGTTCGTGTTTTCAATCCTGTCCATCCAGATCCCACAACAGATTCTACAGTTTCTCCAGTTGAAAATGTCGCCTTAACAAGCGAAACAGCTATTGGTTGGGCAAATGTAGAAGCAGCAATCCCTGAAGAAGAGATCCCTGAAGAAGAGAGCAGTATTGTCCTCACACCCCGCACTCCCAAATGGGCTTATGTCTCTTGGCACATTTCCAAGACTCAAGCTGAAGCGCTGCAACAACAGGGTGGTTCACAACTGGTAGTGCGACTCTACGATGTAACTGGCATTGACTTGAGTTATCAAAGTCCCCAGTTGATACAGCAGTATGAATCTGAAGAGGTAGCACGCGATCGCTTTGTGGCTATTCCCGTGAGCGATCGCGATTATATGGTTGAAATTGGCTATATTGCTAATGGCGATCTTTGGTTACTCATCGCCCGTTCAGCTAACGTTCGGGTCTTCAGTCGTCCCCACGGAGATTTCTGGTTTGTCGCCGATGCCGAGTTGATTATTCACGGAGCAACCCAACCAAATACAACCGTAAACATTGGCGGTCATAACATCAAAATCAAACCCGATGGTACTTTCCACTTACGTCTCCCCTTTTCAGATGGTTTAATGGACTATCTGATCACGGTAGCTGCTGATGGAGAATCCACAAGAACTATTCATAAGAAGTTCTCTCAGGAAACTTCCGAAAGCTAAGATTACCGTGATTTATCCCCTCTCAACCTACACACTTTCCCCTTTGAGTTAGGTGTGGTGAGAGGGGATTTTATATATAGCGGTTTTCAAATGGATAGAATACACTACTCTAATCCCTAATTCCCTAGTCTTTCAGTTGGGAAAATCGGAAATTCTCGATTGCAGAGCTAAAAAGATTACAAACTATGCCTGATAACTATGAGCTTATTGGTAATAGGCAAGTTTCCATTGAACAAATTGGAAATTCAGTGCCTCCGCAACTTGGGCGTATCTTAGCTCTTAGTATTTTAGAACAAATAATTAAATTTAAATTACCTTTCCCTATAAGTTACTTACCTGAGAATAAAAAACTAGGTTTTCGGCAGAGAAAAAGAAAGTTAACGGAAATTTATGCTCAAAAAGCTAAATCTGCAATTACAGATTTACGTCAAGCTGGAAAAATCTTATCTATACCTCGTTTGAAATACGAAGACAAAGGAAAAATGATCAGATTTTTATCTGCTGATTTTTCTTGGAAAACAGAACAAAATTCTGAAGGTGTAAAAATTTATATATCCTACGATTTGAATGATTCATGCTGGCTGTTCACAGCAGGTATCAATGATAATTGCGAAGAAGAAGATCAATTTGTGATAGATATTAATCCGTCTTACGGTCATGATGAATGGGTTTTGGGAACGTCTTTAGTTAAGCTTTGTGCGAAAGCTATTGATACACAGTTATATACATCTCTTTGGAAAGCTTTTGAGGAAAAGTTAACTGAAGCTACAGGAAAAGCAGATTTAGTTCAGTTATCTGGATATTACCAATACAATGCCCGAATTAGTGGAATAATAACTTTTCATCCTCAGTTAAATGTTAAACCACTTTGGCGTGTAATCCAATGTGTAACAAGGTGTATTGGTACTGCTGCCCAACTTTCAGCTACAGAGCTTGCAGAACGATGGGGTGTGAAAGCAGAAGATGTCTTCTCCTATCTTCAATCTCTACGAACTATGGGCTACGAAGTTAGAAATCACAACACAAACCCACAAATTCCCAAAGGTAAGTATTTGATTCCTTACGCTTTTCCTACACTAAATCCTAAAAGCGTGCAACTTCGCAAAAGTCTATAAACAGATCATGAATGAACTACACCTGAGAGTCTATATAAACAGAAGTGAGTTGGTCTTACCTGATGGAACAATTCAATACTTTCAAGAAGGAGTAATGAATCAAGCTGCAAAGATATGGTACCAGAAAATAGCGGTAGAACTATCTACAGGTTACTTGGAAAGACAGATTTTATTTTGCAAAGATTATTCATCGGAACTTAATTTCTTGGTTTTGAACCAAGAACATAAATATCTTTTAGATAGGCTTGTACAGTTAGTGACTGCCGGTGTTGGTAAAGCATTACTAGCTTTGTCAATTCTCCAGTTGTGCGTGAAGGCAATTGAGCCAGAGCAGAGTATTAGGTTACACAAAGGCAGTAGTAGGGCTACAAAAGACTTTTCTTGGTGTGATGGTATTTCTATGCGTACTCTCGATACGCAATACATTACACCTGTGTTAAGAAAACATGAACTACTAAACTTGAATGCGGATGGTTTCATGATGACACGCAGTTTAGCAGAAAATTACCCATATTCATCTGTATATAAAGCCAACATGAGAGGCGCACGTTCTGAGTGGGTAAGTCTTGTTGAGGCAATTGAGAAAGACGAAGTAGTTTCTGAAGTAGCACTGCGTTATCTTCTTTCGCAACTACTGAATCAAGCAGATAACTTTAGAAGATTAGCTTTACAAACTATTGAGGATCTGACCTTATTTCTAGGAGCAACAGTTATTGATAAAGGCATTTCATTAAGTCTCATACTGCGTCACATTAATCAATCTGATTATGCGGCTCGTTTAATGGAGATAGCTATGCATAGCTTAATGCAGGCTATGCAAGAACACCAAGTTTTTCCCGACAGTTTGCTAAAACCACTTTCACAAATGCGTTCAGCTAATAAGAAGCATGGCAACATTGGTGATATTGAACTTTTAGAGGATAGGCAAATTGTGGAAGCTTGGGATGCCAAGTATGGTAAGTCATACTTTCGAGATGAGATTGAGGAATTATCAGAAAAATTGGAAGTACATCCCGCCGTTAGAAAGGCTGGTTTCGTTACAAGTCTTGAAGTTGAACGAATTGATGAACTGATGCCTAGATGTAATGAAATTGAAGAAATATTTGGGATATCCCTGGAAATAGTTACTTTTAAAGAATGGGTAGAGCTACAATTTGCTCGTACATTAGCAGAAGAGACAACAACTGAGCAAGAACTTGCTTCTGCTTGGCTCATAGCTTACACAGAATCTTTAGCGCAGCGACGTAGGGAAATTGTCCCAATTGATGAGCCATGTTATCAATGGCTGCTTAAATTAAACGAGACTTTGACAATTAAATAGCTAAATTCTACTGATCGCTGTAACAACTATAATGTCATTCCCCTCCAACCAGATTCTCTCCTTTTAGGAGGAAATGGAGAGAGGGGATTTAGTCTATTTTTTGACTGCAAAAATCTTCTCAATTACATCTTCTACTACCTTATCTGGCGTAGAAGCACCAGAAGTAATTCCCACAGAAATTTCTCCCTTTGGCAACCAGTTTTCTGTAGTTATTAACTGCCCATTTAATTGTCGATGTTCAATGGAATTTCCTGATTTCAAGCGTTCAACAGTATCAATATGATAGGAAGGAATTTTCCGCTCAAAAGCAATTTGTTGCAACTGAGTAGTATTCGATGAATTAAACCCACCAATTACTACCATTAAATCTAAATTATCTTCCACTAACTCCAACATGGCATCTTGACGTTCTTGGGTAGCGTCACAAATGGTGTTGAAGCTTTGGAAATGCTGATTTAACTCAATAGGGCCATATTTCTGCAACATAGTCCGCTCAAAAAGCTTACCGATTTCCTCAGTTTCACCTTTAAGCATAGTAGTTTGGTTGGCAATGCCAACTCTTGCTAAATCTTGATCGGGGTCAAATCCAGCTGAACAAGCTTTAGCAAATTTGGTCAAAAATTCTTCACGGTTCCCGCCATTGATAATATAGCTAGCAACATATTCTGCTTCTGGCAAATTTAATACTATTAAATACTTGCCAGCAAAAGAACTAGTCGCAACTGTTTCTTCATGTTTATATTTACCGTGAATAATGGAAGTATAATCAATTTTTTTGTGCTTTTCTACTGTATTCCAAACTTTAGATACCCAAGGACAAGTAGTATCAACAATTTTGCAGCCTTTATCGTGAAGTATCTGCATTTCTTGAACGCTAGCCCCAAAGGCGGGTAAGATGACGACATCACCAGTTCCAACAACAGAAAAGTCTTTATTCTTTCCTTCAACAGGGATGAATTCTACTTCCATTTCCTGCATCCGCTGATTTACAGAAGGGTTGTGGATAATCTCGTTAGTAATCCAAATTTTTTCTGTAGGGAAGTGCTGACGGGTTTCGTAAGCCATTGCTACAGCTCGTTCTACACCCCAGCAAAAGCCAAAGGCTTTTGCTAGTCGGATTGTCACATTGCCCCGTTGTAGAGTGTAATTGCGATCGCGAATTTCTTGAATCAAGTTACTCTGATACTCTGACTGCAACTGAGTAGCAACTTCTGCTTGATGACCAAAGCCCTTGCGATTGTAATTTTCTGAATGTTGGAGGCTGCGCTTAAAAGCTTTTGTATCCATGAGATTTGTCTACTTAAACCACTATTTATTATTTTCTCGTGCCCAGACGCGATTTATACAGAGTTGTATTCAAAGATATTATCAGAGGGGGGGGGAAGGCAAAAGGATAAGAGGTAAAAGGATTTAATGCCTTTACCCTTTCCCCTTTAACCTTTTACCCTCTTTTTCTTGCTGGGGTTTTAATTCGATCTCGCTATAAATCTGCAATGCAGAACGCCAAACTATATAACCTTCTGGACTTAAGTGCAAGCCATCAGTAGTAAATTCGCGGCGGAGATTTCCTTGTTTGTTGGTAAACAGGGGATGTAAATCGAGATATTTGACATCTTTTTTGGTACAGATGCTTTGTAGTTGCTGATTCAACTCGCGAATGCGACTATTGGCAACAGCCAACAAGTTTCCTCGTCCTTTCCAGGTTGCATCCTCTGCCCCATGTGGCAAAATCGACTGAACAACAATTTGTGCTGTGGGATGTGTCTTTCGTAGGTAATTGATAATTTGCCGTTGATTATCTAAAATTTCTCCATCACTCATCCCCCGAATAAGGTCATTAATGCCAATCATCACAAAAATCACCTCTGGCTGGGTGCGGTTAAATATTGTTAATCTTTTCAAGAGACCATTACTGGTTTCGCCAGAAATTCCTTGATTGAGCCAACTTTTACCCTCAGGTAATAACTCAGGAGGAAACCACAAACTCAAAGAATCTCCCGCCAGGATGCTTAAATGCGGAGGACGTTGGTCAGCAGCCACCTTGGCTTCTTGCTTGAGAATATCTACCCACTCCTGGTAAGTGAGTTGGTGACGGCGACCTAAATCAGGTGTAGCAATTGGGCGATCGCTATTTAGGTTGATTGCCTGTGGGGATGTTACTATCCCAAAAAAAGCGGCCAATCTCTGCTGTTGCCAAATTAGCAGAATGACCGCCAACATTAGGATGCCGTTGGTTAACAGCGAGAAAAATGCCCAGAGAGGAAAGGTTTTAAAAGAAGTAGACACGACTAGCGAAATTTACCAATTATTTGAATCAAATTTTAACGCTAGCGATCGCAAATTAGCCCAATTTTGGATTTTGAATTTTGGATTGAAAGAAAAATCTAAAATCTAAAATCTAAAATCCAAAATTGAATGACTCCCTACTCCCTACTGAGTCGGACGATCGCCAAACTCGGAGTTGTAACCTTCTTCGCCGTGTTCGTTGATATCTAAACCTTGCAATTCTGCTTCCTCTTTAACTCGCAGCCCGACTGTAGCATCGATAACCTTGAGAATAATCCACGTACCAATACCTGCGATCGCATAAGCAACGGCAATTGCTACTAGCTCAACTCCCAATTCACCAAGATTACCACGCAGCACTCCTTCTTTACCTCCACCGTTGACTTGAGTCGTGGCAAAGACTGCGGTTAAAATTGCCCCTACTGTACCACCAACCCCATGCACGGGATAGGTATCTAAAGCATCGTCAATTTCTAGCTTGTGCTTAAAACTAATGGCATAGAAGCAAACAAAGGCGGTGATGAAACCAATTAAAATCGCTGATAGCGGTGTGACAAATCCGGCGGCGGGAGTAATGCCAACTAAACCAGCAACGGCTCCTGTCGCTGCTCCCACGGCGGTTGGTTTACCCCGCAAAGCTGCTTCTAAAATTAACCACATTAAAGCCGCCGCCGCCGCTGCTGCATTGGTGGCGACAAAGGCTGTGGTTGCCAAATTTGTAACTACAGTGCCAGAAGTTCCACTAGCAACTGATAGGGCACTACCAGCGTTGAAGCCGAACCAACCAAACCACAGCAAGCCAGCACCTAACAAAATAAATGGAACGTTGTGCGGTGGGCTAAGGCGATCGGGATGGGTTTTCCGGGGACCAAGGACGATCGCTGCTACTAGGGCTGAAACACCGGAACTAATATGAACTACTGTGCCACCTGCAAAGTCGAGGGCACCCAATCCACCATACAAACCTAAAAATCCACCTTTCGCCCATACCATGTGAGCTAGAGGGGCGTAAACAAAGGTTGACCACAGTAGGACAAACAGTGAATAGGCGCGGAAACTCATCCGTTCTGCGATCGCTCCAGAAATTAAGGCTGGGGTGATAATCGCAAACATGGCTTGATAGATCATGAATGCCTGGTGGGGTATCGTTCCGGCATAAGAGACGACTTCCGGCGGATTTGACCCTTTAAGATAATCGGTGACTTCTAACCCGACACCATTCAACCCAAGCCACTGCAATCCACCGATAAAGGGTAAACCTGGCGCAAAAGAAAGACTATAGCCCCAGAGAATCCAGGTAACTCCCACAATTGCCATTAACACAAAGCTCATCATCAATGTGTTTAAGACGTTGCGCGATCGCACAAATCCACCATAGAAAAATGCCAATCCTGGTGTCATTAGTAGTACGAGCGCTGCTGAAATCAGCATAAATGCTGTATCTCCAGTATCAGCAGTAGGTGGAGCAGCAGCAGCAGGGGTTTGGGCAAAAGCATTACCCATCAACGGCCCTGCCAAAAACAGTAGGGTCATAGCCCCAACGATCACAAATTTCTTCAACACTTCTTTCTCTTCCTAAGCACCGATGATTTGTATACTTAACTACATTTGATTACTTTTAGTTTCACATTTTTGTCTTTAAAGTTACTTAACCTGAATTTTCTGGAAATGTTAACAAAAATATAATCCTGATTGTAGTTGCCAAGATCGAAATAAGGGTGTATTGATGCAATGATTGCATCTTTTTTTTAGAAGAATAGCATTTTATTCAAGCACTACAAAATTCCAAATTTTTAGTTACTTACTGTTACAAACCAAAATAATTCTGAGAATAGATAAATATTGTAAATTATAGCCAGTATTCTCAGGAAATTTACACAAAAAATATCTCATGAGTTCTCTTCATATCTCCCGTATGAACGCGTAGATATCTACTTGCCTGATTCTCATCGCTTAGTTGCAAAAAAACTTTTGCAATTTTGCGTGAGATTATCATCTGTTTTAAAGGGAACAATATAAAAGCTATTGGTCAAAAATAATATAGAAAATTTACTTAATTTCTCGGAGTAAACATGATAATTAATACACTCGCTAAAGCTAAACATACTCCGATTAAGTCGTAACGGTCTGGAGTTACCCCGTCTACCTTCCAGCCCCAAAGCGTTGCCATTGCAATAAACACGCCGCCATAAGCTGCATATACTCTGCCAAAATTTGTCGGCTGGAGAGTTGCAAGAACCCCGTAGAAAGCTAAAGCAATTCCTCCCAATAGACCCCACCAGAAAGGCTTCCCCTCGCGCAACCACAACCAGATCAGGTAGCCACCCCCAATTTCAAAGAAACCAGCCCACAAAAAATACAGTAGTGACTTAATCATTTGACCGATTATTTAATAAATCGAACTCAGTGAAATTACGCTAACGCTTTTAACTAAACTATTGTCATTAATTAAAGTAAGTTTGTTGACCAAATGGGGATTGGGCATTGAAAAGAGGCAGAGGGTCGGGGTGCAGGGGGCAAGGGGGAGAATGAAAAATGACCTCTTTCTCCTCTGGCTCCTTGCTCCCTACTCCCTGCTCCCTGCTCCCCAATCCCCAGAATGTAGATAAGGCTCACGGATGAAAGCACCATTACCTGATAACGAAGCACAGAGAATTGAGACGCTTTTACAATATAAGATTCTGGATACGCCATCTGAAGCCGCCTTTGACGACCTTACCCGTTTAGCTTCGTATATTTGTCAGACTCCTATTGCCTTAATTAGCTTAATTGATACAAATCGCCAGTGGTTCAAGTCAAAAGTCGGAATGGAAGCTCTAGAAACACACCGAGATTTTGCATTCTGTGCCCATGCCATACTCCAGCCTGACATTTTGGTTGTGCCTGATGCCACAAATGACGAACGATTCGCTACAAACCCACTGGTAATATCTGACCCAAATATTCGGTTTTATGCTGGTGTACCTTTGACTAACGCTGAGGGGTACGCGCTAGGAACCCTGTGTGTAATTGACTACGTACCACGAGAACTTAATCCAGAACAACTGGAGGCATTGCGAACCTTAGGTCGTCATGTCATTAAGCAACTGGAACTGCGCCGAAATTTAGCAAGTTTGGTACTTGTTACCAAAAAAGGCAAACAGGCGCAGAGGCTAGGCAAGGAATTTTTCAAAAAGATTGCAGCAGGTTTGGCTTTGGCGTCGGCAATGGTAGTTATGATTGGCGTGGTTTCTTATCAAAATACAAGAGTATCTACTAATAATCGCAGTCTAATAAAAAAGACTTATAAAAAAATTAACAGCTTAGAAAAACTACTGTCCCAAATCAAAGATGCCGAGACGGGACAAAGTAGTTACCTCTTCACTGGGCAACAAATTTATCTAAAACCTTATCAAACAGCACTCGCTAACGTCGATCAAGAAATTGCCAAGCTGAAGGGTTTAACAGCAGATCAACCGAACCAACAAAAGCAGATTGCAACACTTGAATTTCTCATCACGGCTAAACTTGCTGAACTACAACAGACTATCGACTTGCGCCAGAATAAGGGATTAGAGACGGCGTTGCAAGTACTACAGAAAAATAATCAGCAAAATCTCATGGATGATATCCGCAAGGCGATCAATGAGATGGTGGACGAGCAAAGGGAACAGCTTCAGCAGCAATTACAAACAGCAAAAGCTCGAATTCGTAACACAATTCTGATACTTGCGATCGCAATCTGCCTAAGTTTTATTGTTCTTGTTGTAGTCTACTACTTCATCTATCGTGAGGTTACAGAGCGGAAAAAGGCAGAAGAAACCTTAAATCAAGAACGCAATTTTATCTCAGCAATCCTTGATACAGTCGGCATGTTGGTAATAGTTCTCGACAGTCAAGGAAAAATCGTTCGTTTCAATCAAGCTTGTGAGCAAATAACCGGTTACTCCTTCGATGAGGTGAGGGGTAGGTATTTCTGGAACTTATTCCTACTTCCTGAAGAATTGGAGCCAGTCAAAGCAGTTTTTAAGCAATTGCTAACGGGTAAAGGCTTCTTGGAGTACGAAAACCATTGGGTAATGAAAGATGGCAGTCGACGACTGATTGCCTGGTCGAATACCTTCTTAAAAGACTATGAAGGATCAGTAGAATACATCGTTAGTACTGGTATTGACATTACCAATCACAAACGCGCACAACAGCATCTAACTGCCCAATATGCTACAACCCGCGTCTTAGCAGAGTCCGCCACAATCGGCGAAGCTACTCGCCAAATCTTGCAAGGAATTTGTGAGAGTTTGGTATGGGATTTGGGTGAAATTTGGATGGTCGATGAGCAAGCAAACGTGCTGCGTTTTCTCGATATCTGGCATAAAACATCCCTGGAAATGCAGGAGTTTGAATCACTAAAGCGACAAACCACCTTTGCGCCAGGAATTGGACTACCTGGACAGGTTTGGGCTAGTTCTGAACCTGTTTGGATCGCTGATATCGTTAAAGATATGAATTTTCCTAACTTCAAAATTGCTGCTCAAGTAGGACTACACGCAGCTTTTGGTTTTCCAATCCGCAGCGACCATAAAATCCTCGGTGTCATTACCTGCTTCAACCGTGAAATCCATCCCCCTGACCAAGATTTGGTCAAAACAATGAATTATATCGGTGAACAAGTGGGGCAATTTATCCAGCGTAAACTAGCTGAAGAAGAAATACAACGCCAAAATTTGCGATCGCAACTATTTACCGAAATTACCCTCAAAATTCGTCAGTCTTTGGAAATCGAAGAAATTCTCCAAATCACTGTTGAGGAGGTACAAAAGATTCTCCAGACTGACCGAGTTTTGATATATCAGTTTTTGCCAGATGAGTCTGCAACCACCGTTACTGAAGCAGTAGTTTCTGGCTTACCAGCAATCAAAGAGCAAAATATTACTCCCCTTTATTTACAAGCGGAATATCTACAACAATATTATCTACAGCAGTACCGTCAAGGACAGATTTTAGAGCTAAATAACTTGGCTCTGCCGGAAGTTGAACAAAGCCATCTAGAATTAATCCAACAGTTTGGGGTCAAAGTTAATTTAGTTGTGCCCATTCTTGTCAAAGAAGAACTGCGCGGTTTGCTCATAGTTCATCAGTGTGACGATTCCCACCACTGGTCTAGCTTTGAAACTCATCTTTTGCGACAAATAGCTGACCAAGTAGGTATTGCCTTAGTCCAAGCCCAACTATTAGCAGCAGAAACTCGTCAGCGAAAAGAACTGGAAATTGCCCGTCGCCAAGCGGAATTAGCTTCTCAAATGAAAAGTGCCTTTTTGGCAAATATCAGTCATGAAATTCGAACTCCGATGAACGCTGTATTGGGAATGACCAGTTTGGTATTAGATACTCCCTTAGACGCAGAACAGCGAGATTTTATCGAAACAATTCGCAGTAGTGGAGACGCCCTTTTAAGTTTAATCAACGAAATTTTGGATCTTTCTAAACTTGAAGCTGGAGAGATGGCTCTCGAAACTCTAGATTTTGATCTATCCACTTGTGTAGAAGAAGTGGTGGAATTATTAGCTCCCTCAGCCCATAACAAGGGATTAGAAATTGCTGCACTGATTGAGCATAACGTCCCCACTCACCTCAAAGGAGATACCGGTAGGCTGCGGCAAATTCTGATGAACTTAATCAGCAATGCGATCAAGTTTACCAGCGCTGGCGAAGTATTAGTGCAAGCCGAATTGCGTTCCTTTTCTTCGACTACAGCCACCATCCATTTTGACATCACAGATACAGGTCTTGGTATTAGCCCTGAGGACCAACGCAAACTCTTTACGCCATTTACTCAAGTGGATGCTTCTACCACTCGTAAATATGGTGGTACTGGTTTGGGATTAGCTATTTGTAAACAGCTTGTAACCTTGATGGGAGGAGTGATTGGGGTAGAAAGTCAGATAGGGAAAGGATCTAATTTTTGGTTTGAGATACTTTTTACCAAACAAGTTGAGCCTGTTTTGCCAAAATGCGATAGCTTCGCCAACGCCAAGGGCGAACGCCCACTTTTACAAAATCACCGCTTGTTAATGGTCGATAACAACGCTACTAATTGTAAAATTATCTCCCATCAAGCTACTCATTGGGGAATGATGGTAGATCGTGTTGACAATATTGCTGCGGCCCTGAAAGTTATTCAGCAAGCTTGTGAGCAGGGGAAACCATATCATATCGCCTTGATTGATATGCAAATACCCCAAACTGATGGCATGACAATCAAAGAACAAATTCAAGCTAATTCTGCACTTGCTGAGATCCCTTTGATTATGATCGCCTCTAATAATCAACGGGATGAAGTGCAGCAGGCACTCAAAATTGGGTTTGCGGCTTATTTGGTCAAACCCATTAGACCATCACGACTCCTTGATACCATCATGACTATTTTAGGAGTGCAGTCGGAATCAGAACAAGAGGCTACTAAAGAAATCCAGAGTCTAGAAACTTCAGACATTCTTACTGCCGCTTTCTCTAACCCATCTGCTAAATCGAAGTTAAGAATTCTCCTAGCAGAAGATAATTTGGTGAATCAGAAAGTAGCCTTGAAGCAACTCCAGAGTTTGGGCTATAAAGCCGATGTCGTTGCCAATGGCAAGGAAGTTTTGCAGCTATTAGAAAAAATTCCTTACGATTTGATTTTAATGGATTGCCAAATGCCAATTCTCGACGGTTTAGAAACCACAAAAGAAATTCATCGTTGGCAAGAGGACGCTTTTGCACTGGGTCATCGTCCTGTGGTGATTGCGATGACGGCGAATGTGATGAAAGAAGACCAACAAACGTGTCTCAATGCCGGAATGGACGACTATCTGAGTAAGCCAGTTTTTAAAGAAAAATTGGCTGCCACCTTAGAGCATTGGACAGGCGTGATTTCTTCCCAACAAGAGTCAATTGTGTATGAACAAGTAGTTTCCACCACAAACAACGGCACAGACAATCTAGCAATTGATTGGGAACAGTTGCATCAGATATCGGGAAATGATCAAGAATTTGAACTAAATCTATTGCAATTATGCGTTGAAGATATTAAACCACGTTTAGAGGTCATTAAAATAGCGATCGCACATAATAACTTTGAGCAAATAGCACGAGAAGCCCATCACCTTAAAGGTGCTAGTGCCAACATTGGAGCCACAGCTATGTATCTAGCCGCTGACAAACTAGAACAACTAGCTAACGATCAAGACCTAAGAGGTACTACTAACTTAATTTCAGAATTAAATGAATTTGTCAACTGCATTCAAGACTTTTTAACAAAATAGAATAAAGGTGTCGTTTGAGGCGTTGATTAATGGTTGCTTTGATGGTAAGCAGATTGGCGCGGTAGGGGGTTGGTAATTTATAAACCTTGCTACGATGTCAAACATCTACAATTTTTACCAAGAAAACATCATCGAAAATATCTAATATCATATCCGACTAAATACTTGTCATTACGTTTGCTCTTGGCGTTCCCGCAGGGTACGCAGCGATAGCGGAGTGAAGTAATCGCAATGATTCTGTGATTGCTTCGTTCCACTCGCAATGACATATCATAAGTGATTAAGCGGACATGATATAACTCGATAATCGCCTACTCTAATTCGATATGAATTTTCTTCACCCTGTAACTTTTTAACTCTATTGGGACGTGGTTCTATAGCCAATTCATCTATTTTGGGTTGTATGTGGTCTTGTAATTATTGGGATAGTTATCTAAACATTTTTCTAGCACCTTTGGTAAATTTAACTTTGTAAGTCACGCTACGTCCTTTTTTCTTTCGTTAGCGATTTCCTTTTTTATGTCGTCCCATGCAATAAGACTATTATTTTCTAGATCGGTTTTAGCAGCATTTTTGAGCAGCGCCATCTTTCTCCCCACTCCCTACGCCCCAATATTCAACAATTTCGCCATCGCCAACCGTTGTAGTTTACCGGTAGCACCACGAGGTAGTTGATCTAAAATGTGAACTTGCTTGGGAACTTTGAAGTCTGCCAGCATGTTTGAACAGTGAGTTAAAAGTTCTTTTTCGCTAACTTCTGCTTTCAGAACCACAGCGGCGTGGATATCTTCTCCTAAAGATTTGTGGGGGACAGCAAAAGCTAAGGCTTCGGCGACTGCGGGATGACGCAACAAGACATCATCCACTTCTAAGGGAGAAATTTTTTCCCCACCCCGATTAATCAATTCTTTAATGCGTCCAGTCAAGCGGAGGTAGCCATCTTCGTCCACAGTACCTTGATCTCCTGTGCGGAACCAACCATTTACAAAAGCAGTGGCGTTAGCTTCTGTATTATTTTCGTAGCCATCTATAACATTGGGTGCTTTTACCACCACTTCACCCAAGCTTCCCTGAGATAATAGGTTGCCTTTAGAGTCCATAATCCCTACTTCAACACCGAAGCCATAACCGACAGTACCCGGTTTCCTGACTTTTGGCGGTAGGGGATTAGTGGTCATTAAGTGAGATGCTTCAGTCATGCTATAAGCTTCTACCACTGGAGCATTCAAAGTTGCCTCTAGCTGTTCAATGATAACCGGGGGCAAAGAAGCGCTACTAGAGCGAATAAAACGAAAGCGATTAGCTTTAACAATTTCTGTGTTGCGGCTAGCGCGTGCCAAAATTGTCTGGTGCATAGTTGGCGCTGCGGAGTACCAGGTGGGTTTGTAGGTATCTACCAGTTTCCAAAACTCCAGGGCATTGAAACCATTGGGACAAACTAGTGTACCGCCCGATGCCAGAGTTGCCAGCAAACAGCCCACCAATCCGTGAATATGGAACAGGGGCATTAGACAAAGTGTCGTATCTGCGGCTGTGAGTGAGTAAGCACCAATGAAGTTATTGGCTGAAGCGATTAAGTTGCGATGACGAATTGGCACACGCTTGGGACGACTCGTAGTGCCGCTAGTATGGAGAATCATCGCTATATCATCAGACTGAGGCAAGGGAGCAGGGGGCGGGGAGCAGGGGGGAAGTTTCTCTTTGACTAATTCAAAGCTTAATGTGCCATCAGTGTTTACCTTGGCATTAATCAGTATCATATCGGGTGTGACAGCGGCAATGGCTGCTTCTGACCCCTCAGATAACGTAATCAGTGCTTTTGCTTGGGTATCTTGGTAGTAAAAGGCAAATTCTTCTTGCTTGTATTTGGGATTTAAGGGTGCAGCAGTGCCACATAAAGCAGCAGCCAAAAAGGTAATCGCCATTGGCGAACCGTTACTCATCGCAATGGCAATACGTTCTCCCCGTTTCAATCCAAAGCTGTTGAGTTGGGTTACTAGTCCAAGAACATTGTCGCGCAATTGCTGATAAGTTAGCGATCGCCCCTCAGCCGTAACTAGCGCTGGATGATTGTCTTCCCCCACTAAAAGCTCAAATAAATTCATTCAAAACCTCCAGATTAAGAAAGTTGGGAATTGGAAAAGAAACTTTTTTCTTGTTTCTCTTATCCTCATTGTCCCACTTGTCCACATTTCTCATGCCCCATGCTCCATGCCCAATTCAAACATTGTTTAGTAAGTTTAAGGCAAAAAACAAGAGCTAAAATTAAGTCAATAGTGTGGAGTGTGGCTGTTATGACTAGAAATCAGAAAAATCTTTTTCACCAACTAAACCCCATAGATAAAATATGGATCGTCGGAATTTTCTAAAGTATCTCACTTTAGCAGGATCTAGCTTTGCCTTAACTAGTTGTATTCAAGGCAGAAATTCCACCAAATCGCAGGGTGAGGCGTCTCCTTCAGCGTCACCTGTGGCGGTAAATGAACCTCTCAAGGTGGGATTTGTCTATGTGGACTCTGTGGGTGATTTTGGCTGGACTTATGCCCATGATTTAGGTCGCAGAGACATGGAAGCCACTCTTCAGGATAAGGTAAAAACTACCTTTGTTGAAAACGTCAAAGAAGGTGCTGACGCTGAAAGGGTAATTCGCCAATTAGCATTAGATGGTAACAAGTTGATTTTTACAACTTCCTTTGGGTACATGAACCCAACAATTAAAGTTGCCAAAGACTTTAGTGATGTTGTCTTTGAACACTGTACAGGATACAAACGTGCTACCAATGTTGGCACCTATCTGGGACGCTTTGAAGAACCGCGTTACTTAACTGGCATGATTGCTGGCAAGATGACAAAATCAAATTTAGTTGGTTTTATTGGCGCATACCCAATTCCAGAAGTAATCAGAGGAATCAGTGCATTCACTCAAGGTGTACGGTTAACAAATCCCCAAGCAAAAGTTAAGGTACTTTGGGTGCAAAATTGGTACGATCCAGCTAAAGAAAGAGATGCGGCTCAAGCTTTGGTCAATTTAGGTGCAGATATATTAACACAACACACCGACTCTAGTGCTGTTGTCCAATTGGCTGAGGAAAAAGGTATTTATGCTTTTGGCTACAACACTGATATGAGTAAGTTTGGTCAAAAAGCCCACCTGACATCAGCTATTAATAAATGGGGCAAATTCTATACAGATAAAGCTTTAGCTGTAATGAGTAATACTTGGAAGTCTCAAAATATTTGGGATGGTATTGGTCAAGGAATGGTGGATATTTCCCCAATGAATGAGGCGATTCCGGCTGATGTGCAACAACTAGTGTATGCGAAGCGCGATGAGTTTATTCAGGGTACTGCACACCCTTTTAATGGCCCGATGAAAGACCAAAAAGGGGTAGTGCGAGTGCCAAAGGGTAAGGTGTTGGATGATCGGGGACAACTAGCGATGGATTGGTATGTTGAGGGAATTGAAGGGTCAATTCCGAAAGGGAAATCCTAGTACAAGAAGGCAAAAGTAAAAAGAAAGAAAGCTTACGCTGCATTCATTTTGAATTTTGAATTTTGAATTCCGCCTTGCGGTACTAGTGGTCTGTCAATAAATATTGATGGATAAATTACTAGGATTTACGCATTGACAGAATAACAAAATAGTAAATTCATAAATAAGGGTCATCTACTTTCTAGGTATCGGACAATTAGAAAAATTAGTAAACCATCGACAGGACAATGCAATCTAGACATCTACACCTTATTTTTGCTGTCAGAGCCAAAGTTTGGAGGGTGCAGTAGATTGGTAGAGAGATTGGGAGAAGTGTCACATGATAGAAAGATACTGTGCTGGAAATGTAGGTAAATGTAAAAAAAGCTTTTGTA
Source organism: Nostoc sp. C052 (assembly GCF_013393905.1). Lineage (GTDB taxonomy): Bacteria > Cyanobacteriota > Cyanobacteriia > Cyanobacteriales > Nostocaceae > Nostoc. Next base: position 6,453,441 of record NZ_CP040272.1, read on the forward strand.
CAAGGAAAATTGTTTACTCTGCCAATGAGCTACCCAGCGATGGCACTAGATGATAGCAAAGTTTACGGATATTTGCTTTCTTTTTCCAACTCTAAAAATTTTGAATGAGTTTAGATGTGCTGGAAGATTATCAGCCCCATAGACAAACACCAGAAAACCTCTATAATCGGCAAATTATCGAGGTTTATGAGCCACAGTCGCTCTCTTATAGTTGGGCTTGGTTTTATTTAATAACTCTAGAGCAAGTTGAGCAATTAGGAGGCTTCCTCCAACCTGACGGCTGGTGGAGCGGCTTTGGTTTAACCCTAGAGTAAAATTTTGAACTGTAAACTTTGCGATTAATTGATGTCTTGTTTGGGGTCGTGGCGTTGCGGCTGTACCTGACGAATTGAATTTTCTGGTGAGGCTACTGCTGCTTTCGGAATTTCAATTACCGGGTTATTTAGTCCCACCATCAGCGGCGAAGGGGGAACTATAGACGCTGAGGAGGTTTGTATCGGTTCTGTTTCTGGTCGTTGTGCCAGTTGCGGCACTCTTGAACCGCCACCGACGAAACCAGATACAACGCCGATCGCACAAGCAGCAACAGCAGCACCTCCCACCATCCAGTTTAGACGGGAGCGGCGGTGCAAACGTGTCAATACTTGTTGAACTGTTACTTCTGGTGATTGTTGGGCTGTGGGCACTGGGAGCGTCCGCAAGCCTTGGCGCAGTTTTAACAGTCGGGCATACAAGCATTGAACTGAGGCATCATTTGCCAGCCATTCTTCTACTTGCTTGCGTTCGGTGGCTGTAACTTCACCATCAAGATAAGCACTCAATAACTCGAAGCGATCGCGCTTCACCATATCCATAAGACCCGTTGATTCATTGGTATGATTGGCCATTCCATCTGACAAATTTTGAGGAAGTTGCAAAGGAGAACGGTCGTAAAACTGAGAATCAGTAGTCATCTTAACATTATTACCAATTCATACACGGGTAAACTGGGCGAGAATTGCGGGAAAATTAGCCAATTTTCATCCTAAAGGCAGAAGCTATCTACGTCTTTATGGTAATTCTTAATCTATGCTTAAATTCTGCCATTGGGCAGAGGCAAGATCCTGTAAATTAGGAGTCTAGATAATTCTGCAAGTGAGCTTGCAACCTCGATCTAGCTCTGGCTATTCTTGACTTCACAGTTCCTAAGGAAACTCCAGTGATTTCGGCAATTTCTTCATAAGCCATACCTTCGATTTCTCTCAGGACGATGGTAGTACGAAAAACTTCTGGTAAATCCGCGATCGCTTCCCGCAATTGCTCGTAAAATTCTCTAGTTGTCAGTTCTTCCTCAGGGCCGGGAGTATCGCCGGCGATTTCCCAATCCATCTCGCCGTCTTCTAACGAACGAGGAGCATCCAGTGACAAAGGACTCATCACCCGCTTGCGTTTCCGTAACTCGTCGTAAAACAAGTTGGTGGCAATACGGCTTAACCAGCCCCGAAATTTAGCAGGCTCTTGTAATCGGTTAATATTCCGATACACTCGAATCCAAACTTCTTGAGCCAAATCGGCTCTGTCAGCCCAATCTGGAGCCAGGTGGTATAGAACTCGATCAACTTGACTTTGATAGCGGCGTAATAGTTCTGCAAAGGCAGCACGATCTGGTCGCAGTCCGGCTTGACAGCGCAAAATTAAATCGTGGTTAGGGAGTTTGTCAACTTGCACTGATGCTTCTGGATACTTTGCATCAACCGTTGACCAGGATACAGTAATCGATTGACTCATAGATCGTACTGGCTCTAAATCATCCCTATCTATTAGACCTGCTAATGGGGTAGAAGTTCCATGCTCAGGTGACGGATTTATTACTGGAACACTGAAGCATACAATTTTGGATACATTTATAGCGATAAGCAGAGTCAATTTTTTCTTATACTGCTCTCATTGTTGCCCTGGCAGGGGGCAGGGGGAGAATTCATAACTCCTCACTCAGCACTCAGGACTTTCAACGGGGGGGCAAGTTGCTCTTGCAACAGATATACACTGATAGCGTAGCGGTAGGGAATCAGACGCTCCTACGGACGCTCGTACCTCGCTACCGCTTCGCTAACACTGCGCTATCGAGCGTCTTGCAGGAGAACGGTAGCAGAGATTTGGAGACTAGCTAAACTTAAACCCTTGTTCCTTTTGGTCGCGGCAGTTTTTGCTAACAAAATAAAATTCTAATTTTATGCACACTTCGATACTTTTAGCAACTGGGTATATACGCTTGATAAAAATAATTAAATCTGGTTATAAGGATAAAGATAAAATTTTGTAATTATAGCTTCTTGATACTTTTAAAATTCAGGTGATAATTTCTGGAAGTTGGGTTGCTGTAGTTGCTAGGATGGTGATTTAATTTTTTGATTTTGTTACCAGAATAGTTACTGATTGTTCTGGTTGTGGGCCGTAGGCAGTACTAGAGTTATGTTGCTCTGGTACGCGAACTTGAAAAAAGAAATTGAGGGAAAATGTAATTGTGACTGCTAGCAATAGTTTTTCAAACATGGTTTTTCTTTCACCTACACCATTAATGATTGATTGCTACATTTCAAAAGTTCTACCAGAAAGTCTTATTAAAGGCTTACGACCCGCAGAACTTCTGAGAAATGAGGTTGCTCACCTAGAGTTTTGCCGCTGGAACAATTCGCATAGTCTTAGTGTGCCCAGAGGTGTTGGCAGATTTATCGCAGAAATGATAAGTATTGATAAATTTTTGATGTTCGGATGATGAACTCACCCAATTACTCGGCTGAATATGTCAGGGATAAACAATAGGCGATGGCAATGGTAAGAAATGAATCTGTAGGGCGTATGGTAATGCTGCTTTGTTTTGGTACAGCATTTTTATCCTTAGCTGTCCATTGGCGCATTACTACGGCGGAACGGCAGTCTGAAAAGTCTGTATCTACTTCGATGCGGCGAGATTCTATCCAAACCAATCTTAAGGGAAGCCGGCCAGAGGGAGTCTATAAAAATCTTTCCCAGGTAAATTTAGGGGAAATTGCGTTGGGTGCATCTGTGCCAGATGATGAAGCTACCCAAGGCTCGACTGCCCAGAGGACGTTTACACCAAAGTCCTCTGCGATTAAGCCTCAAACTAAATCAAAAATAATTAAGAAGAATTTAGCGAAAGCAACCACCCGTAGGGCTTCTACACTCAAGTATTCTGCTATTAAGTCTCAAACTAAGTCAAAAATAATTAAGAAGAATGCAGTTCGGGGGGTTTCTACACTCAAGTCTCCTAATATTAAGCCTCAAACTCAGCCCAAAATTATTAAGAATAATGTCGCTAAAGCAACTGAACTACCAAATCAGACGCGGCTAGTGGCGCAAGTAGAAAGACAAAATCCAGTTGTGGATAGTTGGCCAAAAAGTCTATGGTCTCAGGCTTCAGCTCAACAAATACCATCTAATCGGTTGGCAAATACTAAGACGCAAGTGGTGGTTGATTTAAGCGATCGCCGCACTTATGTATACGCAGGGGATGAGGTAATAGCCAGCTACCCCATTGCTGTTGGTAAGAAAGGTTGGGAAACCCCTACAGGTTCTTTCCAAGTGATCCACATGCGGCACTATCCAATCTGGCGTCACCCAATTACGGGCAAAGTATTTCAAGCTGGTACGGATAGTCCCTTGGGAGACAGATGGATTGGTTTTTGGTCAGATGGACGGAATGAAATTGGCTTTCATGGCACGCCAGATATTGACCTAGTAGGAACGGCTGTATCCCACGGTTGTTTAAGAATGCGTAATGCTGATGTCCGATTGTTGTATGAGCAAGTAACTATAGGTACAACAGTCGTAGTACGTGATTAATGAATTAAGAGTCATTAGTCTTTTGTCCTTTATCTAAAACAAATGACTAATGACTAATGACTAATGACTCTTAATAATTATAATTTTTGCTCAAAGTTAGGTGCATAAGTTTGTAGTAAAGCACTAACTTGGCGTACAACCTCATTCCCAGTGTTTTTACCCAAAGCTTGCCGTTCTGGGAAGAAGTTGGGTCGATCGAGGTAACGGTTAATTGCCTCGCTTACTTGCTGAGAAATTAAGTCTTGCAGTTGTGCCTGAGCTGTTTGGCGCTGGAAGTTAGCACCTTCTTCTGTAGTAGCATACAAAGGTGGTAGGCGATTGAGAGCGTAAGCAGCAATATCTCCGACATCTAGAGAACTTTCGCTCGTGGCTTCAATTTCTGCGACTCGTGCGATCGCTTCTGTTAGCACTAATTCTTCCATAACGTTAATGAATTGTTTGCGAGGTACCGCCACTACCTCACCAGTCAATAGCGCACCCATCAGCCGATCCAGCGCCATATACTCTTCAATTGAGAGTTCAGAGGCGTTGTCACAGATTCTACCGACTTCTGCTTCCATTGCTGGTGTCAAATAACCATCCTGGAGAGCTTGTTCTACAATTTTTTCGATGCTCATAATGCTTATCATCATTTATGTTAGCCAAGCAAGGTAGGGACGGTATCAATTCAATTTGTTTTGCCTAATTATCAGCAAAAAATATACAAATTATGCACAGACGTGATTAATTCCGCCTCTACTAGTTAACGACTTTAGTTTGCCAAGGTTTTGGATCAATAGACTGTCCGTTGACATACAAACCCCAGTGTAGATGTGGCCCTGTAGCAGCACCCGTTGAACCGACTGCACCAATTAGTTGACCAGCTTTCACAAAATCACCTTCTTTAACGTTAATACGACTTAGGTGCATGAAAATACTGGTTACTCCTTGACCGTGGTCAATGCCAACTACGTTACCGTGTATCCGAAACCCTTGGGATACCCTACCTACCAAAGCAACTCGCCCATCAGCTGGGGCAATTACTGGTGAGCCGGTAGCACCAGCGTAGTCAAGACCACGATGATAGTAGTCCTTTGCAAATGTACCATTATAGTAGCGACGTACACCATAGTTTGTACTCATTCGCCCTGCATTTGGCTTTAGGAATACTCCATTCCAATACTTTTCTGGTGTTTGTAGCGCTTTAAAAGCTGCTACGCGCTTCAGTTCATATTCTGTAGCATCCACTCCGGCTTTGCCTGGTGGCAAAGTAATGCGTTGTACGGGGAATTTGCGATTAAGCACATTCACTGCCAAGTTTTGTACTTGACCATCTCCCGCAATCCGAAGTGTTCTATTTCCAGCTGTTTCTAATGGAGTTGTCGGAACAAAAGCCCGATACTGATTGGGTGCAATTTCAAAGGCTGGGTATGTATTCTTACCACTAGCTACTGTTGGGTTTGTACCATTTTCTGGATTATCTAGATTAATCTCCACTGAAAGTGTATCCCCTAATTTTGGATTAATGGGAGTCACCTTTACTTGTAAGGCATCTACAGGCAATGCCAAAGCGATCGGGAGAACAGCAAATATTGCCTTGAACACATTTATTGCACGACAATTGGTTGTCAAAGTTTTGACATCAAAACCGAGCAACTTTTTGTTTGAACTACTAGCGCTATTCTCAATAATCATATAACTACAAAAAATCCCTTGCTTGTGTTGGAAAATAGACTAGCTTATAATCGCCAGTGTTTCCTGCTTGAAGCCGATGTTGTTGACAACCATAAATTTTCGGAGATTCTCCAGATACTTATGGATTGCAAGGGCTAATCATTTATCTGTAATTTTAGTGAATTGGTTTTAACTCTAATAACCAAGGTGTATGAAATTGAGAATGAGCATAAAATTTAGCTAGATTGATGGCAAAAATGCTCTCATGGCTTGTTATATGTGTCACTTGTTAAGCAACAAAGTAAATCCGTTGTGGTTACAGTCATTACATAAATAATACTTGAAGAAAATCTTGGAATCAACTGGACACTTTTTCAACTGGACACCAATATCACATTGTTAAGTTGAAATCGGTATGGGGAAATTACTTAAACTAAGTAAATTGACGAGGATAAATTAAACTAAGTAAGTCGGCATAATAAAACCAAACTGTGTGAAGAAAAGTAAACAAGGTTCAAACCCTTTCTCACCCTGCTCCCTGCCCCCTGCTCCCTGCCTTATCCCAACAATAATTATTTACGCCGACTTACTTAGATTAAAGAATGTAAATATATTAATATTTGCTCTTAATAGCGCTTTAACGCCAAAAAAACCACAATTTTAATGCACAAATTTAGTCTGCAATCCCATACTTAAGATTTACTTTATAAATCGACTCTGAATGATGAAATACGGTAATCAGCTTTAGGTTGATAGTGTTACTTTTGACTTGAGTTTGCCATCTTCCATATCAACAATGCGATCGGCAATGTCTAGGATGCGGTTGTCATGAGTAACCATTAAGATGGTACAGCCTTGTTCTTTTGCCAGTTTTTGCATGAGATTAACTACATCTCGTCCCGATTGACTATCAAGGGCGGCGGTGGGTTCATCTGCAAGGATTATTTGAGGATGACTGACTAAAGCACGAGCGATCGCTACTCGTTGTTTTTGTCCCCCAGATAGTTTATCAGGATAGTAATGCAAATGGTTTCCTAATCCTACCTGCTCTAACATCTGAGATGACATAGCTAGTATCTTTTTTGACCCAAGATGTTTATGTAATTCCAAAGCCATTTTGACGTTTTGGAGTGCCGTTAAACTACCATGCAGGTTGTGTGCTTGGAAAATATAACCGTTACGGCGTCGCGCCTGCACTAGTTGTTCAGCACTTGCACCACAAAGTTCTCGTCCCAACACCCGCAAACTACCAGATTGAGTACAACGCAAGCCACCCACTAATGTCAGCAAGGTAGTCTTTCCCGAACCAGAGGGCCCAGTCATCATAATAATTTCACCGGCGTTAATCTCTAAGTTGATGTTAGATAAAACTTGCTTGCGGAGTGGGCCGTGACCGAAGTGATGGTCGAGATTCTGGATGGTGATGATGGATTGACTAGTCATAAATAGATCGATTACTCGTGACGATCGTCATTGGTCATTTGTCCTTTGTCCTTTGCAAATGATCAATGACCAATGACAAATTTAAAACATATCAGCGGGGTCGGTGGCTTGGAGTTTGCGGGTAGCGATCGCACCAGAAATGGTACACATAAGTATGGTCAGCACTAATACCTGCAATGCCCGAATCGCAGTCATGTACATGGGCAAATTTGTAGCCGTGCGAGTCAATTGGTAAAGTGCTAAAGACACTCCCAATCCAGGGAAGAAGCCCAGTGCTGCTAAGATTAACGATTCTTCAAGCACTACACCTAATAAGTAATAATTGCGATATCCCATTGCTTTAAAGGTGGCGTATTCCCGAACGTGGGCATTAACATCGGTGGAGAGGACTTGATAGACAATAATCACACCTACCACAAATCCCATCGATACACCCAGGCTAAAAATAAACCCAATTGGGGAATTTGTTCTCCAGAAATTATTTTCAAATTCAATAAATTCGGCGTGGGTTAATACTTTGACATCATTTCTGAGGTAGGCTTTGAGCATTGCTGCCACTTTTTTCGGGTCATAGCCTGGTTTAAGAACAATCAAACCTAAACTGACACTGTTGGACTGTCGCCCAGAAAATAGCCGCAAAAAGTTCTGATCGCTGGTAATCAAGTTGCCATCAGAACCAAAGGAAGCCCCGACTTGAAATAAACCACTAATGGTAATGGTACGCCGTTCTATTTCGGTAGTCAGGGTTTTACCTTGGTCAATTTGAGCGATCGCTTTTTGATAATCTCCTCTTGCACCACGATCGAACAAGACGGTATCGGGTAATTTGATTGCTTGCAATTGCTGGTTAACATCGGGTAAATCAAAAGCTGGTTTATCTGGGTTAAAACCAATAACTAACACCCCCGTCTCCCGATGCGTTTGGGGATTCTTCCAGATTGTGTTGTTGAAATACATTGGTTCCGCCGACTTCACCCCTGGTATATCCATTGCTTGGTAAAGTCGTCGACGAGAAAATGTAGACAAACTTGGCAAGTTACGGGCTTGGGGACTAGTTAAAACAATGTCTGCTTGCAAACTGCGATGCAGTCTGGTGTTACTGTCATACAACGCAGTTTGAAAGCCTAGCTGCATGAACATGAGAAGATCCGCAAAAGCAATACCTGATAATGCTACAAAAAGACGGCTTTTTTCATGATTCAGTTGCAGCCATCCTAGAGGGGTTCGCCGTCGCAGTTGTTTGAGCAATCCCATGATAAGAAGTGGGGAGTGGGGGGATGAGGGAGTAAGGGAGTAACGAAGAAGAATTAATAACCAATGACTAATGACAAATGACTAATGACAAATTTCACAATTCAATTACTGCCTTAACCTGCATATTGCTTAAGGTCGCAGCTTTTTGGCTGGAGGCTTCATCTAGTCGGATATGGACTTCTACTACTCTGTTGTCGATATTGCTGACGGGATCTGTGTTAATGACATTCTGCCGTCGCACTTGTAAGCCTTTGCGATCTACGATTCCCTGTAATTCAATTGGCAGAAAATCACCAATTATTCGCACTTGCTGCCCTGAATGTACTTTGCCGATATCGCTTTCGTAGACTTCGGCGATGACATACATCTGGCTAGTTTGTCCGATATCTGCAATACCATCATTTGAGACTAATTCCCCAGGATGAGTATGGATCTCAAACACCTGCCCGTTTTGGGGCGATCGGACCTCTGCCTGTTCAAGATTGACTTTTGCCAGATTCATCGCTGCTACAGCACGATTAATTTCCGCTTGGGCGGCTTCTACATCCACTCCGCGCACTTCAGCGATTTCATCGAGTGTTGCTGTAGCTTCTTTAACCTGTTGTTGGCTAGTTGATTGGGTACGACTTAATTGTGCTTGGGCTTCTTGCAAGCTTTTTTGGGCAGTTTCCAAGTTTAAACGCTTACTATCCCGTTGAGAAGCGGAAATTGCGCCTTGTTGATATAGTTGCTGATAACGTTCGTCTTCTGCTTGGGCGTTACGCACTTCGGCTTGAAATCGCTCAATTGTCGCTGCTTGGGCATTTATATCACCTTGGCGTTGGGCTTCTAGACGGGCGATCGCAGCTTTTTGGGCGGCAATTTCACCGCGTTTAGCACCTGCTTTGGTGCGGTTTAGGTTAGCCTGGGCTACTTTTACCTGTTCTTGTGCCTCTTGTAAAGCTGCTTGGAGGCGATCGCGGCTGTTCAAAATTGCAATTATTTGTCCCGCCTTTACCCTATCTCCCTCCTTTACCAACAACTTTTCTACTCGACTTCCTTCAGCTGACACCGCAGCAGAGAGTTTAATTACCTTTCCCTGTGGTTCAAGCCGTCCTAAAGCTGTTACCGTTTTTAACTGTGGTAATTGTGTTGCTGGCACTTGTGCCTCTGGATTTGCATAATTTTGCCAGCGTTTTACTATATAAAAACTTATTCCGCCAACCAATAAAGATGCAATTATACCTATAGCAACGGATGGACGCAGAATAGACTTAGGGAATGTTCTGTACCCTAGCTTTGAGTTTCGCACCATAGATTACCTCTTAACTAGTGGCGCAGAAAAAAGAACAGATTAGGCTTTTCTCCGTACTTGTTTGCTAATTCCTACTTTTTGAATCAGTTATTGTTGATTCATCACTTCTAAGTGCATAAAATAATTTAGAAATTGTTGAGATTTTACTTAGATAAAGTGATTTAGCTGGCTAGGATAAAAACGAATATCTCTACCAAATTATGAGGTTTATATTTTTAGCAAACTACTTTTGTTTTATGAAAGTACTCAGGTATAGTAAACGGTTTTAAATTTTCGGGTTGTAACAGCGCCAACAATCATAATCAAATTAAGTAAATAACAAAAAATATTTGGTGTAATTATGAGCGGTGGAAATTTATATAAAATTTTGATGCTTATAGTGTTTACCAATCATATTAGGTACATCATATTCCCCTCCTCGCTTGCCTACAGTGTACATACAAGTCTTCCTCAAAGCGTTACCCTTTATGCCGTAGAGATTAAATCTTCTGTTGAAATTGACACCCAAAAACTGCAAAATCCTTATCCACAAGGTTGTTTGCCTTGGGCTACTCGGTTTGGGTGGATTGTCTGGATATCTCTCTCAACGACCTCCGGGAATGCCTACTCTTGTTCGAGGTTTACGGCAATTTGAATCTATCTTTTTAGGTTGGAAACTTGCTCAGGGTGGACTTGTGTATACACGGTAGCCAATACATCGGGGGGATTATCCTGGTGGATTTCTCACTTGTGAGAAATCCAGGAGTGTGGGAGGATGGGGAAGAATTCTTACCCCCCGCACTCCCCACACTCTTCTTTCCTCTGAAGCCTACACTATGCGTGAGAAATCCGGGATTAAAGGGGATAATTCGACTTGTGTGTACACGGTAGGACTTCAAGTGGGGGAGAAATCTAAGTCATTAGCACTAATGACTAAATCGGCGGGCGGCTATCCCAGACACCCCTCTTGTTGGGATAGGATTCCCGCCGATTTTCGTTGAGGGAAAAATCAATCCTCTCTCAACTAATTTCACAGTCAGACATTCCTCAGTTAAGAGCTATACACCTACAGGAGTCTTAGCTTTTGCTGCTGGCTTTTTACCATCTGGATCTAATGCTTCCCCTTCAATAAATGAACGCAGCATCCAAGCAATCTCCTCATGCTGTTCCAGTAGTCCAGTTAAAAAGTCAGCAGTTCCTTGATCGTGAAACTTGTCACCAGACTGATCTACATGATCTCTTAAGTTACGAATAACCTGCTCGTGGTCATCCACTAGATTAGCTACCATCCCCGTAGCTGTGGGAACATTACCAGCATGTTCCTTGAGGGTAGCAAGCTTGAGAAATCCCTCTAAAGTGCCAACGGGATAACCGCCCAAAGCACGAACCCGCTCTGCCAAGGCATCAATATTTAAAGTCAATTTTTGGTAGTGTTCTTCCCAAAGCTGGTGCAAAGAGCGGAACTGAGGGCCGACGACATCCCAGTGGTACTTTTTGGTTTTCACCAACAATAAATATGCATCTGCCAAATCTTGATTTAACAGATTAATTACACCTTGACGCTGTTCTTCGGTCAAACCAATGTTTATCGCGCGCATTATTTTTCATCCCTAAGCAAACTTATTTATTAACTTCCCAAATTTTCTACCTAATCCACATCAACCAAAGGAAGCATTATGAGTTTAAATTAATTATCACATTACATACTTGTACCTATGTCTTAATAGGTAGTATCGCAAGGCAGAATTAAAAATTCAAAAATAATACAGCTTTGAACTCAAAACTAAAGTTTTTATTTCTTCTTTTATACACCCTACACCCTTTTCTTGTAAGAAAACTCCGCAAAGTATCTAGCCTATTTCCCTAAGTTTCTAACAATTAATAATGGGCGATCGCGTAAAAGCGATCGCCCATTACTACCGACAAGTTACCAAGATATTAACTCTGTTACTTACCTGTAACTTTATCCAATAAATTCTTTACATTTTCTTCTACTGAATTTGCGCTCTGCGAATTTCCAGGATTCTTTTGTTGGTCAATATCAGCATCTCCCTGAACCTCATTAAGTCCTTTGTTAGACTCCTTTTGAACCTTTTTCAGTCCCGCTGGTGGTTCTTTAGCAGCTTCGTCGGTTTTGCGCTGAATATCAAGTAGTTGTGTAGTACCTTCGGTAGGCTTACTTTGGTAGCTATCGATTGCAAAAGCAGGAAAAGCATTAGAAAATAATACTAGGGCACAAGTAAAAGCCACTACTAGAAAACGTACTGGACGGAAAATAGATAAAACAGAAGCAATAGTCTTCATTTGAAATCCTCGTTAACAGCTTTAACAACGCAGAACTTTCACAGAAAGAGCGAAGCACATACCCTTATTTAGCAATTTGAGCAATAATAAAAATTGTCAGCTACGCTTCAATCTAGAAGTTCTTGAAAAATGAACCTGAAGTTCAAATTTAAGCTCTTCTTTTCAGGTTCCTTGCTTATACTTTTACTTTTAAAATACTAATGTCTGCATCAATCTCTAGAATGAAGTTGACTATATCTTTAGTTGTAATAAGATCAATCTCTAGGTATATCGACTGAATCTTTAATGGCTCTGCTATTGATGTTCAGTTAGCTCAACTTTATCTAATCAAAGAACTTTTTGGATTAATACGGTTCAGTTCAACCCAAAATCTCTAGTAGAGACGCATTAGCTTGATGGGGCGAAGCTTTGCGTCTCTAAAAGTCTAAAATCAGTAGCACAAATCCTTCACCCAAGCGTATTGCTTTAAGCACTATGCACCTGAGACAATTTCTATCAAGTATGAATTTATACAGAAAATATTTTCCTTTAAACTTGATAAGTCTGCCTTATTACCTCTTCTATTGAACTTACGCGATGAAACATTTCTATTAATTCATGGGATCTTGTTTTTCGCTTTGCCAGCAGCACTTTTAGTGGTGTTAAATAATGAACATCTGAATCATCTCCCAAAGCGACTTCGGCTGCTTGTAATACTTTTGTCGCGTTTCCAAAAATATCCTCGTTGTCAAAACCTTCTTTTGCAGAAAGTTGATGTAGTGCAGCATCAGGTACAGTTGCTCTACCCAGCAAAGTTTCATCTAAAACCAAGCCTTTCAATAATGCCAGCAAAGCCGCATAGATTAAAAAATCATCACAACTATCACAAGCTTTAAATTCTATACGTCCTACTTCAGCCGGAATACGGGCGATTTTTGTCAAAGAAGGTATGCTATTAATCAGTTGTTCTTGTTTCTGAACAAAAACTAAAGTTGCTGGCCTTTTTCCAGTTCTGATAAATGTTCGTACTGATAAACCATTCCATAAACCTCCCTGATAAAAAGGAGAACTATAACTAAAAGGGACAATATATGGGCTGTAATAAGTTAACTTTTTACCAATATCAATCACACTTTCTATAGACAATTCTGCCACTGAAATATTTAAATCTGGCCCATAAGATACCATGTGAATATTAGCAGTTTGTTCGTCAGGATAGGCTTCTAGCTGTTTGATTTCATAATTGTTTAACGGGGGTTGAGGCTCAAAGGCTGGATTGTAGGGATTGAAACTAACCAAAACTGGTGATAACCCAAAATTATTAGCAACTTCACGCAGTAAGCGAAAGCTTTCTGATAATTCAGTAATAGCACCTTGAATATTAGAATGGATAGTTGTTCTAATTTCAATACCTTTAACATGACAGTCTATCACCTCATCTGAATCTGCAAATCTTTCAAATCCCTCAATATACCATCTCTTCATCTTAATCCCTGCATCCCCTACACGTAGTTGAGGATAGTCGCTGGGGTATATAGGTAGCCTTTCAATAATTTGATTTAACTCAGCAAATTTTATGTGGGAAAAATCAGCAAATTTTCCTTCTTTATTTAAGAAAGCGACTTCATGCTCAATGCCAAAGAAAAACATTATGTATACCTTAATTGCTGAGAATTAACCTAATATAGCAATCCTAAATCATTCCTGAAAATCAGAATAGAGAAACGTCAGTGAGATTTAGCTAACAGATTTGCATCCTTACAAACTCCATCATTGTGTAACGCAACTTACAGTCTTGAATCTTATTTATTTTTGAATTGTGAATTTTCTCTGCTCCTCCCACTACCTTCATAGTCACTGGTTAGGGTAGCTTAGTAGTGACTGAGGAAAGCTTGAGACGTGAGTTTATGACAAGTACCGTTCAATCCCCCTACAGCAGCGAACAGATTGCCGCTTGGTTGCGTGGACTGCTAACCATTGCTTGGGCAGATGGTAATTTTGACGATCAAGAACAGGAATTAATTGCCAGCATCACTAAAGATGAATTAGCTCTTGGGATGAAATGGGACTCACTAGAGGTAATTACGCCAGAGGAATTAGCCGCAGTGTTGGGTAAAGGTACGCCAACAGCGGAAAATTTTTTAAGGACAGCGGTGATGGTAGCGATCGCAGATGGTACTTATTCTCCCAGCGAAGATGAGGTTCTGCAACAGTTCTGCCAAGCCTTAGAACAGCCAGAGAATTTTCTGGAAGCCCTTCGCCACACCCTAGAACACCCAGAGCAAATCACCCCCACTACCCTCACAACTGGACTTACAAAGCGTCAAATAAATGCACTACACCCACTGCGTGACTGGCTGGATGGGTTAGATATCCAAGATCCAAGAGTAGCCCGCTTTTTGTGTAAAATGATTCCCTCTCAGTGTCCCTTTGAGCGGGATGTCACCTTATTTGGACGCAAGATTGTCCATATCCCACCGATGTGTAAAATTAATCCGTTGTATGAGCAACTGGTAGGCTTACGTTTTCGTGCCCTCTCTTATCTAGCAGACAAATGTGGTGAAGATGTTTCAGCATATATTTAGTTAAAGTGGAGAGTGAGGAGTTATAATTTTTAACTCCCAATTCCTAACTCCTCACTCTTAATTTAAGTATGCAATTTATCGACCAAGCAAAAATTGAAGTTGAAGCTGGCAAAGGTGGCGATGGTATTGTCGCCTTCCGGCGAGAGAAGTACGTGCCCACTGGTGGCCCCTCTGGTGGTAATGGGGGGCGAGGCGGTTCGGTATTTTTCGTTGCCGATGAAAACCTACAAACCTTGCTGGACTTCAGATATAATCATCGCTTTCAAGCAGAAAAAGGTACTCGTGGTGGGCCAAAGAACTGCACTGGAGCCGCAGGAAAGGATTTAATGATCGAAGTTCCCTGCGGTACAACCATTTATGATGCTGAAACTGGTGAATTGCTGGGGGATTTAATTAAGCCTCAGCAGACTTTACTGATTGCCCAAGGTGGTAAAGGCGGACTAGGAAATCAGTATTTCTTAAGTAACCGTAACCGCGCCCCAGAATATGCCCTCCCCGGATTACCAGGGGAAATAAAGCAGCTGCGCCTAGAATTAAAACTTTTAGCAGAAGTAGGGATTATTGGCTTACCCAATGCTGGTAAATCTACTCTAATTTCATCTTTATCAGCAGCACGACCAAAAATCGCAGACTACCCCTTCACAACCCTGATCCCGAATTTGGGTGTAGTGCGGAAACCTACTGGTGATGGTACTGTTTTCGCCGATATTCCCGGACTAATTGCAGGAGCGGCTCACGGGGCTGGGCTGGGGCATGATTTCTTGCGCCATATCGAGCGCACACAGGTGCTACTTCACTTGATTGATGCCACTAGTGATGATGTGGTTAGAGATTACAACACAATCAAGGAAGAATTAAAAGCTTATGGACAGGGTTTAGCAGAACGTCCGCAAATTTTGGCACTGAATAAAATTGATGCAGTCGATCGCGAAACTGTCGATTTGGAGGCGTTAGCCACCCAACTTAATCATCTCTCCTACGCCCCCGTTTTTGTAATTTCAGCGGTTACTCGCACCGGATTAGAGCCGATGTTACAGGAAATTTGGGGAATTCTCGACCAAATGAAAGTTCCTGAAGCAGTGGAGGTATTTAGCTGATCAAAGAGGTAGGGGAGCGGGGAGAAGGGGAGAAAGATTCGCTGATTTCCTGAGAATCCGGGTTTCAAGCCCCTAAATTTATTTATGCCCAAAATTTTAAATATTTATTTCGAGACGCGCAGCGCGTTCGTGCAGCGTATGTAGAGAGAAATAATGCATTCCTTAGTTTACGCCCCTACATTTATGTATGAGTTTCTCCCCCTGCCCCCCGCCCCCTGCTCCTTGTCCTCTTGATGACGAATTATGTTGACGTATCCTGGCTCAAGGGAATCTTAATCACAAACTCAGCGCCTTGTCCTGGCTGCGAAATACATTCTAAGAAACCGCCATGTCTTTGTGTGACAATCTGATAGCTGATGGCAAGTCCCATCCCCGTACCTTTGCCGATGGGCTTGGTGGTAAAGAAGGGATTAAATAGTTGCTTCTGAACATCTTCTGTTATTCCCAATCCATTGTCGGCAATCTTAATTGTTACCAGATTTGGCTCTTGTAGTTGGGTACAAATGTAAATTGTCGGAATTGGGAATTGAGAAGAGGCAGGGGAGCAGGGCGCAGGGGGTAAGGGGGAGAATAAAAAATTACCTCTTTCCCCTCTGCTCCCTGCTAAGTGCCCCTCTGCTTCTTCTAAAGCATCGATCGCATTTGACAAAATATTTATGAATACTTGATTTAGCTGCCCAGCGTAACATTCAACCAAGGGTAGTTTGCCATACTCTTTGATGATTTTAATTGTCGGGCGTTGGTCATTACCCTGGAGGCGGCTTTGCAAAATCATCAGAGTACTGTCGATTCCTTCATGAATATCAACAGCTTTCATTTCAGCTTCATCCAAGCGCGAAAAAGTTCGCAGGGAAAGCACAATCTCTCGAATCCGGTTGGCCCCACCTTTCATTGAGTTGATTATTTGCGGCAAATCTGATTTCAAAAATTCCAGTTCGATTAGTTCTACAAAATCCTCAATTTCTGGTACAGGTTCAGGATAATGACTTTGGTAGAGTTCTAAAAGTAAAAATAAATCTTGGGTGTATTCCTGGGCAGGCGTGAGGTTGCCATAGATAAAATTGACCGGGTTGTTGATTTCATGTGCCACTCCTGCGACTAGTTGACCTAAGCTGGACATCTTTTCACTTTGAATTAAGTGAGTCTGGGTATGTTGAAGTTCCCGGAGTGCAACTTTAAGTTCTTCGGCTTGTTGTCTTAGTTGCGCTTCCGATTTTAAGAGGGCTTCTTTAGCTTGTTTGCGTTCTGTAATGTCCCTAGCAACAGCTACCTGACAGAAAGGCTCTCCTGTTTCAGGATGTTTAACTATAAACAGGCTGCAATCAGTGGGAATTTCTATACCTGTTTGAAAATGTCTATGGCGAAACTCGCCTTGCCAGAAACCATGTTGCAACATCAAAGGAATAATTTGTTGCTGAAACTCGGCAAAAGCTTCTGGTGAATGAAAATCAACCACTGATTTTGTTTTGGCTGCTTCTAAGCTACTAAGTCCCAACATCTTGAGTCCGGTTGGGTTCACATAAGTAACTTGCCCTTCCATTGAAGAAATGCCAATAAAGTCACTGCTGTTTTCAATCAAGGCGACAAATTTTTGTTGTTCCTCTTCGGCGCGTTTGCGTTCTGTGATGTCTAACACCATTGAAGCAACGCCAATCACCTGCCCATCAGGAGCCACTAACGGATTGTTATACCACTCACCAACTATTACTTTGCCATCTTTAGTGATGTTCTCATTAATACTAAAACTTCCTCCGCGTTGTGTTAGCAGGGCGGTGATAATCTCATTTACGTGCTTTTTAGCATTTTCAGGTATTATGACCTCAAAACAATTCCCCACCATTTCCTGTGTGGTGTATCCAAAGATTTTTTCTGCCGCCCGATTCCATGTCTGAACCTGAAATTTGGTATTCCATTCAATAATGGCTAAAGGTGTTTGCTCAATCAGCAATGCTAGTTTTTGCTGTGAAGCCCTGAGTTCTGCCTCTGCTTGCTTGTATTCGGTAATGTCGCGGTAATACCAAATTCTACCGTAATAGTCTCCTAAAGGTGATATGTCATCACAAGCCCCTAGCTGTTTATGCACAGGTGCAGAATAGCGCTCAAAAATCTTTCCAGACTTCAGGAATATTTCATCACGGCCGCTTTTGTCTGGATGCTGGTAAAGATATTCTGTTTTAGCGAGAAATTCGTCTGGATTTACTAGTTGCTCTAGCACCCATCTCAAAATTTGACGAGCATCACGTGTTTGGAGTAGTGCGGCAGGAATTTGCCATAACTGGGAGAATTTCTGATTGGATGATGTAACTGTACGATTTTCATCAATAATCAGAATTCCATCGATGGAAGCTTCTTGTTGAGCTTGGAGTAAAGCATTAGTGCGGTGTAGGTTTTTCTCTGCTTGTTGGCGTAAGCGCAGCATCGCTTGCTGTTCGCTGATGTCTCGAAGCAACCAACGCCAGCCGACCTGCTGACCCTGTGAATCATACATAGCAACCATCTTGATACTCGCAGGGAAAACTGTACCTACTCGTAACTTTAGATGGACTTCCCAATCCTGTACCTGCTGCAAATTTGCCAATTTGGCTATGACAGTTTGGTGGTCTGCTTCAGCGACAAAGAGGATGAATGGTTTACCGATGAGATAGTTTTGTCTTACAGACAGTAAGGCTCCACTTACATAGTTAGCCTCTTTGATGATGCCGGCGACATCAGTCACCAAGTAAGCATCTGGGGCCAAATTAAACAAGTCCTGGTAACGCTGCCGCTCTAATTCCGCCGTTTCGTGAGCGATCGCTAATTTTTCGTTTTGTTGGCGCAGTTCTTCTTCAACTATCTGGAGTTCTTCGAGGGTTTCCCGAAGTGTCTTGCTATTTTGTGTTTGTTCAGTAATATTACTAGCTCTGCCACTCACACCGGGAATTTTACCGACTTCATTTTGTAAAATGATGTCTCGAATACTACCCACCAGAAATTTATTACCAGTCTCATCCTCAAAGCAAGACTTTTTTGTAGAGATGAGATGGGTTATACCCTGAGCATCAGTAAAAATATCCTGGTTCTCATTAGTAATATTTGTAGTGAAAACCAGTTCATCTTTTTCCCGAAACACATCAGCTTCCGTTTGCGGCAAAAAATCATAGTCGGACTTACCAATTAATTCTTCTCGGCTATAACCGACGAAATCACAGTAGGTATCGTTAAGTAATACCCAGCGATGTTGACGGTCTTTGACAAAAATTGGGTCAGATATGCCATTGATTATCTGATGCAGAAACGTCAGACAGAAGTTTTGCTGCTGCGTGTTTTGTTTTGGCGCAGGGTTATCTAAGAATCTAGGATGGTTCATACCCGAATTTATCTCTAAAATCAAGCTAAACAGCTTTTGTTTAGCTGAGTGTGTGTCAGCATGAGTAGTCTTTATTATTCCCAGACTAGCTACAAATGCAACAGGGGATTGGGGCTGGGGATTGAGAAAATTTTGTTTTCTTTGTTCCCAAAAAGATGGGCTACGCCAACGCATTCATCGACTGTGACGTGGCTTTTTGAGTAGCATAATTGATACGAAACCTTAAAATACTTACGGTGTCGTTAAATTCCTGGACTAGACTAGAACCACAGGGTAAGAATCAAAGGAAAATTATGATGAGCGATCGCGACTATACCTTAATCATCGACAAAAGCGGTAGTATGTCCACACCCGATCAAGTGGGTGGTAGAAGTAGATGGGAAATCGCCCAAGAGTCTACTCTCGCTTTGGCCAGAAAGGCTGAACAGTTTGACCCCGATGGCATCACAGTTTATGTGTTTTCTGGTAGATTTAAACGCTACGATGATGTCACCTCAGCCAAAGTCGCGCAGATATTTCTCGAAAATGACCCTTCTGGCACAACAAACCTAGCAGGTGTACTCCAAGATGCACTCAATAACTACTTTCAACGCAAAGCAGCCGGTAAAAGTAAGCCCAACGGAGAGACAATTTTAGTTATTACCGATGGTGAACCAGACGATCGCAAGGCTGTATTTGAAGTAATTATTCATGCTACTCGCCAGATGGAACGTGATGAAGAATTAGGAATTTCGATCATTCAAGTAGGTTCAGATGCCCAAGCAACTAAGTTCCTCAAAGCTTTAGATGACCAGTTGCAAAGTGTCGGCGCTAAATTTGATATTTGTGATACCGTCACTTTAGACGACTTAGAAGAAATGAGCCTTGTAGATGTATTAACAAACGCAATAACTGACTAATGGTTGATCGCCCACAATCAATCTAGTAACTGTTTACTATTAACTGGAGAATTTAATAATGCTAGAAAATCGTGACTATACTTTGATTATCGACAAAAGCGGCAGCATGGCAACCCAAGATCAAAAGGGTGGTAGAACTAGATGGGTTGCGGCACAAGAATCTACTTTAGCCTTAGCTAGCAAGTGTGAGCAATTTGACCCCGATGGCATCACCATCTATGTATTTTCTGGTAAATTTAAGCGATACGAAAATGTGACATCTAGCATAGTACCGCAAATTTTCCGAGAGAATGATCCTTCTGGCACAACTGATTTGGCAGGTGTGTTAAAACACGCAACTGATGATTATCTGCAACGCAAAGCAGCCGGTCAAACCAAGCCAAATGGTGAAACAATTTTAGTGGTTACTGATGGTGAACCGGACGATCGCAAAGCAGTCATGAGAGTAATTATTGAAGCTTCTCGCCGCATAGATCGAGATGAAGAATTAGCCATTTCCTTCATTCAAGTTGGCACAGATCCACAAGCTACTCGCTTTCTCAAAGTCTTAGATGATGAACTCCAAAGTGCTGGTGCTAAATTTGATATCTGTGACACCATTACTATGGAAGATATGGAAGATATGAGTCTATCAGAAGTGCTACTTAATGCCATTAATGACTAGCCATAACATTTATTAGGAATTGCCACAATGGATTCCATTGATAAGCTATTAGCTGAACTCCAAACTGAATACAAAGAAGTAAAACCACAACAGCAGCAATCAAAATCAGCCGCAGCTAAATCGTTTATTCCAGCGTCGCCAAAGTCAGCATCTTTTATGGATAACCTTTTGGCAGAAGTCAAAGCTGGTTTTGCTGAAGAGGATGCTGCTATTGAATTAAAAAGACAGCAAGAACTAGAACAGGAACGAATTCGACAAGAACAACTTAAAGCGAAACAATTAGAGACTTTGAAAGTTCAAGCAAAACAATGGTTATCTAAAGTAGATCCACTTTCGTCTGAAGGACTTTGGTTTGAAAGGTTTGCTGAAAGTTATCCCTCAAAATTAGAGGCAGCAATTGAATATTTACGAAACAACGAAGAAAATAATTCGTAATGACGCTGGCGGACTCGCTACCGCTACGCTAACGTAATTCGTAATTTGAAAAAATTTGCTAGTTAAAATTGAAAGTTAGCAATTATTATTTATTACTTATGCTCAATATTAATGGTGATTTGGTCTAGCTAAATGTTTCACAGCCCATTCATGCATAGCATAGAGAATTGGTTGCAAAGTTTCTCCTAAAGGCGTTAGAGAATATTCTACTTTGGGTGGAATTTGGGGATAAACTTCTCGATGAATAATGCCGTCTTCCTCCATTTCTCTGAGTTGCTGAGTTAGCATCTTTTGCGTAACTCCAGGTAAAGCGCGTTGCAACTCACCAAAGCGTTTTACGCCAGTCATTAATTCTCTAATAATCAAAACTTTCCAGCGTCCGCCAATCACCTTTATCGTAGTTTCTACTTCACAAGTCAGCCTGAAATGGTTTTCTGCTTCAGCTTTCATAGGTTTTTAGGAATAGCCTAACTCAGGTTTGCTGGGTAGTAATGCTAGTTATCTGATTTTTACTTGTTTTAGATTTTCCATAACTAGTGTAGCAGTTACGGGAATCTGACAAGTTTTTCATAAGGCTAACCTATTGAGTGTTTGCACTTTAATAGAATAAATCTGTCGCATCATCTTTTGAATTTTGAATTACCTGTGGCAGTATGTCAACAGTTAACAAATATATCTTTGTATTTTGCTATTATCATCCCACAGAGGTAATGCAGGTAAGTTTGGATGGAGAGATTAACTAAATCAGTACGATTTTGGCTTTGTGCAACTATCATAATTTGGGGTTTGATGGGCTGCGATCGCTTTATCGGTAATTCTGGAGAATCAGTTGAGCGAGTGAGTGATGGCGATACGTTAGTAGTCAAAGATACCAACGGCAAAAATTTCACTGTGCGCTTTGCTTGTGTAGATGCGCCAGAAATAGCTCATACCAACAAAGAAAAACAGAGTAAACGCACTAGCGATCGCAATCAATTTACTTGGGGTGTAAAAGCTCAAGAACGGGTGCAACAACTGGTGCAACAAGGAGGCGATCGCGTAACTTTGAATATCACCGATAGCGATCGCTATGGACGCAAAATTGCCGAAGTCCGTTTAAAAAATGGCACTTTTGTCCAACAGGTATTGTTGCAAGAAGGTTTAGCAAAAGTGTATCGTCCCTATTTAAACAAATGTCCTAGTAAAGACTTAGTTCAACAAGCCGAAGCTGAAGCGAAAGAACAACGGCTTGGCGTTTGGAGTGATACTAAATTTGTGAATCCTTGGGAATATCGCAGCCTATATAAAAAGTAAAACAGGAGTCAGAATTCAGAACTCAGAATTCAGAATTGGTGAATACTCTACGCATAAAGTATCCCTATTCTTCTCCCCAAGTTTGTAATTGTAAATATACTAGTACCAGTGTTACAGCTAATAACACTGTCGCGGCGGCTGCTGCATAACCAAAATCAAATTGAGCAAAAGCCTCTTGGTAAATGTAGTAAACCAGCAAATTAGTCGAATTCAGTGGGCCGCCACCAGTCATCACATAAACTTGCTCAAAACTCCGCAATGTAAAAATCGCGGTAGTAATGATGGCAAATATCACAGTCGGGCGCAATCCAGGTAGAGTAATATACCAAAATTGTTGCCAAGCATTTGCCCCATCCAAATCTGCTGCTTCGTAACGACTGGGCGGAATTGCTTGCAACCCTGCTAAAAAAACTACCATATTGAAACCGAGTTGTTTCCAAATACTCATTAAAATAATTACTGGCATTGCCCAAAATGTGTCCCCTAGCCAAGGTATAGCTGGAATGCCAAAAAAATCTAAAAGTCCGTTAACTGGCCCTGATGTCTGAAACAGCCAGCGAAATCCCAAACCGGCTGCCACAAGTGAAATAATTGAAGGTAAAAAATAAGCACTCCGCAGGATTCCCCGCAAGGGAATGGAGCGATTTAATAGTACTGCCAATCCTAAAGAGATAACTAAACTGGGAATGATGGTAGCAACAGTAAAATAAAAGGTATTACCCAGAACTTGCCAGAAGTCGGGGTTGAGTAGCAAGCGCCAATAGTTTTTTAAGCCTATCCAATAAATACCTTTTAAGGTGAAACTACCAGCGGTGAAACTGAGGTAGAACAAATAAGCGATCGGCCAAATGATAAAAACGCCTAGTAAAATTAGCGCTGGTGTGAGAAAAATCCAGGCTGCTACTGTATCGTTATCCAACCACGACTTAGGGTATATTTTTGGCATCTATAATTTTTCCTTTTAGCTATTATGACCCTCTGCCCTGATTCTACTCTTAGCTTGGTTTTTTCTCGCATTAGCGATCGCTTATCCCTTGAGAAAATTTAGTTAATTCTCAGCATTTTATCAGGTATCTATGGTAGTCAAGACTACAGCCTATATTTAGTTTGTCTTAAGCGCTATTTTAGAAATATTAAAAAGCTGATTAGCTACAAATTTCAAATATGTCAAACAATAAAGAATTTTCATCCGAAAAAAGCTCTTCCGTGAAAAATGTCCTGATTATAGGAGCAGGCGGCTATATTGGCGGAGCGCTATGCCGTAAGTTTTCTCAGACAGAAGATTTTGCCGCATTGGCACTTGTGCGACCGAGTAGTGATATTGAGGGTATAAAGCCTTTCTGCAAAGAAATAATCCGCTCTCAAGAGGCAGATATTTCCAGCAATGATGTTGCACAAGCAATTCGCAAACATGATATTACAACAGTAATTAATGTAGCGTGGCACATACCTCTAGAATCAACCAAAAAAGCTCAATTCGCTTTCGACCGTATACCATTAGAAGCCGCTTTACACGGTGCTAGTGCAGTTTCGCCAGATATTCATGTAATTACAACCAGTGGGAATTTCTCTTTGATTACCACCAATGGAGGACGAATAACAGAAACGCCTCCACCCAAAGGTTATAAACTGCCCGAATATTTAGTATGTCTTGACTTACTAGCAGGTGTAAATGTGTTGAAAGATGGGCTAGTAGAAGAATATATCAGCAATGGCGGTAACGCCTCGATTGTATATCCTTCATCAGTGTATGGTTCAGCCCCAACTCGTGGCGGTTTCTGGGATTTTGCAATTCAGCAGTTCATTACAGGGAAACCACACCAAGGCTCTCAGCCATTTCCACCAGATTTTATGACCGCGTGGATTCATGTTGAAGATTTAGCAGACTGCTACATTGGCGTAGCGCGATTTGGCTCCAAAGGAGGACATTACCTTGCTGCGCCTGAAAATTTGAGTGTTAGCCAAGTGTCAACTTTATTTGCCCAAGCTGCTCAAGTAGAATTTCTGGCGCCAGTCTTTGAAAACAAAGACAAAGTTATATTTGATGATTCTCATACTAGAGAAGTACTTCAACTTCAATGGAAGTATAAAGTGGCTGATGAGATAAAAGGTTGGGTAGAGAGAATAAAAGAGTTAGGAACTTATTTTTTAGAGTAAGTAAGGGATAAAATTTAAACAACTGCTATGAATATTAATTAATATTTATGGCTCTTGCGTTAGTTTTATGGTAGGGCATTAAAATAGCCGTTTTATAGAAAGACTCAAAAATTTAAAATCCAGTCATAGCAAGGAACATAGGCTTTGATTAGATTTTATTTATTATTCCACTCCATAAAAGGAACTGAAATGACACAAAAGTTGCATGACCTAAAAATGGGGAAATTCCATCAAATTCAACAGCCTACGTTGTACCCCATTTGAACGGGAAACGCTATAACTAGCAATTAGGGTGGGAATCATGCCCACCCTAATACTCTAGCTTGCTACTGCTTCAGCAGGAGCCGCCTCAACAGCAGCTACAGGTAAATAAACACTAACTTTTTTACGGGTTTTGCCTTTTCTCTCAAAGGTTACAACACCATCGATTAAGGCAAACAGAGTGTCATCGCTACCAATACCGACATTGTTCCCAGGGTGGAATTTAGTACCACGCTGACGCACGAGAATGTTTCCTGCACGTACAACTTGACCGCCATAACGCTTAACACCCAGACGTTGAGCATTAGAATCACGACCGTTACGTGTACTACCTGTTCCTTTCTTATGAGCCATAATTTCCTCTTGTGTATCTACTTCTTTTTATTATTCAGCAGCAGTTTCAACTTCTTCGGCAGGAGTCTCATCGATAACGGGGGTTTCTTTCTCCGGTTCTCCTTGGGCAGCAAATACTGCACCGTTAAGGGTGATGGAGTCTATCAAAAGTCTGGTAATTTCCTGACGATGCCCCCGTTTTTTGCGGGTTTTCTTTTTCGGCTTCATTTTGTATACCAAGACTTTACGACCTCTGTAATGTCGCAATACAGTCCCTTCTACAGTCGCCCCCGTCACTAGTGGCTGCCCAATGGTGACTTCGCCATCGTGCTGCACGAGCAATACGGAATCTATTGTAACTTTTTCATCTGGTTCAATCGCAAGCAGTTCAATGTCGTAAAACCGACCTGGCTCTACTCGTATTTGTTTGCCGCCAGTTTCAATAATTGCGTAGGTCATGGAATTGTCCTTGAGGTTGCCGTACAGGTAGCTGGTTTTTATCTCTTATGGAGACGTTTTTGCCAGCCTTTGTAATATGTCTACCTGATCCGAGCAGGAATTAGACAGACAATCTAACATACTATTTTATTAATAGGCGTAAAGTCAAGCTCCAACAGGATTTTTTGGTTTGGCATTGCTGTCTCAATACTTGTCGGGTTTTGGGGAAAAGGGAAAGAAAAAACCTTTAACCTTTACCCTTTAACCCAAACCCAATTCCGAGTTAAAAATCCACAAAGCGAGCAGTATTGATTGCTGTCTAGTCTGCCTGAAAATGAAAACTCATTTTTCAAGAGTGGGGAGGAATTAGCCAACAGTTGTGATCGAACAGAATTCAGGAGCGGAGCCGGAGACATTTCCGTTAGCTCCGCTCAGAATGGGCTAAACCTTAGCTATCCGCTAATAGAACGAATTTTGTATGACTGGTGAATACTTTTTAGATAAAAATTGCTACTATCTTAGGGCTTAATTTAAAAAAAGTAACATTAAGATTAGCATAAAAGTTATATTTTTTTATCAAAATCAACACATTTTTCTTCTTTGTTTTAAGATCAAATGTAAGATCGAATAATTTAGAAACTCTTGCAAAAGTTAGTGAATCTTCAAAAGTTAAATTACCACATTCAAACCTGATATTTCAAACAGGAGATTGATTGTCATGACACAGCAAAATGCTGCTCGACTTTTTCAAGCTGTAAAACAAGATCAAGCGTTACAGCAAAGACTCAAAGCAACAGCCGATCCAGAAGCCTTCATCAAGATTGCTCAAGAGCGTGGCTATGATTTCACCTCCAGAGAACTGGATAGTGAAATTAGCAAATTATCTGAAGAAGATTTAGCTGCTATTGTCAATCCAGGATGGGGGACTAGACGCCACATTTATCCTAGATAATTCTTGCTCTGGGAAACCGAAAGTATAGAAACAACTGAAATGACAAGTTTTGCTCCTGAAGGGGGTACTGTTGCATCATCTCCTTTAGGGGCATTCTTGTTAAATAAAGGCTAAGATCCCCGACTTCTGTAAGAAGTCGGGGATCTTATTGTTCACGAATGCTTCAGTAGGGCTATTATTTGCCCATCTTTGGCTATATGTTGTGACACAATCTATGCAATAAGAGTTAAAAATTATTTCTCTACTCTCCATCTCGCTACCTACTTAGCTCATGAGTTAAGATGGCTATATTTTAATCAGGTGATATGAAAAGAATAGAAGTTGAGCAAAGAACTATTTTAATTGGTTTGGCTGGTAGCCACGGCTATGGTTTAAATCGTCCTGATTCCGACTTTGATTATCGGGGAGTATTTATCGCGCCTAAAAGATATTACTTGGGATTTGACCACATAGAACAAAAAGATGGTGGTTGGGATGAACCAGGAATATTTCCATTCGTTGATGGTAACAAAGACACGGTTATATATGAATTAAGAAAAATCCTCCAGTTATTAGCGGGCGCAAATCCCAATGTTTTAGAATTACTCTGGTTAAATAATTATCCTTTTTTAAGCGCAGTCGGACAGCATTTAATCGATCATAAGCAGCTATTTCTGAGTAAAAAGGTAAAACATACTTACACTGGTTATGCCTTTGCCCAAATTAAAAAGATGGAAACTCATCGGAAATGGCTGTTAAAGCCACCGCAAAAAAAGCCAATACCATCTGACTTCGCTATAGAAGATGAAGCACCCCTCAGTAAAGATGAGCTAAATGCTTTTTTGGAGTATCTTTATAACTTAATCAGAGGACGAATTGAATTTCTGGAAGAAGCGGAACAATTATATCAATTGTTGACAGCAGATATTGATTTTAAAGGAGTGCTAAAACAATATACTTTACCTGATGAAACTTTAGAATATACCCAAAAGTTAACCAATAGCCGTAAAGATTTTATCCGTCTACTTCAGAAAAGCCAAAGCTATCAAATAGCTTTAAGAGAATGGAAGGCTTACTTATCTTGGCAGGAAAATAGAAATCCGGCTAGAGCAGAAATGGAAAGAAAGTCGGGTTTTGACCTCAAACATGGAATGCACTGCATTAGATTGTTACGCAGTGGAGTAGAAATATTGCGGCGAGGTGAAGTGATTGTAGATAGGAGAATAGCTGGTGATTTTGAGGATTTAAAAGCTATTTTAAAAGGTGAGTATTCTTATGAGCAGGTGATGAAAATGGCAGAAGATTTGGTTGCAGAAATGGAAGTTGTTTGCGAACAATCTACCCTACCTCATAAACCTGATTTAGAGAAAATTAATGAGTTGTGTATGGGATTGGTGGAAATGCAGGATTGGTAAATGCAAAAGTTAGGAGTTAGGAATTAGGAGTTATTAATTTCTCACTCATAACTCCTAAGTAGGTGGATCTAAATAAATATAAGATAGTTTGTGATTGCGTTGGCGTAAGCCTTCCCGCAGGGTACGAAGTGTTCGCGGAGCGTCTCGTAAAGCCTACGGTATAGCTTCGCTTAGGGCGCAGCCTCTCGTAGAGAAAAGAAGCAATCGCGCATACTGAGATTGCCACGCTTCACTTCGTTCCGCTCGCAATGACATCTTCTTATATTTAATTGTGTCTACTTACTTAACTGATTAATTAAATTTTAAAGAGTGTAGATTAAATCAGCAAAGCCATAGAGGCTGATGATGAGTAATAGGGATGCTGTTAGTTGGGTAATTCGCGTCTGGGGTGAGGGGGCGATCGCTTCCCGCACTAAGATGGAAACAGATGCCCCAACTACTAAGCTCAAGCCTAAGATTAAATAGGGCATATCGGGTAAAATACTGGCTATTGCCAGCATGGCGATCGCTAATAAGAGCATCAATAATTCTACAAACCTGGGCGGGTTGTATTGGCTAGATAAAACAAAGCTGTTGAACCAAAAAGACCAAAATCTCATATTTTAGTGCTGAGTGCTGTTAGCGGAAGCGGGGCGTTTAGCCCGTGCTGAGTTAGGAGTTAGGAGTTAGAAGTTGTGAGTTATATACTCAGTGCTGAGTGCTGAATGAGGAATTAAAGTTGTGAGTTATGAAGCAGCTTTCCATTCAAAACTCTTAACTCCTAACTCCTCACTCCTAACTCTTAACCTCTAGCCCCTAACTTTTGACCTGTGCCGTTTTTTTGTGCCGTATCACTTTCTGGTAGTTCGACACCAAAGATGCGGCTAAAAACTTTGGCGACTTTGTAGCCAGAATCAATCGATTCTAAGGGATCTTTCCGCAGTCTGTGACGCAAGCATAGCGTAATTACGCGATGGATATCATCAACTGTAACTTCAGTGCGTCCTTCATAAGCTGTTAAGGCTTTGGCGGCGCGGTTACTAACAATATCACCCCGTAAACCATCTACATCCAGTTCTGAACAGACTTCAGAAATTTTCACCCGCAAATCGTAGTCAATTTTCACTTCTGGCAAAAGCTGTTGAGCATTGACAATTTGCTGTTGCAATGCTTCTTGCTGGGGTTTGTAGTTTTCGAGAAACACTGGCGGATTTTGGTCAAAATCTGCTCGTTGTTCTACAATTTGCACCCGTAATGCTGGTTCCTTGACTGTGTGAATTTCTGCGTGCATCCCAAAGCGATCGAGCAGTTGGGGGCGTAGTTCGCCTTCTTCGGGGTTTCCAGAACCCACAAGCACGAAACGCGCCGGGTGACGGATAGAAATGCCTTCGCGTTCTACAGTGTTCCATCCACTGGCAGCGGAGTCGAGTAACACGTCTACAAGGTGGTCATCTAGTAAGTTGACTTCATCTACATAGAGAATGCCTCGGTTAGCCTTTGCCAGCAGTCCCGGTTCAAAGGCTTTGACACCTTCAGATAAAGCTTTCTCGATGTCGATTGTGCCACAAACTCGGTCTTCTGTAGCTCCTAGCGGCAGGTCTACCATTTGGACTTTTTTGTGAGCTACGGGAATTTCTGCCCCTTGTTCTAACAGTTGGCGGACTTCATCGCTCATCAAGTCGGGGTCGCTAGGATCGCTACTAAAGGGGTCATTGGCAACCACAGAAATTTCTGGCAGCAGATCCGCCAGCGCCCGGATAGTTGTGGATTTTCCGGTGCCGCGATCGCCCATAATCATTACACCCCCAATTTTGGGGTCAATCACGTTCAATAGCAGCGCCAGTTTCATTTCTTCCTGGCCCACTATTGCCGTAAAAGGAAATACTACGCGACGCGCACTTGCCGTGGATTGAGCTGTTGGACTCACTAAATTACCTTAACAATATTTTTCTTATTACAGTTCTTTATTGTGACACAGGTAGGGCGTGGGGGAATGTGAAGATCGGGGAGATGAGGGGGAGAATAAAATTACCTCTTTCCCCTCTGCACCCTGCACCCTGCCCCTCTGCGTCTTTTGATTTACTGGGCACTAATGATTACTAAATACGTCAAGCACCTTATAGGTCTGCTTTGGTTATTCTGGTGCAAAAGTTCCATAAGCAGGGAACAAAAAACTACCAACTTATCAATCCTGTAGTAAGCATAAATACTGTGTAGACTATATATGCTTAGTAGATTCATTTATAAAAACGAGCAATGGCGTGTGTGGGTAGTTAATGCATCATTCAAATCTATGAAATCATCTTTTAGTATTCAAAATTGGCGGCGTAGAAGCATAGCAGCTTGTCGTCAGACATCGCTCAAGTATCTTTTTCCCTTTCTCGTTTTAATATCCTTTGTTACGGTATTGTTGGTAGACAGTTTCACCCCTGCGATCGTTGAAGGTGGGCGCTTCAGCGCCATCGCACAAATACCCCGTCAGGAAATTCGCGGGGTTTGGATGACCAACAATGATTTTGACACTCTCAAAAGTCGCGATAAAGTGCAGGATGCAGTAAGTCAACTGCGGCGGCTAAATTTCAATACAATCTATCCTGTGGTGTGGAACTCTGGTTATGTAATGTATCCTAGCGCCCTAGCGCAACGTGCAGGGATTCAACCTTTTGTCTACAGAGGTTCAGATGGACATGATATTCTTGCAGACCTCATTACTCAAGCCCATCGCCAAGGATTGCTAGTAATTCCCTGGTTTGAATTTGGTTTCATGGCTCCCCCAACCTCGGAACTAGCATTAAATTATCCCGATTGGTTCACACAAAAGCGGGATGGTAGCCAAACTTCAATCAGTGCGGCAGGTGAGGTAATGTGGCTGAATCCATTTCATCCACAAGTACAACAGTTCATTACCAATCTCGTGCTAGAAACTATCACTCAATATGATGCCGATGGCATTCAGTTTGACGATCATACAAGTTTGCCCTACGAATTTGGCTACGATAAATATACAGTTGCCTTGTACACCCAAGAAACTAATAATCCTCCCCCAAGTAATCCTCAAGATGCAGACTGGGTAAAGTGGCGGGCAGATAAAATTACGGCGTTCATGGTACAACTTAACCAAGCTGTAAAGCAGAGAAAACCGCAAGCGATTTTCTCAATTTCTCCCAATTACTATGATTTTGCTTACAAGTTTCAACTGCAAGACTGGCTGACTTGGATGCGGCAAAATATTGTAGACGAGTTAATTGTGCAAGTTTATCGTCCGAACCTGCAAAGTTTTATAGCAAATATTTCCCGCCCAGAAATTCAAGAAGCGCAACAAATAATTCCAACTGGAATTGGCATTATGACAGGGTTAAGAAATAACCCAGTTCCCATGCAGCAAATTAAGTCTCAGGTGCGGGCTGTCCAAGAACGCGGTTTAGGCGTAACTTTCTTTTATTATGAAAGTCTTTGGAACGATGCCCAAGAATCTTTAGAAGAGCGACAAGCTGGATTTCAAAATCTTTTTCCATCTCCTGCACTCCGCGCTAGAGTTGAATAACTTTTCTGTTGAACGTGAGTTCAACGAAGCTAATGAAATTAATTCTCAGGACTTACGCAAAGTAAGTCTTTTCTTGCAAGTGTTGGCGTAGTCTCTTGAAGAGAAGCAAAGTAATCTCGTCAAAACTGGAATTGCTTCATTTAGGCTACGTTTCGCTTGCAATTTATGGCTAATGGAATTGCATAGACCCTTTTTACGACTTGTCATCAGATATCGCTAGTTGTCCTGAAAGGCTCAGATTCCTAAACTTCTTCAAAGAAGCTCGGAATCTTGTTGGACACTAATCTTATTTTCAAAAGTGCAAGCGGCTGAATTAAAGTCTTTATTCATACATCTAGTTCTACATAAATATCCTGGTGATTAGTTAGACAACACATCGGTTTGGGAATACTGACAATTAGGGGAATGGATTGCGGCAATCCGTTGATTTAGGACTAGTTCCAGCCTTTCCCTTAAAGCACAGTCTTTCTAGGATTTTATTTATTATGAAAACCGTTCAAATTACCTACGCAGGCCGGATCGAAGTTAAAAGGGGTGAAACTCCTAAAGAGCTATACTCCCACCAGAACGAAGCAATCAAGGCGCTGAATGAAACTAATAAAAATTCCTTTGAAGGCTTGCTAGTGCTACCCACAGGTGGCGGAAAAACGTTAACAGCAGTTCACTGGCTACTACGTAATTTTATTAACCACAAGAAAAAGGTTCTATGGATTGCTCATCGCCATGAATTACTTGACCAAGCACTTGAGACACTTCAACTTAATGCCTATTCATCATTATTGAGCAATGTATCAGGATTTAGATACCGCATTATCTCCGGTCATCCTAAACATGATCGACCTGTAAACATTCAAAAGACTGATGACATCATCATTGCCAGTAAAGATAGTCTAAACAGTGGGCTTGATCACTTATTGAAAAACTGGGTTGGTCACTTAAATGAAGTTCTTTTGGTTGTAGATGAAGCACATCATGCAACCGCTAAGACATATCGTAAATTGATTAATGCTGTCAAGGATAATCTAAAAAAACGAGGTTATGATAACGGCTTTAAAATGCTGGGACTAACGGCTACCCCCTTCAGAACAGATGAGAGTGAGAAGAGTTTGCTAAAGTTAGTTTTTCCAAATGATATTATCTTCTCAGAACACCTGAGAAATTTAATCGCCAAGGGAATCCTTGCTGAACCGATTTTTGAAAATCTCAAAACGAACATAGAAATCAAGCAAAAATTGAATGAATTGAATGCAAGGCAAATAAAAAATATCGAAGACTTTGACAGACTGCCAAAGGACATTGCTGAGAAGATTGCTCAATCTAGTACGCGTAACAATCAAATTGTTGCTCATTATATTAACAATAAGGATGAATACAAACCTCTTCTAGTATTTGCAATTGATGTAGAACACGCAATCACTTTGAACGCACTGTTTAAGGCGAGAAAAGTTAATTCTGATTTTGTTGTATCTTCAGTTAAAGATTTAACTACAGGTGCCACAGTTTCTGCCGAGGAAAACTCAGAAAAAATCAAAAAATTCAGAAATCGAGAGCTTGAGGTATTGATAAATGTAGAAATGTTGACTGAGGGAACAGATTTACCTAACCTAAAAACTGTTTTTCTCACACGACCGACCGCCTCTACAATACTAATGACACAAATGATTGGTCGGGCTTTGCGTGGGCAAAAAGCAGGCGGTACAGAAAAAGCTTATGTGGTCAGTTTTATTGATGACTGGGAAAACAAAATTAACTGGGTGAACCCAGAAAAACTTCATTTTGAAGAAGATGCAGAATTTATTGTAAAAGGAATTCCATCAAATAATAGAACTGCTCGGCTCATATCTATTGAAATGATCGAAGAATTCGCTCGGATCATGGATAACTCCATTGATACTAGTGGTTTAGAAAAACTAGACTTTTTGAAAAGGATTCCTATTGGAATTTATCATTTTTCCATTCTCGAACCATCCGAAGGATATGAGCCTAATCCTAGACCTTATGATGTATTGTTATATGACGATACAGAAGAAGCATACGATAATTTTGTTAACGATTTGAAGCTTCTATTCCAAAGTATTGATTTACAAGATAGGGAAATATTGACCGAACCAGAACTTGAAAAGCTTTGGCAGGCTGCAAAGCAAATTTATTTTCCTGACTATGAAACTTTGCTTGGTTACAGAGATGAAGATGTAAAAAATATCTTACGTTTCTATGCTCAAAAGCAAATTCCACCAGCATTTCTAGCTTTTAGCGAGAGAAGAAAGTGTGATTTATCTATCGTAGCAAGACATATCTACGATAATTCGTTAGGTCGTAGAGCAGAGTCTGACTATATCAACTCAATTTGGAATGATGAAAATTCTTTTTGGCAAGTTATATTCAGCTACAACCAATTATATTTCATGAAGCAATTGGACGATGAAATTAGGAAGATTACTAATCCAGATATATACGGTAATGTGTCCATATCAATACCAACTGTAATTCCTGATACTGTACCACTAGATAAATTAACTCTATATGAAATAAAAGAGCGAGATATTGTTGAATACAGAAAAATTAAAAATGCTGTATTCGGCAAGCACACAGATGCAAAAGGGTTTATGACTTGTGCAATCAGTAAAGTTAAAACTCAGATGCGGAGAGATTTTCAAATCGATCACATTAAACCTATGTCTGAGGGTGGTTTAACTACCATCGATAATTTGCAATTGCTGACACGTAAAGCCCATGTAGAGAAAACCCGTATAGAGAATACAAGACGATAGTCTTTGAGGGATATATTTATATCCGTAAGCAATCTAAATCTTTCTGGTTTGGCAAGTTTAAAATATATGGTGTCACTCAAAAGAGACTTATGACCTTAACTTTGAACTTGCCACCAGAATTAGAACAGTATCTTGCACAATAAGCTAAACATCAAGGGCTTTCTGTGAAAACATATACTTTGCAGATTTTGCAAGAATATATTTTGCCGAAAGAGAAACAGTCTAAGTTGATATAAGCTGCTTTTCTTACGCTTTTCCTACCTGCCTCTATTCATGCCGCTGTTCTGCAATGCCTTACTTCCTGCTGCTAACTCAGCATGGCAATCTTCTACGGGGGTGCGTTGTCGCATAGCATTGACTAAAGCCTCATAGCTAGACCAATTTTCTTCCAGTAGGGTTTTTGCCTGGAGGGCATGAAACCGTAGTTTCTGCTGATAAGCTGATTCAGAAAAACCCAAAATTGTCAAGACTCCTATCAGCTTGCTTTTATCATCACTTCCACCCTCAGCATTATTAAAAACTAGGGTTTCAGCAGCAATACCCGCCATCCAAACAGTGCAGTAGCGGTCTAACATTTGGGCACTGATTTTACCTACTTCTAGTTGAGATGCTAATTCGCCATCATCAAAGCTAACGCCGCCTTGTCCAGGTTGACCCTGTTTCCAAGCTTCCCAAGCGCTGAGTGTGTAACCAGTCGCAGGAATACCCAATAGGTAAGCAACCAAAAAATGCCCTGCTTCGTGGTGGACGATGCGATCGCGATGTTCTTTTGAAAAACCAGCAATCCAATCCAAAAAAATAGTACCACCCTTGCCTTGCAAGCTGAAACTATCTAATGTCGCTATGCCTAAGATAGTGAAGGTAGCAAGTGCCGGTACTGCCGGTGATAAGTTTAAGAATGGCCCTAGCAATACCGATAGGGTCATCAGAAAGATAGATATTGCAACTAAATTTAGGCTAGTCTGGCTCATTGAAACTTTTCTGAAAATTTTATTTCATTATCGAACAGAATTCAGGAGTCAGGAGTCAGAATTCATAATGAATAATATCATGTCCACGGTTTTTATAACTCTATCTAAAGTAAAGTCACTGTATGACACTTTAGTTGCTCCTGTAAAGAATCCAGATAATTAAATTGTGCCAATTATTAGCAAGATATGTTGCTGATATTTGACACAATTAGTATCTAGATATTTTGTAATTTTAAGCAAGGAAACCTGCAAAAAAGTCCAGGGTTTCTTTCAGTGCTTTGATGAAAATATCAATTTCCTCGCGGGTGTTGTAGAAAGATAGACTTGCTCGTGCAGTTGCAGCCAGACCTAAGTAACGGTGTAATGGTTGAGTACAGTGGTGTCCAGAACGGATCGCAACGCCTTCTTGATCTAATAATGTAGATAAGTCATTGGCGTGAACTTCCCCGGCGGTGAAGGATGCAAGAGCGGCTCTACCTTCCCCTTTCGCATTTGGTTTGGGGCCGTAAATTCTAATTTGGGGAATTTGCTCTAATTGTTGGAACAAATAAGCCGTTAATTCTGCTTCATAGGCGTGGATTTTATCCATGCCGATATTGCTAAGATAATCTATCGCAGCCCCAAGTGCGATCGCTTCTCCAATTGCAGGTGTACCAGCTTCAAATTTATGCGGTAATTCTGCATAAGTGGAATGGTCTAAATATACCTCTGCAATCATCTCACCACCCCCAAAAAAGGGCGGCATAGATTCTAACAATTCCAACTTGCCATACAAAAATCCTATCCCAGTTGGGGCGCACATTTTATGACCGGAAGCTACCAGCCAATCACAATCTATTTGCTGTACATCTATGGGGAAATGAGGAACACTTTGACAACCATCAACTAAGAATTTAGCACCATATTCGTGAGCGATCGCACCAATTTCTGCTACTGGGTTAATGCAACCCAAAGCATTAGAAATATGCACCACCGACACCAATTTAGTTTTTTCGGAAATCAGTTTTTTAAACTGTTCAAAATCAAAAGTTTCTTCTGGTGTCAGTTCCACAAATTTCAGGACTGCACCCGTTTTTTGTGCCACGAATTGCCAAGGTACAATATTACTGTGGTGTTCCATCACCGACAGAATAATTTCATCCCCAGGCTGCAAATTGTTCATTCCCCAACTATAAGCTACTAAGTTAATCGCCTCAGTTGCGTTGCGGGTATAGACAATTTCCTGACGCGATGCAGCATTAATAAATTTGGCAACTTTATCTCTAGCACCTTCATAAGCATCAGTAGCTCTAGCACTTAGAGTATGGGCACCGCGATGCACATTAGAATTATATTTCTCGTAATAATCCCGTAGAGTATTTAAGACGAACAAAGGCTTTTGCGATGTCGCAGCATTATCAAGATAAACCAGAGGTTTATCGTTAACTTCCTGATGCAAAATTGGGAAGTCAGCGCGAACTTTATCAGCAAGGGTTTTGGTAGTGGTGAAAGTCATTGGTAGATTAGTCAAACAATTTTGGATTTTGGATTTTAGATTTTAGATTGGAAAATTTCATCTAAAATCTAAAATTTGGTCAAGAGTCAAGCGATATGGACTTAAGATTATTGACTGTGTTTAAAAGGATTTCTCGCAGAGAAGGAACTGGTATTTGGTTGATTATTTCGGCAGCGAAGGCGTTGATTAACAACTTTCGAGCATCATTTTCATCAATTCCCCGACTTTGTAGATAGAATATTTCGTCATCTTCCAATTGGCTGACGGTAGCACCGTGAGCGCACTTTACATTATCCGCAGTGATTTCCAATTGGGGTTTGGTATCAACTCTGGCTTTCGATGATAGCAGCAAATTCCGATTCAATTGGGCTGCATTTGTTAACTGCGCTCGCTTGGGAACCAAAACTTTGCCATTGAAGACTGCGTGAGCGCGATCGCCTACAATACACTTATGCAATTGGTCACTTGTACCGTGGGGATAGTTGAGTGCGATCGCACTGTGAGTATCAGACAACTGCTTACCAGAGATTATCGTCAAACCATTGAGAGTAGTTTGTGTCTGCTCACCAGTTTGCAAAATCTCCAAATTGTGCCGTGACAACTTCGCACCTAAAGTTATGGCATGACAAGTATATCGACTATCACGAGCCTGTGCGATCGCAGTCTTCCCAATATGAAAAGCCTCTGCACCTTCTCGCTCAACCCTAGTGTGACTCACTTGGGCATTGTCACCAACCCAAACTTCCGTAACCGCGTTAGTAAAATAAACTCCCCCCTCTTGTAGGGTAGGCATCTTGCCTGCCACATACTCCTCAACCAACGTCACCTGCGAACCAGCTTCCGCCACCACCAAACAACGCGGCTGCGAAATCGTCAGCGTCTCACCGGAAATAAACACCAAATGAATTGGTGTCTCAACTACCACATTCTTCTTCACCCACACCACAGCTGCATCAGTTATCCCAGCCGTATTGAGAGCCGTAAAAACTTCCTGCGCTCCCTCAGCTTGAGCTAAATACTGCCGTACACCCTCCTGCTCAACCGCAGGTAAACCAGCCAAATTACTCACCACAATACCAGATGGTAAATCTGTAACTGCTGATAACTTCGGTGCATAAACGCCATTCACAAATACCAAACGACTATTAGCCGCTTCTGGCAAAATATCAAATTCTAGAGATGCAAAATTTTCCTTCTCTACATTAAATTGAACCTTTCGCAGAGACGACAAATCAGTAAATCGCCATTCTTCCTCGCGGGTGCTGGGAATAGTCGAGTGGCGTACCCAACTAGCAGCACCTTCACGTAATTCCTGTAACCACCCCTCTGTTTTGGGTGCAGTTACCTGATTTAACAATTCAGTTAGATAGGTATCTTTATCTAACAGAGTCGATGTCAGACTGACTAAATTCGAGTTTGGTATTGGACTAGGAGATACTTGAATAGTCATTACACACCCACCTCCGCTGCAAATTCTTCTAGCACCCAGTCATAACCGCGAGACTCTAATTCGAGCGCCAGTTCCTTACCGCCACTGGTAATAATCCGCCCCTGTGCCATCACATGCACAAAATCAGGCACAATATAATCGAGTAACCTTTGGTAGTGAGTAATCAAAATTGTAGAGTTTTCTGGACTTGCCAGTTGATTTACCCCATTGGCCACAATTCTCAGCGCGTCAATATCCAAACCCGAATCAGTCTCATCCAAAATTCCCAACTTTGGTTCCAGCAGCGCCATTTGCAGAATTTCATTCCGCTTCTTCTCGCCACCAGAAAACCCTTCATTCAAACTCCGACTGAGAAAACTGGGATTCATCTTCACCACATCCAGCTTTTCTTCAATCAAATCGTCAAAATCAAAAGCGTCTATTTCCTCCAAACCTTGCGCCTTGCGTCGGGAATTGTACGCCACCCGCAAGAAATCCAAATTGCTCACACCCGGAATTTCTAACGGATACTGAAACGCCAAAAATACACCACTTCTCGCCCGTTCCTCCGGTTCCAACTCCAGTAAATTCTGCCCCTGGAAAATTACCTCACCGCCAGTCACCTCATACGCCGGATGCCCAGCCAATACCTTAGAAAAAGTACTCTTACCAGAACCATTCGGCCCCATAATCGCATGAATTTCACCCGATCGCACCTCAAGATTTACACCCTTAAGAATCGGTGTCCCATCAACATTAGCCGTCAGATTCCGTACCGACAGCACAACTTCACTATTTTCAATAATCATCTTCTCTCCCTTCTCTCTTCGCGCTCTTAGCGTCTTCGCGGTTCGTCATTCTTCCAAAAGATAAACACAGAACGCCGATGTCCCTGTGTTTATCCTTGCTTCCATTTATCCAACACTGCCTTCCAACTTCAAACTCAACAACTTATCAGCTTCCACAGCAAACTCCATCGGTAGCTGATTAAAAACATCCTTACAGAAGCCGCTAATCATCATCGAAATAGCATCTTCAGAAGAAATACCCCGTTGAGCGAAGTAAAATAACTGATCTTCCCCAATCTTAGAAGTAGAAGCTTCATGCTCCACCTTCGCAGCGTTATTTTGTACCTGAATATAAGGGAAAGTATTAGCATGGGCATTATCCCCAATCAACATTGAGTCACACTGAGAATAATTTCTCGCCCCAATCGCTGTCGGATTAACTTTCACCAAACCCCGATAGCTATTACTAGATTTACCTGCCGAGATTCCTTTAGAAATAATTGTGCTGCGGGTATTCTTACCAACGTGAATCATCTTACTACCCGTATCAGCTTGCTGCTTATGATTTGTCAGCGCCACCGAGTAGAACTCACCCACAGAGTTATCACCTACCAAAACACAGCTAGGATATTTCCAAGTAATTGCCGAACCTGTTTCTACTTGAGTCCAGGAAATCTTGGAATTTACGCCCTGACACAAACCGCGCTTGGTGACAAAGTTGTAAATACCGCCTTTACCGTTGGCATCACCAGCATACCAGTTTTGGACTGTGGAGTATTTAATTTCAGCGTTGTCGAGAGCGACGAGTTCCACCACAGCGGCGTGCAACTGGTTGCTATCATACATCGGTGCGGTGCAACCTTCCAGGTAAGAAACATAACTACCTTCTTCAGCGACAATCAAAGTCCGCTCAAATTGTCCCGTGTCACCAGAGTTGATGCGGAAGTAGGTAGAGAGTTCCATTGGGCATTTTACGCCTTTAGGAATGTAGACAAAAGAACCATCACTAAATACAGCGGCGTTCAAGGCGGCAAAATAATTGTCAGCGATGGGAACAACGCTACCCAGGTATTTTTTGATTAATTCTGGATGTTCTTGCAACGCTTCCGAAAACGAACAGAAAATAACACCGTCTTCCGCTAACTTTTCTTTAAATGTCGTGGCGACAGAGACGCTATCAAAAATTGCATCGACGGCGACATTGGCCAGTCGCTTCTGTTCAGATAGGGAAATGCCTAACTTTTCAAAGGTTTCTAAAAGAGTTGGATCAACTTCGTCCAGACTGTTTAGTTTTTCTTTCTTGCGTTTTGGCGCTGAGTAATAAATGATATCCTGATAATTTATTGGCGGATACTTGACATTCGGCCAAGTTGGCTCCGTCATTTTTTGCCACTGGCGATAAGCCCTGAGGCGAAAGTCCAGCATGAACTGTGGCTCGTTCTTCTTAGAGGAGATCAAGCGGATAACGTCCTCGTCTAGTCCACGCGGTATAGTGTCGGACTCAATGTCGGTAACAAAGCCGTACTTGTAGGGTTGGTTGACTAAGGTTTTGACAGTGGCACTCATCAGTAATAATCTCTCGTGTTCTGAACTTGAATCTCTATAAGGATGGGAGTCGGACTTTTCTTTAGCCGATTCCCCATATCGCATTACGGAATGGTTACACGGCTGCTAGAATAGTGGTGGAGAGTAAAACAACAGCTATGTTGTTTAATGTATCTTCATTTTACGCTAAATTAACAACAACAATGTTGTCAAAGTCAAACAATTTTGGATTTTAGATTTGTAATTTTGGTGAAGCAGCGTGGTCTTCTCCCAAAGGGAGAGGCTAACGCCAAGGGGGTTTCCCCCATGAGCGACTGCTAAACCCGAAGGGATTGAAAGAGACTACAAGGGTACTTGGCTCAAGGATTTTAGATTGACATCGTGTAGTGGGGCATATACCAAAAAACTTTTTTAATCCAAAATCCAAAATCCAAAATCGGCAAAGTCAAATTTTCCAAGAAATTTTTGGGACGTTCGCTGAACGTCTCGCACCAAATGAAGATGGCGACTACTCACCAGTCCTCAACCAAGCAAGATATCTTAGAGTATCTGCACAAACACGAAAAAGCAACGGCTTTGGAGCTAGCTGAAGTTTTAGACGTTACCCCCCAAGCGATTCGTCGCCATCTCAAGGATTTGGAGACGGAGGAGCTAGTTTTGTATGCGACATCGGTACAGGCGGCGGGAATGGGGCGTCCGCAGCACGTTTATCAACTGAGTCCTCAAGGGCGCGATCGCTTGCATCGCACAATGAACGATCGCTTTGGTGATGGCCACGGAAATTTTGCGGTTTCGCTGCTAGACACCTTAGCCGAAACGGTAGGACACGATCAATTTAAATCGATTTTAGAAAAACAGTGGCAGCGCAAAGCTCTAGAGTATCGCGATCGCGTAGGTGGCGGTTCACTGCGAGAACGGGTAGCCAACTTAGTAGAATTGAGAAAAGCGGAAGGCTTCATGGCCGAGTATCACCCCGTTGATGTGAATGACAGCTTTGAGTGCGATCGCTTTATTTTTATAGAACATAACTGCGCCATTTCTAACGTTGCCGAATCTTTCCCCAGCATTTGTGGTCACGAATTAGAAATGTTTGCAGCTGTATTACCTGATTGTACCGTAGAACGCACCCACTGGATTATCGATGGCGAACATCGTTGTGGCTATTTGGTACAAGTTCGTCATTAGTCATTAGTCATTAGTCCTTTTTTTAATACCCAATGCCCCATGCCCAACTAAGTTTAAAATAGCGTTTATGGACGTAATACCACAGCAACCATCAGCACAATTTTTAACCCTGGAAGAGTCAGCAAAAGTAGACGCAGCTTTGTTGTCTTCCCCAGAAAAGTTTTTAACAAGATTGACAATTTCATCGCTGAAGCTTTTAAAGCATATTGCCCAAGAATACGGTGTTGCAATTGAAGATTTGACAGCACAGCAATTAATTGCTTGGTTTGAAGAAGATGGCAAAATTCGGCGTGAACAGGGAATTGAAGCTTCATACCTGAAATGGTAAACTAGATATCAACTAATACTCAGAACCCCGACTGATCATCAAAAGTCGGGGTTCTATTTTTTTAGGCAATATGGTTCTGAGTTTTTGAGACGCGATAAATCGCCGTCTCTACAAGTGTTTTTGGTTTATCTGAATTTTCCAAGGGAAATTAGATCATGTTCAATCAGGTGAACTCACATTAATCAAATATTTAAATCGCGTAGAGCCAAACGAATTTGTTCTACACGCCTGCGGTTGACACCGAGATCCGATTCTCCCACGCGAGATGCCGAACGCAGATGAATTACAGACTCATTGGGAGGTAAATAAAACTCTACATCATCAACAAATTGGAAGATGCGGCTTTTAGAAAGGGCATGAATGTAATTATCTGTCTGTTCTATAACTTCTGTGCGAGGAACAACACTGATTACTTTTAGTAAAGTTTCTTTCGCTACATTGCGGTCTACATGATAAGGAATCGGGTCAATGGCGTGTTTTTTATCTGCGTTTTGACTGACAACACAGTTGTCTGAAGCCGGACAAGAACTCAGATGACCATTATCAACTCCCAAAGCAGAAGAAGCAGCCCAAGTAGCCCCAGTAAATATGAAACTACTAATTAAAGTTAGGAGTATTGCAAAAGTGACACTCCATAAGAGTCGTTGTGTGATAGATGTTAGCAGACGGGACATGATAAATTTATGCCTCAAGATTTAAATAGCACATTCCTCTTGCCATTATTGCTGACAATAAGGGAATCAAGCTAAAAAGTGACCAATAATTCAGATTTTCATTGACTACGAACCCAAAATCATTACTAGGGGTTGCTACTGCATTCCCTGGTGATTCCAGCTTTAACTCAGTTGAATGGCTGGTATCAGCTTTGTTGTGGCCAACGTTAGAAAGTTTGATGGTTGTAGATGAACATAGGAATAATCGAGTCTTACAATAACGGATTTTTAGACGTTATACCAGAGGGTGAAGACAGCGACTATTGGCAAATTGCAGCTATACATATCAATGGCCAAGCTTACTGCCCTACTCCTCGGCTTTATCGTTCAGAAAAAGTGGCATTAGCAAAAGCTGCACAAATTTATGATTGGCTAGCTGACCATGAACACCAAATCAGTAATGGGGCTTGTAACTGTTCTGAATTGAAACTCGTGCTGTGGCAGCAACCAAAAGTATCTTAGCAATTTTAGATTTTGGATTCAAAAATTTTTTGATTCATACCATATCTCAATCTGGCAGTCATGAAAAAAGCACCTTAAGAACAGGTGCTTTTATTTAAAATAAGAGTACTCCAAGTAAAAAATGCTCAGTTGTCATTGCGAGCGAAGCGAAGCAATCGCAAAGACTGGGATTGCTTCGCTCTCTACGAGACGCTACGCGAACGCAATGACGGGTTTTGGGTCATTTATTTTTTGGAATACTCTAAATAACATTTGACTTTTCAAATAATTATTTAAGGATTGTAATTGTTAGTCCGGGGAGTGCGAGTACCAGCTACGGCTCCTATCATTGCAGTTACTAAACCCAACAAGGAACCAAGCACAAACCACCACAATCCTGAACGTACATTTGCTGCAATATCACGTGTTTGTTGAGCTGTTACATTTGCTCGTGGAATATTGGAGACTCCACCTTGCTGTTGTACCTGGTTTATAACTTCCCCAGCGTTGGAAGCAGCAACACCAAAAGCACCGGATACTCCACTTGCAAAGAGCCACGAGCTAACTGCCAAAGTCGTTGCCCAAAGAATTGCACCATTGAGAAGAGCTGTATTGCGGCTCATCGGCCCACAAGCACGGGCTGTTACCCAACCACCAATAAATAGGGAAATTAACAATGCGATCGTTGACCAAAGCCCTGCACTACCTGCAACGTTAGGGGCGATTGTTCTGGGTGCGCCTGAACTTTCAACTGTACCAGCTGCGATCGCACCAATTATAGAACTCAAAATTAATTGTGTAGCTAAAGAAACCAACAAGCCAGCAATAATCGGTCCCCAACGAACACGATCGTGATATTCAGCTATTCTGCCTGCTACCACGGTATCAGTAGATATAACTTCATTGCCTGTCCTATTTACGTATGACATCGCTTATGTTCTCCAATGCTGTTTCAGCAAAGTTACTACTCAGGTATATTTATCTTTATGCTTAAAATTAAATAACTAAATCATCTGTTTTTATCTCTATCAATAGAAAGAATTAACAGGTATATCTTTAGTGA
Organism: Nostoc sp. C052; assembly: GCF_013393905.1. Classification (GTDB taxonomy): domain Bacteria; phylum Cyanobacteriota; class Cyanobacteriia; order Cyanobacteriales; family Nostocaceae; genus Nostoc. The sequence goes on from NZ_CP040272.1 coordinate 6,497,296, forward strand.
TAAAACAGACTTTATTTCACGTTTTTTAATACAATTTATTATTTATTAATATCTGAATAATTATTGATAAGTCTTCAATATTAAAGTTTTTAAAATAAAACTAAATTATTTATTTTTTACAAAAAGTAGCTTGAGTAATATATGTAATTAAACTTAATAAAAAACTGAATCACGTTAGGGAGTTCCCTACTCTTGAGGATAGGCAAGCTAAGTAAAATGTCTCATAGAGAGCATTATTAATAATTACGAATTACTTTAACGCATCCTCACAGCTGTACCAGTGGCAGTAATCAGCAAAAGAACTCCTGATTGGTCAAGATTGATTGTGCCAGTATCAATTTCAATTCCGATTACAGCATTTGCTCCTAAACGTTGGGCGCGTTGCTCTAACTCTTCTAGTGCTTTGCGTTGACCCTGCTCAAATAGACGCTCATAGCTAGCAGTACGTCCACCAATAATATCGCGAATTCCAGCCAAAAAATCTCGCAAGAAATTGCTGCCGTAGACTACTTCTGCTGTCACAATACCTAAATATGAATCAATCACGGCTCCTTGAATCACATCAGTTGTAGTTATAATCATAAGTTAACCTTCTAGTTAGGATATATGAGATGTTTATCGAAATAATTGAGCAATTGTAACTTTGATTACAGAATATAAGTTTGATAAATATCCTCTTACACAATTTTAGATTGCGCTTTGACCTTTAATATTGTTCTAAACAGAAACCAGAATTTCAAGGAACATTTGACTGATTAAATTTATCTTACCGTGTAATGACCAAAGAATGATGTGAATGCCTAGATGATGACTTCTCAAAAGGTAGTATCAAGAACTATAAATTGGATACAGAGTCAGCAAAATTTTAAATGAAATAAAAAACAGGAATGAATCTTAAACCCTGTAAGCTTGGCACATCAACGTCTAGGATTAAGTCAGATGCCTGTTGAAATTTTTCGAGTAGCACGTATAACTACTGACTAAAAAAGGTGTCATTTTGCGTTTGTACTGGTTTATATGTAGGGTAACTGGATGTGAAAGTTGATATCTTACACTTTATCCTTCAGTGAAAACTCTGTTACGCAGTGCTGATTGTAAAGGAAAGATAAATGAACTATTAACATCTTAACCAATACGAATAAATACAGTTTTCAAAAGTCCATATTTTTGTTTTAATGTACAAGAAAAAAGTTCTCTAAAATTTCAGGAAATTTACTGTGTACAAGCCAACATCATTCGTGTTTAGCGTGGTGTTACTAGGATGTTTTACCTTCACCATACCTTCAGTAGCTCAGGCTCAGGTATTAGTGGCACAAGCCAAAAACCCAGAGTTAAAGCAACTGCTAGAAGAAGGACGGAGGCTAGTGGATGCCGGTGATTATGGTGGTGCGATCGCTGTTTATCAACAAGCGGCTAGTTTAGATCCCAAGAATGCTAAAATCCATTCAGGCATTGGGTATTTGTACGCTCAACAGGGAAATTACCAGGCAGCATTAACAGCTTATCGTAAAGCGATCGCAATCAACCCTAACAACAGTGATTTTTACTACGCTGTCGGCTACATCAAGGCGAATTTGGGCGACACACCAGGAGCAAAGGAAGGCTACCGTCGTGCCATACAGCTGAACCGTAACAACGTTAACGCCTATTTAGGATTGGCTGTGACGCAATCGCGAATGGGAGACTATAATGCAGCTACTTGGGCATACCAACAAGCCATCGACTTGGATAAAAACAACGCCCAAACTTATGAGTTAATGGGGTCGATGTATAAACAGCGACGACAAACCAAACAAGCGAACAGCTTGCTTCAGAAAGCCCGTGATTTGTACAAGCGTCGCAACGACTCAGGTGGCGTAGAAAGGGTAGAAGCCATGCTGCGGCAGTTAGGAGGATGAGGTTAATCTAACTGGCGTCCCGTTAATTCTACAAAAATATCTTCCAGATTAGAGGGACGCACCATCATTCCGGTTTTATCGGGCTGTTCATTCAAGTAGATATTTGCTGCTTCCAAAGATGGGAAAAACAGATATTCCCAACTACGAGCGCCATCACTTCCCACATCAGACACACCTAATTGTTTCATCACCAAACCTTCACCGTGAGCAGAACGCAGCTGTTGTAAAGTTCCCAAAGAAATCAATTTACCGCTATCCATAATACCGATGCGTCCTGGCTTGGTAGAGCCAAAGGCATCGCACAAAAATTCGACCTCATCCATATAATGGGTCGTCAGTAGCATCGTCATCCCTTGTTTATTTAAATCCCGAATAATTTCCCAGAGGCGTCGCCTGGTTTGGGGGTCTAGTCCTACCGTTGGTTCATCCAAAAACAAAATTTGCGGTTGATGCAATAAAGCTCTCGCAATCTGCAACCGTCGTTTCATACCCCCAGACAGGGTTTTTACCAAATCATCACGTTTTTCTGCTAGTTCAACATACTCTAGCCATTGATTAATCAATTTTTGCCGCTGCGGGTTACTAATGTGATGTAGTCTCCCGTGCAGTTCCATATTTTCCCAAACGGTTAAATCATTATCTACACTGACTTGTTGCAAGACTACGCCAATACTCTGTTTTGCTAATATTGCTTGGCTTGTCACATCATATCCACCTACTTCTATGCGTCCTTGAGATGGTTTGGTGAGTGTAGTCAGCATCCGAATTGTGGTTGATTTACCTGCACCGTTTGGGCCAAGTAGAGCAAATATCTCTCCTGCTTCAATTTTGAATGACAGGTCATTGACTACAGGTATATTGTTGTAAAACTTGTAGACATTTTCTAAAAAGACAGCAGCAGTCACGTCGCTTCGCTCCGAATTAAAAATTCAAAATTAACAAACTAATTTCGGTCATAGATAAATTTGCTCGTATAATTTCTTAATCAAGATTACCATTCTGAATTACATCAAACTAAATATATTTTATGAACCCTGAGATAACTCAATCTTTACTTAGGGACTTCCAAATAAAAAAATGCCCACCCCACAATCAATATTGGGTAATTTATTTGTGGGAAATCCTTTACACCTCAATTTTTTCTTAGTCTGCGGAGGGATAGGGATGCAGAGGTAAGCGCAGATAATTCGCTATGACACCTGAGTATTCTTGCTATGCGATCGCAAAACTACATAATTCGGTAAGATTGGGTAAAGCAATTTTTGCGCTTGTTAAACAAAGGCATCAGCAAACCCATGCAACTGAAACTCAGTGCATCTCGACTTCCCTTCGCCCCACTCCTGTTAATCGCCCCCTTTTTTCTATGGGGAACGGCAATGGTAGCCATGAAAGGAGTGATACCCCATACCACACCGCTATTTATGGCAGGAGTGCGTTTGATACCAGCAGGGGTGTTAATTCTGATTGCAGCAGCATTTATGGGTAAACCCCAGCCGAAAGGTTGGGCTGCATGGCTGTGGATTGCCTTATTTGCCCTAGTTGATGGGACGCTATTTCAAGGGTTTTTGGCAGAGGGATTAGTCAGAACCAGTGCAGGGTTAGGGTCTGTGATGATTGACTCACAACCCTTAGCTGTTGCATTGATGTCGTTGTGGTTATTCCAAGAACACATTGGTTTTTGGGGATGGCTGGGGCTAGGCTTGGGAGTCACAGGTATTAGTTTAATTGGTTTACCTGATGAGTGGATTTTACATTTTCTCGACTCAGGCGCAAATATTACAATAGGCAACTGGCAAGATTTGTTTGCTAGTGGTGAGTGGTTAATGCTGTTAGCAGCGCTATCAATGGCAGTGGGAACAGTTTTAATTCGGTTTGTGTGCCGACATGCTGACCCAGTAAGCGCTACAGGATGGCACATGATTCTGGGTGGATTGCCACTATGGGGAGTTTCATCAGTTGTCGAATCACAGCAATGGGAGAATCTGGGAGGATCTGATTTAGCGGCTTTGAGTTATGCTACTGTATTTGGCAGTGCGATCGCCTATGGTTTATTTTTCTACTTTGCCTCTAGTGGCAGTCTCACTAGTCTTAGTTCCCTCACCTTCCTCACACCCGTCTTTGCGCTACTATTTGGCAATCTTTTTCTATCGGAAGTCCTTAGTCCATTGCAGTGGATAGGAGTATTTCTCACTTTAATTAGCATCTATCTAATTAACCAACGTGATGCTTTATCAGGACAAAATGACACAATTACCGTCGGCGAAATAGCTAACATACAGCAACCAGTTTTAGAAAAATCTGCTAAAAAATTGAACCCCATAAGTCTAGTAGTCAGAGAATCTGAACCAGAAACTTTACCCTAACTCGTTAAAATAATTCGTAACTCGTAATACTCGCCTCCGGCGGGAAGCAAGCTACGTAGTTCGTAATTCGTAATCCAGTAGGAAGATGAAGGAGATGAGGGAGAACACCCAATCCCCATTACCCCTTATCCCCAGAGGGGGCCCCACCTTCCCCAATCCCCAAAAATGACAGTTAACATTTGGTCATCAAGAAGGTATTGTGGTATCGAAGACTTCAAAAGCACGTTTAGGCTAAAACTTGCAATATGAGGCTATGCCGTTCCTCAATTCTGATATTTACCTGTTTTTCTTGTGTGGGTTTTTACCCAAGTCGCTCAAGTATAGCCACACCTAACCTAGCACCTAAAATTTTAGAACTTCAAGCAAGTTCTATAGTTACTGCTAGTCCGGCTGTCTTGAGATATGGTAGTCGAAAATCAGATGTGCAGAGACTACAAACCCAATTAAAGCAGTTGGGATACTACAGTGGTGCAGTAGATGGACAGTACACTACCAGTACGGAAATCGCTGTAGCTAAATTCCAGAAAGCAAAGGGTTTAAAAATAGATGGTCTTACGGGATTGGAGACTAGTAAAAAACTGCAAGCTGCTTTGGCTACCAAAAATCAGATTATCACCTCTCCAATATTTGCCTCTCCTATTGCAACTATTGCAACTTCTAAACCAACTGCAAAACCTAAGCCAAGCGAGAGAGGCTTTGTCTGGTGGTTAATATTTGCCATCGGAGTTATAGGATGTATAGGGGCGCTTTTTTACCTGCTGAGATGGTTTCGTCAGGTCAAACATGGCAATCTAACCAAAGTTCAAAAGTCCGAAATATCTAATACTAAAAGTTTAAGTGAAGCTAACAAAAAAACGATGATACCATCCTCACCAGAGACTATAACTAATCTACAAACAACTACGCCACCACCCCCCCTCCCCCACAATTGCTGCTACCAGAAAAAACTTCCCGTCTTGCTAAACTCAATATCGTTGACGAATTAATTCAAGACTTACACAGTTCTGACCCCACAAAACGGCGCAAGGCTATTTGGGATTTGGGTCAGCAGGGAGATTCGCGGGCAATTCAACATCTAGTTGACTTGATGATTGATGCTGATTCTCAAGAAAGCAGTTTAATTTTGGCAGCTTTGGCAGAAATTGGTACTCGCGTACTCAAACCGATGAACCGTGCTTTAGCAATTTCAATCCAAGATGAAAGCCCACAGGTGCGGCAAAATGCGATCCGTGACCTGACACGCGTTTATGACATGATGGGTCAAATGACTCAGATGTTGCGCCATGCGCTGGAAGACCCAGACCCAGATGTCCAAGCAACAGCACGATATGCTTTAACTCAGATGAATCGAATGCGTGGCTTGCCAGAACAACAAAGTCTACCGGAAAATTCAGACAAAAATTCACCTGAATAGAATAGAAATCATTCGATTTTAGATTTTTTCTTCAATCCAAAATTGGAAACGCATCTTTGTTGCCACCTAAAATTTAAAATTGACAGTGGAGCAAGTTTAAATCTGCTGTCAGCCTAAAAATATTTTAACTGGATTTTGATATTGGTATCCGGGCCTGCGACTAAAAATGCTGCCTCGCTAAATTTGGGCGCTCTGGTGCGAATCTCTGGGTTGCTGGAAAATCCAAAGCCTTCGCTTGGTATACCCAAGATATTGCGATTAAGAATGCGGTCATTATTTTGATCGTGGAAGACAGCAACGGCGTAACTACCTGCTTTCAAATTGTCAAAAGTAATGGGTAAGGGATTGTCAGTAATTTTGGTACACTGCTTTTGTAAGACGCGATCGCGATCGCTAGGAAATCCTTCACTGCTTGCAAATATACTCGCACAGACTTGTCCTTCTTTATTTTTCAAGCCATCTATTTCCACAGTAAGTTTGCCGTTAAAATTTGCCTTGGCACTCAATGACCATGCCAGATTTCCCAGAACTGCTAATAGTAGCAGACTAACTCTCAATCCTTTAACCATAAAATTTTCACAGAATAAAATAAGTTTTGCTGAAATTAAGTTTTCACTTGCATTAATACCGCGCAGACTCATACTGACATTATTCAGTCAATACTTGCAAGCATCTGGCTATATTTCATCTCTTGACACATCTGTAAATATGAATATTCTTTAGAAATATTATTCAGAAATAATTATATGTACTTTCTAAAACAGTTAAGTTGTCTTTACCTTATCTTTAAAATAGTGCAAAAATATCTTTCCTGTTCCCTACCTCAACGAGTAATTTCACAACTGATTTAGGATTCCTATATCAATAAAAAATACGGTAGAAAGTTGTAAGCAATTTATACAATATACTTTAACTACCGTATAACGACTGTTTTGATTTTTAATCTTGCTTTTATTCGCTATCAAAAGCTCCTAATTCGGGAGTTTTAGCACGATTTGTCTCTTTTTCTTCGATCGCATAAACATCAGGCCATACTGACGCGCCGTGTTCGTAGACATCGATACCAATGCGATCGGCTTCGGGATTGACACGTAGGCGTCCCAATGCTTTTAGACCACCAAACATCAAAAAGGTAAAAGCAACAGTGAAAACTGCGATCGCTACCACACCTAAAAGTTGTATAGCTAGCAAGTCAAAGCCGCCACCTAAAAATAACCCTGCCTTTTTATTGAGGGTCAACTCTGCTTGACCTAAGAAGCCAACGGAGAGAGTACCCATCATGCCATTGATACCATGTACGGCAAATGCCCCCACCGGATCGTCAATATGGAGTGACTCAATTAAATCCACTCCTAGAGTAACCAAAATACCACCCGTTAACCCAATCAAAACCGAAGCCCAAGGTGCAACATAAGCACAGGGGGCTGTAATTGCTACTAATCCTGCTAGCGAACCATTGAGAGAATAAACTAAATCCCACTTACCTGTGCGGGTATATTGAAAAATTATCGCCGAAAGCGCTCCAGCCCCAGCAGCTAATGTGGTGTTGACTGTCACCAAACCAATCAATCCTGTATTACCAGTGCTGAGGGTTGAACCAGGGTTAAATCCGTACCAGCCAAACCACAGAATCATCGTTCCCAGAGTAGCTAGCCCTAAATTGTGCGCTGGTGGTAGTGTTCCCCAAGCCGGACGACCAGGACGGGGGCCAAGCAAATAAGCACCTACCAATGCTGTCCAGCCACCAACGCTGTGGACAACAGAACTACCAGCAAAGTCGTGATAACTCAATTTGGCTAACCAGCCGCCAGAGTTCCAAGCCCAGTGGACGATGAGGGGATAGCTGATTGCCCCCATAATGGCGCTATAAATTAAGTCGCCAACAAAGTCAGTTCTTCCTGCCATTGAACCAGTAGTAATTGTACTAGCGGTAGCAGCAAAAGCAAACTGGAAGAAGAACAAGCTATAGGTATTAATGGCGGCTGTAGAACCTGGCGCACCCAAGGGATAACTACCATCAACACCAGGTAGCTGACTGAGGAAAAAGTTATCTATGCCAATTAACCCGCCAGCACTTGTACCAAAGGCAATTCCAAAGCCAATTCCCCACCACACTAAGATAGTTACAGCAGCGTCAATGAAGTTTTCTAGTAAGGCGTTAACTACACCTCTTTGCCGGATTAAACCGGCTTCTAACATCGCAAAGCCTGTTTGCATGAAAAATACTAAAAACCCAGTGATTAGTACCCAAGTAGTATCAATGGAAATTTGCAGTTTCGTTGTAGTTTCAGATAAAGACTGAATAGTTGGAGGATCTGCCGCTTGTACAATTGTCGGGGCAAAAACTGCGAATATCATTGAAGCGATCGCTAATGCCAATAGTCGATGCCAGGGTCGAATACGTTTATTCATTGGTTATCTTTTTCCTGCTATAAAAGCAATAATTGATATTGGTAATAGACTTAGCAAAATCAATCAATTGAATTAATGCTCTTTGAGATTTCTCATGAGAGAATATTTTTGAGCTTTGGCGATCAAGCAAGGCTTTGAAAAAGATTCAAGGTCGGCATCTTATTTTTCTCTCCTCAGAGATATACAAAGAGCATTAGGCTTGCCAAATAAGGTTTTCGCCAACAGTTTTAGGAAATAATTATCTCATTGTCTGTGTCAGTTCTTGATTTGATTGGGAACACACTTTTTGTAATATAAAAAACTCTGATTAAAGAAAAATATAGACACTGATTCACAGAAATGACGAGACTACTTCCAATATGGTTCGGTTAAGGTTTTTTGATGAAAATTATAGATCGCAAAAATCCGATAAATCGCCGTCTCTACAAATGTTTCTTGTCTTAACCGAACAGTATTGAGACTACTTCCTGTTTTACTTTGGTAAGTATGGCCTAAACGGATAAATTGTGCTGATTCTCTATTTACTCAAGCTAAAAAACTGTATAAGTGAACACATTTTTTGGAATTTTTGGACTGACATCGCTTTTGATGTGACAAAGAAAGCAATTAGATTCTTTATAGATAAGTATTTTCCGAGATCGGGATCGGATATTTGGGATACTATTAAGTTTTTATACAAAAAGTTAATTGCTTGTTACTTTAAAGTGCAGAGATAAGCTCAAGAGAGCAGTCAAGATAATAGACATCTCCGAAAAAGAATGTAGAGACGTAGCACTGCTACGTCTCTACAAGGATTCTGGATAACGCATATTTAATTTCTGGAGATATTTAATATCATGTTCGACTTAATGCTTATGTCATTGCGTTCGCGTAGCGTCTCGTAGAGAGCGGAGCGCAGCAATCCCAAGGCTTTGCAATTGCTACCCTGCGGGAACGCTAAGGGCGAACATTCCACTTCGTTGCATACCCTGCGAGAAGGCTTACGCCAACGCAATGACATATCGTAAGTGATTTACAGAACATGATATATTCATAACTCATCTCTGCAACGCCAAATTTCGCATCAAAAGTAACGCAGATTTCTAAAACCAATCCTTAGATAGAAAATTGGTCGAGCTATTTATACAACAATACAGTTCAGAATGAGCAACAAAACACTTGTAGAGACGGCGATTTATCGCGTCTCGAAAACCCAAACGTATTGATTTATAGGCGGCGATCGCTATCTTACGTCAAATTAACTCTGTAATGGAAAATAACCGTTGTCGGTCTATTTTTTGAAGCTTGATTTTTTCAGCGTAGAAAGCCTGATAATAGGATTGATACCGCTCTGGTTCCGCTTCTGGATCGGTTTGTTGCCATAGCTCCAAAAAGTGACGATAGCGTTTTTCAAGCATCACCAAATCCATACAAGCGATCGCAGCTTGAACCACTTGCGGAGTCCGAAGTATTTCTTTCTGGTTTTTTTCATCGACATGAAATAAATGGGAAATTAACCCGATCTCGCTGTCAAATTCTAAAAACTGGTCTTGCAGGCGGGAAATTAAATTTGGTAGAGACACTAAATTTTTTGTCTCTCCATCACCGGATGAAATTTCTAAAATCTGTTGCCATAAAAATCGGTGGTGGGAAAGGCTAAATTGCAAATCTCGCTCCTCTAGTTCGTCAATAATCGCTTGACGCTGTTCAGGACAATGCAAATAAATTCGCAATAATAACGCCTCTGCGTGTTCTAAAAGGCTGCGTTCTGTAGGGAGTGGGGAGTTGGAAATGGAGAGTGGGGATTGGCTACCTCCCCATGCTTTCTTTGCTGATACAGGCTTAGAATATATAGCCGCAGCTGGAGCAATTTGAGTTAGCAGATTTTCGACTCGTAGGGGTATAAGTCTGGTATCTCCTAAGCTGAGTATTTCAGCACAATAAGAAACATAATAATTTCGTGTATCGCTATTGGCTATATTTTTTAGTAATTTGACTAATTGCTGAGTTACTTGCTGAAAATCAGTAGCTTGTTTTAAGTCGCGGTCTTGAATAATTTGCTGAATCTGCCAATCTAGCCAAAGTGGGGCATTTTTTAACAGTTCTCCATAATCTTCTTGGGTATGGCTATGCAAATATTCATCAGCATCTTTACCATCGGGTAAATTGAGAATTTTTAGCTGAACTTCGCCCTTGTATGCTAGTTCGGCAATTTCACCGATCGCCCGTTCGGTGGCATTAGTTCCGGCTTTATCGGCATCAAAGTTGAGTACTAATTGTTTCGATTCGGTATAGCGTAATATTAACCGGACTTGTTCTAAACTTAAGGCTGTACCGAGTGAGGCGACAGCGTTATTAATACCAGCAGCGTGGAGAGCGATCGCATCAAAATATCCCTCTACTACCACCGCTTGATCGAGTTGGGAAATCCCACCTTTGGCTTGATCTAGGGCAAATAAGGTTTTACCTTTACTAAACAGTTCGGTTTCTGGTGAATTTAGATATTTAGGCTGCTCATCAGTCAGAGTTCTACCACCAAAGGCAATAACGCGCCCTTGAACATCGCGGATGGGAATCATGAGGCGATCGCGAAATACATCATAATAACCTCCGCCTTCCTTGCGTGGCTTAATCAATCCCGCTTTTTCCAGTATTTGTACTGGGTAATGTTTATCTTCTACTAAATAACGATAGAGAGTTTCCCAACCTGCGGGGGCAAAACCTAAACCAAATTGCTGTATAGTTTCTTCTTTGAATTTGCGGTTAGATTGTAAATATTGAAGTGCCTTTTGCCCTTGGGATTGTCTCAGGGCGTGTTGATAAAACTGGGCTGAGGAAGCAAGAACTTCATATAACTGCTCCCGCAAAGATAGCTGACGCTGTAATTCTTGGCGTTGTTCGGGTTCTAGGGTTTGTACAGGTACTTGGTAACGCCGTGCTAAATCCAGCACCACGTCAGCAAAAGAGCGTTTCCCCAACTCCATGACAAACTTAATGGCATTTCCCCCAGCTTGACAGCCGAAGCAATAGTACATTTGTTTGGTTTGGCTGACAGTGAAACTGGGAGATTTCTCGTCATGGAAAGGGCACAAACCGACAAAATCCTTTCCACGTTTGCGTAAAACTACGTACTCCGATACGACATCGACAATATCAGCCCGTAATTTAACTTCCTCAATTGTGTCTGGGTGCAAGCGGGGGATTTGCATATCTTAGTTACTGGGGATTGGTCATTGGTCATTAACTTTGGAGAAATACCAAAGGATAAATGAGTTTTGGCTTCTGATGGCTATTATATTCTTGTTGCTAGACCCAGAATGATGTATAGAATTGCTTAGACTTAATTTTATCAGAGGAAATACTGAAAATGGGGCGTATTTTTATATCAGCGGCTCATGGAGGCAAAGAAGCGGGAGGAATAGATCAAGGTGCGATCGCAGGTGGTACAACTGAAGCAAAAGAAATGATTTTGCTGCGGGATTTGATTGTCACAGAACTGAGGGCGCGGAGTTTGGAAATTTTGGCGGTTCCTGATGACTTGAGTGCCGCCCAAACTATCACCTGGATCAATTCCCGCGGGCGTCGAGGTGATGTCGCCTTAGAAATTGCAGCTAATGCGGCTAGTAGCCCTTCTGTACGGGGGGCTAGCGTCTTTTACATTGCGAATAATAGCGATCGCAAGAGTAATGCTGAACAGTTGCTAGTAGGGTTATTGCGCCGCGTACCTCAATTACCAAATCGCGGAGTCAAGCCAGATACAGATAGTGGATTGGGTAGTTTAGCATTCTGTCGCCAGACAACGCTGCCAGCTTTGGTGATGCAAGTGGGGTTTCTCAGCAATCCAGAAGATCGGGCTTTGCTGCAAACTCGCCGCCGTGATTTTGCTTTGGGAATTGTCGATGGATTGGTAACTTGGAGTCGTGTAATTGACCCCACTCCTGGAACTCCAGCCGAAGCAAATTATCCACCTATTAATATTAATATTAATGGGCAAAGTTACACAGAACAAGGAGTTTTAGTTAATGGCAATGCTTACATTCCCATTGATTTAGTAGACCTGCTGCGAATTGATCTTTCAAAAGCAGCTAATGTCAATAAAATTACCTATCACAAAATAGTGTATGTCAAAGCGATCGAACTACGAGATTTTAATGTTGCAGTCACTTGGGATGCGGCGACGCGTACTGTTAGCTTGCGGTCGAATTTGGTAGTTTGTCCCGGTCAATTTTCGCGGGTGATGTCAAACGGTACTACTTCCGAAATACAGTTACAATTATTCCTGAAAAATAATAATCAAAATGCTTTAGCCAAGTTTCCTGACATTCCAAAACTTTATCGTGAAGAAGCAGGTATAGAGGGAGTGAACTATGATATTGCCTTTTGCCAAATGTGTGTAGAAACTGGATTTTTACAGTTTGGTGGTGATATTAAACCTGAGCAAAATAACTTTGCTGGCTTGGGTGCGATCGGTGGTGGTGCCGAGGCTGCATCTTTTCCAAGTGCCAGAATTGGAGTGAGGGCGCACATCCAACATTTGAAAGCTTACGCCAGTTTAGAACCTTTGGTACAAGAAGTAGTAGATCCAAGATTTCGCTTTGTTACACGGGGGATTGCACCATTAATTGATCAGCTAGCAGGGCGATGGTCAGCAGATTTAGATTATGGTACAAAGATTTCAGCAATGCTCAAACGATTATATGAATCAGCAGGACTTCTTTGAGTTATGACTCAATACAGTTCATAATGAGCAACAAAACACTTGTAGAGACGGCGATTGATCGCATCTCGAAAACCCAAAATTGTTGCCAGTAAACCTTAACCCAAGCGTATTAATTTATGATATATCTCCCTTATATTCTTCTAACAATTGCGGAATGTGATCATACCCATCCACACCGATAACTGCAATCATTTTCGGGCGATGTTGCTGTAATAACTTTTGGAAAGCTTCTACTCCTATTTGTCCTTGTAAAATTGTCAGTAATCCTGCCGGCTGACGCCACTCACGAGAAGCAATTTGCTGTAAAAGATACATTCCCAAGCAGCCGGTGTAAACAGTTTTTTCGGAATTTTGCAAATGATAATAGGCTTCTGCTAAATAAGCTAAGTTCCGCCCTTGCAAATACAAATCACCGGAAACTTGCGCCGTTTTAAAACCATCTTCGAGATATTTAATTGCCGTTTGATGTTCTCCGATTACTAAATAGGCAATTCCTAAGCTGCTCACACATAAGGCTTTACTTTGAATATCGCCTAATTTTTCTGATAATTTTAGACCTTGTTCTAAATAGTTAATTGCAGCTTCATAGGTTTCAGGTTCTAAGTTTTCTAGTTCCTGAGCCTGCATAACTTCGCTGTAACCTAAATTTACCAGCGCGTTTGCTTCTCCGGTGCGATCGCCTGCTTGCCGACTCAGTATTAATGCTCGTTGACTATAATTAATTGCCTCAGCATAATTTTGCTGTTGCACGTAGGTACGGCTGAGGTGGTTGAGATTGGCAATTTCACAGGCGCGATCGCCTGCATTTCTGGCAATCTCAAGTGCCTGCTGATGAAAATCAATTGAGCGCTGATATTGTCCCAAAGCACGTTGAGAATAGCCTAAAAGTGTCAAAATTCGTGCCTTTTCTTGGGTTCCCTCGCCTCGTCGCAGTGGTTCATCCAAATAATCTAGGGCATCTCGTAAATAAGTGCCAGTAAAAGAGGCAAAAATCCCGCCGTAAAAGGGAAAATATGGACGCTGGGCAAAGGTTCGCAATATCTGGAGCATAATTTGAGAACAGGCATCGCTATATACTGTCCCAATGCTGCTAAAACCACTTGCTAACTGACTCCAAATCACTGCAAAGGTCAAAAAAGTGGAAATAGATAACTTTGGCCCAGCTTTCACATCGTAAGCTTGTTGGTCAAACCAGTTAATTAGTCCCCGTTGCAAGAACTGTAAAATCAATGCCATTTCTACCCAATCTCTGAGGGTGATACCCCGTTGTCGCTGGGCAAACTCAATTGCTGATTCTTCTCTAGCTAAGGTGCGAAGCAGTGTTTGGGGTAACTCGCTACTGAGTTGTTTAGCCCAACTTGCCCAAGGGCCACGTTCTCCTGGTACGCCGCCAAATCCCAGAGATTCTTTTTGTTCGTACATCCAACTGAGCAAGTTGTCTTGCAATCGCTGCCAAGAAGCTAAACCACGGGTAATTCCTTCGGAAAATTGTTGTAAATCAGAATCAGCTTGAGCAAATTGCTGCAATGCTTTTGACAACTGCTGTAGCTGTTGCAAATTCAGCGGATACTTCTGATTGGGGTCAGTAACCCGGATAAATGTCGCCAGACGCTCGTTAGCGGTAGCTGTGGTAATTTCTGTAACTGCGGAGGCGATCGCTTCTGTGGCTTTATTTTGCTCTTGCCAGCGTTGCCATTGACTTTGAATCGTCTTAATGGCTCTCAAACTGCGAGTCGCCTTGGCTTTCTTGAGTTCGTCTTTTTCACTATCGACTTGGCTTTGGAAAGCATTCAGGCGATCGCTCAAAGCTAGCTCAAACACTTCCCCTGTCCCGGAAGTGATACCTTTTAGCAGCATTTGATACACCTGTTCGACAGAGCTAATTTTGCCCTTGAGGGTGGTTTCGACAATTTCATCGATTAAGGCAAGATAGCGATCGCTTAATGGCAGAGAGTCTGGCACTTTGGCTACTAGGAGAATGTCACATCAATTCTAATTCTAGTCTTGGCAGCAACAATGGGAAAAATAATTAGCGGCAAAAAAATTTTCGGTTATTGCAAATATCTACCCTAGTTTTCCCCCATTACTCTCTAAATTCAAATCAGAAGAGCAGAGAACACCGCCCAAAACCAGCGCAGAACCTCTGCTGCTTAATTAAGTCAACAAAAACGGAGAGTATAGATAATGTTACACCAAATCAAAGAACTGCTTCAAAACGCCCAATTACAACAACAAGTCAAAGCAGCCGCTAACCAAGCAGAAGCAGTCAAAGTGTTAGCGATCGCTAGTGCAGAAAAGGGTTATAACTTCACAGTCGAAGCCATCTCTCAAATGCTATCAGAGTTGACCTTTGTGGATTCTAACGAACTGAGTGAAGAAGAATTACTCAGTGTTAGCGGTGGGATGATGTCTGAAAGTGCGGCCAAGCTATGTCATACAGATTCCTGTGGTGGTGGACACGGGGGATGCTGCTAAAAAAGGTAGCTTCTCTTTCTTTTTGGCATTAGACATCTAAAGAATTGGTGTAGGGACAATTCATGAATTGTCCCTATAAAGGGTTTCAGGTAATGCATCTGTTCGATAATTCCACTTTTTATTCAACAAATTTAAAACTAATTTTTCTGCATTCTATCTTAACGATTAATACTGAGAAATCTAGCTATGGTTCAACAAGTTGTTCGCTTATCCCAACAGAAAACATCAGACGATTTAAGAGCGATCGCAGCTAATGCTAGCTTTCTCTGGGAACGCCTTGATGAAAGCAGATTTGCGATCGATGTCGATCGAGTTAATGAACAAGAAATTAACCATCGTAGACATCGCTGGTGCGAAGTTGCAGCAGAAGGTAAATGGAATACGTTGCACAAACGCTTACAGTGGGAGGAACTAGACCTTGATACTGTTAGTTCGAGATTGGGAACTATCGAGTTGCTTGCCGATCAACCTTTGCCAGAGTGGGCAGAAACTTTACAGCAAATCATCCAAACCGCAACAGGATTTAATTCTGCAACCGAAGTATTTTTACCAATCGATTCACAAAATCCGATCGCCTTTGAAGATATTCTTTTGCCTGCTATCTTAGTAGCCAGACAGCAATTATTGATTCGCTGCAACAGTCAATTCACCCAAGATTGTCTTCCCTTATCGATTCTTTCTTACGACGCTTACAGTTCTCTAGAACGTAGTCTGTTACAACGACTAGCAGGAATTTGTACGAAGACATTGGATTTTGAATTCTCTCAGGTGCGTCCCTTTGGTCAAAGCTTGCTCGGTTTGCTAGGGCTGGAGACAGAAAACAATAACATTCACTACACCAAGTTCGTCAATCAACTCCTAGAAGATGGAATGTTGACGTTCTTCCAAAAGTATCCAGTTCTCGGTCGCTTAATGGCAACAGCAGTCAACTTTTGGGTTGAGTTTACTGCTGAATTTCTTGAACGTTTAGTTGCAGATAGGACAGATATTCAACGAACTTTTGATCAAACAATCGTCCCATTTTCTCAAAACAAAGTTACCGAAATTCAAACCTCTCTCTCCGACCCACACAAGCGCGGACGGACGGTGATTTTACTCACCTTTGAATCTGGACTTAAACTTGTCTATAAACCCAAAGACTTAGGATTGGAAGTTGTCTTTAATCAATTTTTGGGTTGGTGCAATCAACACAGCAATCTTTTAGACTTTAAAATCATTCAGGTATTGAAGCGTAAAGGTTACGGTTGGGTGGAATATGTTGAACAGTTACCTTGTGTTGATGAAGCCGCTGCAAGACGATTTTATCAACGTTCTGGGATGCTGTTGTGTGTGCTTTATGCCCTCAGAGCTACAGATTGCCATTATGAAAACTTAATTGCCAATGGCGAACATTTGGTGTTGATTGACATGGAAACACTGCTGCACCATGAACCGAATCTGATTGAAGACTCACCCCTTACCCAAGATTTGGAAGCAACCGCCACACGACAATTTTGGGATTCCGTACTCCGCACCGGACTTTTACCGCGTTGGGACTTTAGTGGCGATCGCAGTGTGGCTTATGATATTAGCGGTCTAGGGAGTACAGATCCTCGATTATCTCCCCGCAAAGTGCCGCGCTGGCAGAACATTAATACAGATAATATGCAGCTGTTATCTGAGTCTGTAACCTTGCCCATTGCAAAAAATGTCCCATGCTTGGGTGAAGTTCCCCTGTCTCCAAACGATTATCAACTACAAATCACCACTGGATTTGAGCAGATGTATCGCTTTTTGATGGCGCACAAAGATTTCTTACTTTCACCCCAAAGTTTGCTATCTGCGATGCAAAATCAGCAGGTGCGCTTTATCTTCCGCAACACCCGGATTTATGGCATTATCCTCCAAAAAACTTTGTCACCCGATTACCTCAAACACGGGGTAGATTACAGTATTCAACTCGATGTTCTCAGTCGTGCCTTTCTAGTTGCTCAGGAAAAACCAAATGCCTTTCCTGTTTTGAGTGCGGAACTTCGAGCGATGGAACAATTAGATGTTCCCTTCTTCACTGCTAGCGCTGTGGTTGATGAACTGAGTTTAAACGGTTCTTCTGCCATTCCTAACTACTTCAAGCAACCCAGTTACCAAGACTTGCTCAATCAGTTGCAATCTCTCGATGAAACCGACCTGGCTCGACAAGTAGCGATTATTCAAGGCTCCTTTGATGCTAAAATCGCAACCACCCATAGCCGCAAAGGTGGGCAATGGAAAAGCGAATCCTTACCATTCCTGAGTTCAGAACAATTGATTGCCGAAGCCAAAGAAATCGCTAACGAACTTGAAACCAGAGCTATTTCCGACCCTGACGGGAGCGTTAACTGGATTGGTTTAGACTTTGTGCCTCGCGCTGAACGATATCAACTGCAAGTATTGAATAATTGTCTCTCGGATGGACGCTCTGGTGTGGCCTTGTTTTTAGCTGCACTCAGTCAAGTCACAGGTGATTCCCGTTACCGCGATTTAGCATTTAGGACATTACAATCTCTGCGTCGCCAAATTCACACCGTTGATCCAGAAACTTGGCAACGAATGGCTAGTTTTATGGGTGTTGGCGGTGCAACAGGTTTAGGATCAATGATTTATAGCCTGGTGAAAATTAGTCAATTCTTCAACGATATAACGCTATTACAAGATGCCCAAGTATTAGCCGATTTGATGACACCAGAACTAATTGCTGCCGATGAACACTTGGATATTATGAGCGGAGCAGCTGGGGCAATTTTAGGGTTATTGTCGCTGCATCAAGCCACAGGAGAAGCAACCGTTTTAGAAAAAGCGATCGCCTGTGGACAACATTTAATCAACCGTCAAGTTAGCCACAACGGTGCGCCTAAAGCTTGGCATACCTTTTGGGACAAGCCTTTGACTGGTTTCTCTCATGGAGCCGCAGGCATTTCTTACGCCTTGCTCAGACTCTACGCCGTTACCTTGGAGAGTAAGTATTTAGAAGCAGGTTTAGCAGGAATTGAGTATGAGCGTAGCGTCTTTTGCGAATCTACTGCCAACTGGCCCGACTTCCGCAGAATGGGACAACCAGGACAACCTGACTTTGCAAATAAGTGGTGTCACGGTGCAGCTGGCATTGCTTTGGGACGCTTAGGCAGTTTGAGAATCGTGGAAACGCCGGAAATTCAACAAGAAATTGAAATTGCTCTCCAGACTACTCAGAATTTTGGCTTACAAGCGATCGATCACTTGTGCTGTGGTAACTTGGGTAGGGCAGAAGTGCTATTAGTTGGTGCAAAAATCTGTTCCCGTCCTGACTGGCATCACATTGCTCACCAGAATGTAACAAATGTTGTAGCTAGAGCCAAACGAACTGGAGCTTATCAACTATTCCCCAACTTACCCAATTCTGTATTTAATCCTGGCTTTTTACCCGGTATATCTGGAATTGGTTATCAATTGCTGCGTCTGGCTAACAATAACTTGCCTTCAATATTGTTGTGGGATTGAACTTGTTGTTTATACCCAAAAACAGTTTTTGACTACACCCTATTAAGTCTATAAGTGCTTTCCCAAGCGGTCGGAGTTGTATCAAATACTCTTGCATAATTCCCCAATCAACCTCTGATAGATGTACAAGGTCAACAACGGGATATATACAGCCCAGCCAGGCTGGGACGCTTGTACGAAATGGGGGATACCCAACGGAACAAAACTATTTGATGCCTTTGGGGGTTGAGTGCGATCGCCGCTCTACTACTTCTTCTTTGATACAGGGTATCAGTTAAGTCGAGGGGGAGTATTATCGCCTCTTCCAATTAGAACTGGACGTGTAATTTTAGCTGCATCCAGCTCCCGATAAACTCCCAAAGCCCATGTGGAATCACCGTGCCAATACGGGGATTTTGTACGCCAATACTGCTTTGAAAACTTGAGATTTAATAAGAGGTTTAAATTTATGTTTCGCAAATTTCCATCCTTAATAGCTTCTCGCGTATTTGCAGTCGGGTTGCTATTAGTATTTGGGTTCAGCCAGGTTGCGACAGCGCAGCGTTCATCAAGTTCTGATGAAACTAGTTTTGAGTTATTTCCTAACACGCAGTTCATTAATTGTATGGCAGCCACTCCTGGAGTCACGCCTCGGGTTCAAGCCATCGTCAAGCGTGGTAATCTTAATGACAATCTGACTTTGAGGCTGACAAATTTCAAGCCGGGTTTGAAGTTTGACCTGTTTACTGTAGAGAATAGTCCTCAGCAGGCATTCGGTACCCCAAACCCCAAATTCAAGAACTTTGGTCTGGCTTGGTACCAATCTGACGTTGAGCCTGGACTTGTGACAATTAAAACTATCCTGCTAGATCAGATTTTCGGTTTTGATCCGCAAGTGAACTTACCACCTACTAACACTTTCCATATAGGGTTTTGGTTTAACAACCCACAAGATGCTGCCGCGTGTGGCTTTGATGTTCGCAAACCTACCCCCTTTAATGGTGAACACAAGGCTGGTCCATTAGCATTTATTAGCCGACCTAATTCTCTAACCAACCTCGGGCCGCTTTGCATCAAACCTAACACCTCAAAAAACCCGCCGACTTGCAACCCTTAACCTGTTGATTCAAGACAATGCCCGTTTCCGGGGGGTTCAACTCAGTTCAAACAGATTGAACGTTGTTGAATGCTAGGAAGTGCAGACATCTTTTAACATTGCACCGAGCATCGTTTGCCACTTGTTTTAAAACTTAACCGCCTTGGGGTACACCCGTGGCGGTTGGGGCAGATATAGCTCTCGCCAACACAAAGTGCAAACTAAACTCTATTTGGCATTGTTTCAAGATGGACGTATTTATCAATTGATAACTATTTGTAATAACTGTATAGCTACCACCAAGAATAAATGAGGCTACTGCCCCCAGTTCGTCTACCTAACAAGCATTACAGGTCTAGAGAATACCTTATACGAAGAAAGGTGCGATCGCTCCTCAATGCCGCACTAGATCGCAAAGCTTGTCTATAGGGCTCTCGTGTCGCCCACCCCACAAGAGTTAATTGAATATTTTTTTATTTTGAAGTCCCTAATTCAATTCAGATTAACGCGACTGACCAAAATAGTTTTATGATTCTCTACGAAAGCATATTGTGAAATTACCAAAAAATTCTCAAGCTCATTCTGAAACATGGTGAATGGTGATTCACCAAAACCTTCTTCCAAGGTCAAACAAAGTGCAGGGAGATGAACAAGTATGGCTGAACATGTATTTCATAACCAACTGGGTTTAGAGGAACAAACCGAAAAACTTGGAAAGCAAGCATTGAGCTTGGGTTTGATTCCCAGCTTTGTGGTGCATTACTTTCCCGATACCTGGGTATTTTATATCCCAAATGAAAGTCAATCCGAACCGCTGACACCAGAAGAGGCATACTTTCGTTTAAAGCAACTGGTTAAACAGTAGATATTTTGACAACAGATTTTTGAAAATAACGGCTAGGCACTGCAATTGTTGAGTAACAGTAATTATGGCGAAACCAGCAATTTTAACCGTCGATGACGATCCAGAGGTGCTGCAAGCAGTGTCACGAGACTTACGGCATCAGTATGGCGATCGCTTCCGTATTGTTCGGGCAGATTCCGGTATTACTGCTTTAGATGTGGTGCAGCAACTCAAATTACGAAACGAAGCTGTTGCCCTATTCTTGGTAGATCAACGTATGCCCCAGATGGGAGGTGTGGAGTTTCTAGAACAGGCAAAAGACATTTTTCCCAATGCGAAACGTGCCTTGTTGACAGCCTATGCAGATACGGATGCTGCGATTAAATCAATTAATAGTGCCAGACTTGATTATTACTTACTCAAGCCCTGGAATCCACCAGAAGAGAAGTTATATCCGGTTTTAGATGATTTGCTAGATGACTGGCTAGCTGGATTCCGCCCACCTTTTGAAGGGATTCGAGTCATTGGTAATCGCTGGTCGCCTTTTTCACATCAGGTGAAAGACTTTTTAGCACGTAACCAGATTCCATTTAAGTGGTTAGATATTGAACTGGAACCAGAGGCAGCAAAATTGGTGGAATACGCCCAAGCTGATTGTAGACAACAATTGCCCTTGGTGCTGTTTCCCGATGGTTCCCGGTTAATTCAACCATCTAATTTAGAGATTGCTGCCAAAATTGGACTGCAAACTCAGGCAGAGCGTCCCTTTTATGATTTGGCGATTGTGGGTGCTGGCCCTGCGGGACTGGCTGCCGCCGTCTATGGCGCTTCTGAGGGATTGAGTACTGTCTTAATTGAGCGGGAAGCGCCAGGAGGACAAGCTGGCACGAGTTCGCGGATTGAGAACTATTTGGGATTTCCTATTGGCTTGAGTGGCAACGATTTGGCAAGGCGGGGAGTGACCCAGGCGCGGCGATTTGGCGTAGAGATTCTCACACCTCAAGTAGTAACTGGAGTGAGGCTGGAAGATCCTTATCGGATTCTGCAATTGGCAGATGGTAGCGAGATTAGTTGCCATGCGCTTTTAGTTGCAACTGGGGTTTCCTACCGTTGGCTAAATGTACCAGGAGCCGAAAAGCTTACAGGGGCAGGAATTTACTACGGTGCTGCCATGACTGAAGCGATCGCCTGCACCAACGAAGAGGTTTACTTGGTAGGCGGGGCAAACTCTGCTGGACAGGCAGCAATGCACTTTTGTAAATATGCCAGAAAAGTGATTATGTTGGTGCGGGGTGAGTCACTAGCATCAAGTATGTCCCAATACTTAATTGACCAAATTGCCGCAACTGAAAATATCCAAGTTTGCACAAGTTGTAGCGTCCTGGAAGTAAAGGGAGAGGAACATTTAGAAGCAATTGTGATTGCCCACGCCAAGACAGGACAAACTGAAACCGTGTCAGCGCGATCGCTGTTTATTTTCATCGGTGCTAGCCCTAAAACAGATTGGCTTGATGGCGTTATTCAACGTGATGCTCAGGGGTTTGTCATCACCGGGCCAGACTTAATACATAATGGCAAATCTGCCCCAGGTTGGAATTTGGAACGTTCTCCTTTTTTGCTAGAAACCAACATTCCAGGCATCTTCGCAGCTGGAGATGTCCGCTACGGCTCAATTAAGCGCGTGGCATCCGGTGTGGGAGAAGGTTCGATCGCCATTCAATTCGTTCACCGCTACCTGAGTAATGTTTAGCTAGAACGGGAAAAACTATATATTTGCAAACCTCTCCCCTGCCTCCCCTGCTCCCTGCCCCTCTATCCCCTCAAGGAGGTTCATTGATGTTATGTGTTGAAGAATTAATCAACTTAGACCCATTTCAACAACTTCCTAAAGAGCGGTTGCAGTGGGTTTGCGATCGCGCTCAAACAGTTGAACTTTCGGCCGGAGCAGTGTTGTCCTATGAGGGAGACCCTGTATGTCGCTTATTTATCTTGGTTAAAGGTAAAATCAACATCACCCGCCGTAGTGAAGGCGTGGAAATTCCCATCGGGCAACACGAAGCCCCATCTTTTTTTGGTGAAATTCCTGTACTCACGGATGAACCTGCACCTGTGACGATGAGGGCATTGACAAATTGCCATATCTATGAAATGAAGGGAGATGACTTTCGTAAACTGCTGCATGAATGTCGTGATTTTGAGCGGATGGTCTTCCGAATTATGCAGCGTCGTGTCCGGGGGCTAGAGTCTTTCATTCGTGGGCGGGAAAAGATGGCAGCTTTAGGGACACTTGCTGCCGGTTTAGCTCATGAACTCAACAACCCAGCCGCCGCCCTGGTTCGGACTTTAGGAGAAATGCCCGCCGCCATCCTAGAGTTACAACGAATGAACTTAGTTTATGGGCAACGCAATGTTGACGAAGCCCATACTCAACATTGGTTGAGAGTACGGGATCAGGGCTATGATGCGATTTTGAATAATCGTGTAGATCCGGTGACACTAAGCGATCGCGAAGACATATTGCTGGAATGGTTAGAAGACTATGGTGTAAAACAAGCCTGGAAATTAGCAGAACCTTTAGCGGAAGGTGGTGTTGAGGTTGAAACCTTAGAGCAACTCATGGAACGTTGGCGCAACGACGACACAGAATTGCGAGAAATGGGATTGCACTGGTTAGCGCTTTCCTTTGAAGTCATGTCGATGATTAAACATGGTTTGCGAGGATCTGAGAGGATTTCCGAACTTGTGCAAGCGATGAAGTCTTATTCTTACCTCGATCAAGGTATTCAGCAAGAAGTAGATATACATCAAGGCTTGGAAGATACCTTGCGATTGTTTGCCCATAAACTCAAGAGTGGTGTGCAAGTGCAACGCAATTACGATCGGGGTCTTCCAAAAATTCTTGCCTATGGCAGTGAATTAAATCAAGTGTGGACAAACTTAATTGACAACGCCATTGATGCAATGGATGGTAAAGGATTGCTGGAAATTAAAACTTGGTATTGCGATCGCTATGCTCATATTGACATTATCGACTCTGGCTGTGGAATTCCACTGGAAATTAAAACGCGCATTTTTGAACCCTTCTTCACGACCAAATCAGTAGGGCATGGATCGGGATTGGGTTTAGAAACTACTCGCCGGATTGTAGAAAATCGCCATCACGGTACACTCTCATTTGAATCGCAGCCAGGTAGAACTTGTTTCACCATCTGCTTACCTTTGACATCTTGAAGGAGAATTCAGAAGTCAGAATTTAGAAGTCAGAATTCAGGAGTCAGAATTGTCTCGTTCCCAGTCTCAGACTGGGAATGTCTATCTTTGAGGCTCCGCCTCTCCTGCTGGCGGCAGAGCAACTTTTGAGTTGCATTTCCAGCCTCCGGCTGGAAACGAGATTTGAAGATGGTCTTAGCTTAAGTTGACACCAATGGCAATAACTCTCTTTCCTCCTCTGCCCCCTGCCCCCTCAACAGATAACTTTATTAACCAAACCGTATTAAGTTCTCCCCTAGTTCTCCCCGATCGCACTTTAATCTTAAAAGTCTAGAAGATTTAAGGTTTTGGGTGCTTTCAGCAAGAAGGAGAACAATGCAACTAAAACACAGCCACATCTTTCGCCAAGAAGCCCTAGAACGCTTATCTTCACCAGAACAACTCGATCAAGCGATCAATGTGGTCAAGCCTCAAGCTTGGTTGACTTTATCTGCTATGAGTTTTGTGGTTGCTGTGGCTGGTGTTTGGAGTGTGTTTGGCAGAATTCCCCTGACTGTAACTGGACAAGGTATCTTGATCAAACCGCACCATGTTGTGGAATTTCAAGCACCCAGTTCAGGCCCATTATTAACTCTCAAGGTGAAGGCGGGAGATATTATTAAACAAGGTGATGTGCTAGGTATTATCGACCAATCAGCGCTAAAACAGCAACTACAGCAAGAGCAAACAAAGTTACAGCAATTGCAAACTCAGAATCAAGAAACAGACAGGTTACAAAAGCTGCTGATTGACCAACAAATCATCACCCTTGGACAGCAGAGAATGGATCTGGAAAATAATCTGCGCCGAGAGGAAGTTGCACCGAAGTTACGCGATCAAACACAAAGAGCGATCGCCCAAAAACGTCAGAGCATTAATTCCCGCAAACAACAAATTAATTATTTACTTAAAACCCTCAAAGGGCGAGTTGATAACCGTCGTCACCTTTTTGAGCAGCATGTCATCAGCCAAGATATGTTGGTGCAAGCTGAACAAGAATATTTTAATACTCAAAGCGAACTATCAGATATTGATGTGCAACTAAAGGATCTCGAAATCCAAGAAACCACAACGCAACGAGAATATCTGGAAAACCTGAATAAGATTGACGAAATTAAAACCAAAATTAAAGACCTGAATACTCAAAATACTAAATTACGCGAACAAGATTTAAAGCAATCAATTGACAAAACTAATCAAATTCGAGAAGTAAAACGGCGAATTGCCCAATTAGAATTACAACTATCTCAAGAAAGTAGAATCATTAGCAAATACAATGGTCATATTTTGGAAGTGAGTGTTGTGCCTGGTCAAATGATGAATCCTGGTACTCGCCTGGGGTCAATCGAAGCTGAAGAGGCAAATTCAAAACTTGTGAGCCTTGTCTACTTTGCTAATAAAGATGGTAAGCAAATCAAGCCAGGAATGGCTGTACAAGTGACTCCCAGCTTTGCCAAACGTGAGCGCGAAGGTGGTATTATTGGTGCGATCGCAGATATTTCTGCATTTCCAGTAACTACACAAGATATTACAGCGATCGTTGGTAACAAAGAAATAGCCGCCAGTCTTGCAGGGAGAGGTGAAGGTCAGGTACAAGCTTTTGTCCAACTCCAAGAAAACCCGACATCAGTCAGTGGTTACAAATGGTCATCTTCTGATGGGCCAGCTTTAAAAATATCCTCTGGCACAATCACTTCTGTTCAAGTGAAAGTAGGAGAAAAAGCACCGATTTCTTATATTATTCCTATGCTGCGTTCTTGGACGGGGATTTATTAAATTGGGGATGAGAGAATAGAATGTCACTAGGATAAGGGGAAAGGGGAAGGGGGAATGGAATGGAAAGGAAAAAAATTGAAACTTTTGAGGATTTAAGAGTATGGCAAAAAGGTATTGACTTAGTTAAGGAAATATACTTAATAACTAAGTATGGTGAACTCAATAGAGACTTTGGTTTAAGGATCAATTAAGACGTGCTAGCGTATCAATACCTACAAATATTGCTGAAGGATTTGAACGATCTTCTCGCAAAGAATACTTAAACTTTCTAAATATCGCCAAAGGGTCTGCCGGGGAAGTTCGCAGTCTTTTAAGAGTAGCCTTAGAAGTGGGCTATTTAGACCAACCAATTTATACACAACTTCATAATCAAGCTATGGAGTTGAGCCGTATGCTATCTAATCAAATTCAATCCATAAATCACTCATTAAAATAATAAAACCTTCCCCATTCCCCATTCCCCCTTCCCCCTTCCCCATGTCCCATGACCAATTCCCAATTCCCAAGTCCCAAATTTAAACCCAATCGCGTCCGCACTTCTACACTTTTGCAAATGGAAGCGGTCGAATGTGGTGCGGCTGCTTTGGGAATAATTCTTAGCTATTACGGGCGGATTGTGCCACTGGCTAAACTGCGTGAAGAATGCGGTGTCTCGCGGGATGGGAGTAAAGCTTTTAATATTCTCAAAGCTGCCAAAAATTATGGACTCAATGCTAAAGGTTTAAAACTGTCTCTAGAACAGGTGACAACTACCCGCCTTCCCTACATTGTCTTTTGGAATTTTAACCATTTTCTTGTGGTAGAAGGATATAGCAAAAAACGCGTCTACCTCAATGATCCTGCCAATGGTCGGAGAACAGTGAGTTGGGAGGAATTCGATCGCGCATACACGGGTGTTGTGCTGGTGATGGAACCGGGCGCAGACTTTAAGAAGGGAGGCAAAAAAAATCACATTGTCTCAGCTTTAAGTAGTCGCTTGCAAAACTCACGAGTTACCATTTTATTTTGTCTGCTGGCTGGGTTATTGCTAACATTGCCTCGGTTAGCTGTACCAGCCTTTTCTCAGGTATTTATCGATGAGATTTTAGTCCAAGATAGACAAGATTGGTTACGACCTCTGCTGTTAGGAATGCTGTTAACTACTTTATTACGGGCATTCCTTGCTAGACTGCGGCTTACCTGCCTGCGGCGATTGATGGTTAAGTTGTCAGTCAGCACATCAGGACTATTTCTCTGGCATATCCTGCGATTGCCCATCGGGTTTTACGACCAGCGCTTTGCTGGGGAAATTAGTAGCCGGATGAAACTGAATGATCGGGTGGCAGAAGTACTTTCAGGGTCTTTAGCAACCACAATCATTGATGCAGTGATGATGGTCTTTTACCTGCTAATTATGATTCAGTATGACCAATTATTGAGTGCGATCGCAGTTAGTTTTGCTGTAATCAACATTCTCGCTCTGTTCTTTTTGTCGCAAACTCGTGTAGATGCCAATATGCGCCTAGCTCAAGAATATGGCAAGGTGGGTGGAGTCACGGTTAGTGGCATCCAAACTATAGAAACTATCAAAGCTTCTGGACTGGAGTCAGATTTATTTGCTCGGTTTGCGGGTTATTACGCCAAAGCACTCAACGCCCAACAAGAATTAGGCTTGCAAACTCAAATTCTCACCACATTACCAACAATTTTGACAGCCTTAACCACTGCTTCTATTTTGCTAGTTGGTGGTTTACAGGTAATGAAGGGCAATCTCAGCATTGGGATGCTAGTTGCCTACCAAAGTTTAACACTGAGCTTCTTAGAGCCAGTCAATAGCCTCGTCAATTTTGGCAGTACACTCCAAACTTTAGAAGCTGACTTAAACCGCCTTGATGATGTATTGCAAAATCCCGTTGATTTGGAAGTGGAGGGGAGAGGGAGCAGGGGAGTAGGGGAGGTAGGGGAGGTAGGGGATGCAGGGGGAGAAATTACTTTCTCGTCTCTTTGGCAATTACAGGGCAATGTTGAGTTACGGAATGTTACTTTTGGCTATAGTCGTGTGGAATCTCCGTTGATTGAGAATTTGAGCTTGACTGTCAAGCCAGGGCAAAGAATAGCGCTTGTAGGGGGAAGTGGTTCTGGTAAATCTACAGTTGCTAAATTAATTTGCGGGCTTTATCAACCTTGGCAGGGGGAAATCTGCTTTGATGGTGTAGAGCGATCGCAAATCAAGCGTTCTGTTCTGGCTAACTCGTTGGCAATGGTTGAACAAGATATCTTTTTATTTGCCGGGACTGTGCGAGAAAACATTACTCTTTGGGATGCAACAGTGCTAGAAGCTGATTTGGTGCAGGCTTGCCAGGATGCAGCTATTCATGATGCGATCGGATATCTACCGGGAAAATATGACTTCGATTTAATTGAAGGCGGTATGAATATTAGTGGTGGCCAACGCCAGCGCTTAGAAATTGCCCGCGCTTTAGTGAGAAATCCCACCGTGTTAGTACTTGATGAAGCAACCAGTGCCCTGGATGCAGAAACAGAGTTGATAATTAACCGTAACTTACAACAGCGTGGTTGTTCTTGTATTGTAGTAGCCCACCGTCTCAGCACAATTCGCGATTGCCATGAAATTATCGTGCTAGAGCAAGGTAAAATCGTGCAGCGTGGCACTCATGAAGAATTATGGCAGCAAGGCGGGACTTATCTTCACTTACTTCACGCAGCAGAAGCATAATATCAAGTTTGAGAACATTTATTGGAAGTATTCGTCCTCAAGTATAGACATAATTACTAACGAAGAATATTTATCTTTTTGCCTCAAAGCTTCTCGCAAAACTCCTTCCTCCTGAAAG
The DNA here is from genome assembly GCF_013393905.1 of Nostoc sp. C052. Classification (GTDB taxonomy): domain Bacteria; phylum Cyanobacteriota; class Cyanobacteriia; order Cyanobacteriales; family Nostocaceae; genus Nostoc. The sequence continues at coordinate 6,525,830 of NZ_CP040272.1, forward strand.
CCGACCGATTGATAAACATGTCTAGCACGTTGATTGTGTTCAAAGACATCTAACCAACAACGATGAGCATTATACTCTTCAAAAACCTTTTTGAGGATAATTCTTAACGCACGTTTGCCGTATCCTAGTCCTGGTTCAGCAACGATAATTCGAGTTAATTCAATACTCCTGTTTGGTGATTGTAACCCAGACAAAATAGCGTAGCCTTGCGTCTCTCCTGAACTATTTTCAATCATTAAATAATGTTTGTCAGCAGAGTGCAAGTTTCTGCTGTGTTCTTCTCGGCTCCAGCAGATGATAAGGTCTTTGAATTCATCTCTATTTTCTTGAGTGAAGATGAAGTCTATATCGTTTAGGTTAGCAGAACGTAATTTTATCATCAAAAAACTTTCTGTTACATTCAACCGGGATACAATAGTTTTTCTATCTTTTTTTTCACTCGTCGAACTCACATCGATTTACCTTCAGTGAATTCTCTTCCCCAACCATACTCACTTCAAGCAAACGAACCATTACTGTTGGATAACTCTCAAACTGTCTGGATAGTGCAGTCTGGAACATTGGCGGTGTTTGCCACTGGAGTTAAAAACAGTTTACCAAAAGAGCATCGCCGCTATTTGTTTCATGTCAATGCTGGTGAAGCCTTATTACCAGAAGTAGTTGCACAAAGCCAATGGAATTTTGTAGCGATCGCAATTGAACCTACCCAATTATGCCAGATGTCAATCGTTGACTTGGTTAAGGGAATTGGCGCAGCTGACTTGCAATCCATAGAACTTTTAGAAGGTTGGATCAATCATCTAGGACAATCTCTCAGCGCCCAGCAAACAGTTTTGACAACACCATTAAACCTTGTTGTACAGCCAAACATTGAACGTGATTTTTCTTTATCGGCTGGTGAAACGCTACAGGGAAGGCAACAAACACTCTTATGGGTGAAGTTGCAGCAAGGCAATACTTACTGGATGGGAATCGGGGAATTAACATTGAATTCTACCTCACCAGCGTTTCCGCTCACGAGTGCGATGTGGCTGGAGGCAGAAAATGCAGTTAGCGGCCAAATGTTCTCAACGGCAGATTTAGCAAATTCCGAGGAACTCATCGCAGGTTTAGCCAGTTTACAGACTTATTTTTTTCACTACTTCAGTTTGCTGGCAAATAAAGAAGTAGAAGCAGAATTTCGGCAGTTTCAAGAACGCGAACAATTTAATCAGCAAGTCATAGAGACGGCACTTTCTGACTTAGCAACAGTCTTGCAGCCGCAGCAAGAGACGGTTTTCTTTCAAGAAGGGCCGCCCTTATTGGTAGCATTGGGGGCAGTTGGACGGGCACTAGGAATAGAAATTCATCCACCAATAGGGGATTTAAATTCTATTAAAGACCCTGTAGCGGCGATCGCTCAAGCATCGCAAATTCGTATCCGCCGTATAACTTTAGCAGATGGCTGGTGGCGTCAAGACCAAGGAGCGATGTTAGCTTATACCCAGTTAGAAAAGCGGCCAGTAGCTTTATTACCTACTGATAATCGCGATTATCTCATATTCGATCCCGTAGCACGAACTCGCACACCTGTAAATGAAGCAGCAGCAAAAACACTTACATCATTAGCCTACGTTTTGTATCGACCGTTACCCCAAGTTGCACTCAACGCCATTGATTTGCTGCGGTTTGGGGTGAAGGGTTATGAAAAAGACATCGCCAGTATTCTAATGGTGGGGTTACTGGGCACAATATTGGGAATGGTTGCACCACAAGCAACAGCGATTTTAATTAATCATGCCATTCCAGATAGCGATCGCCCTTTACTGTGGCAGATCGGATTAGTTATGTTTGCGGTGGCTTTTGGGCAGTTAGCTTTTCAAATTGCCCAAAGCATTATTACCTTAAGAGTCGAAAGCGCCACTGATAGTATATTGCAGCCAGCCATTTGGGATCGGTTACTCAGATTAAGTCCTAGTTTTTTTCGTCAATATACTTCTGGAGATTTAGTCAACCGTGTGATGGCGGTGAGAGAAATTCATCAAAAACTCAGTGGCGCTACCCAACGAACCCTGTTGAGTGGAGTCTTTGCCTTATTCAACTTGCTGCTGATGTTTGTTTACAGTTGGCAACTAGCCTTTGTAGGCGTAGGTTTAGCAATCTTTGCCGCCGTGGTTACAACTGTTGCCAGTTTCCTGTTAGTGAAGAAATCGCAAAAACAGCAAGAACTAGATGGGGCAATTCAGGGACTCACCGTACAACTTATTAATGGTGTTGCCAAATTGCGGGTAGCAATGGCAGAAGAACGGGCCTTTGCAACTTGGGCAAAAAAATACAGCCAGCAGATTCGGTTGAAGGCGAGTTGGCAAGAGATTAAAGATGGGATTTCTGTATTTAACGAAGCCCTGCCTTTGGTAAGTTCTATATTGCTGTTTGGGTTTGCCATACTGTTGATGCAGCCACGCCTCACACTGGGTACATTCGTTGCTTTTAACTATGCTTTGGCAATTTTTATCAGAGGAGTAATTGACCTGAGCAATACCGCATCAGAAATTTTGGGTATTGTACCAACATGGGAACGGTCAAAACCAATTTGGCGATCGCAGCCTGAATATGACTCAACCAAAGTCAATCCCGGACAATTAAGCGGTCGAATTGCCCTAAATCGAGTCAGCTTTCGCTACTCGGAGAATAGCAGCTTAATCCTTAATGATGTTACCCTCAATGCCGAACCAGGGGAATTTATTGCGATCGTTGGCCCTTCTGGAAGTGGAAAATCAACCATATTGCGGTTGCTATTGGGGTTTGAAACTCCATTGACAGGCAGCGTCTACTACGACGGCAAAGACTTAGCAGAGATGGAACTCCAGACTGTGCGAAGACAGTTAGGAGTGGTACTACAAAATGGTAAAATTGGCACAGGCTCAGTTTTTGATAACATCAGCACCGGGGCTTTAGTTTCCTTAGAGGAAGCTTGGTCAGCAGCACAGATGGCAGGTTTGGCTGATGATATCAAGCAAATGCCAATGGGAATGCATACGATTATCGCTGAGGGTGGTAGTAATCTTTCGGGTGGACAACGGCAAAGATTATTGATTGCGCGATCGCTAGTTTCAAAGCCCAAAATTATTTTAATGGATGAAGCAACCAGCGCCCTCGATAACCGCACCCAGGCAATTGTGACTGAAAGTTTAGCTAAGTTAAACGCTACTAGAGTAGTGATTGCCCATCGTCTCAGTACAATTCGCAATGCCGATCGCATTTATGTAATTGACGCTGGTCATATCATACAAGTGGGTACTTTCTCACAATTAATTGTGCAAGAAGGGTTATTTGCTCAACTTGTTACCCGACAGTTAGAGGGCGATCTTTAATATTAGTTTTGAGAGGTTAGTGGTGTTCAGATCCCCGACTTCTGCGAAGTCGGGGATCTAGCAGCCCAACAAAACTAATGACATAAACTACTAGTACAAGAAGGCAAAAGTAAAAAGAAAGAATGCTTATTTTGTAAGCTTTCTGGCTATTCTAAATGGCGCAAGAGCTTGGAATACAATTCTCTTGACTTTTGACTTCCACCTTGCGGTACTAGTTTAGTGTTCAGGAAATTTATTCGCCCACAAACTGGTTTTTCAGGAATTGAATTTCAGCTGACAATTCTTGCCGAGTTGAAGCCTTCAGTAGATAACGGAAAATAAACCAAATGGCGTAACTAATTCCAACTAATTCAAAGAGCGACGATAGTAGTGGAATATCATTGATTGCATCTAGTACTGCTAGTACTACCTTGGCTGTAACAATCGCCGCCAAAATTAAAGCAACAGTTATTAGAGGCTGCTTGTAGTCTTGAAAAAAGCTACTTAAGTATTGGGGCAGCTGCTCCAAAAATTGAGTAATTTGTCTGCTAATTTGTTGCCATTGAGATTCAGGTTCACGGGCTGGTGGTAACTTTGGCAAGTTTGCAGTATCAGTACCTTCAAGTGCTAGCGTCTCTGGTGAGAATAAAGCATTGATCGATCCCCTTTGCTGTTGTTCGGTTTCCATAGTTTTTGTTTGGGGCAATTACAATAGTTTGTATAACTGACTAATCGTAAATAAATAATAATTATTCGAGTCGTCAGTTGTCAATTCTTAATGGTCAGTTATAAGTATAACTGACCACTAATTCTGAGTAAGAGTATTTAATTTTCTATATGCCTACTTACTCAATTAGATTTGTTGTTAGATACCTTAGCTTTTTGGTGGGGCAATAGTTGCCTTAACAACTACAGTTTTGACACCTTTAATTTGTTTAGCTAAAGTTTCGATTTTAGCTAATTCCTGCTGATTGTTGACAGTTCCCGCAACAGTCACAACACCATTGTCTGCGGCATTAACTGTTAGTTGACCTTTGGGTATATTAGCCTCCAACTTAGAGCGAACTTCACTTGCTAAGTCACCTTTAGCTCTTGTTGTATCGCCACCAGTGGTATTGTTGCGCTGTTCGCGGGCGCGAATATCCTCATTTAGCTGTCTTCTGCGAACTTCACTTTGTGCATCTTTTTGAGAAGCTTCTGTGGTTTTTGCAGTCGGTGCTTGAGGAGCTTCATTAGGATTATTGGGTGCAGACTCACTTGTTTTAGAAGCGTTATCACAAGCAGCAACACCAAACATTAAGAGGGTGCTAATTAAGAAGGGGGTTAGTTTTTGCATAGATTTAATTCGCAATCGAAAGGTGAAATTTGTTGATAATTACGGCAGAAAGGAGGAGCAAGCTTTTTTAGTCAGGAGCAAAGTTTTCAATTTCTTTATCCTGCAATTTTGGGCAATGAGTTTAAGTGACAACTACTTTGGGTTAAAGTGCTTCATCACGACGATCAACAATGACTACGGCAGGATCGTTTCTATGAGGCTCTGTTGAGTAATTGGTGCGATCGCTATTATGGGTGATTCGTTCAAAACCTGGGCGATGTTCACTAATCTCTGTGGAATCATAGATAGCAAATTCTTCAATACCTCGATGTTTGAGAATTGCTTCTGCTTGGCGGATTTCAGCTTCCGTACCATCGATAATTACTAAGTAGTCGCCTCTTTGGAAGCGATCGCTATATACTCTAGCTCTATCTTCAGGGATTCCCAAGCCAACCAGCGCACCAACAATACTCCCAGCGGCCGCACCGATGGCGCCACCAGCCAATGTTGTCGCCAAAGCTGTTGCAACTGCACCACCTGCAATCACGGGCCCGATTCCAGGAATTGCTAAAGTTCCCAAACCAACTAATAAGCCAGTCAAACCACCGACGACTCCACCTGTTGCTGCTCCAGCTTTTGCACCATCGTCTGCTTTATTACCTGTACCAACACTTCTGTCTACATCTACGCCAGCGATCCCATGACCGTTTGTATCTTTGGCAATGATGGAGACTCTATCTAAAGAAAAACCCGCATCTCGTAATTCTGTAATTGCTACTTCAGCATCTCGACGATGTGAAAATACCCCGATGGCGCGTTTAGCAACACCACTATAGGCTGGAGTAGGAGCAACATAATCAGTGCCTACATTTGCCACATCTGGGTTATCGTAAATGCCAAACTCTTCTACACCCTGACGATTTAGAATTGCTTCGGCCCTGAGAATTTCTGTATCTGTGCCATCAAGGATGACTAAATAGTGTCCTCGTCTCACGCGTTCGTCGTAAACTCTGGCTCGTTCTTCAGGAATTCCTAAACCAATTAATGCACCAAGCAAACTACCTGCTACTGCACCAATACCAGCGCCAGCGAGAGTTGTAGCTAGAGTAGTTGCTGCGGCTCCAGCTAACATAATTGGCCCAATGCCAGGAATTGCCAGAGTACCAAGACCGACTAGTAAGCCAGTTAATCCGCCCAAAGCGCCGCCTGTGGCTGCTCCAACTTTAGCACCTTCGTCAGATTTATCGCCAACGCGATCGCGCACTTCAGCCCCAGCAATATCATCTCTGTCCCCATCTTGGGTAATGACAGAAACTCTATTCATGTCAAAGCCGACTTTTTTCAATTCATGTAGTGCATTTTCAACATCGCGGCGATTAGAAAATACACCTACACCACGTTTATGTACAACACCTACAACCATTATTTTCTCTCCTCAGCAACAATTAATTATTCACAAATTTATAGCTTGTAATACCCCCTATTAATACATTTTTAGATCCCGTTTACATCAATCGCTTGGAAGAATTTTTATCTCTATCATTAGGCATAGGTGACTTTATCTAAATGAGTAAATAATTTTCAAGTATAAAAAGTTAAATATTGATTGCTACTAGTTATCAATGATTGCTTTAAAAACATGTTACAAAATATTGAATCATCCCATTTTTGTAAGAACATGTTTGTCATTGCGAGCGCAACATCGTGGAGCGTTCGCGTAGCGTCTCGTAGAGAAGCAATCGCAAGATATGAGATTGCTTCTCTACGCTGTCGCTTCGTTCGCAATGACAATTTATTACCTGGCTTTGATAGAAATTACACATTTGGGATGCTCCCAAAAACATTGCTCTTGTGATATTTTGTATTTCTATGAATTTTCTAAAATTGCATTAATTAGTAAAAGAAAAAATATTTTTTTGAGATCCAACTTTTGGCAAACAAACCTACTACCTAAGAAAGTGTCAGCGTAGATAACTGATAATTAAGCTGATAAATAAGCCATTTTCTAAATGGGTATGTAACTTGAGTGCAAGTGAGAAAATCTTATGTTTCAAGGTGTTTTAACAATTTTGGGATGGAACTGGTTGCCTTTTGGATTAGCGCCTGTAAATTTAGCTCAGGAAGTACTAACTCCAGAAAAAGCATCAGTTCTTTTTTCTGGATCTAAATTCTTAGTGGCAATGCTTGCTGGAGTTTCAATGGCATTTGCCTTTCAATTGTTACTCACAAACTTTTCAGTTGCAGTCGGAATTTCATCTTGGGAAATTGACTCTGATTCTGACGATGAGTCAGAAGGTTTGGGTAAGACTATTCGTAAAGTTCAAGCTAAAGTTGGTGCTTGGGCATTAATAACCGCGAGCATTGCATTATCTATTGCTTGTTTTTTAGCCGTAAAAATTAGCTTAATCGAAAGTGCATTTTTAGGAGCAATTATTGGTGTAGTTATCTGGTCTATCTATTTCTCACTAGTAATTTGGTTGGGTTCATCGGCGGTAGGTTCTTTAATTGGCTCTATTTCTAATACTGTCACTTCTGGTTTTCAAGCTCTGATGGGTACAGCAAATGCTGGCATTGGTGCTAATGCTGCAAAAAAACAGTTAGTTTCTACTGCTGAAGATATTACAGCCGCAGTCCGACGGGAATTAACTTCAGGTTTTGATTCTGAAGGGATTAAAAATACGCTCCAAAGTTCCTTAAGCTCTCTGCAATTACCAAAGCTGGATATCAAAGAAATACGCACTCAATTTGACCAGCTTCTTAAAGATACAGATTTACAATCTGTTGCCAATAGTGATTTACTGCAAAATATTAATCGCCAAACCTTTATTGATTTAATCAGTAGTCGCACGGATTTATCTAAAGAAGATATCAATGGCATTGCTGACCAATTTCAAGATGCTTGGCAACAAGCTTTGAATCGCAAAAATCCTACAGAAAAAGTAATCAATTTACTTAAGTCTGCTACTCCTGAAGAACTGAATTCCGATCAATTGGGTGAACGGCTTCAACAACTGGTTACAGTGGGAGGCGGGAATGGCAATGGTGTAATTAAGCAAGCAATTCGATATGGCTTGAGTGCTGCTGCACCAGCAGTTTTGGAGCGAGTAAATCTTTCTAATATCGATGTGAACAAGATTACAACTCAGTTGCAAAAACTCAAAGAAAAAGTTCAAGATGTCGATGTCGATGAAATCACAGAACAATTCAAAAAGTTTAGAGAGCAAGCAACTGAGCAAGTATCTGCAAAATTACCAATATCACTAGAGAATGCAATTAAGGCAGATGTAGAAGACTACATATTGCATTCGTTCCCTTGGCACTTCAATCGAATTACCTTAGTAGATGAATTTAAAGAAGTCATCTATGACGTAAATGCAGATCCGACAACTGTCAGACGAGAATTGGAAGAAATTAATCAAGAATATTTCACCAACTTACTAAAGCAGCGGGGTGATATCAGCGAAGCCAGGGTGAAAGAAATTTCTGAACAAATGGAAAGCGATCGCCTGGAAGTTTTAGAGACTGTCAAACAGGCCGAAACGCGCGAAAAAGGGCAAGATTTCCGCAGCCGCATCGAAGATTATCTGCGTTCGACGGGGAAAGAAGAACTCAATCCTGAAGGTATTGAACGGGACTTTGGCAAGTTGCTGGACGATCCACAAGCTGGGTTTGAAGATTTAAGCGATCGCTTTGGGCAATTTGATCGGGATACTTTTGTACAATTGCTCAGTCAGCGTCAAGATATCAGCGAAGAGGAAGCTAATAATATAGTTAGTCAACTCGAACGCAACCGCGATAATCTGTTGAATCGTGCTAGAGAATTGCAAGAACAAGCAAAAGCGAAAGCTGATGAACTGCGCCAAAGAGTTGAAGAATATCTGCGGAATACTAACAAAGACGAACTCAATCCCGAAGCTATCAAACGTGAGTTTAGAATTTTGCTAGACGATCCGCAAGCCGGAATTAGCCTGTTGCGATCGCGCCTATCACAATTTGATCGGGATACATTGGTACAATTGCTCAGTCAGCGTCAAGATTTGAGCGAAGAACAGGTAAATCAAACTCTCGATCAACTTGAAGCAGTCCGAGATAGTATTTTGCAAGTACCGCAGCAAGCGAAAGAACAGTACGAAAAAACCACAAAAGCGATCGCTGAATATCTCCGCAATACCAACTTGGAAGAACTCGATCCAGAAGGTATTAGAGGCGATTTAGAAAAATTACTCGACGATCCCAAAGCTGGAGCCTTAGCACTACGCGATCGCTTATCTAATGTCGATCGAGAAACCTTGGTGAAACTTGTGAGTCAGCGAGGCGACTTAAGCCAAGAGCAAGTTAATCAGATTATCGATCGCGCTCAAGATGCCATTGGTGATATCCTGAGAGCGCCACGACGTTTAGCCAAACGTACCACCCAACAAGCTTTAGATTTTGAAGCCAATCTCGAAGAATATCTGCGTAGTACTAACAAAGAAGAACTCAACCCCGAAGGAATCAAACGCGATTTACAATTGCTGCTGTCTTCTCCCCGCGCTGGAATTGGCAATTTAAGCGATCGCGCCTCAAAATTTGACCGTTCGACAATTGTGGCGCTATTATCCCAACGAGAGGATATCTCAGAAGAAGAAGCTAACCGAATTGTGGATCAAATTGATTCTGTTCGTAGTTCTATTGTTGAACAATTCCAACAGATTCAACAAAGAGTGCAATCAGTGCTAGATGGAGTTTTTGCCAAAGTTCGCAACTATCTTAACTCCCTGGATCGTTCCGAACTCAACTATGAAGGCATTAAACACGATTTTGCGAAAGTCTTTGACGATCCCCAAGCCGGATTTGAAGCATTGCGCGATCGCCTCAGTCAATTCGATCGTGACACCTTAGTTGCTGTATTGAGTTCTCGCGAAGATATTTCGGAGGCTGATGCTAACCGCATAATTAGCCAAATAGAAGCAGCGCGGGATGGTGTATTGCAACGAGCTGAACGCATCCAGAAAGAAACCCAAAAACGCCTGAAAGCGATTCAAGATCAAGCTAAAAAGCAAGCTGAAGAAACTAAAAAAACTGTTGCTAATGCTGCGTGGTGGATATTTGGGACAGCGATTACTTCTCTTGCGGCCAGTGCGATCGCAGGTGCGATCGCTGTGACTGGGATAACTCTACCTGGATAAAATATCTCCGTCATCGATAATTTTTAGAAAATACAAAGTGGTATTCAGTTTTTACAATGAATGCCACTTTTTTTATACATAAATAAAACAAACTACCCGACAACGTACTATCACGACCTTTTGATTCCGATCTAGATTAAAAATCCTATCTGAGTAAAGGTTTCAGATTTCGTCATGGGGAGAGTAATAAAATAAAGTTAATTATTATTTCTTATAGATAAAAAAAAGTATGTTCGAGGATAGTACTATACTCGTGTTACTCTAAATACAGTAAAAATGTCCTAAAACCTATACAATTCCGTAGGAAATGATCTGCTTGTTCTCTAGCAGCCTACTACTAGAACTTGTGAAGACATCAGGCGCAAGGACATAATATGCTCCTTGGCACAATCAATTTTGATGCCAAAATTATCAATCCATCCACTACTTTTCAAATCTCAGACTTACAGCAGTTTTCATGTATTTGAACCACATCTGTCATCAGGGCACAGCAATGCTCATACGTGTCAACTTAACATGAAAGCAAGTCTAGAACTAGCTTTTAGCTTACCTCGTTCCCAGTCGGAGACTGGGAATGCTCATCGTTGAGGCTCCGCCTCTCTTGCTGACGGCAGAGCCGCTTTTGAGTTGCATTTCCAGCCGGAAGCTGGAAACGAGGTTTTAAAAGAGTTTCAGCTTAATTTGACACCAATGAGCAATGCTATGCCCTTACTGCGTGGTCTATTTACCTGAAAATAGTAATAGCAAAGACCTGATTAAAACAGGTCTAATTTGTTTATTCTTCACACTCGTTATTTCCTCACTTTATTTTCTCGGCATTGCTGAATAAAAGAGTGAAATTCCAAAATTCTATATTAGAAACTGTTTCCTTTGCGCCTTTAGGGGAAAGCAAATTCATCCTCTTAATTAGCAACGCCGTTTTCTGATGAGGAAGTGACGAGGTAATTTTTTACCCTTAAAATTCAGGATCAACCACAATGCCAACCATTAACGGTACTAATCGCCCTGATAGTCTTGGTAATCCTTCTTCTATTCTCCCTTATCTCATTAATGGATTTGATGGTAACGATACCATTAGGGGCGGATCTGGCAACGATACAATTAATGGCGGATCTGGAGACGATACGATTAACGGCGGAAGGGGCAACGATAGCCTTCTTGGCGGATCTGGAGACGATACGATTGACGGCGGATCTGGAGACGATACAATTGACGGCGGTGATGGTAACAATACGATTTATGGAGGATTTGACGGTAACGATAAAATTAACACTGGTTCTGGCAACGATAGGATTCAAAGCGGTGATGGCAACGATACGATTAATGCTGGTGATGGCAACAATAGAATTGATGGCCAATCTGGCGACGATAAGATTGACGGCGGATTTGGCAACGATACAATTAACGCCGGATCTGGTAACGATACCATTAACGCCGGATCTGGCGACAATATAATTGACGGCGGATTTGGCAACGATATCATTAATACCGGATCTGGCGACGATACAATTAACGGCGGTTCTGGTAACAATACGATTAATGCTGGTGATGGCAACAATACGATTTACAGCGTATTTGACAACAATACGATTAACACCGGATCTGGCAATGATAAGATTCAAAGCGGATCTGGCAACGACACGATTAACGGCGGTTCTGGCAACAATCGGATTGACGGCCAATCTGGTGACGATAAGATTGACGCTGGATCTGGTAATGATACGATTAATGGCGGATCTGGCAACGATACGATTAACGCTGGAGCTGGGAACAATCGGATTGACGGTGGATATGACAACGATATTATTAATGCCGGATCTGGCAACGATACAATAGCCGGCGGATATGGCAGCGATACGATTAACGCTGGTGATGGCAATAATACAATTGACGGTGGATATGACAACGATAGGATTAACACCGGATCTGGCAACGATACGATTAACGGCTGGATAGGCAACGATACAATTAACGGCGGAGCAGGCAACGATAAGATTGACGGCAGTTCTGGCGACGATAGCCTTGTTGGCGGATTTGGCAATGATAGCCTTATTGGCGGCTCTGGCAATGACACCATTAGCGGTGATTTTGGTAACGGTGGTATCCTGATTGGCGTTGGTGGAACTGATATCCTCACTGGAGGATCGGGTAACGATGTTTTCGATTTCAACTTCGTTTCTGAGAGTCAACCTGGTTTGTTGCGGGATGTGATTACTGATTTTGTTGGGAACGGTATCTTGGCAGGCGATCAAATCGACCTATCTACCATTGACGCTAATTCGATTACAGTGGGCAATCAAGCCTTTACTTTCATTGGAAGTGCCGCATTCTCTGCAACTGGTCAGATCCGTTATTCAGGAGGTATTCTGCAAGGTAGTACTGATGAGGATCTACTAGCTGAGTTTGAAATTCAGCTTGCAGGCGCATCACAACTAGTAGCAAGCGACATTATCCTTTAATAGACTTTTTGTAAAAGTCACTAAACCCCACTTCTAAGAGCGATCGCTCTTAGAAGTGGGGTTCTTATTCATGAGAAAATCAGATAATACAATCGCAATACAAGCGATGATGCCACGGAAGGAAAAAAAATGTCGGAGAATTTGAGAAGCCAAATTGTGACGCAAGGGGTGCAGCGATCGCCTAATCGGGCTATGCTGCGTGCAGTTGGTTTTAAAGATGAAGATTTCAACAAAGCTATTGTAGGCATTGCCAATGGCTACAGTACGATCACTCCCTGTAATATGGGGATAAATCAACTGGCGCAAAGGGCAGAGGTGGGGATTAAAACCGCCGGGGCGATGCCGCAAATTTTCGGCACAATTACCATTAGCGACGGGATTTCGATGGGAACTGAAGGGATGAAATATTCCCTAGTGTCGCGGGAAGTCATTGCCGATTCCATTGAAACCGTCTGTACTGGACAAAGTATGGATGGTGTGCTAGCGATTGGCGGCTGTGATAAAAATATGCCAGGGGCAATGCTAGCGATCGCCCGGATGAATATCCCTGCAATATTCGTTTATGGTGGCACTATCAAACCTGGTCACTACAACGGACGCGATTTAACTGTTGTCAGTTCTTTTGAAGCTGTTGGTCAATACAGTGCCGGAAAAATTGACGAAAAGGAATTATTAGAAGTTGAAGGTCGCGCTTGTCCTGGTGCTGGTTCCTGTGGGGGAATGTTCACAGCTAACACCATGTCTTCAGCATTTGAAGCGCTGGGGATGAGTTTGCCCTATTCCTCGACAATGGCGGCTGAAGATGCCGAAAAAGCCGACAGCACGGAAAAATCGGCGTTTGTTTTAGTCGAAGCCATCCGCAAACAAATCTTGCCTCGGCAAATTATCACCCGCAAATCTATCGAGAATGCCATCTCTGTGATTATGGCAGTGGGTGGTTCAACCAATGCAGTGTTGCATTTCCTCGCGATCGCCCGCGCCGCTGATGTAGAGTTAACCATAGACGACTTTGAAACTATCCGCGGCCGTGTTCCCGTTTTGTGTGATTTAAAACCAAGCGGTAAATATGTCGCCACAGATTTACACAAAGCTGGTGGCATTCCCCAAGTAATGAAGATGCTACTTGTGCATGATTTATTACATGGTGATAGTCTTACCATCAGCGGTCAAACAATTGCAGAGATATTAGCAGACATCCCCGAAGAACCATCCGCCAATCAAGATGTGATTCGTCCTTGGAATAACCCAATGTATCCCCAAGGACATTTAGCCGTTCTCAGAGGTAATTTGGCAACAGAAGGGGCTGTCGCCAAAATTACCGGGGTGAAAAAACCAGTGATTACCGGGCCTGCGCGAGTGTTTGAATCGGAAGAAGCTTCTTTAGATGCAATTTTAGCGGGTAAAATTCAACCTGGTGATATTCTAGTCATCCGCTACGAAGGGCCTAAGGGTGGCCCTGGGATGCGAGAAATGTTAGCTCCCACCTCTGCAATTATCGGTGCTGGTTTAGGTGATGCTGTAGGATTAATTACCGACGGACGTTTTTCTGGCGGTACTTACGGTATGGTGGTTGGTCATGTTGCACCAGAAGCAGCAGTTGGTGGTGCGATCGCGCTTGTAGAAGAAGGCGATAGTATTACTATTGATGCACCCGCTCGTCTATTGCAGTTGAATATATCTGAAGAAGAATTGGCCCGTCGTCGTGCCAACTGGCAACCTCCCGCTCCGCGTTACACTAAAGGCGTGTTGGCGAAATATGCCAAATTAGTATCTTCTAGCAGTATTGGCGCTGTCACAGATTTGGACTTGTTTTAATTAACCTGACAACTGTGGCGCAAGTTTGCCTGCCTTTAACAAGGGGCTGAAGCCCCTTGTCTGGTTATTTGAGATGGTCGCTGGATTTACGCTGTCCTGTAATAGTTTGATCTAGCGATCGCTTCTAAAGAAGTTGCAAGGACAATCTCGTAACTTACTTTGCGATCGCAAGCGTGGTAAAACAAATTGCTGTATCGAAACAACTTGTCAGATGAAATACTGTTGATTGCCTCTAAGTTTGGAAGCTATTGAAGAGGGATGTTCTGTATTTATACCAGATTTTTGCCTGAATTTTATGAGTTTTTGGAAAAATCTTGAAAAAGTTTCAGGAAATTTACATAGAAGAAGTGATGTCAATCGATATACTACAGAAATAGAATTGACCATCAACATCTGAAAAACCTAAAAGGGCACAAAATGAGTTCTGAATCTAATGTCAAACTGACGATCGCTCTTTCTAATCCAGACTTAGATGCAGATGAGCAAGAACGGGAAACACGAAATCTGCTGCGAGAAATCAATGAGCTAGATGTCGAAAGTGCTGAACTCGTAGCAGTTACAGAAATCCCTGAAGGAGCTAAGTCTGTTGGCGGTTTTCTGGTGGGAGTATTGCAGGCAGAGGTGAGTATTAATAATTTTAAGAAGCTGTTGGGATTTTTAGGCGATCGCTTGGGTAACAAAACCATTGAATTGGAAGTCGAGGCTAACGGCAAAAAACTCAAAGTGAAAGCTAGCAGTCGAGAAGAGTTAACCGTAGCCATTGAACAAGCCAAAAAGTTTATTACAGGCGATTTTATTAGCGAGAAAGAATAGCAAGATGGCAAAAGTAGCACTTCTAATTGCAGTCAGTGAGTATGAGCCTGGTCTTACTCCATTGCCATCAACGATAAAAGATATTGAGGCAATGCAGCGGGTTTTGGGAGATCCAGAAATTGGCGGTTTTGAGGTGAAATCCTTATTAAATCCTGATAATTTGGAAATGCAGACAGCTATTGAAAATTTGTTTTTAGATCGTCAAAGAGATGACATCGTACTGCTTTATTTCTCTGGACATGGCATTAAATATGATAGTGGCAAACTTTACTTTGCTACAAAAATAACTCGTAGAAATGAAAAAGGAGAACTTTTTAAAGCATCAACAGTTTCAGCCGATTTTGTACATGACATCATTAACGATAGTCGTAGCCGTTCAAGAAGACAGGTAATAATTTTAGACTGTTGCTTTAGTGGTGCTTTTGCCAATGAGACAAAAAGTAGAGATGATGTTTCTTTAGATTTCCAGAAGATTCAACTGGGTGGAGAGGGGCGAGCTGTTCTAACATCTAGTACTTCAATCCAGTACTCATTTGAGTCTATTTACACTCAATACTTAGTACAAGGAATCGAGACTGGTGAAGCCGATGAAAATAATGATGGCTTTATTTCTGTTGATGAGTTGCATCAGTATGTCCAAAGAAAGGTTCAAGAAAATAATCATGAAATGAAGCCGCAGATTCAAGCGGTAATTAAAGAAGGTTATAACATCGTGCTGACTAAAGCACCTATTCACAACCGCGAGAGTATATATCTTGGAATAGTTAGAAATTGGGTACGTGATGGTCAAATTTCTGACATTGGACGTTTAGCATTAAATGAACAACAAAATCGTTTAGAAATAGAATCTGACAAAGCTGTTGCAATTGAGGAAGAAGTTTTAAAACCTTATAAAGAGTACCAGAGAAAATTACAGCAGTATAAGGAAGCGTTTGATCGAGCAGTTCAAAAAGAGAACCCTATAACTGAACATACTCGCCGCGAGTTGATTGGCTTTCAGAGGGTTTTGCGACTAACCGATGAAGATATAAATCGACTTGAAGCAGCAATAATTGCAAACTTAACTACAAAAAAAAAGCATAAATTTACAACCAATACTGCCAATAAAAAATTACTGCAATTCATCGGTTTGGTTGTTATAGCAGTAGTCATCTTAGTCTTAGGTAAACTCATACTTTCAATCTCTCTAACTTCTAAAAGTTGTCAAGATATGAAAAATACCCCAAGAACAGGGTTAGAAATTAGTTATGGTGGGCAAATTTTACAAACAGATACTAACTCTTGTAAAAAAGCTGGAACTCAAGCATTTGCATCCGGTAACTATAACGATGCCTTAAATAATTTTAATTTATCTCTTCAAAAGAATCCTAATGATCCAGAAACCTTGATTTACCGAAACAATGCTAAGGCTCGTCAGAAAGGAGAACGGCTCAAAATTGCCGTGAGCGTACCTATGGGTGCTAACCCAAATGTAGCAGGAGAGATGCTACGCGGTGTCGCTCAAGCACAAGATGAAGTAAATAATAGTAGTAGTGGCATTAATGGTAAATTTTTGGAGGTGGCGATCGCTAATGATGATAATGAGCCAAACCAAGCTTCAAATATTGCCACTCAGTTTGTCAAAGATACCAGCATTCGGTCTGTTGTGGGACACAACGCGAGCCATGCTGCCGTATCCGCTGCACACGTGTATCAACAAGAACACTTAGTGATGCTCTCTCCCACCAGTTTTGACGACTCCTTGTCTAAAATTGGCAATTATATATTTCGTATATTTACTATTAATGACTTGGCAAAAAGGCTTTCAAATTACATAAGCAATACTGCTGCCAAAACCAATATTGTTATTTGTTTTGATGCTGAGTCTCCTGATAATAACTCGTTCCAAAAGGAGTTTACCAAAGCGATAGATCAGACTAAAACCACGATTAATCCTACTTCGTGCAATCTTTCTGACTCTAATTTTGACCCTAATAAAATGATTTCTCAAGCTAGAAGTAGTGGAGCAGACAGTTTGTTCTTGGCTCCTGATGTGCAGAGAATTGATAAAGCTTTAAAAGTAGTAAAAGCTAATCAAGGGCAGTTTTCGCTATTTAGTAGTCCTACAATGTATACACAACAAACCCTAGCAGATAAGGAAGCCGATGTTAATGGAATGGTACTGGCTGTACCTTGGCATCCTCAAGCAATTCCTGGTAATCCCTTTCCCCAAGATGCTCAGAAACTTTGGGGTGGCCCTGTAAATTGGCGAACAGCGACAAGTTATGATGCAACCAAGGCAATCATTGCAGGTTTGCAGAAGAGTAATAGTAATACCCGCGAGGAACTGCAAAATACGCTGCACAGTCCTAACTTTTCAGTCGATGGTACAACAGGAAAGATTCAGTTTTCAGAATCAGGCGATCGCAAAAACAATCCCAGTTTCCTAGTCAAAGTTCAACAAAAAGCTGGCACTGAGCAATATGAGTTTGTGCCGATTGAACCTTAATTTTACAGCTTTAGTTAATAACTATCACTTAATAGCGATCGCACCCAGTCTTGTAATTTACCATGTTCAGATCCCCGACTTCTTTTACGAAGTTGGGGATCTCACAACTTAGTTATACTCAAGCTGCTTCTCGCAGTTGTGGTTGTGATGACACACTCACCTCTGGAAATGAAAGCGAGAGTTGTTCGGCTTGAGGTACTGCGGCTTGCTGTAAAACTTGAACTTCGATATTCACGCTCACTAAATAACTACCAGTATCAGCACCAACCGCTTCAGCAATTAGTTTAGCAATGTCTGGGCGTTTGGCAGTCAGCGGATCGCGTAAAATACACCGATCCCATTCATGCTTGGCAGTCGGATTGAGGTTGAGAATATAATGCTTCATCATCGAACTAACCCTTGAATCCATCTTCCAGAAGGTTTTCACAGAGCCGTTATGCATTTGGCTAGGCTTTGTGAACCCTATCTATATTATAGTATATTTGTACTATGGTAGGCGATATCTGAGTGAAAAAATAGGGAATTATGCTGTCTTTTGTTTGTTGATTTAGATGGTTTAAAGCAGATTAATGATTCTCTAGGGCATGAAATCGGAGACAAGCGATCCTTGACACAGCCCAATTACTAAAGCAAAGCTTCCGTCAGTCGGATATTGTTGCCCGTACAGGAGGAGATTAGTGTGTCATATTTGTTTCTGGCTGCTCCCAGAATACAGATGAATCTTCTCTGCGATTGCAAGCAAATATTGATCATTCTAAATGTTATTTCCCCGTGAGCTTCACTAGCCCCACACCACCGAAATAAAGTGCTAAAACTGCTCCCGCTAAAAGACTTTGAGTCAGGGGGTCAGTAGAAGGTGTCAGGACGGCTCCTAAAACCACTGCTCCCATAATCACGTAACGCCAACCAGAAACCATCTGTTGAGACGAGACAATATTCAAATTACCGAGCAATAGTTGGATGATGGGAATTTGAAATGCTAAACCAGTGCTGAATAACAGTAGCAGCACAAATTCAAAATATTTATCAATTGACCAAAGTTGTTCGACTACATCTGCTCCGTAACTGATGAAAAATTTCAATGCGGCGGGGATAAGAAGTAAATAAGCAAATACTAAACCCGCTCCAAACAGCACACTCGAACCCAAAACCACAGGCCCCAGTAAACGGCGTTCGCGGCGAGTCAGTCCTGGAACCACAAACTGGATAATCTGGTAAAGAATAAAAGGACTAGAAATTATGAAGCCAGTGTAAGCTGCCACTTTGAGGGAGACAAAGAAATATTCTCCAGGTGCAAGTTGGAGAAATTTTACTCCTTGTGCTGGAACCTCAAGTAGTTGAACAATGGGCTTAACGGCAAAGAAACAGCCGATAATGCCCACCGCTACGGCAATCAACGAATAAAAAATCCGCTGCCGCAACTCTTCTAGGTGGTCGAAAAGAGACATTTCAACTTCACCTGGCAACTCATCAAGAGGATCGGTGTCTGAGTTGCCATATCCTTCAGGATCGATGTTGGGAACGTTTATAGTATCTACGTCTTGTGAAGGCGTCACGTCGCTTCGCTCCGAATTCAAAATTCAAAATACCCTACGAGAACGCCAAGGGCGTACAAAATTCAAAATTAACAATCCCATAAATAAATTTAGGGGCTTGTATCATGAGTGTTTGTCAGTCATCGACCATTTCGGTGACTGAGCATTCTTCATTATTTTATCTGGGGAATGCAGCTACCATAGATATGTTTTTGGGTGCTGTGGGTTTTTTGTCCTGTTTTTTAGGTTTGCATCTGCATAAGTTAGTAGGAAGCCATCTTGTAGGCAATGCCTAACCTAAAAAAGGGTGGAACCGATAATTAAGAAATCACGTCTCTGCGACCAGTAGCGCTGAGTAAATTTACACAACTTCAAAACTTCAACATTTAATACTCAGTTTTAAAAATCCGGTTCATCAAGGTGGCATCTATACATAGCGTAATCGGAAATTTTTAGCTGAGGTTGGGTATGAATCGGACAATTTGCATTGCTCTCATGGCATTGCCTATTTATTTATATAATGTTGAGCTAGGCAATACTTGTAGTGGTGACGTGACTATTGTTAAAAACCAGTTTTCCACAATAGCTGCTCTAATTGCTTACAGTACAAATGCTCAATCACGCATATTACCTTGGCAAATATCGGCTAGAGATGACCAAACCGAAGATTGCCTTCGGCTTGGTATTTGCAAAGATTGATAAAAAAGGCAAGAGGCAGCCCCATCATCAAAGAAAATTAATGGTTTTAGAATATCAACGTACAGTAGTTGTTACAGGAGCCTCAACAGGAATTGGTCAGGCCACTGCTTTGCTTTTAGACCAGTTGGGCTTCTCTGTTTTTGCTGGCGTGCGTCAAGATATTGATGCTCAAACACTTAAACAGAAAGGATCGCCAAGGCTGATTCCGATTTTTTTAGA
This sequence comes from Nostoc sp. C052, assembly GCF_013393905.1. Lineage (GTDB taxonomy): Bacteria > Cyanobacteriota > Cyanobacteriia > Cyanobacteriales > Nostocaceae > Nostoc. The sequence goes on from NZ_CP040272.1 coordinate 6,545,673, forward strand.
TGTTACTGACGCTGAATCGATCGCAGTTGCGGTTGATAAAGTCACAAATGCAGTCGGTGGTGGGGGGATTTTGGGTTTAGTGAATAATGCCGGAATTGCTGTCCCTGGCCCCTTAGAATTATTAACGATCGCCGAATTTCAACAACAAATGCTGGTGAATGTCACCGGACAATTAGCAGTCACACAAGCATTTCTTGGTCTATTACGCCAGAGTCGGGGGCGAATTGTCAATATGGGTTCCATTGCTGGTAGAAGTCCGACGCCGTTCTTAGGAGCTTACAATGCGTCAAAATTTGCCTTGGAAGCACTCACTGATGTGCTACGGATGGAGTTAAGACCTTGGGGAATCTCCGTTTCTATTATCGAACCTGGTGCGATCGCTACCCCAATTTGGGAAAAGTCTCTCAGTCAATCGGAAATAGCACAGGATGATTTACCACAATCGGCACAAAATCTCTACGGGCAAGCCATGAATATTGTCCGCAAAAAAATGCAGATTCTTGCATCTGGGGGAATTTCTGCGGATATTGTCGCTCAAACCGTTGTTCAGGCGCTCACTGCAAAGAAACCTAAGACGCGCTATCTTGTTGGACAAGATGCCAAAATTGGAGCGTTGCTAAAGCATATTTTGCCCGATCGCCTACATGACAGGATAATTTTATACTCAATGGGGTTGTAAGCAGGTGGGCGTAAATATTTGTTGTTGAGATAAGGCAGGAGGCCTCCTGCCCTCTGCCTCTCCTGATAAAAGCGGGCTAAAGTCCATTGCCAATCAAAATAAAAGATGCCCAATAATATGGGTGACTAAAGTTACTAGCTGCTACAGGTGCGTTTTGACCTAGAGACTTCCAGTTTCCATTAATCAATGAGACTTGAGCTTTTTTTAAAGCTTCAACTTTAGTCAATTTCTCGGTAGAGAGGATACCATAAAAAGCACTCATGAGTGCTTGTGTACCGCCATCATCCACAGACCACAAAGAGGCGATCGCGGCTCTAGCGCCGGTTTGTTGCATCTGATAGCCAAAGCCCAAAATTTCCTCACCGTTACCTAACTTGCCTCCCAAGCCGGTTTCACAGGCGCTCAATACTACCAAATCGACATGGGGGAGTGACCAAGTGGCGACATTTCTAAAATTAACGCGATCGCCATTGCCGAATAAAATAAACGAATCTTCTGGTTTCCCCACCACAAAAGCGGCATGAGTCGCTAAATGGACAATTGTATAATCATCCATTTGGGGTATAGCAACGCTGGGGGTAAAGGCATCGTCTAAAAGCTTCTTAGTTTCAGGAACCGCAGCTGCTACACTTTCCACCTCTTGCGTTGCAAAGGGTAAGCCAGCGTAAGCAACTTGCCGATTACCAACTTTGATTTGATAATTACCTTTAGTAAAAGCACCTGCTAAAACTCGCAAAATAGATTGTTTTGGGGTATTTAAGTTAGTCAGACTGGCAGATGTAATGTGATTTACATTAAAGCGCTGCACTAGCCATTGCTTGCCATCATATAAAGCAGTTAAAGGAATGTAACGTAACTGGTCATCGGGAGCGTAAATTAGAGTTTGTGTACCTGATGACTCCAGGTCTTTTTCTATCGGTTTAATTAGCCAGTCATACAATTGGTGTGCAGGTGCTTTGATATTTTGACTGGGGTCGATTAAAGCTTGGCGGAAAACAGCTATTGTTTGATAGAGGTTTTCGCGCTTTACAGCGACAGTGCGGTGAATTGGTGGAGATTCAGGAGTTACTAGTACCAATTCCAAGCTATCTTTTAAAATCAGTGGGTAGAGTAGGGCTGATTTTTGCGGCAATCGTGCCAAATTATCCCGAAGTTCGTTGAGACTCTCCAAATCCAAATTTTGCCGCCTAGCTGTACGGCTAATTTGCTCTACCTGTGCTTTCACTGAAGGACTATTGATAAATTCGTTAAATTTATCTAGAATTTGCTGTTGATTTAAGACTAGTTGCTCAATGCGTTGTTTTTGTTCGAGCGATCGCTGTTCGGGCTTAATTTGACGTAGTTTTGTCAGTTCTTTACCCAACACAACAGCATTATCCACGCTTTGATCCAACTTTTGTTTAATTGGTTTCTCTGTTGCCGCTATATTAATACCTTTGACAGTACGTTGATTACCTGACACATTTTGGAGATATTCTTCTAGTTCTTCAACCTTGAGTAAATCCATTGTCCTTTGTGCTTCAGCAATACGTTCTTGTTTGAGTAATCGTTCACCCAAAATACGATATGTCTGGCTAACAGTTATGCTGTAAGCATCTGGTTGCGGCACACTCAGCGCCGATGGATTCAAGCGAGCTTTCTCACGATTAATTAAGCAATGCTTGTAGAAAAAAATTGCTAACTCTGGTTGGTTTTGAATATCGAATAAGTAACCTATATTACTGTAGGTTTTGCCAAGTCGAACCAGATCCCCAAGTTCTTTGTTAATTAATAGGGCTTGCTGATAGGATTGAAGTGCTTCGAGATACTTTTTTTGATTTTGGTAGATTCTACCGATGTTGTTGAATGTTACTGCTTCCCAAGAACGCTCTCCAAGTTCTCTGCTAATGGCTAATGCTTTTTGTAATTTCTGCAACCCTTGTATCAATTGACCTTGGCGAGATTCTTTGATAGCTTCTTCATTGAGCCTTGCAACTTCTGATAGTTGATTATTCTTGGGTAAAGCTTGAGCTTTTTCTCTAGTAGTCTTCCAACCCAAAAATGCTAGGTGAGGTCTGGGGAAAGGGGAAAGGATAAAGGGTAAGGGATTTGAAACCTTTCCCCCTTCCCCCTTACCCTTTACCCCGTCAAGTTTACTTGGCAAACTACTAGAGTCGTACCTCAACCTTGCATTTGCACTTACCTGATTATTGTCTGGGTATGCCATCCCAAAACCTAGTAAACTAAGTAGAGTCAAAGCAAAAACACTAATATACTTAAGATTAGGCTGCATAATAAAATACTCCCTATTCCAGGAAGGTAAATATTAAATCAAGAAGTCTGGCAACGCAATTAATTTTTATTGATTTGGAAAATTTATAGGTGCTGAGAAATTTGAAGATGTCAGAAGAAAAACCCAGCCAACCAAAACTACCACCAACCAGCGCCCTTGACAATCCATCAAGTCATGAATTTGGGAATTGGTTTGAATATCCTGTGAGAGTACAACCCCACCACACTGACTATGCCGGCATTGTCTGGCACGGTTCCTATATAGCTTGGATGGAAGAAGCACGCATTGAATGTTTGCGATCTATCGGGGTTGAATTTGCTGATTTAGTCACTATCGGCTGCGATTTACCAGTTGTAGAACTGTCGGTGCGCTATCATCACTCAATTCAATTAGGTCTGACAGTGGTGGTAAAAACGCGTATGGCTGAGGTGACTGGCGTCAGAATCAATTGGGATTATGTCATTGTCTCAACTGATGGACAACAATTGTACGTCATCGCCAAGGTGACTTTAGTCGCTTTAGATCGCGAAAGAGGCAAGATTATGCGTCAGTTGCCAGCGAGTGTTAAGGATGCCTTAGCCAAGATTTCGGCATTAAATAACAATTCTTAATTTTCTATTTGCCACTTTGTATCTGGGAGATAGTTTGAGCAAACTGCGTTACGTGCTGCCAGATATCTTGCGGAGTAATGCCAAAACTGATATTTAATAAGATTAGGATTGCGGCAATAGTCAATGCACTCTTTAGGGTTGCTTTTAGCAACTTCCATAATATTATGAAGACTATCCAAGCTACAATCAACGTAGCAATCATAATATATAAATTCCTTAATAGTAGCCGTTATCTGAGAACCCGTTTATTCAGAGAAGATAAACTTTGATTTGAGTAACAATTATTAGTGCTAAAGCTATTAGACCTAATTTTGAATAGATACTAAAGCTCAGATTTTTTATGTAACTGTGCCAATGCCATATTACCTGAAAATGAGACAAAAATGCAGAGCAGAGGCAAGTTATTTGGCAATTTGGCAGATTTACTGGAAAGACTTTTCTAAAGCTTTCGTATCAATAATCACAAGATACAAAAGTTAGATTAGGACTCCAATTGGATTTTTGAAAACATCCTGAGACTTAAAAGGCTGTTGTATCAGGGTTTCATTTGAATACCTCGCTTCCCGTCCCGATTTGCAAAAATAAATTTGCCCTCATCATAAATAGCCACACTACACATTCGTGATTTTGGAGAAGTGCGATCGCGAAGCGCTGACTTGTCAGTTCGCATTTTTGTTGAAGTTGGGAAAGTGCGATGTCTGACGACAAGCCTTACGGCTACGCATTTTTGATATTGGGGAAGTGTGATATTTGACCGTTAGCCTTCAGCATTAGGCTGAAGGCTAAACAAGAATTGGTCAAGAGCCAGAAAATCTACCTTTTGGGTATCTGAATTAAAGGTTTTTATCGCAGAGAAATTATCTGCGAGTGAGTTTCTAACTTTTCAGTCGCTATTAAAACTTCTTGTCTTGCCCATTTATCTGCTGCCAAAATGTCATCTAAAGAGGGATTAGTACGGTTATCATTTTGATGGCGATCGCACACCCATTCGATACACCGGGGAATATCTAAAAAGCGAATTTTTTCATCTAAAAATAAAGCCACAGCTTGCTCATTGGCGGCATTCAACACTGCTGGCATCGAACCACCAGCTTTACCCACAGCATAAGCCAACTGCATACAAGGATACTTCTGGTGATCTGGTTCCCGGAAGGTTAAATTTCCAGCTTTGACTAAATCTAGTCGTTCCCAGTTGGTGTAGATGCGATCAGGCCAAGAGAGGGCATACAGTAAGGGTAAGCGCATATCCGGCCAACCGAGTTGGGCTAAAACTGAAGTATCTTGCAATTCAATCAGCGAGTGAATGATGCTTTGGGGATGAATGACAATTTCGATATTGTCATAATCCAACCCAAACAGAAAGTGAGCCTCAATGACTTCCAGCCCTTTATTCATCAAAGTAGCAGAGTCTACTGTGATTTTCCGCCCCATCGACCAATTCGGATGCTTGAGGGCATCAGCTACGGTTACATTTGCTAACTTTTCTACATCCCAATCGCGGAAAGCCCCACCAGAGGCCGTCAGCAAAATTTTCCGCAAGCCATCCTTGGGAACACCTTGGAGGCATTGAAAGATTGCGGAATGTTCGGAATCGGCTGGGAGTAATTTGACACCATGTTTTTCAACTAGGGGTAGAACTACAGGTGCGCCAGCAATCAGGGTTTCTTTGTTCGCTAAGGCAATATCTTTACCAGCTTCAATTGCTGCGATCGTGGGTAGCAAACCAGCACAACCAACGATGCCCGTAACAACAGTTTGGGCATCGCCGTAACGGGCAACTTCTATCACTCCGGCGTCACCCGCCAGTAGAATCGGTTGGGGATCGAGGTCAATGATTGCTTCTTTAAGGGCTGGTAATTGCTCTTCTGAGCAAATGGCTGCTATTTTCGGTCGAAATTGCCGAATTTGAGCAGCCAACATTTCCACATTACGCCCAGCTGCCAATCCCACAATCTGAAATTGATCTGGGTACTGAGTGACAATATCTAAAGTCTGAGTACCAATAGAACCAGTGGAACCAACGAGAGTAATCGCTTTCACAATTGCTTAAGGATTTACAGACAACTCCCACTATAAATTGCTGGGGACTCTTTAATCACAGCAATCACCATAATCGATACACTGAGTCCAGAAGTGGGGAGTCGAGAGATGAGGGAGACAAGGGAGAGAATGACTAACTAATGACTCTTGATAAATGACAAATGACAATTTTGCATTTAACCAAACAATACTGGTATTTATAAATACTAATTTTTAAAGATTAATTCTGACAGAATTGGCAAAAGTAACCAAGTATGGAACACTTTTAAGTAATTTTTAATCTATCCAGTTTGTTAATTATTTTGGTAGAGGATTTAATATGCAGGATGTTACTCATAAATTGCTGCGTTACAAAGAAAGGCAGGATAGTGCAGCGGTAGGTGGCAAGAGGCAGGAGGAAGAAAGAAGAAGGAAGAAAACTTTAGTTCTGGGTATAGAACCACGGCAAAAACAAGAATTGGAGCAACTGCATAGCACAAGATACAAAGCGTCCTTACTACAATTCCATATTTTTAAATATGAGTTCCTCCTGCCTCTTGAAAGTTATATGTAAAAGGATGCAGAAAGGAGTTTGTTAAAGCACTCAAGCTTATGGTCAAAGTTCAGATAGTTATAAAAAAAGTTTTATGGAAAAATGATTTTCTGTTTCCAGCCGCAATATGGTTTGCCAGTCGAATATTCATCTGGACTGCTATGTTGCTGATTGCGCCAAAACTACCATTACCAGCAGAAGACTTTTTGCCCCATTTTGGTTGGGGGATTTTTGATGCTTGGGATAGTATACATTATCGAGCGATCGCAACTTCTGGCTATGAATTTGCCAATGACGGCAAACAGCATAATCTAGCCTTCTTTCCCCTATTTCCCTTAAGTATCTGGGTTTTAATGAAGCTGGGCTTAACCTTTGAACTAGCAGGTATGTTAGTCAACAATTTGGCATTTTTTGCAGCACTTTACTGTTTATACTTTTGGGTCAAGGAGCATTATGGCATCAATGCAGCGCATTGGGTGACAGCTGTGGTTTCTTTATATCCGTCTTCTATGTTTACGGGGGTAATTTACACAGAGGGGCTGTATTTGTTTTTGAGTACGGCAACTTTGCGAGCCTTTGATCAGAAACAGTATGGCTGGACTGCCCTTTGGGGTGCGATGGCTACAGCAACACGTCCTACAGGTATGGCATTAATTCCAGCATTGGCGATCGCAGCCTGGAAAGAACGCCGACCACCTATTGCCTATATAGCTGGTTTGACTACCGCTATTGGCATACTTTTATTCAGTTTGTATTGTGCGATTTATTTTGGCAATCCTTTAGCTTTTATCGAAGCACAAAAAGGATGGCGGCCAACTCTGGGCTTTGATTGGCAGGGTTGGTTAAATATGTTCATGCAAATTTTAGTCGGCAGAGAAAATTGGCAGAATGGTTGGGTTCAAAACCCCTCTGGCGGGATTCAAGACCCTTGGTATCTCTTCTTGTTTGGCTTGAGTGTTGCCAGTAGCTATCTTTTATGGCGTTTCCGTCAACGTTTTAGTTCTGTAAAATTATTCTATGGCTTTTATGCTTTAGCCTTACTTTTGTTGATTCTAGCAAGCGAACAGTGGATTAATAACTTGCTCAACTTGTTCATGATCTTGGGTGGTGGCTATATATTGTGGCACTTACACGCGCAACTGACGCCGGTTATAGTGATTTATGGCTTTTGTGGTATTGGTTTGCTGTTGGCTTCTGGAGGCACTATCTCCTTGAGCCGTCTCGCTTATGGTATTGTGCCTTTGAACATAGCCATTGGTGTGCTGTTATCTCGCCATCCTCGTCAGGGATATTTAATATTGGGGGCTTTTATGACACTACTAGCCAAAATAGCTGTAGGATTTGCCCAAGAGCGTTGGGTTGGTTAGAGAGTTGCTCCATATAGTTGAGTTGCATTGAAATTTTCTAATGAATTTATTTAATCAAACGAAGATCGCGATCGCTTCATTATTTCTAGGTGTAGGTGCCATATCTTTTGGCTCTATTTTTATGAAATTGAGCGAAATGGAACTCAGCCCCAGTGCCACTGTATTTAATCGTTTTTGGCTTGCTAGTGTGGTCTTCTTACTCTGGCATGGATACAAGGCAATACGGCAGCGATTTTCCAAAGAAAAATCTCTAGAACAGCAATCCTACACCAGTCAGGATCTATTGCTATTGCTAGGTGCTGGTATTCTTTGGGCTGCCACTTTAGTATTGTTGGCTTGGTCACTAACTCAAACTAGCGTGGCAATTTCTAGTGTGTTGCATAATCTCGCCCCCATATTTACTAGTTTAGGGGTGTGGTTGTTATTTCGTAAGCGTTTTGAGCGCCAATTCTTGATTGGGATGGTGGTTGCGCTGGGGGGAGCGATCGCGATTGAATTTGAGGAACTGCAAATAGCCACAGACGAAGTTCAAGGAGGCTTGGCTGCCATCGTTTCGGCAATTTTCTTGAGTGCATACCTGCTAATCGTAGAAAAATTACGCACCAAATTTTCTCCGGGTACAATCCAATTGTGGATCTGTGCGATCGCAGCTTTAGCTATTTTCCCCATACTTTTATTCACTCAAGATCAGCTTTTCCCCTCTACAGTTAGTGGGTGGCTTTGGGTGATTTCCCTAGCTGTGATCTGCCAAGTTTTAGGTCATGGACTTTTGACCTATAGCCTTGCCAAATTTTCCTCTGTGGTTGTCTCCTTAGTGCATCTCTTAGAGCCAGTATTTAGCGGCATTTTTGCTCTGGTAATATTTTCGGAAACATTAACTTTATCAAATTGGGTAGGTTTCGCCGTAGTTTTAATCGGTTTATACTTAGCCGTATCTAGCCAAGCTGCTGTTAATTTGCCGTTTCAAGAATCAGTCACAAATATAGTTAACACTTTCGTTAAAAGTATGACGAGCAAACTGTCATTACTAAAGCAACAATTCTCCGAAACACCAGCTTTATTAGGGACTGCCTCATTATTGTTTGCCCTAATTCCTATATCTTTAGCACCATCTCTAACCAAATTGTGTCAACAAGAAATTGGTGCAAATGCTGTAGTATTTCATCGCAGTTGGATTGCTACAGTTGTCTTTGGTCTGTGGAATGGGTTTGAGGCTTTCCGCTACCAACAGTCCATTGAAGGAGGCAAGAGGGAAGATAGCGCAGCGTTAGCGAGTCCGCGAGCGTCGGCAGGGGGCAGGGGGCAGGGGGCAGAGGGCAATATTACTCCTGCCTTACTTGATAACCAACCCATAGAACAGAAGCCTTTTACTTTTACGAAACAAGAAGTGTGGCTATTATTGGCAATGGGAACCTCTGCTGGAACCTACCTCCTCTTGTGGGCTTGGGCGCTGAGTCAAACTAGTGTTGCCAATGTGGCTTTACTATCTAATTTGAACTCCTTATTTGTTGCTTTAGCTGGGTATTTTTTATTTGGTCGGCGTTTCGATCGCAGATTCGTGATTGGTCTAGTCATCGCTTTGGGGGGAGCGATCGCATTTGAACTCAATAAGGTACAATTTGCAACCGATCAAATATTGGGTGATACCTTAGCATTGCTCACTGCGGTTTTCATGGCCACGTGTATGCTGCTAATAGAACGACTACGAACCCGATTTAGCACTGCAACTATCATGCTGTGGCGCTGTGGAGTGACAACAATGTTTCTACTACCTGTCCTCCCATTCCTCGAAAATAGACTATTTCCCTATTCCTGGACGGGTTGGTTTTTCATCATATTCCAAGCTCTTTTCTGTCAAGTTTTTGGTCAGGGACTTTTAGCTTATAGCCTCAGCAGAATCTCTTCAGGAGTTGTCGCCGTCACGCTTCTTCTAGAACCAGTTCTAGCTTCCATTTTTGCTTGGTTTATTTTTTCAGAACAAGTCGGTTTGTTTGACTGGGCAACTTTTGCCGTAGTTTTAATGGGTATCTATCTCGCCCAATCTAGTCAATCTACAGTTCAAGTAACAAACGAAAGCTTATAGCATCATGGCAGTTAGCTAGAAAGTGGCGGTTGTGAAGAAGGCAGGAGGCATTTCTCCAGCAAGACTGCCTCTATTATTAAAGTCTCGTGTGGACGCGACTTCTAGTCGCCAGAGCTAGTTTTATTCTGATTTAGTATTTTGACATTGCCAACTTGACTGATACAATAATTTATGACAAAAACTTCTGACAAGACATTATTGAAATTAGTGAAATCTCTGTTCAATAGGCTCTTAAACTCTCTCCCATTCCCTGTTCCTGGATATTTAGCTATTGGCATAATATTAGCAGTGCTGATTCGATTAGCCTGTGTTCCAAATAAATCGGTGGATTATAAATATTTTTTAGCGCCTTGGTATGATTTCATTGCATCTCATGGCGGTATCAGCGCTCTAAAATATAGTTTTGCCGATTACACACCTTCTTATCTCTACTGGATTTTAATTGCTGCTACCTTGCTATCTGGATTGCCAAAAATTTTAGCAATCAAGCTTTTTGCTATGACTGTTGATTTTCTTTGTGCATTTTTAACTTACAAAATTGTCCGACTAAAATATCCAGAGGGTAGGAAACCCATCTTTGCTTTTTTGGCAGTTATCTTGAGTCCAACTGTTATATATAATAGTGCCCTCTGGGGTCAATGTGACGTTATCTATACAACAGGATTGATTGCCTGTCTTTACTTTTTATCTATTCAAAAAGAAATTCCGGCATTACTCAGTTTTGGTGTAGCACTTTCTTTTAAGTTGCAAGCTATGTTTTTAGCACCTTTATTATTAGCTCTTTTGCTCAAAAAAAGAATTCATTGGTATTATCTACCATTAATTCCGGCGGTATATATCATTACAGTTTTACCACCTTGGTTTATGGGAAGACCAATACAAGAATTGCTATTAGTCTACTTTAATCAAGCTAATAAATATAAGGAATTAGCTAAAGGCGCACCTAATCTTTATCAATGGATTCCTAACAATTTTTATAATATTGTTGTACCTATAGCTTTAACCTTAACGATATCTGCAATATTTTTATTTGCATATATTGTTTATAAAAGTAGACTAGAAATTACTCAAGATAGGCTGATATACTTAGCCACCATATCAGTTTTGTTTATGCCATATATCCTACCCAAAATGCACGAAAGATATTTTTATACTGCTGATATACTTTCGATTATCTTTGCCTTTTATTTTCCCCGATATTTTTGGGTAGGGATAATAGTGCCAATGGCATCATTTTTTGGATATTTGGGAACTCCCATCTTTATCCAGTTGTTTTCAATACCTTTAGGTTTTGCTCTCTGGTTTGTTGTGCGAAAGTCTGATATAATTTATCCGAAATTACAATCTGGATTGTCCTCAAATATCAATAAAAATTGGTAGTAAGTGCAAGCAGAATTTTAATAATAGAACAACTGCCAAAAATGAATAAGATCAGAGCAATTATCGGCATTAGTACCTTGATTTTATTTATCTCCAGCAGTTTACGACACGAATTATTTAATTCTTCTGGGGATTTAGCATTTTTTGACCAAGGTATTTACCTAATTAGTCAAGGACAAGCGCCAGTTTCTTCTGTAATTGGTTTTCATGTTTTAGCCGATCATGCTGCTTGGATTTTATATTCTTTGGCTTTACTATACAAAATTTACCCTAGTGTTTATTGGCTGTTTGCAGTACAGTCTATTGCTTTAGCATTAGGTGCTTTACCTACATATCTTCTGGCGCTGCAAGCAGGTTTAAAAGAAAATTTAGCAGTTGCAATGGTAGCTATATATCTAATGTACCCGGTGGTCTACAATAGCAACCTATGTGATTTTCACCCAGATCCGATCGCAGTCCCCGCACTTTTAACAGCAGTTTTGGCTGCTAGATCGAGAAAAATAGCTTGGTTTGGCGTTAGTATTCTTTTGGTATTAGGTTGTAAGGCCGTATTATCCCTGACTGTAGTGGCTATGGGGATTTGGCTACTCTTGTTTGAAAAGCGGCGTTTGTATGGTGCGATCGCTATTATTAGTGGGACAATATGGTTTTTGATTGCTAACTGGATTATCATCCCTCATTTTGGTAGTGAAGCAGCCTTACTTAACCGTCATCTTTATCGCTATAGCTATTTGGGAAACTCCTTTTCCGAAATGCTACAAATCTTACTATTTCAACCGAAAATCATTTTTAACAACCTTTTTTCAATTCTAAATTTAGAATATTTATGTTTTTTATTATTACCTGTTATTTGGGCTTTAAGACCACAATATATCATACCTTTGATAAGTATAATTCCTTGTGTAGCACTAAATTTACTTGCCGATCATCCTTCGCAAAAAAACCTAGTTTTGCATTACTCTTTACCAGCAATTCCATTTCTTGTTTTAGTCGGAATTGCCAGCCTAGCAGCAGGTAAAGCATGGCTACCAAAAAAACGAGCAATTGTTTTGTGGTCTTTAGTTTGGTTTTTGGTTTTAGGTAAATATGGTTTCTTTAGCTCAAGATATCTCCATAATCTCGATAATTTGCCAGCCACAAAAGAAGCGATCGCTCTAGTTAAAACTAAAGATAGTGTTCTGACTACAGATATAATTACTCCACATTTAACGCATAGACAGTTGATTAGCTTTAAATATAATCCTTCTCAAGATATTGCTGAATTAAAGAAGTTTCATTATATCTTACTCAATGTCCGACATCCAGGGTGGGCTGCAAGTTCAGAATCTCTTTCAAGCTTAGTAAATATTTTGAAAAATCAGTCTAAATTTAAATTAGAATATCAACAAAATGATGTATATCTTTTTGAAAAAAAATATTAGTTAAAATCATATTCATATAACTATCTTGGACATTTTTTCAAAAATAGCTATCATGTATTATTTAATTGAAGGTGAAATAAGAGTAAAGTTATCAGCAGTGCCTATAACTCCATGTTCAAATAGATTTATTTGCTTTAAAGTCGTATTATCTAATAGCAAATAAGATTTATTAGATAACATTTTTTGTAAAATTGGCACAGTTGCAGCAGTTACCTTGCAATCGCTGTAAAAGTCCAAGCTAGGACGCCCATAAGCAAAAGAAGTATAAATTTGTGTTCCTGGTGAAACATTTGCCCGAATTAATTCTGCTACTGGTTTAACTGCGAAAGCTTCCTTTAATTCCCAAATCCAAGATTGCGAACTCATTAATAGTGCTAAAACTAAATACATCCCTGTAAATAACACTGGAATAAAGTTGCGATCGCGCTTTTTAATTAGCCATGCTGCGATACCCATACTTATTGTCAAAATAATACTCATGACTATCAAAATAGGCTGTTGTTTCAGATAAAAGTAAACACAACCTCCTAAACCAGCAACAGCAATAATAGTCAGAAATATACTCCAAGTTCTTACCTGAAAATTACCATGTTGCCAAATTTTGCTAAGTCTAGCACCAATTGCCAAAGCTAAAAATGGATATACAGGCATGACATACCAGGGCAATTTAGTTCTCATCAAAGAAATAGTTCCTAAGTAAATAATTGTACCTAACAGAACTAGAGAACCCCAAGTATGATGACGTTCCTTCCAAGCTAGATAAAGCCCTCCAGGTAAAAATAATAGCCAGGGAAAACCATATTTAAGTAATTCTAATAAATAGTACCAAACAGGCCCGCTATTACCTTCAACGGTTTGTACCAGGCGGTCAAAGGCTTGTGCTTGAAAATGCACTTCTAAGAAAGTATTTCCATAATGTTGCCACTGAGCAATATACCAAGCGATCGCCGGGGCATTTCCTAACAAAATTCCTACCCATAAATAGGGACTTTTTAACAAAGCTAATTGTCGATCGGCAAACAAAAATAAACAGGCGATCGCCCCCAACAGCAAAACTATCATTCCCTTAGTCAGAATAATTAACCCCAGACAAAATCCCACCCCTAGAGCATATTTTCGGTTCTGACGTGCCTTCAAAAGACAAAACAGCAACAGCAAGAAAAAAGAAATAGTCATCCCATCTAACATTGCTAGTCGTCCATGACGCACCACAGGCAACATTGTCAAGTAAACTAAAGCAGCAAAGAGAGCCGGTAAACTTTGCTGAAAGGCCAAACGCCCCACCAAGTAAAGCAAAGGCACTCCCAAGGCAGTTAAAACTGCACCAGGTAAGCGTGTGGTGAATTCTTGTACTCCTACTAAGTGGTAGCAGCAAGCAATTAACCATTGCATCAAAGGCGGTTTTAATAAAAATGGTTCTCCCTGAATAGTTGGATAAAGCCAGTTACCAGTACGGTAAATTTCTCTGGACACTATAGCGTAAGTACCTTCATCCCAATCTCGTAAAGGGGAGTTTCCTAAAAATATCAGCCAGATAACTAGAGATATTACCAGTAAGCTAAATAACCATTCTTTTTCTTGGAATACGATAGTTCTTTTTGTGAATAGATTTACAATATTTATGCTATACATCTAGGTCTGATAATCGTAGTGAATAATATTGCTAATTATGCAATCTAAAATACTCACAGTGAAAACTTTTTTGCTGGTATGAGGAAAAAATTGAATCAGTTTGGTTATCTTGGTTGGATAATTAGCGTGAGTGCCTTAATTTTGTTTGCATGCAGCAGCTTACGACATGAGTTATTTCAATCAACCGCTTTTGACTTAGGTATTTTTGACCAAGCGGTTTATTTAATTAGTCAAGGGGAACCGCCTATTAGTTCTTTCATGGGTTTTCATATTCTCGGCGATCATGCTGCTTGGATATTCTATCCCTTGGCTTTACTGTATAAAATATACCCCAGTGTTTACTGGTTATTTGCTGTGCAGGCAGCTGCCTTGGCATTAGGTGCTTTACCAACTTGGCATCTAGCGCGTCAAGCTGGACTCAAGGAAAGTCAAACAATCGCGATCGCGCTTGTATATCTCCTGTATCCGTTGGTGTTTAACGTCAATTTATTTGATTTCCACCCAGAAGTGATAGCTGTACCACTACTATTGGCGGCGGTTTTAGCAGCACGGTTAGGTCATGTAGGATGGTTTTGTTTCAGTATTTTCCTGGTCTTGGGATGTAAGGAGGTATTATCTCTCACCGTTGCTGCAATGGGAGTTTGGTTACTGTTGTTTGAAAAGCGGCGTTTATATGGTGCGATCGCTCTTGCTGCTGGTGTGGTATGGTTCTTGCTTGCTAGTCAGGTAATTATTCCTTTTTTTAGCGGTGCAGAAGCAGCAGCAGTAGGACGTTACAGTTACTTAGGTAATTCGGTTCTAGGCATTGCGAAAAATATAGCGTTTCAGCCAGGACTGATCTGGGGAAAGGTTTTTTCACTGAATAACCTGGAATATTTGGTTTTGCTGCTAGCACCTGTAATTTGGGGGCTTTCCCCACAAGGAATAAAACCTTTGGTAGGTGCTATTCCTTGTTTGGCGCTCAACATTTTAGCTGATTACCAACCTCAAAAAGACTTGGTACATCAGTACTCTATTCCAGCCCTCCCATTCCTGTTGTTGGCTGTAATTTCCAGCCTCGCCGCAGGTAGGGGATGGCTACAAAATAAACGAGCGATTATCCTGTGGTAATTGGTGGCGTTTTTGAGTCTGGCAAAATTTACGTATTTTGGAGGCAGATACTTAGAATCTATAGATACTTGGCAAGCTACAAAACAAGCGATCGCTCAGATTCAAACTCAAGGAAGTGTTTACACCACAGGAGAAATTTCCGCGCATTTAAGCCACCGAAAATTTATTACGTTTACAAATAGCGATTCTCCATCGGCTGATTTAAATGCTTTTAATTATGTATTGCTCAATGTCCGCCATCCTGGCTGGTTAAGTAGTCACGAGTTTGCTGTTAGCTTGGTAAATCAACTGAAAAATAATCAAGAATTCCAGTTGAAATATCAGCGTGATGAGGTTTATTTATTTGTCAAAGTTGCTTAAGCAGCAGTTTTTGGATAACTTTTTATCGAAGTAGAATACATACGTCAGTCATCAGAATTAAGTTGGTATTCTGTACAAGTGGCCAATAGCGTAGTACAAAGCCTTCTCTTTCAGAGACGCTAACGCGAACGGTATAACTCCGCTTAGAGCGAGTCTATGATACTAAGTATTCGGGCGTTGCATTTTATTCTGACTCCTGAATTCTGATTCCTGAATTCTGAATTCTTCTTCATCTTCCCAGTTCAGGCAGGAGACGACATACGATACTCCCGTTGAAAAAGATATCCCATCTTGACGAAAGGTAATTCTTTAGTGCGTTGTTATACGCAATACTAAGATATTCTTGCTTTCTTCGCCAAGATTGTCATGGTTCCATTCGATGAACAGCTACGCCGCTTAGTTACAGAAGCCTGTGGACACAAACCTGGAAGCCCTCAGCGTCAGAAGTTGCTCACGCAAATTATTCGCTTGACAGCAAGTAGACTCTGGAGAGAAACTACTCCCTACTATCAAGATGCACTACAACAAACTTGGTTGTATTTCTGTCGCAATGTTTGTGAAGGTTTGACAGGTCAAATCTACGATCCCAATTATGGCAGTGTGATCACTTGGCTGAATGCCTACCTAAGAAGGAGACTACAAGACTTTTACCTTAATCAGAATCGGGAACAAGCCACAACAGTTCCTCAGAGAATTCGTCAGTCTACATCAGGTGGAATAAGTGAAGCCATTGATCCTATAGATAACCTCCCGGCTAGTCCCCAAGCACCTCCAATTCTGGAAGATTTGGAGATGTGGGCGCAGACAGATTCTAATGGAGAACTACGCAGTATTTACATTAAAGGGCGTCCAGATGTGAATTGTCAGGTGTTAATTCTCAAACGCTTACCCCCAGAAGTTAGCTGGAGAGAATTATCTGAAGAATTTGGGCTGTCAATTCCCACATTAAGCAGTTTTTATCAGCGCCAATGTCTACCGCGTTTGCGTAAATTCGCAGAATTGGAGGGATTATTATGATGGGTGATGAGTGTTGTTAGCAGTAGCGGGGTGTTGAGTCTGTGCTGTTAGCGGATAGCTAAGGTTTAGCCCGTGCTGAGTCCTGAGTAAGAAGTAGTACTGTTGAATCTTTCCATTTTCAGCCGAGAAACTCACTCTTTGGTGATAAATAAGATTGTGGAAGCTTAGGGATAGGTGAGAGAGAGGAATGGTACTATTACTCTGGTAGCCCAAGCACCTATGGGAACTCCAAGAAATAAATTATCCAATATTGTGGGGTGGGCATCCTGCCCGCCATACGGACTGGGCGGGCGAGACGCCCACCCCACAAGAGTTAATTGGATATTTTTTTATTTGGAAGTCCTTATAGTTCATCCTGTACGCTCCTGGTTATCATCTACCTCTTGTCGTGGTCATGGCTAAAACAACTAGGATTTTTGGTGCTAATTCTGTAAAAGTTAAAATACAAAAGGGGCTAGGGCGTCGCGTATTTTCCCTATGTTGCAGGATTTTTTACCCCTTCAGAGTTAGCCAATCACTCATTTTGGAAACCAAAAAAACTGCACTGGCTCACTTTTTATCTTTGCCTTTTTACTTCCTGATCGCTTTAGTATGCATTATCGGTTCACCGGTGCTAGCAAAAGTTCCTAGTTCAATCAATTCATCATCGCAACTGTCAATTAACAGCCTGATATCGCTAGCTGTCACCACCGATCCCGCTTCATTATTACAACAGGGAAAAGTTTTATACAGTGCTGGTAACTTTGCGAAAGCTGTAGAAGTATTGCAAGAAGCTGTCCAAGCATATAAACAGCAAGGGGATAATCTCAAACTAGCAGCGACACTGAGTAATCTTTCTTTAGCTTATCAGCAACTTGGTGTATGGAGTCAAGCGCAGCAGGCAATTACAGAGAGCTTAGATTTGCTGAAAGGACAGGATAAAAACCAAAATTCGCAAATATTTGCCCAATCATTAGATATTCAAGGCCGTCTACAACTGGCAATGGGACAGTCCGAAGCAGCTTTAGCAACTTGGCAGCAGACGGAAGAAATTTACAAGCAAGTAGATAATCAAAGTGGTGTGGTGCGATCGCTAATCAATCAAGCGCAGGCGTGGCGCACCCAAGGATTTTACCCCCGCGCCGTCAAAACACTCGATCGAGTTAGTCAGACATTAAAATCTCAACCAGATTCTATAGAAAAAACAGTGAGTTGGCGATCGCTCGGTGATGCTCTTTTGGTATTGGGTGATTTGAAAAAGTCACGCCAAGCATTAGAAGAAAGTTTGAGAATTGCTCAAAACCTGCAATCTAGCGCTGATATTGGGGCTAGTCTGTTCAGCTTGGGAAATCATGCCCGTAAACAACAGGAAAAACAACAAGCGATCGCCTATTATCAACAAACAGTTGCAGCATCTCCCTCACCCCTGACAAAAATTCAAGCCCAACTAAATCACCTGGCACTACTAATTGAAGATCAACAATGGGCAAAGGTTCAAAGTCTCTTGCCATTGATTGAGTCCCAACTCGACCAACTCCCCCTCAGCCGTGCAAGTATTTACGCTCGTGTTAACTTTTCACAAAGTTTAGCAAAAGTCAAGAGTGGTGTATTGCAAGCATCCAGAAATAATTATTACTCAGGACTCAGCACCAAAGACTCAGCAAAGTTACTCGCCAGTGCCATCCAGCAATCCCGCAGTTTAGGGGATAAGCGGGCGGAGGCTTATGCTTTGAAGAGTTTAGGCAGCTTGTACGAAGAAACTAGGCAGTGGTCAGAGGCGCAAGACCTGACTCGGCAAGGATTAGCTTTAGCGCAGAGTAGTAATGCCCCAGAAATTACCTATAGCTTGGAGTGGCAGTTAGGTAGATTGCTGTGGGCAACCAAAGATATTAATGGTGCGATCGCCGCTTATGATGCGGCTGTAGACACTCTCCAGTCTCTCCGCAGAGATTTAGTAGTGAATAAAGATGTCGTGAACCAGGATATACAATTCAACTTCCGGGACAGTGTAGAACCCGTCTACCGCCAGTCAGTAGAATTACTGCTAAAATCCCAACAGGGAAAACCAAATGAAGAAATATTAGATAAAGCACGCGATCGCATTGAAGCACTCCAACTAGCAGAATTAGACGACTTCTTCCAAGAAGCTTGTCTGCAAGGACAAAAAGTAGCCCTAGATAAATTGGTAGACCAAAATAATTCCAAGGCTGCCATCCTTTATCCAATTATTCTTCGTGACGAACTCCAGGTAATTGTCAAAATTCCCAAACAATCTCTGCAAAGCCACAGCACCAAGATTTCCCAAGCAGAAGTAGAGAAACTCTTAGTAGAACTGCGAAGAAATCTTGTCAATCCCACTGCTACTAAGATCGTCCAAACCCAATCGCAAGAAGTTTATAACTGGCTGCTGAAACCCATTGAGTCACAACTGCAAAAAAGTGGCGTTGATACCCTAGTATTCGTCTTAGATGGCCCATTACGCAACCTCCCAATGGCAGCACTCTACGATGGTCAACAATACTTAGTAGAGAAATATGCGATCGCTCTCAGCGTAGGTTTGCAACTCCTAGACCCAAAACCGCTAGTAAAGCAGCAACTCAGAGCGCTAACAGCAGGACTGACTCAGCCACCGCCAGGATTTACCAAATTTGCACCATTGCTAGCGATTAAATCTGAGTTTGACGGCATTATTAAAGCCGGAGTTACGACAACCAGCCTCATGGATGGAAATTTTAAGAAAAAGAATTTAGAAAGTGAAATTAGTGCTGCTTCATTCAACATAGTGCATTTGGCAACCCACGGTCAGTTTAGTTCTCGCCTTGAAGACACTTTTATTTTAGATTTCGATGGTCAGATCAACGTCAAAGATTTTGATACTCTCTTCCGCAGTCAGGGTAAAGCCATAGTAGAACTATTAGTTTTGAGTGCTTGCCAGACAGCAGCAGGAGACAGTCGTGCATCACTCGGTCTAGCAGGAGCAGCTGTACGAGCCGGGGCACGCAGTACCATAGCTTCCCTATGGCAAATTGATGATGAATCAACAGCGATGTTTGTGAGTGCCTTCTATCGAGAACTCAAGAGTGGCAAAATCACCAAAGCCGAAGCAGTCCACCGTGCCCAGCTACAACTGTTGAAACATCCCAACTATCATGCACCAAGCTTTTGGTCTGCCTATGTGTTGATTGGGAATTGGTTGTAATTTTGTGGCATAAATTTAGTGAATGCAGCTGATATGTAACATAGCAGCATTGATCACTCAAGATTGACTTATGAATAACTCCACCTATCAGCTAGACGATTTCGCTTTAACATTGCCGATTTCCCAAAGAGCTCGCATAACTGCCCAGCAATTTGCTAACCAGCAGCCAAACCCTGAAAAAGCAGAGCAAGTCCGGTTGAATACTCTAGCTGTATGGGTGGTAAATGACTACTTGCAGATGATGGATATTCCAACTGATCTTCAAGCTAGTGACAGTTGGAACCCCATCATGCGCTTTTGTGGGAATGTTGCTGACTTAGATGTACCCTCAATTGGTCGTCTGGAGTGTCGCCCCGTCCATCTACATCAGCAAATATGTTCTATTCCTCCAGAAACTTGGGAAGAACGAGTAGGTTATTTAGTAGTTCAATTTGATGAATCGCTCCAAGAAGCGAGGCTGCTTGGTTTTATCCCTAGTGTCGCAACTGAAACACTGCCTTTAGCGCAACTGCAACCATTGGAAGCGTTTATCGATCATTTATGGCAACTGCGTCAATCTCCAGTGAATTCACTAGTGAATTTGAGTCAGTGGTTTGCTGGTGTATTTGAGGCTGGCTGGCAAACTATTGAATCTCTGTGGAATATGCCAGAACTCAGACCAACTTATGCCTTTCGCAGCATTGAAACTTTGGAATTAGAGACCCTTAATCGACCAGAATCAACTACAAAACGGGCAAAACTGATTGATTTGGGTATCCAAATTCTTAACCAACCAGTCATGTTAATTGTGGAAATTAGCTCCGAAAAAGATCAACAAACTAGTATTCATCTCCAATTGCACGCCACTGGCAATCAAATCTATTTGCCACCAGGAGTTCATCTCACTGTTCTAGATAGTTCGGGAGCAGTATTTCTAGATGCTCAATCTCGAAGATCGGACAATTACATTCAGTTGCAGTTCCGTGGTGAACCCACAGAGCAATTTAGCGTTAGGGTAGCCTTGGATAATACTAGTATTACCGAACATTTCCGAATTTGAATTGTGTAACTATCTTCCCTTTTTGTCAGTAAGTTATTAAGTGGTAATTGGTTAATTAAAAACTAAAAATTAAAAATTCAAGCTGGCTTTTGGGGATTTTGAGAAAAGTCTGTAGATGCTTGTGGAGCTTGTTATGAGACATTAGAACAGGGCGCGATCTTGCATAGGGAGATAACGACGGTTATGGGTAAGTTAGTGATAATGAAATTCGGAGAGGGTAGTTTTGAGCAAGGATTTGCTGTCACTCTCCAAATTGGTGAAGAACACGAGCGTGCTGCAACAGAAATTACAGGGAAGCTACCTTCATTTCCTGAAATGCCGCTCTATTATAGTCATTGGCAGTCTAGTTATCGGCAAATAGGCAATCGTTATCGCCTCCATGCTGACAAAATGCAGGTAACTAATGTATCGATGATTCAAGACTGCGAAAACACTTCTCATATTTTGCGGGCACGCTTTAATACCTGGCTGCGATCGGAAGAGTTTCGCCCTTTGAGAGAGAAATGGTTAGAAAGATTGTCGTCTACAGACGAAATCCGGGTAATTTTACAAACCGAAAATAGCCAATTACAGCTATTACCCTGGCATCTGTGGGACTTGTTAGAACGCTACCCCAAGGCTGAAATTGCCCTTTCTTCACCATCTTACGATCGCATTCACAAGCCACGCACTCCCAATCAATCAGTCAACATTTTGGCAATTGTGGGCAACAGTAAGGGGATTGACACCCAAGCCGATCAAGCTTTACTGCAACAGTGTAGTAATGCAGAAGTCAGTTTTTTAGTAGAACCGCCGCGTAAAGAATTGACTGACCATCTCTGGGGAAAAAACTGGGATATTCTCTTCTTTGCCGGACACAGTTCTAGTAACAAAAATGGAGAAAGCGGACGAATTTACCTGAATAAAACTGATAGTCTGACCATTGGCGAGTTAAAGTATGCTCTCAAGAAGGCCATTGAAAACGGCTTGCAATTAGCTATATTCAACTCCTGTGATGGATTAGGTTTGGCGCGAGAATTGGCTGATTTGCAAATTCCTCAAATAATCGTCATGCGCGAACCTGTACCAGACCAGGTTGCCAAAGAATTTTTAAAGTATTTTCTCGAAGGCTTTGCAGGTGGTGAGTCTTTATATCAAGCGGTACGCCAAGCGCGAGAACGCTTGCAAGGACTTGAAGATCGATTTCCTTGTGCGACTTGGCTACCAGTGATTTGCCAAAATCCAGCCCAGATGCCACCTACTTGGGATGAATTAAGGTCTGTAAAAACTGAAGAAGATAAACCAAATTTACCCTTGCCTACCAAACGCAAATTTCGGACAGCTTTGTTACCCAGTTTGGCAATTACAGTCTTGGTTTGTGGGATGAGATGGTTGGGATTTTTAGAAAATCTAGAGATTCAAACCTTTGACTTAATGATGCGATCGCGCCCTGCCGAAGGTCTCGATTCCCGATTGCTGATAATCACAATTGACGATGACGATCTGGCAATTCAAAGACAAAATAACGAATCTTTGATCGGAGCTTCCATTTCCGAAAAATCTCTCAATAAACTCCTGGCAAAACTGAATCAATACCAACCCCGTGCGATCGGCTTAGATATCTACCGTGATTTTTCTGCTAAAGAACCAGATTTAATTACTCGTCTCCAACAAACTCAAAACTTGATTGGTGTATGCAAGGGGAGTGATAGTACAGGAAATATCAAAGGTATTAAGCCACCCCCAGAAATCCCCCCAGGAAATTTGGGATTCAGTGACTTTATTCACGATCGCGATGGTGTGATTCGTCGGCAACTTCTGTTTATGAATCAGGAGACAACATCCTTGTGTTCTGCTCCTTATGCCTTCAGTTTACAACTAGCCTCCCTCTATCTGCGCCCTTTAGGAATTCAAACGAAGTTCACCCCAGAAGGGAATTTACATCTGGATAAAACTATTTTTCCGAATCTGAAGCGTCGTACTGGCGGCTATCAAAATATTGATGCTAATGGTGGTCAAATCTTACTCAACTATCGTTCATCAAAAGAGATAGCCGAACAGGTAAAGCTAACACAATTTTTATCTAGTCCAATTAACCCCAGCGCCATTAAAGACCGAATTGTTCTCATTGGTGTAGTGGCAAAGGGGGATTCTCCAGATACCTGGCCAACACCTTATGGCGTTCCTTTAGATGAGCAAATGCCAGGAGTGTTAGTACAAGCTCACATGGTCAGCCAGATCCTCAGTGCAGTCCAAGATGGACGGCCGTTATTGCAGGCTTGGTCATTCTGGGTTGAGGTGGCGTGGATTTGGGGCTGGTCTTTGGTAGGGGGAGTCTTAGCTTGGCGCAGGTTTTCATTACCCTGGTTGGCGTTCGCAGTTGGTGTTACTTCTAGCTTTTTGTATGTAGTTTGCTTTGGCCTGTTAATTTCGGGTGCTTGGGTACCGTTTGTCCCGTCAGCTTTATCGCTAGTAGCTATGGGGGGATTGATGTCAATTTATAATTCAAAAACAGACCAACAGGGAAGTGGGGGAGATTAACAATTCAAAATTCAAAATGACGCTCGCAGACTCGCTAACGCTGCGCTAACAAAATTCAAAATTAAAGACATCTCAGACGAGGATTTAGCGAGAAACGCGGTCTTGGGCTTTGCCCAAGTGGAGCGATTTATCAAGACAAACACCGACTGAAATGGGTGCTACATGTAGAGGTAGAGGTCTTAAACCCTTTAATTTACGATAACTAATACCCAATTTAAAATCTAAAATCGTATAAGGCAAGGTTTTTATGAATTCAAATTCACAACCAGTAAAACTGTTTTTAGTATTAGCTTTTAGCTGTACAAATTTATTAGTTAGCCTAACTCCAGTACTAGCGAAACCAACTCTTGATTCTTCACGTAGCGATGGCTCTCAGACTAAAACAACCCTGGCTCAAGTTACCAGCTTTAATCAACCTCCAATTCCACCTGGCCCTGCTCCTGGCGGTCGGGTTCGTGGTGGAGCGAAACGCGGGCCGGCTGGATGTAAAATTACCAAACTTGACCTGACTGCTTTAGTACCTTTTACTCAGGAAGCTAACTCAGTAGTTAATGTCTGGGGACAAACAACAGTAGAACACCCAAGTTGGTTTTTCTATGTGCCATATACCAAAGATTTGCCATATATAGTTGAATTTGTACTGCAAGAAGATCCTGACTCTAAAGATTCTAAGGAGATTTACCGAAAAGCGATCGCTCTACCAGATAAACCAGGAGTCATCCGCGTTTCTTTGCCTACGAATATTCCGGCTTTAGCAGTAGACAAACAATACCGCTGGTTTTTTACCATTAACTGTGACAAAGAAAAGAATTCGCCCCCGACTTACGTTGAAGGGGTAATAAAACGAGTGAACCTGAGTGCAGAAACAGTCAAAGAACTAGAAACCACAGAACCTCTAAAGCGCTATGCAATCTATGCCCAAAAAGGAATATGGTACGAGGCACTGACAACGCTGGCTGAACTGCGTCAAAAAAATCCTCAAGATGCGGCACTGCAAGCAGAGTGGCTAAATTTACTACGCAGCATCCGCTTAGATGATGTTGCAGCAGAATCCATTCTTCC
This sequence comes from Nostoc sp. C052, assembly GCF_013393905.1. Lineage (GTDB taxonomy): Bacteria > Cyanobacteriota > Cyanobacteriia > Cyanobacteriales > Nostocaceae > Nostoc. The sequence continues at coordinate 6,569,976 of NZ_CP040272.1, forward strand.
AGGGACACCTTAAACTCGAAAAAATTTTCAGTTAAAAATTGTGATGTAGAGACGTTGCATTGCAACGTCTCTACAGAGGTGTTGTTTAGTTTGCAGCCGCACTCACTAAACCATTGTGCCTCAGCAAAGCGATCGTACTCGGTTCACGACCCCGGAAAGTTTTAAACACTTCCATTGGATGCTTGCTACCACCGAGGGCCAGCACTGTATCTCGATAACGTCCACCTGTCGCTTTTACAGCTTCCTCATCTTCTAGCCCAGCTTCTTCAAAAGCGGCAAAAGCATCAGCGCTCAGTACTTCAGCCCACTTGTAACTGTAGTAACCAGCTGCATAGCCACCCTCAAAAATATGCCCGAAAGCACATAACATTGAATCTTCTGGAAGTGGTGGTAAGATGGTAGTTGTTTTAGCTATGCGATGACGCACATCTGCCGGAGTTTCATCGCTACCAGAACGGTAACGGTAATGTAATTCTAAATCAATACTGCTAAAGTGAATTTGCCGTAACATCGCAGTACCACTCATATAATTACGCGCCGCTAGCAGCTTTTGATAATAATGTTCCGGTAGAGCTTCTCCAGTTTCGTAATGTTTAGCCATGCCAAACAAAGTAGGTCGCTCATAACACCAGTTTTCCATAAACTGACTAGGTAGTTCCACTGCATCCCATTCCACATTATTGATGCCTGCGGCTCCAACATAATCAACCTTGGTGAGCATGTGCTGCAATCCATGACCAAACTCGTGGAACAAAGTTTCTACTTCATAGAAAGTCATCAAACTCGGCTTGCCATCTACTGGAGGAGTTTGGTTACATATCAAATAAGTCACAGGCAACCGAACGCTAGATGCACCATTTTCAGTGATTTTGGCACGATTGATGCATACATCCATCCAAGCACCACCACGCTTTTCTGCTGGACGGCTGTAGGGGTCTAAATAGAAGTAGGCTATGGGAGAACCAGTTTCATCAGCTATTTGGAAATAACGGACATCCTCATGCCACACTGGAGCTTGACCATCGGCTGGAGTTACAGTCACACCAAACAACCGCTTGACAAGTCCAAACAAGCCATCTAGTACTTGAGGAAGGGGAAAGTAGGGACGCAATTCTTCAGCAGTAAAAGCAAATTTTGCTTCTCGTTGGCGTTCTGCCCAAAAGCTGATATCCCAGTGTTTTAAATCTTGAGATTCTTCTCCATAAGATGCAGCAAAAGCTTGGAGTTCTTTTAAATCTTTGACAGCAGCATCATAACTAGCCTGACGTAGTTCTTCTAATAGTGCTTCCACTGCTTCAACATTAGGAGCCATTTTACTGGCAAGGCTCAACTGAGCAAAACTCTTAAAACCAAGTAAATCTGCGAGTTCTTGCCGTAACTCCAAAATACGCACAATTAACGGATTATTATCTAAATCGCCACTAGAAGCGCGAGTGATATGAGCTTTGTAGAGCTTTTCACGCAAATCTCGACGGGTGCTGTGCTGCATGAAAGGGCCGAAACTGGGGAAGTCTAAAGTAATGCGCCAGGGGCCATTTTCTGGTGTGGCCTTTTCTTCTCCAGCCGCACGAGCAACTTGGGCGGCTAAACTTACCAAACTTGGTGGTAAACCGTCAATTTCCGCTTTTGTTGTCAGGGTTAAGCTAAAGGCTTTTGTGGCATCAAGTACATGATTAGAGAATTTGGTCGAAAGTTCTGCCAACTCCATCTGAATGGCGTTGAAACGATCTCTTGCTTCTCCTTGTAAACCAACACCAGAAAGCTCTGCGTCTCGAATGGCAGCTTCAACAATCCGCTGTTGGGCTAATTCTAAAGTTGACCAACTATCACTGCTACGGAGTGCTTTAAAAGCATTGTAGATGGGTTGGCTTTGACCGAGCTTGTTGATAAATTGTACGACTAGCGGCTGTACAATTTCATGAGCTTCGCGCAGTTCCGGGCTATTTTTAACACCCATTAAATGATTTACCACCCCCCAACTCCAGGTAAGCCGTTCTGTCAGCTTTTCTAAGGGTTCTACTAAATCACTCCAAGTAGGCTGTACATTAGCCTCTAAGGTGGCAAGGTGCTGGTCAAGTTCTGCCAACAACTGATTGAAGGCTGGTACTACTCGTTCTGGTTTAATCTCTGCAAAGGGAGGTAAACCATTGCCTTGGAGTAAGGGATTATGGGAAATAATGGTACTTGCACTCATGATTTTGTGTGAACTGCGAACGAACAAAAATCAACAATGATTTTTATTTATATATCTTCTAATGTAACGATCGCTGTGCTATTTAGTATTGCAATTCTGCTAAAAAGGCAAAAAAAGCGAGAATTACTCACAAAAGTATCCCGATATAGCTATTTTGTTTGGTCTTTGAACAATAAGTTGGGGGATTGGGGATGGGGGATTGGGTTATTCTTCCTCATCTCATCTGTCCCCTTTGTTTACTCCGCAGTTCTAGAAATTTCAGGGAAAGTCCCTGAGATAATATAATCATCCAGCCATCTTCTCAATCAGGTGGCTAAATTATGACCGAAACAGATTCATGATACAGAGCAACTAAATTTATTTATGGGGATTGTTAATTTTTAATTTTTAATTCGGAGCGTTCGCCCTTGGCGTCTCGTAGAGAAGCGACGTGACTAGCCTCTTACCCAGTTTTCAATCAACAGAAGTTTTTTATCTAAGCTCGGATGGTGAACCTTTGCAGCTGCGTCTGCAAATAGAGGGGCAACTAATTGGTTTTTATCGAGAAGACACTGGAGAAAAGTTGCTGATTCCAGAGGAGTTCGTAGAGGCGCTGAAACAGGAAAGATTGGCGAGGGAACAAGCACAGGCACAGGTGGAAAGGTTGAAGGAACATTTACGTAGACGCGAAGCGGCTTGTCGTTAGACATCGCTTGGCGTTGATCCTGATAGTATCTAGCGTATATTTGCGATCGCCTTTGGCGGATGCTTCGCACTATCGCAGAATGCATTTACCTAACTCAACCTCACCAAAGGCGATGCCTATGGCGGGCTACGCCTACGCGAAAAGATATCATAATGTACTATGTCAAACAGGTAGCTCATCCGCGAGCATGGGCGTTATCATGAAGGCTTAGTTTCAGCCCGGTAATTATACACTTTCAAGGCGTGAGAGTAGTTCAATTAACTGAGCGCGATCGAGCGTCCTTGCCAAACAGAGAAGGGAGGCTCTATATTGTTCCACATTTATGATATTATTTGGCAACTCATCTTTTTACTCGTAAAATCGAAGACAAGATCAAGGTCAGTAGAAAAGAGTCCATAAATTAATGAGTACGTTAATCAGTCATGATGGAAGAGCTATCACTAAATTTCACGTGGTAGACCGGATCAACGATATCGCTTGGCAAGCTCACCAAGGTAGCGTTGCTGCGATTATTCAGCTATTGAACGAAAAGCTAGCCAAGTCTGGTGTCAGAACTAGAGCGATTTTTTCTGATGGTGTCTTACAACTTCTGTGCGAAGCGGCTAGGGTAGAGCAACTTGAGCAATCTCCCCTCGTAGAACAAATTCACCAAATTCTTGAGTCCATCGCCCCGCGTCACATTCGCCGAGTTAATATCAACAGTCGGATTGTTCGGGAACAACAATTACTGTGGTTAAAGGAAATAGATAGCGATCGCGAAAACCAATTGCTTTGGTCACAGGAAATTACGTTAATTCAGCCTAATATTATAAAGCAATTAATTAAAGATTTCACAGAAGCTCAAGCTGAACTAGGAAAACCAAATTTCCCTAAAACTTCAGTCTCTCGCCCTTTAGTACTGATTAACAAAGAAAAACAGAAAACTAAACCTCAAAAAAAGATATTAGTAACGGCTGGTTTGTGTTCACTGTTGTTGCTTAGTTGGGTTGTTTATGCCCAGTTAGGTAATAAACTAAAAAACCTAATGCAACTAGAAACTTCCAAATCTTTAACTACAGAAAATACTAACAAGACGAAAGTCCAAACCCCATCTCTTGTTCCTAACAATAGCCTTTCAGAACAACCTGATGATCCATTTACAACATCTGTACGAATTGCAAATCTTGCTTCTGCATCTGGGAAAACAGCCACAACCTCAACTCAGTGGTTAGAGATAGCTGCTAAGTGGCAACGGGCTTCTGATTTAATGAGTACTGTGCCACAAAACCACAGCCGTTATCAAGAAGCTAAGATTCGTACTCAACTATATAAGAAATATAGTGAGGCGGCGCAGAAAGAAGCCGATAAGAGTAAATCTTAGTACAGTTTTGGATGAAATCGTAGCGTTTTAAAACGCACTTAGTAGCAAAATCAGTCCAAAATAGACACAAAGTCTTAATAAATTTAATTCGCTACGAATTAGTTAAATGCTGTACTTAGTTTTGCAAATTCTTAATAATCACTGTAAGAAAGAAGCAACTACTCGTATTTATGTGAGAATAGTTACTTCTAATTGGAACTTACAAAAAATTAAATATTCTACAATTTGTAGTGATTATTAATGGTCTGCCAATGTTAACTTCTTAATATACACTTTTTTTAGTCAATTTAGTGATGATTTGAATATTAACTATATATCAATATTTTGGGCTGATCTGAACTATATTGAGCTATAACCCAATACGATTGGTTTGGCAACAATTTTGGGGTTTTAAGACGCAATAAATCACCGTCTCTACAAGTGTTTTGGGCTGATCTGAACTGTATTAAGTTATAACCTCGAATTCTAATAGAATTCGAGGTTATGAGACACTAAATATTAAGAAGAGTTGCTGACAGAAAAACTTTTACAACTTCTGGCCTGCGTAAATCGATCGCACTTCGCCGTTACGCCGGATGACTGCTTCGCCGTTACTGACATCTACTAGTGTCCAACCGCTTGAGCCGATACTTTCACCCATATTGATGCGGCGAGTCACGCCATCAATTTTAAACAAAGCAGCAGATTTGTTGCCCAACTCTAGCAATCCCTCTAAGGTATTACTCGGAGCTTCTGCGATCGCAGTTGGCGGATATACTTGTTCTTGGGTAATGGTTGGTTCTGACTCTGGGGCGAGTGCATCACGTAATGGAACTACTGGTAATGCAGGCAGAGGCTTAGGTGCTTGCCGCACTGTAATGGGTGCAGTTTTCCCCGCTACTGGCTTGAGTTCAGATCGTACAGCCGCAGCTAACATATTAACGGTTACGGGCTTGGCAGCTTGCCGGACTGTATTCAGGGCAGTTTTCACAACATTAGGTTGAGATCCCTGTAATACACTGGCAACTTGTGGTAAAAGTGTAGAAGTCCCAGGAATAGCTGGAAGGGCGTAGCGCATTGGCGACGGTGCTTGATAAACAGGAACGTAGATGCGCTCAACAACACTCCCAGAACGGTTGGAGGCTGATGTATTGTTAGCTAAAAGTGGAAGTGCTGGCAGATTACCTGTTGTTTGCTCGTTACCAAGGGCTATTTGGTTACTATTTGCCTGACTGGAGAATCCCCGACTGAAAGATTTTTGATTGGGTGTTGCTCCTTGCTTATCTATGACTGCTAGTGATTGGAGCATATAGTCAACTAACTCTGCCTCAATTTCTGTTTTGACAGGAAACTGTGACTGCGATTGCGACACTAGAAGCGCTGATTCGGGCAATTTTGCATTTAAAAGATATACGACTCCAGACTGCACCAGGTAAATCATACCTGCGATCGCCACGCCTAAAGTTGTTCCCACCATCAGCAGTTTGCCCAAAGCCGGCCTAGTTTTCTGACGCTTTCTACTAACTACTTTCACAGCGCCGTTTTCAAACACAACGGTACTCAATTGCTTATGCTTATCTTGAGCATCTGACTGATTCCGGCTGTTTGGTACAATAATCTGCGGTATTGTAACTGTTTGTAGAGGCACATATCCTGGAGGTGACTGGCGTTGAGCTTGGGCAGAAACCCCAGCAACAGAGTGGTGCCTAACAGCTTGAGAAGGCAGATTACCACTAACATCCAGAATGTAGTCGATATCGGCAAAGAGTTCATCCATGAGACCATCAGCATAGTTTTCTATCGACCAAGGCTCGTTGGCGATTAAGTCTTCTGATGGTTCTGGTACTATGAGACGGGTGCTGGCTTCTTGTAACATAGACGTTCTGGGTTGTTGCTAGGACGGGGAAACGCCGTCTCTACTGCCTGGAAATTGGGATTATTCTTAAAGAGAGAATAGGGAACCGGTAACAGGAAATAGGTGATCTCTTATTCCCGGATAGGGAACATGAAATAGAAAAAACCGTTCCTGTTCCCTTCTTTGATGAAACATTCAATCCCAGTTCTCTTAAGACGAGTTGATTGAGCTTTGGTATTAAACTCAACTTTCATCTGGGGATTGTTGATGATGGCAGTACTAAGAGTTATGTCATCTATCATACCAATCTCCCTCCTTACTACTATACTCAGTCTTTATGAAATTGGTGTTAAGCTAACGCTCGAAACTCTTGCTGGTTCTTGGTTCTACGCAATTCTAGATATAATAATAAAGCGTTTATATCTGCTGGGTTTACACCACCTATACGTGATGCTTGACCAAGAGTCAGTGGTTTTACGTGAGCCAGCTTTTCCCGTGCTTCTTTGGAAAGAGTATCAATTGTTGTGTAGTCCAAATCAGCAGGTAACTGGCGGTGCGCTTGCCTAGCAATTTGGTCAATTTGATGTTGTTGCCTAGCGAGATAGCCAGAATACTTGATGTCAATTTCTGCGCCTTCTTTCTCAGCACGGTTGAGGTTGGGGTTTCCCAATCCGAACCTGTCGAGGTCAACATAATGGAATCCTGGACGCCGCAGCAAGTCGTTCAGGGTAATTGAACCTTTAATTGCTTGTTGGGTATTAGATGCGATCGCTATTCCCATTTCATCATGTTCTTTCACTCGTGTAGCTTGTAATCTTTGTTTTTCTGTGGTGATATTACCCTGTTTTTCAATAAACATATCCCAACGGCGATCGTCAATTAAACCAATTTCCCGTCCCAAGGGTGTCAGACGTTGGTCGGCATTATCAGAACGCAATATTAATCGGTACTCTGACCTACTGGTAAGCATCCGGTAAGGTTCCCGCAGGTCTTTTGTACACAAGTCATCAACTAGCGTCCCAATGTAGCTTTGCTCGCGCGCAAACACAATCATTTCTTGAGAGCGAACAAATCGAGCTGCGTTAATTCCCGCCACCAACCCTTGAGCTGCGGCTTCTTCATAACCTGTAGTACCATTAATCTGTCCAGCACAAAACAGTCCCGCAATCTTCTTAGTCATCAATGTGGGGTAACACTGAGTTGCTGGTAAATAGTCATATTCCACTGCATAAGCTGGACGCAGCATCACACATTTTTCCAAACCGGGGAGAGTCCGCAACATTTGCAGTTGCAGATTTTCTGGCAACCCTGTAGAAAATCCTTGAATATACAGTTCAGGTATATCCCTTCCTTCCGGTTCAATAAAGATTTGATGGCTTTCTTTATCAGCAAAGCGGACAATCTTATCTTCAATACTGGGACAATAACGCGGTCCTTTCGCTTCCACCCAACCGCCATAGACTGGCGACAGATGCAAATTTTCCCGAATTAGGCGATGGGTTTCGGCGGTGGTGCGGGTGATATAGCAAGGCATTTGTTCTCGTTCGACCCACACTTCTGGGTCAAAACTGAACCAGCGCACGTCTTCATCCCCTGGCTGAATGAGCATTTTACTATAATCTACCGATCGCTTATCGACCCGTGCCGGAGTTCCAGTTTTAAGTCTGCCGGTTTCAAATCCCAGGCGATTTAAAGTTTGTGTCAATCCTTCAGCCGCAAATTCCCCAGCGCGTCCGGCTGCCATTGATTTATTGCCAACCCAAATTTTGCCTCCCAGGAAAGTGCCAGTTGTCAAGATAACTGCTTGACATTGGAACCCCACACCAAAATAAGTTTCAACGCCAATGACTTCACCGTTAGCACCCAGCACCAAGTCTGTTGCCATACTTTCGCGGATTGTCAAGTTTTCTTGGTTCTCAACAATATTTTTCATCACTGCTGCATATTCGCGCTTGTCCGTCTGGGCGCGTAATGCCCACACAGCAGGCCCCCGTGAAGAGTTGAGGATACGTTTTTGCAGATAGGTACGGTCTGCTACTTTACCAATTTCCCCGCCGAGTGCATCTACCTCATGAGTCAACTGAGATTTGGCTGGGCCACCCACCGCTGGGTTACAAGGTTGCCAAGCGATTTTATCCAAGTTGAGCGTCAATAGCAGGGTACGACAACCGAGGCGTGCAGAGGCGAGAGCTGCTTCGCAACCGGAGTGACCTGCACCGACGACTATGACATCAAAAGCGTCTTGAAATTCAACGGAATTGTGCATGGTCATACTTACAGGATCAGCAAGCTGAGAGTTCTTTTCAATTTTAACTGTTCCAGTGATTTCATGGATGTAACTTTCTGCTAAAAAAGTTATCAAAATTACTAGTACTCAAATCAAGGCAGTTTTAATTTTTAAACTTAATTATCAGCTAAAAAATATAATCTTTTTTAAAATTTGTGACAATCTTCCGGTTTGTTTATCACAGTTCTTGTTCATGTAGTTGGAGATCACATAAATTAACTCATTCTTTCATATTTATTCTCAATAGAAATAATTTTCAGCATCAATTTAGGTTGCCTTTTGTTTAAGTAAAACTAAATAAAAACATTTTTAATAAATCTATTAACTTTACCTTTAAATCAATCAAGAAGCAATTATTTAAAAATGAAACTCACCATCAGCAAGAAAATAAATATTAATAGAGCTATCAGAAAAGCATCTTTCATCATGATAGTTATCTTGATGATTTTTGTCTTAGTAGCTAGTAATGAAATTACCCGTCACAAAGTTGCTATAACTACCCAACCATTAAACGGATGCTTGAATACTGATTCATTGCCTTGTACAGATATCTCTAAAAAGACAACATCAGAACCATTTATTCCTGATGCCAAATTAAACGATCAACAGCGTTTTTTATCTGCGATCGCTAGAAAATTACCTACAATTCCTCAGCCTGGTACTTATGAATATACGTTACTACGAACTTATGGTGCAGTCTTTGTAAACCAAGATGTTGGAATTAAACTGCCGCAACAAGATATCTTCGCTAATGAAAAAGAAACTCAAGATTTTCAAGCTACTTTAACAATGGGTCATGTTGATGGCACTAACGACTGTTACTTACAAAAATCGGCGGCTGATGCTTTAAATAAAGCGCGAATTCAGCAAAATATTCCGCTAAAATCTGGTTATGGTTCTGGTGATTGTACCCGTACTTTCAACACGAATTTAAGATTTTGGCACAAATATGCTAATGATCAAGTTTTGGCAAAAGTTAAACAGGGTAAAGAAACAAAAATTCTTGGTTTAGTTGCACCTCCCGGAACTTCTCAACATCTCTGGGGATTAGCAATTGATTTACGCGTAGGCAGTAAAGAACAAAGAAAAGCTCTGAATCAAAATGGTTGGTTTCAAACAGTAGAAAATGATACTCCACATTGGACTTATGTGGGTTTATCTGAAGAGAATTTATCCCTATTTGGTTTTAAGAAGCAAGCTATTCGGGGCATTACTTATTGGATAACGCCACTATGATTGTTAGATAGCATAAAAACTTGGGAAGTAAGTCAGTATATATAATATAGGAAGGATATAGGAATTCAGTTTTTACATCAAAACCCATGAGCCAAATTAATCCTGAAACAACTCCCTTACATACCTTAAACCCACTCAACCGATTTTCTGAGAGAGCAGAGGATTATGTAAAATATCGACCAAGTTACCCCACAGATGCAATTGATATTATCTTGGAAGGATTAGGTGAAAATTTACAACTCTTAGCAGCAGATATTGGTGCAGGTACAGGAATTGCTTCAAGACTGTTAGCTGAACGCGGAGTTAATGTCATCGCCATAGAACCAAACGCGGCGATGCGAGAAGCTGCCCAAGCACATCCTTTGATAGAGTTTCGTGATGGAACAGCAGAATTTACCCAACTCCCTGATAATTCAGTTGATTTAGTTACTTGCTTTCAAGCTTTCCACTGGTTCAATCCCGAACCAACTTTATTGGAATTTCGCCGTATTTTAAAACCATCAGCACGCTTGGCTGTGGTGTGGAATAATCGAGATAAAGAAGATGCCTTAACTACAGAATATAGCCGACTAGTCCGCGAAGCATCTAATAATCACCCAGCAGAATCTCGAATGGAGTCGGTAGAGCCGCTGTTAGTAACTCCCCATTTTATTAACATCCACGAATATAATTTTACTTATAGACAACAGTTAGATTTAACTGGACTGATTGGACGAGCAATGAGTGTTTCTTACCTTCCACGTGAAGGCTGGGTATACGAACAGCTTATTAACAATTTTCAAGAATTATATGAGCGCTTTCATGATGAGAGTGGTTTTGTCTATATGGTTTATCGCACTAGCGTATACCTTGGTGAAGCTATTTAAAAATAAAAATGGGAATCATAAGAAGTAGAGTGCATTAATTCACTCTCAATAAATATCAGGATTCAGATGGCACAACCAAAATATGAAGGTTATTGCGAATGCAATCCTACCAAATTAGTCAGAGAAAAGTTTGGAGATGTCAATGTTTATGCCCAGAATGCTAAATCACTTTTAACAAAAGCCACTGGTTTTATTGGTAATTATGATTTTACTCTCAATCCTTATAGAGGATGTCAATACGGTTGTAGTTATTGCTATGCTGCTGCATTTACCCCTAATGCTCAAATGCGCCAAGATTGGGGTAAATGGGTAATTTTTAAGGAAAATGCTGCTGAAATTTTAGTGAAAGAATTAAAAAAATGGTACGAGAAAAATCCTCACACTCCTCCTAGTATATACATGAGTAGCGTTACCGATCCTTATCAACCACTTGAGTCTAAACATCATCTGACTCGTCGGTTGTTGGAGGTAATGCTAGATATGGGGATTGACGGTTATCAAACTCCAACTTTGGTGATTCAAACTCGTAGCCCAATTATTACTAGAGATATTGATTATTTACAACGATTTAAGCGATTGCGAATTAATATGAGCATTCCGACTGGGAGTGAATTGGTGAGAAAAGATTTTGAACCGCGATCGCCAAGTATTAAAGCCAGATTAAATGCGATCGCTAAAATTAAACAAAGTATTGATTATTTCAAAGGTTTTGTTCCTAAAATTTCTATCACTATTACTCCTCTACTTCCTACTTTAGCAACTGATGAAGCTACTTTTATTGACAAACTAGCTATCGCCGATAGGGTTGTAATTCAAGCTTTTCATGCTAGCCAGAGTAGTTCTCTCATTGCATCAACTCGCCAAGAAGCTGAAGAAATTAAGCAAAAATACGCTTGGTGGTATGAAGATGAGCAATTAAGCTATATGAAATTTAAGGAAAAGTTAGTTTCTCGGCTTCCAGGTGTAGAAATTATGGAAGGTAAAGAGGGATTTGGTTATGAATAATCTTATCGTAAATTGGTGGCGAAGTCAGCAGTTTAAATTATCTTTAAAGCGGGGGGATATTCGACGTGCAGTGCAACTCTTGCAAGAGATTCAAAGTTCTCTGGTGAGATTGGATTTTGTCCCTATTTTCGGTACATAGTTACAAACAGCACAGTTGTGTACTGCTGGTCGCAGTTATGCAAGGATTTTGGGCTATTTTACCCTCAAGTCTTGCACCTGAATATACTTCTTTGGTCAGATAATCTATATTCTGTGAGCTTCTCTTTCTTTTTCAGCAACCCCTATTTACAGAGATAAAATTTTAAAAAAATATCTGGTGTATTTGGGTACAATTACTAAATTGTTACTCATTTATATTAGTAGACGCTTTGGTATAAATAAAAATTGTTTCCACTGGCGACAAAGCTCAGAGTTTAGTTTTTGTCTCAATTCAATATAAAATCTAAAACTTAAAATCCTAAATCAACATGGCAAACCTCACACCGAATTCTAGTTTTAGTTTGACACTGCGCTTGCAGATTCCCAATCGTATAGGGATGTTGGCATCGGTGACACAGGCGATCGCTACCACTGGCGGTAATCTCGGTCAAATTGATTTAATCGAGCAAACCCGCAAAGAGTCCACCCGTGATATTACTGTGGATGCTGCAAGTACCGAACACGCTGAAACCATTGTGCAAGCAGTCAAAGCATTGCCAGACATCAAGTTACTCAGTGTTTACGATCGCACCTTTAATTTGCATCGTGGTGGCAAAATCAGCATTACCAGCCGAATTCCCCTGAAGAGTGTGTCCGATTTGGCAATGGCTTACACGCCCGGAGTCGGTCGCATTTGTACAGCGATCGCTCAAGACCCAGAAGAAGTTTACAACTTAACCATCAAACAAAACACTGTTGCCATTGTCACCGATGGTAGTGCCGTTTTGGGTTTGGGAAATCTCGGCCCAGCTGCCGCCCTACCAGTCATGGAAGGCAAAGCAATGCTATTCAAGGAATTTGCTGGTCTAGATGCTTTTCCCATCTGTCTCGCTACCCAAGATACAGAAGAAATTATCCAAGCAGTTAAGAATATCGCTCCGGTGTTTGGAGGCGTGAATTTAGAAGATATTGCTGCACCTCGCTGCTTTGAAATTGAAAAGAGATTACGCCAAGAATTAGATATCCCCGTTTTTCACGATGACCAGCACGGTACAGCAATTGTCACCTTGGCAGCATTGTTTAATTCCCTGAAACTGGTACATAAATCCTTAGCAGAAATCAAGATTGTGATTAACGGTGCTGGGGCGGCGGGAGTGGCGATCGCTCGGTTACTTCGTAAAGCTGGGGCAGAAAAAATCTGGATGTGCGACTCTAAAGGGATTATCTCTACCAGTCGCACCGATTTGACAGAAGAAAAACTCGAATTTGCGGTGAAAGGTCAGGGCACATTAGCGGGTGCAATGCAAGGAGCAGATGTGTTTATTGGTGTCAGCGCACCGGGAGTTTTGACACCAGAAATGGTGCAATCGATGGCGAAAGATCCGATTGTTTTTGCAATGGCAAATCCGATTCCAGAGATTCAGCCAGAATTAATCAGTAAAGATGTTGCGATCATCGCTACCGGTCGTAGTGATTACTCAAATCAAATCAATAACGTTTTAGCTTTTCCTGGCGTATTTCGTGGTGCTTTAGATTGTCGGGCACAGACAATTACCATCAAAATGTACCTGGAAGCTGCAAGTGCGATCGCCTCCTTAGTCAAACCTTCAGACTTGGATCGGGAACACATTATTCCTTCAGTCTTTGATGAGCGTGTCGTCACTGCTGTTGCTGCTGCTGTGCAACGTGCAGCACGGGAAGAAGGTATTGCTCGGAACTAATTAAAATAATGACTCTTGTGGGATGGTTGTCTCACCCGTCCCACAGAACATTCTTCTATAGTGAATTGCCAAAACCAGCAAACCATTTTGGGTACTCTCCATCATCTTATGATTTTGGTTGTACAACTTGCCTAACAACTTGTTCGTCCAAACCTAATGCTTGGGATATCTGTTCAATGGTCAATCCTAACGCCCATAGCTGAGGTATTGTTTCTAGCTTGCCTTCTTCTTTACCCTCTGCAAAAACTTCTTGGTAAAATCTAGTTTGCTTTAACTCACTTAATCCGAACATTTTCCCCATCTCCTCCCGACTCAAGCGCGGCAATTTGTAAATTAATATTGTTTCTATCAATTGTATAATTTCCCGCTGTTGGGCGGCATTGAGAATTTCTTTTCGGGCGGTGTTTACAATTTCTATGGCTTTAGTTGTTACGGTTGATTCGGGTTCGATGATTAGTTTGACTGTTTCAATCCCGATTGATGATGTGGGAATTGAGCTTAACTCGTTGAGGTAAATGCGAGTCACTCGTTGTGAGTTAAGTAATTCTGTATATCTTTCTGTATCTCCAGTATCAACGCTGCGATTGGGAAAGATGACAACACCACGCCAGGTGTTAGTTAATTCGGTTTTGTCAAGATAGTTAAAGATTTCGGCGAATAAACGGGAATAAATTTTTTTATCTGGTTGAAATTGCACCTCAGCAAAATAAATCGGTAGTTCTGGGGTATTCGGTAAAAATACACCATCAATTCTAAATGCCAGTTGTTTGACTTCGACTGAAGAAAATTGGTAAGCACTGGCAAGTGATGGCGGTTGGTTAATGAGTTCAAAAAAAGTGCTGGGGAGGCTTTGAAAAATGCGATAGAAAATACTGTCGGTTTTCAAGGCAGATGGTTTTGCGGTTTATGAGCATATTTTACAGTTTAGCGTAGGCGTAGCCCGCCAAAGGCATCGCTCATTATCCCGCATTTCTCACAAGTTTGAAATGCAGAGGGGGAGAGAGTAAGGAGTAATAAGTAAATACTCCTTACTCATTACTCCTTACTCCCCTGCTCAAGCAAAGGCTTTGAAATATATGGTGAGAAATCCGGGATTATGGGGTATAAACACAATCAGATTGAGGACTTCCAAATACACTCGTCCCCATTTGGTGATTGGATTATAAATAAAGCATAATCATCCAAAACACCACCATTCTGTCAACTGTTTGCAATGAAGTATCAAGTTGGGGACGAGTTTTTACAACAACTGCCACTGATTTTAGCGGGGCCAATCCTCAAACATACTGAACCAGAGTCAGTGACGGTATGGATAGCACTGAAACAGTCTTGTCAAGTAGAACTTAAGGTTTATGACACAACAAATGATGGTGAAGCACTAGGAAATTGTTTATTTGAGGGAGAACGTTCTACTGTTGCTCTGGGCAAGTATCTTCATGTAGTTGCGATCGCGGCTCGGTCTAAAATTGGACATTGCCTCACGGGAGGTCACATCTATGCATACGACCTCCAATTTACTATTGCTGACCAAACCCTGCAAATGCAACAAGCATTATGCTCAAACTCTCATCCGACAGTCAGCATTAGCTACTTCGATCATCAAAAACCAACCTTTGCTCTGCCGCCAAATCATCTTCAAGATTTGCAAATTGTCCATGCTTCCTGCCGTAAACCTCATGGTCATGGCTTTGATGCGCTGCCAATTCTCGACAGTTTAATTCAAGCATCAGCCAATCAACCCCAAAACCGCCCTCACCAGTTGTTCCTCACGGGAGATCAAATTTACGGAGATGATATCGCCGACCCATCGTTGTGGGTTGCTAGTACTCTTGGCGATGCCCTTTTGGGTTGGGAAGAACAACTTCCGGTGCATGGAGAGTACTGCACTCCCCAGCAACTACCCCCCGGAGAACGGGCTGATGTGGCGACAAATCAAGCTGGCTTGACGGCAGGATTACATAATAAAGCTGAGAAAGTTAACAGTCATCTTTTCAGCCTGGGCGAATATTACGCTACTTATTTACTAGCTTGGTCGCCAGTGTGCTGGCCGCTAACATTTCCCAAAGGACAGCAAGTAACGCGCGATCGCCGTGCTATCAAAGACTGGAATCGCGCAGTCAAGCATTTGCGACAATTCATTTACACTCTTTGGAAAGTCCGCCGCGCCCTTGCCAATATTCCCATGTACAGCATCTTTGATGACCATGATGTTACTGATGACTGGAATTTAAACCAAGCTTGGTGTTTGCGAGTATTGGGGCGTCCCTTGGGGCGACGCATAGTCCAAAATGCCTTGTTAGCTTATACGGTGTTTCAAGGGTGGGGCAATACACCAGGGCAATTTGTAGAAGGGAAATCAGGGGAAAAGCTGCTGGCGGCTGCCCAAGCTTGGTCAGCTTCCCAAGGGAGAGATGCAAAGGCTGATGAAGCGATCGCTAATTATGTAGGTATGCCAGCCAACGATCCCCACACAGACTTACCTATTTTAGTCCGAGACGGCCCAGTATTTATTCTAGATCGACATCCTGAAGCACTAACTTGGCACTACATAGTTAGAAGCGATCGCCATGAAGTAATTGTGCTAGATACGCGTACTTGGCGGGGTTATCCAGCCGATCAAAAACCAATTGCGCCGCCGATGCTGTTATGTCCAAAAGCCTTTGAGCAACAACTAGTTTTACCTTTACAAGAAATAGATGAACAAACTCAGATTCAAACTACATTTGTGATTGCACCCACTAATGTATTTGGATTACAAGTGATTGATTGGATTCATCATTGGCATTTAAAACAAGAGAAAGTGTTTTCAACCGATGTTGGAGATGCCTGGAACATTAATGTTGAAGCACTGGCGAAATTTCTAACTACCTTGTTTGAGGAACGTCAACAAGTCGTGATTCTATCCGGGGATATCCACTACAGTTCTGTTGCTCACTTGTCTTATGCACACACCCATTCCAAATTGCAGTCTGTATTAGTGCAATTAACCGCTAGTGCATTGAAGAATGAAGAGATTTTGACGCGGCTGATTCATACACGATTGAAAGATTGGCTGCTACCAGAAAAGGTACGACATTGGATCGGGTGGATTAATCCACCCAATATGGTAGAAAGTTCAGTAAAACAATTATTTGGTGGGCTACGCCCATACCAGATGGTGACTGACTATGACTGGCATTGTGTGCTGGAATGGATACCTCGAAACAGTGTTCAGACTTCTGATTGCACAGCAGATATATTATCGTTGATAGCTCCCTGGAAACGAGCCGAAAATGCTAAATGGAAATGGTTACAACCCCTGATGTTTTGGACGTTTCGCTGGTTTCAGGAGGGGCGAGAAGTAGTTGGATTAAATAATTTAGGTTTGGTTCACTTTGAGTTTGCAGATGGGAATAGTTCTTGCAAAGTTATTCAAGATTTGTACTGGTTTTCTTCTTGGTATCCAACCCAACTTGTTTACAGCCGTTTCAAGACCCAGTTAACGCCAAATCAGTCATTGTTAAGATGACCAAAGAGGCAGGGGAGAAAGATTCGCTCATTTCCCCTGCCTTTTTGGGTTTGAAGCCCCCCAATGCATCAGGGCTGATTTTGATTTTTAAATACCTACCCTTGAAAGAGGGTTAGGGTGGGGTAAAACTGACACGAAAACTCAGTGAATAAACTATTTCAGATTTTAGGAGAGAGATTTTAGAGATAAGTCAAACTATATTGCATACAAACCAGAAGCACTATAACCTGGATTTTACCACCCTTTTAACCAAACACGGATTATGAAAAAGCTGATCAACAAGCCGGAAGACTTCGTGCGGGAAAGTCTAGAAGGTATGGCGGCGGCTCATTCCGATTTAATTAAACTGAACTACGATCCGACTTTTGTCTATCGAGCCGATGCACCAATACAGGGTAAAGTAGCAATTATTTCTGGTGGTGGCAGTGGACATGAACCGATGCACGCTGGCTTCGTGGGCAAAGGAATGCTGGATGCAGCTTGTCCTGGCGAGGTTTTCACTTCACCGACTCCCGACCAAATGCTAGAAGCAGCAAAGTTTGTAGATGGAGGTTCAGGTATCCTTTATATCGTCAAAAATTACAGTGGCGATGTGATGAATTTTGAGATCGCAACAGAGTTAGCCCGTGGTGAAGGCATTCGAGTGCTAAATATTTTGATTGATGATGATGTAGCAGTGAAAGATAGCCTCTATACCCAAGGACGGCGGGGTGTCGGAACAACAATCCTGGCGGAAAAAATTTGTGGCGCTGCGGCTGAGGCTGGGTATGATTTGCCACAAATAGCAAATTTATGTCGCCGAGTCAATCTGAATGGGCGGAGTATGGGAATTGCTCTAACATCTTGTACAGTACCTGCCAATGGAACGCCAACATTTGAATTGAGCGATCGCGAAATCGAATTAGGTATCGGTATTCACGGTGAACCAGGAACAGAGCGTACAGCCATCAAACCAGTTGACGAGATTACCGAAATTTTGACGCGATCGCTCCTTGAGGATGCAGCATACAGCCGCATACTCCGCGAGTGGGATGAAGACAAAGAACAATGGGTAGATGTAGAACTAACAAATCTCCCATTTGCCAAAGGCGATCGCTTGTTAGCTTTCGTCAATAGTATGGGTGGAACCCCGATTTCCGAACTGTATCTTGTTTACCGCAAACTCGCCCAAATCTGCGAACAGCAAGGATTGCAAATTGTGCGAAACTTGATAGGCCCTTACATCACATCTCTAGAAATGCAAGGTTGTTCCATTACCCTGCTGAAATTAGATGATGAGATGATCCGGTTATGGGACGCACCAGTAAAAACGCCAAGTTGGCGCTGGGGAATTTCATAATTACGTTAGCGTAGCGGTAGCAACGTAGGAGCGTCATTACGAATTATGTTGAGTCAAACGCAGATATTGCAATGGTTGCAGGCTTATGCAACCGAGATAGAGCAGAATAAAGCATATTTGACAGAATTAGATGCTGCGATCGGAGATGCTGATCACGGGATCAATATGGATCGCGGCTTCAAAAAGGTAAGCGCTCAGTTACCAACTATTACAGACAAAGACATCAGCAGCATTCTCAAAGCTGTGAGTATGACCTTAATTTCTTCCATTGGCGGTGCTAGTGGGCCTCTTTATGGCACCTGGTTTTTACGAGCCAGTACAGCAGTAGTTGGTAAGCAAGAATTAACAGAACAAGATATTTTAGGACTACTCCAAGCAGGCTTAGACGGTGTGCTACAACGCGGCAAAGCGCAACTAGGAGACAAAACGATGATTGATGTGCTATCTCCGGCTGTAGCCGCTTTTAGGCAAGCTGTAGAAGAAAATAAGGGGACACTAGAAGCTATGCAAAAGGCTGTAGCAGCAGCCCAAAGTGGGTTGCAGGAAACTATACCAATGCAGGCGAAAAAGGGACGGGCTAGCTACCTGGGTGAACGGAGTATTGGACATCCAGACCCAGGAGGGACTTCTGCTTATTTGATGTTGAAAAGTTTACTAGGGGTGTTAGAAAGTTCCTTTGACAAAGAGTAAAGCCTTAAATAAAAACTATTTCTCTATTTTTACTTTGAGATTCAGAAGTTGAAGTAGATTTTGAAGCTTGATATTATTCCAACTCAAAGCTACTGAAGTTTCAATAGTTAAATTTCCTTGTTTAAGGTTAGTAATCAAAGTAGAACCATTTTCAAGACTATAGAAGAGGTCATCTAAAAGCTGCAATTGATTTCGAGCAAGAGTATAGTAAACCTTATCATTTTCAATTCTAACCTCTTTTGGTAAAGCTTCATTGGGAAGTTTACCTCCTAAAAATGTTTTCCAACCTGCAATGAGGTAACGATAAGCAATGGATTCAGTATCAAATTCAGGAGGTTTCAATAAGCGAAGTTCCCCTTCAAGATAATCTTCATTAAGAGTTATTTTCTCAGGAGTAAAATGTAATTTTACTTGAATCTTATTGTATTCTATTGTTGCAATAAGTCCCTCTTCAGAGTGTGGTTTTAGACTTTTTAATTGCTCAACTCTAGATTCGGCTTGTTGACAAAGAAGTAAAACCATTTTTTTGGTCAAAGTCAACTGTTTAGCACCTGAGCTAAATATAATGTATTCTTCTAGGCTTCTTTTTAGAAATTGTCTAGACTCCTGAAACGCTGCTGCAATCTTTCCAAACATAATGCTCTTCGAGGAATATTTAAGCTTCTATTTATAAGTATTCCCACAGAATTCAGTGAAATCACCATAATCAGACGACGATTTCTGGGAATTAGCTTTCTCAAGCTATACAAATTTGTCTTGTGATATTGTTGATTTGTCAGATTACTGAATTATTAAAGCCTTCTAAGAGAACATTTCAGCGCAGAGCTAAGTTATAGAGATAACTTCAAAATTCCAACTTATCTAATTATCTGATTCACAACAGATGCACTCTGAATACGCCACTTACCTCGTTCTCGAATCAAATCATACCTAACTCGCAAATTCTCGTTAGAAGACTTTTGAAACTGACCATTTTCATATAACTGTGTCGCTTCCTTCACCGTAGCTACCACTGCGGCACGATCTGCAAATAACTCAATTTTCTCTACAGATTCCACCTTCAGACTATGATCGTACTTGCGATAGCGGTTGTCTGTCTTATCTTGTTGAGCAATCAGCCGCCATTGAGACAAAGCGGAACCAGTTAAAATATTCTCTAAATTATTAATCTTATGATTCGGCCCTAAAGCTTCGGCTTTGGTAGATAGCCAATTCTGAATAACTTCTTCTGCCGTTGCATCTGTTAAAGGGCCATCTGTTGGTTGTGGTTTACTACCTGGAGGGGGAATAAGTGTTGGTGGTTCATTTATTTGTATAAACAATTGTGAAACAGGTGGAGTTCGTGTAGGAAAAAACAGATTTTTTAACCATCCAAAAGTTGTTGTGGCTAACACCCAGAAAACTAATAGACTCACCAAAGAAATAAATACTCTCCATACCAGCCGTGTTTTCCCTTCGATGGTGTTAGCAAAGGTTCGCCGCCGCCGGGGACGACGAGAATGAGGGCGATTATCTGGTACACGTACTCGGCTAGCAGATGGAGTTGGTTTTCTCCGGCGACGCTTTTGATTATGATTGGGTGTAGCACTTTTAGCTGAACCGTTCAAATGCTCCTTTGTGCCTCTACTCATCCGTTCAGCAGCAGGAACCTCTGATTTGACACTCTCTGATGAATTCCATATAGGTGGTGAGAAATTTGAATATTCAGGTGTTTCTTTTGTTGGTGTTTCTGGCAAATCTAGGTCAGGTGTTCTGTTGTGATTAAATTTCCCGGAATTCCTAGTTGAATTGTTAGGGAAAGGCGAATTATTGGTCTGCGGCTTGGGAAAATATTGGGGGTTAATTACAGCCCATTCATTAGTGGTTTCTGCATCCGTTGGCAGTGCTTCTAAATAAGCTTGTACCTGTTGGTTAGCAAAGTAATCTTTTAGAAAAGCTTGCTGATTTGCTAAATCTCGAAAATGGGGAAATACTTCGTGTTGCAACCACTGTTCTGCATATAGACACAGCCCTGGTAACAAATCTGGAGAGTCTTGAGATTTTTCGCGAATAAAAGCTAAAGCTTCGTACTCTTGACTAAGTTCTAAAACACGGGTTGCTTCTTCAGTTTGTCCTAAGAGTAAAGCACATAGCGACTGTTCTAAATGTACATCTTGGCGCTTACCCAGACGTATGAGCATTTGCCTTGCTTGACGAATTAAAGCCGGTTGCCGTTGAGCAAATCCCCGTGCTATCAAGGCATAAACAGCTAAGTAAGTGGCAACAGCAGAATTACGTTTGCTTTGGGCTTCAAATAACTTGTGTTGTTCTGCGACTGTTAAGTGGTTGCGTAACTGCTGGATAAAACGCAGAAAGTCATCTATATTTAAACCAGAGTCATCATTATTCGTGCCATCAATTCCGCCACGATCTTCTAAGAGATTTTGTAATAATTCTAAACCTTGGCTGCGTTCGGCAGTTTTCTCTTGAGGCAGTGCCAACAACTCCAAAATTCGATATGGCCGCAATTTGTAAAGATCCGCCTGAATTTCCGCCTGGACACTTGAGAATAACCCTTCGCGTACTAACAGTTCTTGACCAGTTTCTAAGGATATGGCGGCATTTTCGTAGTGACCTTGCTGCCACTGTTCACGACCTAATTCTAGACAAGCAAGAGCAACAGTGAGAACAACATCGGGATGTTCAGCACTTTCGTGTATTTCTTCGTCTGCTAAATTATTGCTTTTTCTTGCACTTGTAGCACCATTTTTATTTACCAGGTACGGACGACCTAGTTTTAGTACAAGTTCGTATTCCCCCAACTCCTGCAAAATTAATAAAGCGCCAACTAATTCGTCTTGGGTAATTTCGATACCCAGACTTTGGATGTCACTACCCCGTTTGGTGCTTTCTGGACGATTTTCCAGTGCTACTGCGGCAGCAGCAAGGTTATCAGGGTCATAGGCGTGAGCAAGATAAAGCTGATCGTAGGTACTGCGTTGTTTTGGATCTGATAAAACCACGTAAGCTTCTTCTATGAGTTGTTTACGAGAAGAAATTGCTGCCTGAGAATACTCACGTCGAGGCAATTGTACAATGCGATCGCTGTATGCCTGCCGCAATTGTTCTTCACTTGCCGCTAACGGTAGTCCTAAAATTCGGTAGTAATCTAGCGGAATTCGCACAGCCTACTTCCCCTGCACCGTGATCAACATAATTCACCTAGAGCGTTCCAGGCCTGTAAAACCGTGCCATAACAGTGCCGTATAGAATTTACTCTACAAGTGTATATTGCAACAACTTGTTTTGTACCTTCCTGAAATTTTGAGTCACATTCTAGTACTAATTTTTTGTTTTCGCCTAGAAAGCCTCAATTTTTTGTCTTATTTCTTAGTATTTTTGTTTAACACAACTATTATCAGCCTTCGATATCACAAACCACAACTACCGCTTTTAATCACGGCATAAATGTTGTGGTTGCAAGAATCTATTGATAATTGATTTTTTCGGGACTTTCCCAGTAGAGGGTAGCAAAAATACCACTATTGAGGATTAGACCCTGATAACAGGAGAAGCAAATCATATCATAATTAACCTTTAATTACAATTATCGATTTGGGTACAAAGACTTTTGCTTCTTTTTTTTAAATTGTTAATGGATATGCAGAAAGCAGCCTATCTTGATTGCTAGTCTATGAAGGGGAATATTTAGGAGTGCTGAGTGCTGAGTTCTAAGTTATGAGTTCTGAGTAAGACGTAATACTTATGAATCTTTTTACTCAGCACTCGTTACTCAGCACTCTATAGGTGAGAGAGAAAAACCCAAAGCGGTAAATATTGCCGTTAGAGTCAAATCCTCACGGGGTATGGGCTGAAAAGTTAAAAATCAAAAATTAAAACTTCAGCTATTCCCTAAGACCCTTTTTTGGTGCATAAATAAAGTTTGATTGTTGAGTCTTGCAAACGCTAGCCTGTTAAAAGCTTAGTTGTTATCAGACCAACTTATTTTAAGACCGTAACTTTAAGTTGTACAACAGGGATACTCAAAAATAATGGTTCAAGAGCGTACTTTACCCACATTTAATCCTGCTACTACGCACATTACGAAGGAAGAAGGGTTACGGTTGTATGAGGATATGGTATTAGGGCGCTTGTTTGAAGACAAGTGCGCTGAAATGTACTACAGGGGCAAAATGTTTGGTTTTGTCCATTTGTACAACGGTCAAGAAGCCGTTTGCAGCGGTGTTGTCCAGTCCATGCGACCGGGTGAAGATTACGTCTGTAGTACTTACCGCGACCACGTTCATGCTCTAAGTGCGGGTGTACCAGCAAGAGAGGTAATGGCAGAATTATTTGGCAAAGCCACAGGTTGCAGCAAAGGGCGCGGTGGTTCCATGCACATGTTTTCTGCCGAACATCGCTTGCTAGGTGGTTACGCTTTTGTAGCTGAGGGAATTCCTGTAGCCGCTGGAGCGGCTTTTCAAAGCAAATACCGCCGCGAAGTACTGGGAGATGAAAGTGCTGACCAAGTGACAGCTTGCTTTTTTGGCGATGGTGCTGCTAACAACGGTCAGTTTTTCGAGACACTAAATATGGCTGCACTCTGGAAACTGCCAATTCTTTTTGTGGTCGAAAATAATAAGTGGGCCATTGGGATGTCTCATGAACGAGCCACTTCCCAGCCAGAGATTTATAAAAAAGCCAGTGTGTTTAACATGGTGGGCGTAGAAGTTGATGGTATGGATGTACTAGCAGTCCGATCCGTGGCACAAGAAGCTGTAGCCCGTGCCCGAGCAGGTGAAGGCCCAACATTAATTGAAGCACTTACCTACCGCTTCCGGGGTCATTCCTTGGCAGATCCAGATGAAATGCGAAGCAAAGCGGAGAAAGAATTTTGGTTTGCCCGTGACCCAATTAAGAAGTTGGCAGCTTATTTGCTGGAGCAAAGTCTGGCGGATGAGCAAGAGATTAAAGCCATTGACCGTAAAATTCAGGATGTAATCGACGACGCCGTTAAGTTTGCCGAAAGCAGCCCTGAACCAGACCCCAGCGAGTTATATCGTTTCGTGTTTGCAGAAGACGAATAAACAGTGCTGAGTTATGAGTGCTGAGTGCTGAGTATTTTTTATTCTACTCAGAACTCAGCACTGCGTACTCAGCACTCCACCTTACCCAGGACTAAAATTTGTGTTTAGCATTGCAGTTCAACAGCAACAGTACAAGACCTATATTCTTTCTGACGAAGCCGCTGGTTCTCAGTTGGAAGTCGTACCCGAACGCGGTGGGATCATCACTCGTTGGCGCATTCAAGGGCAAGAAATTTTCTATCTGGATACTGAACGCTTTACTCATCCTGAGTTGAGTGTCAGAGGTGGAAATCCAATTTTGTTTCCTATTTGTGGCAATCTACCAGATGATACTTACACTCATAACGGTCAAAAATATACTCTCAAGCAACACGGTTTTGCTCGTGAATTGCCGTGGTTAGCAACAGAACAAGAAACTGGAGATAAAGCTAGTCTGACTGTCGTTCTGAATAGCAATGAGCAAACCAAGGCTGTTTATCCTTTTGATTTTCAACTGGCTTTCACATACGAACTTCAAGGTAATACCCTAGAAGTCCGCCAGAAGTATAAAAACTTGTCATCCACACCAATGCCCTTTTCGGCTGGTTTCCATCCGTACTTTCTGTGTGGTGATAAAACTCAGTTAGAGCTTGAAATTCCCTCTCAGCAGTATCAAGACAATCAAACTAAAGAATTTCACTTCTTTGACGGCAATTTTGACTTTAGCCGTGATGAAATTGATTTTGCCTTTGGACAGCTAACGAGTCAATCGGCCACTGCGATAGATCGCAGCCGGAAGTTAAAACTCACCTTGGATTATGATGATTTCTCCACCTACCTGGTATTTTGGACAGTCAAAGGCAAAGAATTCTACTGTCTAGAGCCGTGGAGTGCGACTCGTAACTCTCTCAATACTGGTGATAACCTGACTGTGTTAGCACCAGGAGCTAGCCACACTGTATCTGTAAGGTTAACGGCAAATTTTTTCTAAATCCCTTTACAAATCTACAGATGTATATGCTATGATGGCAAAGTTGCGAAACGCAGCAAAAGGGTCGCTAACTCAACGGTAGAGTACTCGGCTTTTAACCGATTAGTTCCGGGTTCGAATCCCGGGCGACCCATACAAAAATTTATTGGATGAAATGAAGGGGCGATCGCTCCTCTTTATAATTTTAGTAAAAAGCATTTGGGATACTGGGCTACCAAAGCTACTAGTTATAGGGTAGCTAAATGTACAGCAGTAAAGAGCGTGTATGGGGCATAGTACAGCAGTAGGGAGCGAGTATAGGACTTTTTTATAGTAACTATGACGTAAACTTTTTCAACATAGACACACGACACTAGTTATAATTTCCTATAAGTTGAAAAAACTCTTAAGATTTAGCGTAATCATTACGCTTCTCTCAGACCGATTAGCTGACAACCACATTAGGAGGACTATCTATGGCGCTTGTACCACTGCGGCTGCTGTTGGATCACGCAGCTGAAAACGGTTACGGCATTCCAGCTTTCAACGTTAACAATTTGGAGCAGATTCAGGCAATCCTGAAGGCTGCTGTCGAGACAGATAGCCCCGTAATTTTGCAAGCTTCACGCGGCGCTCGTGCTTATGCAGGAGAAAACTTCTTGCGCCACCTAATTTTGGCAGCAGTAGAAACCTATCCTCACATTCCCATTGTCATGCACCAAGATCATGGGAATGCTCCTGCTACCTGCTACTCAGCAATTAAGAACAACTTCACCAGCGTGATGATGGATGGTTCTTTAGAAGCTGATGCTAAGACTCCCGCTAGCTTCGAGTACAACGTTAATGTTACCCGCGAAGTTGTAAATGTAGCTCATGCTTTGGGTGTCAGCGTTGAAGGTGAACTCGGTTGTTTGGGTTCTCTAGAAACTGGTGCTGGTGAAGCTGAAGATGGTCACGGGTTTGAAGGTACACTCGACCACTCTCAACTGCTAACCGACCCTGATGAAGCTGTTGAATTCGTAGAAGCAACCCAAGTAGATGCTTTGGCTGTTGCCATTGGCACTAGCCACGGTGCTTACAAGTTTACCCGCAAGCCGACAGGTGAAATTTTGGCAATCAGCCGCATTGAAGAAATTCACCGCCGTCTGCCTAACACCCACTTGGTAATGCACGGTTCTTCTTCTGTACCTGAAGATTTGCTAGCACTGATTAACCAATATGGTGGTGCAATTCCTGAAACCTACGGTGTACCTGTAGAAGAAATCCAAAAAGGCATTAAGAGTGGTGTACGTAAAGTAAATATCGACACCGACAACCGTTTAGCTATTACTGCTGCTGTCCGTGAAGCTTTGGCTAAAAAACCAGAGGAGTTTGACCCCCGTCACTTCCTCAAGCCTTCCATTACATACATGCAGAAGGTTTGTGCTGAACGCTATCAGCAATTTGGTACTGCTGGCAACGCCAGCAAGATTAAGCAAATTTCTTTGGAAGATTTTGCTGCTAAGTATGCTAAAGGTGAACTCAACGTTGTTACCAAAGCAGCTGCTAAAGTTTAATTTTGACAGCTAATAAATAGGGGCATAGCGCTGTTATGCTCCTAAAAAACTGAGGATTTTAATGTTGTCAGAAACCGGGTGTTTACCCGGTTTTTTGTTTTATTTGCAAAATAAGCTGATGTCTAAAGTGGCTAATCTTCTGTTTTGGGAGTTATCAAGAGCGATCGCGCTTAGTTCTTCCCAAGAGTAATTAAAATTTACCCTCAAAACTCTAAACTATTGAGAGGTTGTTCAAATCCCTCAATGGTTTAGAGTGAAAGTCAAAAATGAAACGTCCAAATCGCCTTGCTTGGATCGGAGCGATCGCACTATTTGCGATGGTTCTACTTAGTTTGTTCGCGGCTCCCAATAATACTAAACTTAATGCTGGTTCTACTTATAACCACGCCCCTGATGGCTATGGTGCTTGGTATGCTTTTATGCAACAACAGGGAACTTCTATTAAACGCTGGCAAAAGCCTTTTAGTGATATTAAGCCAGAAAATAGCCCAATTACCCTCCTCCAGGTAGGCGGGGAGACGATACTGGGTAGTAAAGAGCGTGAATGGGTAGAAAAAGGAAATACTTTGGTCATTTTGGGTGCGGGAGCGCGGGTTACTGAAGCGGAGTTTAGCACTATGCAGAAATCTCCCCAGGGTAATATCAAAATTGATACAAGTAGACGAAATAAGAGAGCTAAACAGGAGCAAGTTGATTTAGGCGATCGCTTTGGTGCTGTTGTCTGGAAAGAAAATTACGAACGAGGAAAAGTGATTTTTTCTACCACTCCTTATTTAGCCGCCAATGCTTACCAAGATAATTTAAGTAATTTCAAGTATCTAGCTAGTCTAGTAACTGAAAAAAATAACACAATCTTTGTCGATGAATACATCCACGGTTATAAAGATTCAGATGTCAGGAAGAAAGAAAACGAAGGAGATTTATCTAGCTTTTTTGCTAAAACTCCTTTATTGCCAATATTAGTGCAGGTAGGTATCTTGCTATTAGTGCTAATTTGGGCGCAGAATCGCCGTTTTGGTAAGCCAGTAGCTTTAGATATACCAGTTACAGATAACAGCGAGGCATATATCCAAGCTTTAGCTGGAGTCTTACAGAAAGCTGATACCACCGACTTTGTTGTAGAGATGGTGGGTAAACAAGAACAACTACAACTCCAAAAAGCCTTAGGATTAGGACAAATACTTTTAGAACGTGAAGCCTTGATCAATTTTTGGATCGAAAAAACAGGTGCAAGTGCAGCAGAACTAGATGCAGTTTTAAAGCTACAATCTCGCAAACAACCCATCAGTGAACAAGACCTGTTAAGCTGGTTGGGGAAATGGCGAACCATTAGATTAATTCGTAATTCGTAATGACGCTCCTACAGACGCTCGATTACTCGCTACCGCTGCGCTAACGTAATTCGTAATTAATTTTTGGAATTATGCATATAATATTTTTTCGTTAGTTATTTATCAATAAAAAATATGAGCGAAACTCATCCGATCTTAATTCGCCTTGGTCAAAGTCTTAATCAAGTAATTGTTGGACAATCTAGCCTAATACAACAACTTTTAGTAGCACTACTATCAGGTGGGCACGTAATTTTAGAAGGAGTACCGGGAACTGGTAAAACCCTCCTAGTAAAAGTGTTGGCGCAGTTAATTCAAGGGGAGTTTCGCCGGATTCAATTAACACCAGATGTTTTACCTTCAGATATTACTGGTACAAATATTTTTGATTTGAATAGCCGCAATTTCACTTTGAAAAAAGGGCCAATATTTACTGAAGTGCTGCTAGCAGACGAAATTAATCGTACTCCTCCCAAGACACAAGCGGCGCTACTAGAAGCAATGGAAGAGATGCAGGTAACGCTGGATGGTGAAAGTTTACCATTACCTGATTTATTTTGGGTGATTGCAACCCAAAATCCTCTTGAATTTGAAGGCACTTATCCCTTACCAGAAGCGCAGTTGGACAGATTTTTATTTAAGCTGGTGGTAGATTACCCCGACCAAGCTGCTGAAAAACAAATGTTACTCAATCGTCAGGCGGGTTTTGCAGCACGGCGTTTGGATATTAGCCGTTTAAAACCAATCGCAACAATCGCTGACATTTTGCAAGCACGACAAGCAGTCAAAGAAGTTAAAGTATCAGAAGCGATCGTTGATTATTTGTTGGCGTTGGTGAGAACATCACGTCAATATCCTGATTTAACTTTGGGCGCATCGCCTCGCGCCGCCGGTGCTTGGTTGCAAACATCTCAAGCCCTAGCTTGGTTAGCTGGAAGAGATTTTGTCACACCAGATGATGTTAAAGCAGTTGCATCGCCACTACTACGTCATCGCCTCATTTTGAAACCAGAAGCAATGCTGGATGGTTTACAAATTGATGCAGTAATTGCCTCGGTAATTAATCAAGTACCAGTTCCAAGATAAAAACTATTTGGGACTTCCAAGAAATAAATTACCCAATATTATATGGTGGGCATCTTGCCCACCATATAATAAACTGGGCGGGCGGGACGCCCACCCCACAAGAGTTATTTCTATACAATAGTAAATTCTGACATAGGAAATTTTGGTTTTAAGGCAATATAGTTCAGATAAGGCCAAAACACTTGTAGATACGGCAATACTTTTCGGGTTTTGGGAGAAAGGGGAAGGGGTAAAGGTAAATTCAAACCCTTACCCCTTCACCTTTAACCTTTCCCCAGATCAAAATAGAGATTGTTGGGTTTATCCGAAAAGTATTGGTAGATACGGCGATTTATCGCGTCTCGAAAACCCAATATGCTTGGGTTTTAAGGTGCTAAGGGAGAGACGACTAGCATATTAGACCTCTTGCAAAAGTGCCTTTTGCAAGAGGTGGGGAAAGGGGGAAAGGTTAAAGGGGAATGTTAATTCTATCCCTTTTCCCTTTAACCCTTACCCTTTACCCGACTTATGCAAGAAGTCTACTGATTTCTAACCGTCTTTTGGGCTGATTATTTCTAAATTCTGTTATTAGGTAAATTTTGCTGGTTGCTTGGCTCTTTACGAGATTGCGATTGAGTATATATATAGGTTACTAATGCTAAAGTCACTCCAATGGCCAAAATCACTCCCAGGATTCGCAAGAAATTGGGAGTAATTCTCGTAGCTAGCTGCTCATTTAGCCTTGGTTGGTAAATAGTGTCATCGGTTCGCACTTGTGGTCTGCCTTGATGAGATGCAGCCCGAGGTTGATACAACGTCACATCTGGTGGCACTTGTGGTCTGCCTTGATTAGACGCTGGTCGTGGTTGAAACAGTGTCTTATCTGGTGGCACTTGTTGCCCACCTTGATTAGATGCCTGTCGTGGCTGAAACAGGGTTTTATCTGGTGGCACTTGTTGCCCACCTTGATTAGATGCCTGTCGTGGCTGAAACAGGGTTTTATCTGGTGGCAATTGTTGCCCACCTTGATTAGATGCCTGTCGTGGCTGAAACAGTGTTTTATCAGGTGGTACTTGTTGTCCACCTTGAGTAGATGTCTGTCGTGGTTGATATAACGTTACGTCTGGTTTGCTGGTGTTCGGATTATTCACAGGACTCTGTTGATTTTGCTCAACTGGGTTAAACGGTCTGGGAACAGTTTCGTGATTTGAACCTTGATTGTACTCAGGTTGAATAGGAGGAACAGTTTCTTCAGGTTGGTTTTGCTCAATCGGCTTAAATGATCTGGGAACAGTTTCGTGATTTGAACCCTGATTGTATGCAGATGGAGGACGCAGAATGGTGTCGTCGTTCGATTGTCTGGGAATAGTTTCGTGATTTGAACCCTGATTGTATGCAGATGGAGGACGCAGAATGGTGTCGTCGTTCGATTGTCTGGGAATAGTTTCGTGATTTGAACCTTGATTGTCGAAAGATTGCGATCGCCCAGTAATCTGTCCGGGTACACTAGTATTGCCCGTAATAAATTTGGCAGCAGATTGCAAAGCCTGACTGAGTTCTTCTACAGTTGCAAATCGGTTAGCTGGGTTTTTGTGGAGGCATTTCATCACCACGGCTTCCAATTGTACGGGTAAATGCTCACATCCTGGTTGCGATCGCAGTGGTTTTGGTGGCTCATAAGCATGAGCCAATACCCAAGAAGCCTCACTGATATGACTACCCTTAATGCTGATTCCAAATGGATCGGCTGCACTCAGCATTTCATAAAGGATAATCCCTAAGCTGTAAATATCACCCCTGGCATCCAAGTTTTGATCGCTTTGGATTTGTTCGGGAGGTGCGTAACGAAACGTACCGATAAATGTACTAGTTATATTTGTAATATTGGAATTTTCTGAAGATTCACTACGAATTTTGGCAACACCAAAATCCAAAACCTTGACCCACTCTCCCAAATCTGTAGGCGTCAAAAATATATTATCTGGCTTTAAGTCGCGGTGAACTACCTGAATATGCTCAGTAGTTTTGCCACCTTCCCGTTGCAGAGTAACTCCTTGATGAGCAAGTTGTAGACCCTTACAAACTTGCGCCATAATCTTTACCGTCCGCTCAACAGATAGCCGCTTTTCGCGCAGCAGTAATTGCCTGAGCGTTTGCCCCCGCAAATATTCCATCACATAAAATGGAAAACCTTCTGGAGTTACACCACAGTCACTAATTTTGACGATATGATCACTTTGCAAAGCAGCACAAACTGCCACCTCACGCTCAAAACGCTTTCTCATTTCTTGTGATGCCACCAGCGTATCTTTGAGCAACTTCAAAGCTACCTGTTGACCGACACGGGTATCCGTTGCTAGGAAGACTTCTCCCATGCCACCCCCGCCTAACCGTCTGTCTAAACGGTATCGCTGGTTATCACCTACTAAGCGACCATTCCAAGAATTTGAAGAAGGTGGGGATTTCATCTGGGGCAACCCATCTTAAGTTACGTTAAAGTTTTAACTTTAGTCAGAGATAATACTATTATTACAAATAATACATCTTTTTACTTGCTTCGTAGGTTAGATGAATAGTTGTAATATATGCTACTAGTTGTTTATCTAATTATACTCAGCTTAACATAAAACTAAGGCTGACAATTTGATAAAATGTTTAAAATTAAGACCTTTGGTAGTTGAAATTGGTTCCTGATGTGAAGTTCACGTAAATTAGGCTGGGGACTGGGAAATTTGGTGGGAAATTCACATACAGTACTTACGCAAAACGACCAAAAAGCTTAATTTATTGAACACCATTTTCTGCGAAATACTACGTATAGCTTGCTTGTTTGCAGAGGTACACGCAGTCTCTCGTAGAGAAAAGAATAATTCTAGGACTTACGCACTTTATACACGGGAGGTAGAGCCTAGCTGGACAATACAGCAATTTTCTTAGCGATCGCATCTGGTCGGGAAATTTTATCTAGATTGCAACTAGTCTCCAGTGCCATGTCCTGAACTCTGAGTTTTCGCCTCTGCTCCTTCAGACTGAGTTTTTTGATACTTACCTGGATATTTATGCTGAAAATAAGCTTCCAGTACTTGTAAAACCATCGGCCCACAAATAGTACCGCCATGTTCGCCGGAGTTTTCCCCAAAAGCCACAACCACAATTTCCGGCTTATTGCTGGGGGCATAAGCACCAAACCAAGTATGATTTGGGCGACCAACACCAGCTTCCGCAGTGCCACTCTTTCCAGATGCCGGGGGAATTGTGGGCACATTCAAGCTCTTACCAGTACCCTCACTTACCACCCTCCGCAGTCCGTCACGGAGAACTTTGATGGTTTCCGATTTCATATTTAAGGATTCTCGCCAGCTTTTTGCTTCTTCATTATCTTTGAGCAAATGCGGCTTAACTCGATACCCACCATTCGCAGGGACAGCAAACATAATCGCCGATTGTAGGGGTGTCACCTGCAAAGCGCCTTGACCAATTGACATATTAATCGTGTCGCCAATAGTCCAAGGAGTCTTCAAAACTTTCTGCTTCCATATTTCATCTGGAACCAAACCTTTTGATTCTTCGTTGGGAAATTCAATGCCAGTTTTTTGACCAAACCCGTATTTGCGACTCCATTCGATTAAAGTTGGGCCACCGACTTTTCTACCAACTTGATAGAAGAAAGTATCACTACTCATAGCGATCGCTCTGGGAAATCCCAATGGCCCGAATCCGGCGTGGTTCCACTCACCAAATGTCACCCCACCAACAGTCAGGGAACCAAAGGTCTGTAATATTGAGTCTGGAGAAAATTCACCTGATTCCAATCCAGCTGTGGTAGTCACAATTTTGAACGTACTGGCGGGAGGAAAGGCACTCAGGGCACGATTTACCAAAGGATGATCTTTACCTTGCACGCTTTCCCAATCTTTCTGGGAGAGTTTTTGTTTGGAGAAGATATTCGGGTCAAAGGTGGGGTAAGATACCATTGCTAAAATCGCACCATTCTTCGGATCAATTGCGGCGATCGCACCTCGTTGATTTCCTAAAGCTTTTTCGGCTGCCTTTTGCACATCTAAATCGATGGTTAGGTGCAAATCGTTACCAGCTTTTGCCTGTTTCTCGCCAATAACCCGGATTGGTCTACCAGCACCATCTACTTCCACCTGCTGACCGCCCCATTCGCCCCGTAGAGCTTTCTCATAAGCTTTTTCTACGCCCATCTGACCAATTACATCTCCTAGTCGGTAGCCTTGCTCCTTTTTGTCCTTTAACTGGTCGGCAGTCAACTCTCGCGTATAACCTAGTACATGCGCCAATTCCTTGCCGTGGGGATAATAACGCACCGAGTCTGTATTAATTTCCACTTCCGGGAGTTCATTCTTATACTCCTTTAATGCCGTGATTTCTGCTTCATTTAGATCGCGAGCAACCCGGATGAGTGAAGAAGAATTAGCACCTGCTTGTTCTAATTTCTTTTCCATCTCATCTTGCGGAATGTTGAGAATTTGCGCTAAACGCGGGCCGACTACAGACCAGGAAGGTTTAGTATGTGCCATCGGCCACAAATATACAGAGCTAGGATAGCGAGTACTGGCTAAAAGTTTGCCATTCCGGTCAAAAATATTGCCCCGTTCAGGTTGTTTGGCAATCATCCGAATTCGGTTTGCTTCGGCTCTTTCCCGGAGTTTTGGCCCTTCAACGATTTGCAAATATGCCAAACGCGCCCCAATCCCAGCCATCATTAATAGGGTAAATAGGATTAAAAATATTGATTGGAAACCACGTCCAACTGTACGGGTATCTTTTTTGCTGCCAAGTGATGGGAATAAAGACATAAGTATCAATTACAAAATTCAAAATTTAAAATGAATAAACGCAATTTTAGCGAGCCTTTTAGAAATTGTTAATATGCAGTTTTAATGCTTAGGGACTTCCAAATAAAAAATATTCAATTAACTCTTGTGGGGTGGGCATTTTGCCCGCCCTATGGACTAGGCGGGCAAGATGCCCACCCCACAATATTGGATATGCTCCAACTGAGCCTCCTGCCTCCTTCAATAGCTTCATCAAAGAATATCTAAGTACTAGCACGAGTATATACAATTAAGCTGATACTTTGATACTGAGGATGAAATAATCCGACGAGTATATTCTTAAACAATTGTTTTTGGCGGATACAATGAACCAAGGTGTCAAATCTAGTCTGCCCAATAGACTACATAAAGTGACAAAATAACGTAAATCACGGCATTCTACTGAAGATTATGGCTCAAATTGTCATGCAGAATCAGAGGGGGATAACAAGTTTTCAGCCACTTGATGTTGAACTGCGTAACGTCTTCAAGTTTTTTAACCAAGAACCAGCAGTAAATGGAATCGACTTGGATGTTAGACAAGGAGAATTTTTTAGTATTTTAGGCCCCTCCGGTTGTGGTAAAACAACAACACTGCGCTTAATTGCTGGGTTTGAAATCGCTGACGCTGGTAAGGTGCTGATTCAGGGTCAGTCTATGACTAATGTGCCGCCTTACCGCCGACCCGTCAATACTGTATTTCAAAGTTACGCTTTATTTAACCACCTAAATGTCTGGAATAACATCGCTTTTGGATTGCGGTTAAAAAAAATACCCAAATCGAAAATTGAATCTAGAGTCCAAGAGGCTTTAAAACTCGTGAAAATGGAAAGTTTGCGATCGCGCTTTCCCAATCAACTTTCTGGTGGTCAACAGCAGCGAGTTGCTTTAGCCAGGGCTTTAGTTAACCGTCCCACCGTTGTATTGTTAGATGAACCTTTAGGGGCGTTAGATTTAAAGCTACGTAAAGAAATGCAGGTTGAGTTATCAAATTTACATAAAGACTTGGGATTGACTTTTGTAATGGTGACACACGACCAAGAAGAAGCATTATGTTTGAGCGATCGCATTGCTGTGATGAATCAGGGCAAAATTGAACAAGTTGGTACTCCCAGCCAAATTTACGAACGTCCCTGCACGTCTTTTGTGGCTGATTTTATTGGCGATACTAATTTATTCAGTGGTGAAATTGTCTCGGTAGACTCCACCAATGTGCAAATTTCGACAAAAACAGGACTCTCAATTGTCATTAGCCGCACTGAAGATACACCAACCGAATTATCACAAGCTGTAGTCGTGAGTGTGCGTCCAGAAAAAATACAGCTTTCGCTTTATCCACCAAACTTGCCAGCTAACTGCTTTGAAGGACGGCTGATCAACGTTATGTATTTGGGTACACACGTTAATTATGTTGTGGAATTAACAAATAGCATTAGCATTCATGTGTTGCAACCGAATACTTTGGGCGTTTTACCAGACCGCGATACACCTATTTATGTCTGGTGGGCAGAAACCGATTGTTTAGCAATTTGTCAATAGTCAAACAATTTTGGATTTTAGATTTTAGATTGACCGGAGATTTATTCTACGTAGATTCTATGAGTGTACTTCCAATACGGTTAAGGTTTTTTGGTGAAAATTCTAGATCGCAAAGATGCGATGAATCACCGTCTCTACAATAATCAGTCTTTGGTAGAGACGGCGATTTATCGAACAGAATTCAGGAGTCAGAATTCATTCTGAATTCTGTATGACTGGCGGATAGCGTAGCATAAAGCCAACTCTTGGAGGCATGGCTTCTCTTCTCCTTTGGAGACGCTAACGCGAACAAGAATCCGCGTACTCTTACAGAGAAGCAAGCTACGCGCAGCGTCTCGTAGAGAGAGCGTCTTGATTCTGACTTCTGACTTCTGAATTCTTCTTCACCTAGCAATCTTCATTGCCGGACTGGAATTGCAATTACAAACTCTGTACCTTGTCCTGGAGATGAATTGCATTGTATCGAACCACTGTGTTTTTCTACGATAATTTGCCGAGCGATCGCCAACCCCAACCCCGTCCCTTTGCCCACAGATTTCGTAGTAAATAAATGGTCAAATATCTTTGCTTTGACTTCTTCATTCATGCCATTAGCGTTATCAGCAATTTTTATTTCAACCTGATGATCTTCCAATGAAGTTTTGATTGTAATCTGGTGAGGATTTTCTTTAATTTCTGCAAAACTCCGCCCAGTGTTAGACTCATCTAAAGCATCAATAGCATTGGCGATAATGTTCATAAATACTTGATTTAGTTGTCCAGGAAAACATTCAACTTTAGGTAAATTACCATATTCAGTTATCACTTCAATTGCTGGACGTTGTTCATTTGCTTTGAGGCGATGCTTGAGAATTAAAATTGTACTATCAATACCTTCATGAATGTTGAATGGCACTTTGTAATCTTTATCTGCACGGGAGAAAGTTCTTAAACTAGTGCTGATGTTTTTGAGGCGATCGCACGCCATTACCATTGAATCAATTGACTTGGGTAAATCTTCTAAACTATAAGTTAAGTCAATTTCTTCTGCATGATCAATAATTTCAGTACTCGGATTGGGTAGACTTTGTTGATAAAGTTTCAAGTGTTGAACAACATCAGCAATAGTTGGTTTAGCTTGTTTGAGACTCGCAGCAATAAAGCCCAAAGGATTGTTCATTTCATGGGCGACGCCAGCTACTAAATTACCCAGTGCAGACATTTTCTCACTTTGAACAATTTGTAATTGCGCTTGTTGTAAATCTTCTAATACTATTCCGAGTGCTTGAGATTTTTCTATTACTGCTTCTTCAGCTTGTTTGCGATCCGTAATATTAATAGTTGTCCCGACTACGCGATAAACTTTTCCCGTCTCATCTTTTAAGGGACTGAGTGTGGTTAAGAACCAAATTTTATCGTCATTAAATGTTAGACATTCTTCATAGGTAATGGGTATTCCAGTTTGGAAACAATGCAGATATTTTTGCTCGATTGCTGCACTTTCATCAGGAGCCATTACTTCTTGCGGACTTTTACCCAGCACTTCCGAAGCAGGTATACCAACCGTTAGTTCGCACGATTTACTCCATCCGGTGTACTCAAACCTACCATTATCTCGGATGTCAGTCACAAAGATGAGACAGCCAACACCTTCGTAAATACTACTGAGGAACTTGTCTCGCTCTTGGAGATGCTTATATAATTGGGCATTTTCTAAAGCGATCGCAGCTTGAGTGCAAAGGAAATTGGTCACAGAAAGGCGATCGCTAGTAAATACCCCTTGAGTCAGTTGATTTTCTAGATAAATAATCCCTACCAAACGCCCTTGATTGATAATCGGGGTACATAATACACTCTGGGGTTGTGTTCGCTGCATGTATTCCCCAATCAACCCAATAATATCTGTTTTGCAATTGTCTATAACAACTGTTTGTTGAGTATTTTTGACGTAATTAATTACTTTTACGGGAATATAATGACAATCATCGAGTAATTGAGATTCCAGAATGGTTTGTATTTTCTCATGATTGATAAAGGTAATTGCCCTAACTTGCCAAATATCATCTTGGGGAAGAATTAACACAGCTTTTTTCGCACCGGAGTTTTCTAGGATAATGCTAGTCAAGCTGGTAATGAGTTGATTTAATTCTAGAGAACTGGAGATAGTTTGAGCGGCTTTGAGGATTGAGGTAAAATCTAGGGCATTAGAAATACTGGTGTTCGTAGTAGTAGAAGCGCGATGAGATGAGGAAGTGCCAGAAGAAAAAGCGATAGTTTCTAGAGGATTGAAATGAATTTGTCGCTGTTGCAGAATTGGTTGCAGTAGTCGAGGATAGCGCTTTTCTAAGTCTTCTATTTTGGCTTTTGCACCCCAACGAGCATAGCAATAGTATGCTTCCTGCATATATGTTTGGGCGACTTTTTCTCTACCCCAGTCGAGATAGAACTTGGCGGCGAGTTCGTTAGCGAGGGCTTCTTCTTGGAGATATTGGTTTTTTTGAGCCAGTTGAATAGCAAGATCGTAAAGTTCCATTGCCTCTGTCTTCTGTCCGTAAACGCGATATTTTTCGGCTTCGACTAAATAATATTTATGCTGGAAGTTCATGGGAGCATGAGATGTCCATTGTTTCAGTTTTTGCTGATTTACAAGGACTCGCTGCTGCAATCTTTCTTGTTCCTCTTCACAAGTATCGGGTAAGATAGCTAGCTGGGTTAGTGAATCATAAAAATGAAAAATTGCTACCATGATACAGCCAGCTACCCCATCTAAATATTGTTGAGCATAGTCTGCCACTACAATAGCTTCATCCCATTCTTGGAACAGATGGCAAAGGATCAATTTATTGACATACAGCGTACCAATGGCGTAAAGATCGTTAGCCGTTTGGTGCAAAGGCAGCATTTTGGCTTCATTATAAACCACGCCTTGAAATTGCCAAGGTAGATAACTTTGACTAACTGAAGTTGACCCTAAATTCAAAGTAGATTGATAGAAAATATTCAGATAATTGTAAGCAACTTCCTGCTTCAGTTGAGCTAAAGCTTGACTATAAGCTGCCATTTCTTTTTCTAAAACAGTTAGTTCTTTGCCTAAGAAAAAGGATAGAGAACAATAATTATAAGCACAGTAAGCGGCATATTCTAAAGCACCCATTTCCAAACCACTCTGATATCCTTCCGAGAGAGGAACAAGAGATGTTTGAATGGGATATTTCCACGGTTTCACAAATGGATACACCATGTTAATCGTGCTAGCTTTAAATTCCTGACTCCGCGATTTTGCGAGGAGATCCAATGCCAATTCACCTGCCTGATTTCCTAACTCAATTTCTCCTGTGATACAAAGAATCACGCCATACCAAGCGTAAGCCAGTGTGGATACAGACGCATTGCCTTGTTGAATCGATAAGCAAACCTGTTTACACACTATCATTGGCAACAGAGGCGGAACTGCTTGATAGACTGCTGCTGTCACTGCTGCCAGAATTCGGATGACTGCTAGGGCTTCAGGATCGGTCATTTCAGGCAATTTCAGCAATTCTTCTAACTGCTTTTGGTTCAGAAGTAACTGAGTTTCTTGTAAACTTTGATTAATCTCTGCTGGGCTAGGCTGGGTTGGAAACACAATTCCAAATAATTCCAGAACTGTGAGGGCAATTTTAATAGCTTCGGGTTGTTTGCTCTGCGCCACATAGGCCAGAATTTTTACTTCATAGACTTTAATAGTGTTTAGTAAGTGTTGAGCATTGTGCAACACATCATCTACAAGTTGCTCCATTAACTCAAAATCACCGCTCAGACAAGCAACTTCGGCAGCTAACTCATGTAAAGCTAAAGTTATTTCATAACAATGCTGCCAACTTTCTATAGTTAGCAGTTCAATGCCTTGATTTAAATACTGCATCGCGGCTACATAAGCAGTTGAAGAT
The DNA here is from genome assembly GCF_013393905.1 of Nostoc sp. C052. Taxonomy (GTDB): domain Bacteria; phylum Cyanobacteriota; class Cyanobacteriia; order Cyanobacteriales; family Nostocaceae; genus Nostoc. Next base: position 6,609,094 of record NZ_CP040272.1, read on the forward strand.
TTTGCCTTTTGTCCAGCCGCAAAATTGAGCATTGCTAGTTCGTAGCGCTCAGTTTGAGTAGTAATTAATCCGACTCCCTGATTCAACTGGTTAACAATTTCAAACAGTTTTTCGTCTCGCTCCTGTTCGGGTGTGGCATTAAGTAACCTTTGTCCAATTTTGAGGTGCGTCAGTTGTTTTTGGTTTTCAGAAATAAGAGAATAGGCAGCTTGTTGTACTCGATCGTGCGAAAATCTATATTTAGCTAATTGTTTATTGTTACTTTTATTTTGACTCGCTAATTTCTCATTATTTTCCCCTTGATAAAGCTTATAAAGATCGCTAATTGGTATAACCAACCCTTCTTGTAAAGCTTGCCATAAATCAGCAGATGTCTCGGTTTCGAGTTGTTCGGCAACAATAGCTAAAGTTGTCAAATCAAACTGATTGCCAATACAAGCTGCTAACTGCAAGATATTTTGAGTAGATGACGATAATTTTCGTAATTGCAAACCCATAAAGGCAACAATATCATCTGTAATCGATTGTTCATTAATTTGGGCAATATCACACTGCCAACACCCAGATTCAAAGTTAAATTGAATGAGATTCTCGTGATGCAATGCCTTGAGAAACTGGATAGCGAAAAATGGATTACCTTGAGTTTTCTGCAATACCAATCGAGAAAGAGGTAATGCCAAGTTTTCTGTACACTTAAGTGTCTCAGCAACTAATTGATTTACTTGCTCTTGACTAAGTGGTGCTAAAGTAATTGTATTAATCGTAGCTGCTGTTTTTTGGATATCATTCAAAGTCAACATCAATGGATGTGCTGGATTAACTTCATTATCACGATAAGCACCAATTAAGAATAGATGCTTGGTATCAGCCATTAATAACTGCATTAACATCAACGATGCCGAATCAGCCCATTGTAAATCATCTAAAAATATGACTAATGGATGTTTGTCACTAGTGAAGACTTGAGTAAATTTCTGGAATAATAAATTAAATCGATTTTGTGCTGCACTTCCTGATAATTCTATAACGGAGGGTTGTTGACCAATAATTTTTTCTAATTCGGGGATGACTTCAATAATTACTTGTCCATTCTCACCTAGAGCCGCTAAAATCTTATTTTTAAATTGTTGAATTTTAACATTGCTTTCTGTTAATAATTGCCCCATTAAATCTCGGAATGCTTGCACAAATGCACTGAAGGGAATATTCCGTTGATATTGGTCATATTTACCTTTAATAAAATAACCGCGTTGTTTGACAATTGGTTTATGAATTTCGTTAACGACAACTGTTTTACCAATACCCGAAAAACCGGCTACCAGCATCATTTCTGTTGCACCAAGGCTAACTCTTTCAAATGCTTGCAGTAGTGTTTCTACTTCTGTTTCTCGTCCATAAAGTTTGTCGGGGATGATGAAGCGATCGCACACATCCCTCTGGGCAATTTCAAAGCCTTTAATTATACCATCAACTTGTAGATGATGTAAACAATTTTCTAAATCAAACTTCAGTCCAAATGTACTTTGATATCTATCTTCGGCATTTTTCGCCATCAATTTCATCACGATATCTGACAAGATTTGCGGAATCTCTTCACTTTTGACTTCCCGAAGAGATGGTGGTATCTTCGCTAAATGAGAATGTACCAATTCCATCGGGTCGTTTGATTGAAACGGTAAAACTCCGGTCAGTAACTCGTAGAATGTCACACCCAATGAATAGAAGTCAGTACGGTAGTCAATTCCGCGATTCATTCTGCCTGTTTGTTCAGGGGAAATATAACTAAGTGTTCCTTCTAACACATTGGGATTCATCAATGTTTGAGTTTCCCGTGGTAGCAAAGATGCAATACTAAAGTCAATTAATTTAACTTGTTTGGTTTCGGGATTAATTAAAATATTCGCAGGTTTGATATCTTTATGAATAATCCGCTCTCGATACAATATATCTAAGGTATTGCATAGTGCGATCGCTATCTCTAAAAACTCCATCAGAGATTCTACGCTTCCCCCCACTCCCCAATCCTTGAGAGAAATCCCCCCAAAGTCTTCCATCACCAAGGCATAGCCATTCTGATAGGGTTCCAGGCTATAAGTTTGGACGATTAGCGGTGAGTTGAGATTTTTAGCTATAGTATACTGATTGCGAAACGACAAGAGTTCACTGAAACTCGGATAAGGATTTTTCAGTAGTTTAATGACTACAGGTAATGAGTCGGTTTCTCGATACCCTCGATAAACTAGAGTTCTGGAACCATTGTAGAGTTCTTCACTTACCTTGTATCCGGGAATATTCACAAGATGACTAACCATACTGCTAAATCTTTAAGACTTCCAGATTTAGTGTTCCCAGAATATATAAGGTTATTGATAAACAAGGGACAGCGAGACGCTACGCGATCACAGCAGGCAATACTTGTCGGTTAACGGGAAAAGCGGAATGGGAAAGGGGAAAGAAAAAACCTTTACCCTTTAACCTTTTCCCAAAACCAAATTCCAGTTTAAAATCAACAAAGCGAGCAGTATTGACATGGCAGGTTATTCCAGTTGAGATAATGCCTCAATTACCCAGCGATCGCCTCTGGATATTTCTTCGCTAGTTCCTACAAACAGGTGTAGGTACGAAATATATAGGGTTTCGAGGTTTAGAACCAAAAACAAGCGATCGTTTCAGTAACGATTTTCCTTGCTTGTAGGCTCGGTTTGCCGGAGGATTGGCTCTATTTCTGATTACCTGCAATGTTCTGTAGTGACTACCATCGCATTGCAATACTTGTCGGTTAAGGGGAAAAGGGGAAGGGGAAAGGGGAAAGAAAAAATCTTTAACCTTTACCCTTTAACCTTTTCCCCAAACCTAATGCCGAGTTAAAAATGCAGAAAGCGAGCAGTATTGCATCGCATTGCTCTGTTCCTGGATTTCTCACAAGTGAAAAATCCAAGGGGTCTGGGAGGTGTGGGAGGATGGGGAAGAAGTCTTACCCCCACACTCCTCTTTCCCTAAAGCCTACACTATGCGTGAGAAATCCGGGTGTTGGGAACTGATATATTACTTATTATTTTTTTATATATTTTAATTATTCAATTAACTGTCTACTTAATTATTTTCTTAACTGTCTTAACTGTCTTAACTGTCTACTTAATTATTTTCTTAACTGTCTTAACTGTCTTAACTGTCTACTTAATTATTTTCTTAACTGTCTTAACTATCCAGTTAATGATAACTAAACGTCTTAAACTGTTATTGCATTTTATTGATAAAGCTGAGATTATCTTAAAGACAGATGTTTAGACCTATTTTTGGAGAATAAAGCAAAAATAATACTTGACTGAAGGTGTATGACAAACTTTCTTCGTGGGTTCTAGTTGTTGCGGGGCGTGAACCTAGTACAAGAAAGTAAAAAGGCAAAAGAAAGAATGCTTGTTTTGTAAGCTTTATGGCTATTTTAAATGAGTGGCTTATTTACGGCATACTGTACTATTCCTTCAGAAATTGATAGTCGTCAATCAGTATATATTCATTCAGAGTTCTGCATAATGAGATTTCATTAAAAAGCCACTTAGTTTATTGAATTAGGCACAGCAAAAAGTGGATTATCTTAAATAATTTCACAACATTCTGGTAAGAGCAATCTGTGAATTTTTCGATTAAAAGGAGCAACTTCACGATATCAAAGATTAACTAAAAATATCAAAAAATTAACAAGACTTAAATCAATACAATGAGCTTAAACTGATAGGTTTAAATGGAAAATGACTTCAAGTAAGCAACCTTTTGAGTTGCCGAGTTTTTATGTACCTTGGCCGGCACGGCTGAACCCAAACCTGGAAGCGGCACGGGTACATTCTAAAGCTTGGGCTTATGAAATGGGAATTTTGGGTGGGGCAGAGGGATCAGAAGATTATGGGATTTGGGATGAGCGCAAGTTTGATGCCCATGACTATGCACTATTGTGTTCCTATACCCATCCAGATGCCGATGAACAGATGCTCAATCTGGTAACTGACTGGTATGTTTGGGTATTTTTCTTCGACGATCACTTCCTGGAGCTTTACAAGCGTACCCAAGATATGGCGGGGGCCAAGAAGTACCTCAATGGACTACCAGCGTTTATGCCTGTGCAGCCCCAAGAAACGCCGCCAGAACCCACCAATGCCGTGGAACTGGGTTTAGTAGACCTCTGGAATCGCACCATCCCCAATGCCTCCCAAGACTGGGTAATCCGATTTTCGGAAAGTACCATCAATCTTCTCAAAGAATCTCAGTGGGAACTCGCCAATATCAGCCAGCATCGAGTTGCTAACCCCATTGAGTACATTGAGATGCGCCGTAAGGTAGGGGGAGCGCCCTGGTCAGCTAACCTAGTGGAACACGCGGTTGGGTCAGAAATTCCGGCGGCGATCGCGCCATCTCGACCAATGCGTGTCCTCAAAGATACCTTTTCTGATGGAGTACATCTGCGAAATGACATCTTCTCCTACCAAAGAGAAGTAGAAGAAGAAGGAGAAAATGCAAACTGTATTCTGGTTTTAGAAAAATTCCTGGATGTGAGTACCCAAGAAGCGGCCAATCTCACTAACGACTTACTCACATCTAGGGTGCAACAGTTTGAGAACACCTTTGTTACTGAACTGCCTTCTTTGTTCGAGGAATATAGTTTGACTCCTGATGAGCGTCTGAAAGTCGTCCTATATGCCAAAGGACTTCAGGACTGGCAATCGGGGGGTCATGAGTGGCACATGCGATCGAGCCGCTACATGAACCAGACATCAGACAAATCTTCGCCAGCAAGTTGGTTTTTAGGTGGCCCCACTGGACTAGGCACATCGGCCGCCCGTCTGGGAGCCTTATACGATAGTTTGGGACTAAAACGGTTTAAAAGCTTCACCCATGTTCCCTATCAGCCTGTAGGGCCAGTCACCCTGCCACAGTTTTATATGCCCTTTTCCACCAGTTTGAATCCCCATCTAGACGACGCTCGGCGGCATTCTAAGGAATGGGCACGTCAAATGGGGATGCTAGACAGACTACCAGGGATGCCCAGCATTTACATCTGGGATGACCATAAATTTGATGTAGCAGACGTAGCCTTATGCGGTGCTTATATTCATCCCAATGGGTCTAGTGCTGAGTTGAATATCACAGCCTGCTGGCTGGTTTGGGGAACCTATGCTGATGACTACTTCCCGGCACTGTATGGCTATAGCCGCAACATGGCTGGGGCGAAAATCTTCAACGCTAGGTTGTCGGCCTTTATGCCCCTTGATGAGAGTCCTGTTCCCGAAGCCACTAACCCAGTCGAACAGGGTTTGGCGGATATTTGGGCGCGGACGGCTGGCCCCATGAACCCTAATGCTCGCCGTCAGTTTCGTCGGGCGATTGAAGATATGACGGAAAGCTGGTTATGGGAACTAGCTAACCAAATCCAAAATCGCATTCCAGACCCGATAGACTATGTGGAAATGCGTCGTAAGACCTTTGGTTCCGATCTAACCATGAGCCTGTCTCGACTTTCCCAAGGAGACGAGATCCCACCAGAGATATTCCGCACCCGAACCATGCAGAATATCGATAATTCGGCTGCTGATTTCGCCTGTCTGACAAATGATGTTTTCTCTTACCAGAAAGAAATCGAATTTGAGGGCGAGATTAATAACGGTGTGCTGGCGGTTCAGAATTTCCTGAACTGCGATATCCCCCACGCTGTGGCAATTGTTAACGACCTGATGACCTCTCGTGCCCTTCAGTTTGAACATATTGTTGCTACTGAACTCCCTGCCTTGTGTGATGATTTCGGGCTGGATACAAGTACCCGTAAGAAACTGTACGGATATATCAAGAAACTAGAGCAGTGGATGTGTGGGGTACTCAAATGGCATAGAGCAGTAGACCGCTATAAGGAATTTGAATTGCGGAATAACTCGACAGAAAAACGCTTACTCCAAGGCCCTACAGGGTTAGGCACTGCGGCGATCCAGATTAGACCAAGGGTCGGTCAGGAAACAACTCAAACCAATGTTCAGCCAGTGGTGCAGAACTTACTAAGTAGTCCAACAGGGTTAGGGACTTCAGCGACCAAAATCGGATCGCTATTAGGAAAGAAAGGTTAGTTCAACTCAATCTGAGTGCTGATTCCGGTCAATCAAATAGTTTGTCAATAAACACTATCAACGGAGATTTATCATGACTAATGCAGCAAATACTTCCCTAGAAAATCAAATTGAGCAACAGCCAATAAGTTTGGGGACAGAAGCGGCGCGTAATTTGGCAACAACCACCAAAACCCAACCCCAGATGCAGGGCATTACCTCACGGTGGCTCTTAAAACTGCTGCCTTGGGTAGAAACAGTGGGTGGCAGCTATCGGGTCAACCGCCGCTTAACCTATACAGTTGGGGATGGACGGGTCAGCTTTACCAATACAGGATCTCAAATACAGGTCATTCCTCAAGAACTCGGTGAGTTACCTTTGTTTCGGGGATTTGAAGATGTTGGAGTCTTAAATGCCTTAGCCAGTCAATTTGTACAACAAGAATTTGCTGCTGGAGATGTCATCATACAGGCAGGTCAAGCGGCCGATCAAGTATTGTTGATTGCTCATGGTAAGGTCAATAAAATTGGCCCAGGCAAGTATGACGATCAAGTTGTTTTAGCTGTATTAGCTGATGGCGACCATTTTGGTGACTACGCTTTAGTGGAATCCCAAGATATCTGGGATGTCACCCTCACAGCCATTACTCGTTGCACCATTTTGTCTTTGCCTCAAGCAGCCTTTCAAAACCTAGTTAACCAATCTGAAGCTTTACAAGCGCAAGTGGATCGATTCAGAGAAAAATTGCGCCAACCCCAAAACCAATATGGGGAAGCCTCGATTGATATTACCTCCGGCCACCTTGCAGAGGCACTATTACCAGGGACTTTTGCAGATTATGAAATCAATCCACGGGAATATGAGTTAAGCGTTGCTCAAACCGTTTTGCAAATCAATACGCGGGTTGCTGATCTCTACAACGAACCCATGAATCAGACTGAGGAACAATTGCGACTCACCATCGAAGCATTACGGGAACGCCAAGAACACGAGATGGTGAACAATCGTAACTTCGGACTGTTACACAATGCCGATCTCAAACAACGCATCTTTACCCGCAGTGGCCCCCCAACTCCTGATGATCTCGATGAGTTGATCTCTATTGTTTGGAAAGAACCGAGCTTTTTCTTAGCTCATCCCCGCACTATTGCTGCTTTTGGTCGGGAATGCAACCGTCTAGGACTCTATCCCGATCCTATCCCCACGGGTAACAGTGCAATTCCATCTTGGCGTGGTATTCCTATCTATCCTTGCAATAAGATTCCAGTTACAAAAGAGCGTACTAGCTCGATTATCTTAATGCGTGTGGGAGCAACCAACCAGGGTGTCATTGGTCTTCATAAAACTGGCATTCCTGATGAATATCAGCCTAGTTTATCTGTGCGCTTCATGGGTATTAACGAAAAGGCTGTTATTTCCTATCTAGTTAGTGCTTACTACTCTACAGCCATTCTTGTTCCTGACGCATTAGGCATCCTTGAAGATATAGAAATTGGTCTCTAAGTAGCCATCATGAACTGCTTACACCAGAACAGATGAAAGAGGAACTGGGGACTAGTATTTTATACTTAGAACTCAGCACTCTCAAGTCAGTCGGACATCCTCTTTAAAGTAGAGGCAAACAGCTGTTTGCCTCTAACTCCTGATGCTCTCTTTTAGGAATGTAAATTTAGTTGCATGAAACTTTAACTTTATGACAGATGCTTTGATTCGGCCTAATTTAGACCAAGAAAATAGGCAACTCCAGATGAGCTTAAGCACCAAAGGGGCGCGGAATTTAGCCAAAACCACGAAAACTCCGCCCCAAATGCAGGGCATTACCCCCAGGTGGTTGTTACAGATGTTGCCTTGGGTGCAAGTCACGGGTGGAGCCTATCGAGTTAACCGTCGCTTAACCTATGATGTTGGTAATGGACGAGTTAGCTTTACAAATACAGGAACCCAGGTGCGGGTTATTCCGCAAGCCCTTTGTGAACTATCTTTACTGCGTGGATTTGAGGATATTGAGGTACTCAATGCCTTGGCAGACCGCTTTGTGCAACAAGAATTTGCCTCTGGTGAGGTAATTGTACAGGAAGGTCAACCAGCCGACCAGGTGTTATTAATTGCTCATGGTAAAGTTAATAAGCTGAAGGCAGGAAAGTATGAGACAGAAGCTTTACGGGATATTCTAGCTGAGGGCGATTGTTTTGGTGGCGAAGCTATAGTTCTGTCTCAGGAAACTTGGGAGGTTAGTCTCAGAGCTATTACACGCTGCATAGTTTTGTCTTTGCCAATACAGGCGTTTCGGGAGTTGCTAAACCAGTCTGAAGCGTTGCAGACCCAGGTCGATCGCTTGAGAGCTATATTGAGCAAACCTCAGGATAGGCACAATCAAGCCGAGATCGCCGTGTCTGCTGGTCATAGTCAAGAAACTGAGTTACCCAGGACATTTGTTGATTACGACTTGAGTCCACGGGAGTATGAGTTAAGCGTCGCTCAAACCATTTTACAGGTGAATACGCGAGTTGCTGACCTCTACAATGAACCGATGAACCAGACAGAGCAGCAATTACGGCTGACTATTGAAGCGTTGCGGGAACGGCAAGAATACGAAATGCTGAATAACCCTGGTTTCGGGTTGTTGCACAATGCTGATCTTAAGCAACGCATCTTTACTCGCACCGGCCCACCGACTCCAGATGATTTTGATGAATTGCTGTCTCGGCGGCGCAAATCCCATTTTTTCCTAGCTCACCCTCGTGCGATCGCTGCTTTTAACCGGGAATGTAACCGTCGTGGAATCTATTCCCCAAGCAAAGAAGTCAACGGCAAGATTGTACCTGCGTGGCGCAATTATCCAATTTTTCCTTGTAACAAAATTCCGATCACTAAAGAGGGTACTACCTCTATTTTGATATTCCGTGTCGGTGAAGAAAACCAAGGGGTGATAGGTCTACACAAAACGGGTATCCCTGATGAATACCAACCTAGTCTGTCTGTGCGGTTTTTGGGCATCAACGAAAAAGCGATCATTTCTTACCTTGTCAGCGCCTACTACTCCGCAGCCATTCTCATCCCCGATGCACTTGGCATCCTAGAAGATGTGGAAATTGGACACTGAGGGAAGGGTAAACCTCACTTTTTGTACAGTGACTAAATTAAATATTGTCGCGACAAATTGCTGTTTTTGTGAATAATCACTGTATCACCGAACAAGGCAAAAGAAACTGCCAAAAAAGCAAAAGTTAAAAAACAATACAGTTCAGAATGAGCAACAAAACACTTGTAGAGACGGCGATTTATCGCGTCTCGAAAACTGGTTAATGAACACCTAATTTAATTCATTGTTATTGGCTACAACAATCAGATTGTCAGGGCAATAAATTGTGAAGTATGACTGAAAATTTTCATCAATAGTTAGAGTTGATTGTATTTAATGCTTAACCTTTATTTCTTGCTCTAAAAACAGATTGCCAATATCAAATAAAAGTTGTATGGTACCTCGATAGCCAACCTTGGTAAACTGACCATGATCTAAGCGGTCAAAAATGGGAATTCCTTGACGATAGAGAGGAATTTTTAAGCGTTGAGCGATCGCTACTCCATGAGAGTTGGTAATGAGTAAATCAGACCCAATCGCCAGTTGCTCAAAGTCTTCCAAATCGCCGATAGTGACGCTCTTGATCGGCAGTTTTTCTAACAGAGGAAAGCGTGTTGTTGTCACTGCTGAGTGAATCTCAACTCCTAGCGATCGCAAAAAAGCAACTGTTGACCAAAGTAAATCTGGTTCCAGCGCCAAAGAAACTCGCTTGCAACCAAAGTAAAAGTGATTTTCCAACATCATATATTGCAACTGCCTGCGTTGACGGCGGTATTTCTGTGGTACGCTGACGCCACTGATATCCGCCAATGCTTTTAGGAATTTATCTACTGCTACTAGTCCCGTCAGTTCACTAAATACCTCATAAGGTATATTGAATCTCTGCTCCAAAATTTGCGCTGCACCCCGCATACTATCACCCAGCGCCAAAGTGAATACAGAACTACCAATTGAGCGCAACTGTGCTGTATTTGTGCCATTAGCTGTAATGGCACTAGAAGAATCTTCTATATGACCATCTAATGAGCTAGAAAGGTCAGGTACAACAATAGGTATAAGTCCAAAAGAGGTAACAATCTCTTTGATTTCCTGTACATCCCCTGGTGTGAAGGCAGAACTCGCCAAAATAGTGATTTGTGTAGGAGAAGCGTCTTGCTTGGAGCTTTTTTGGGGAATTTCCCTGACTATACTCTCAACTGCACCAGCAAAGCCATCCTGTAATGTACCTTTGAAATCTGGTGTAGAGACAAGCACAATTGGTAAATAATCCAGTTCTGGGTGACGGTGGCGAATCTCCTTGACAAAGCGTCCCATATCATCGTCGCCCAATACGTCGTAGGATACGAAATCTACGTCTGAGTAAGCGCCATTTTCTTCAAGGAAGTTAATGGCAGTGATGATACCCCGGCCAGCGCAACCCACACCCGGTTCTGGCCCACCAGATTCTACGCATCTGATATCGCGGAAACCAGTGATCACAACTTCTTCTAGTTCAATATCTTCCACAGCGCCCCGTTCAGCAGCTAAATGCAGCACGGTAGTTTGAGCTTTACAGTGCAAAATCAAACGGGTAGAGTCAGCTTTCGGGTCACACCCGACAATCAAGATGCGTTTACCCACTTCTGCCATCGCAGCAAGGGTGTTTTGGGAAGTAGTAGATTTACCAATACCACCTTTACCGTAGAAAGCAATCTGTCTAATTCTTTCATCGGACATGATAATTTATCCTGCAATTGTTTGTTTGGTGAGTCTGTAGGTTAATGAGGCGATCGCACAAACTAGTGCCTACCAGAGGTACTTGCTTGCTGTAACTTGATAGCAGTAACTTGATGTAGAACGTTGTTGGAGGCGCTCGTTCTACAGCAAAAAGAGTCTGTATCCAGAACATATTTAACTTGTGGTCAGTTTTTGTTGGCCATTAGTCATTGTTTTTTCTGACTAATAGCTAGAGCGATAAGACATCACTCAAGGAATATTGCAAGTATTACCAGACCCTCGCTGAAATTATTTCTCTGGCAGTAGTAATACCAACTAGACAAAAGAAAGCTACAGATTCCAAGCCGGAAACTCAAATTCAATCCGAATTACGAATTCAGCATTATCAGTTGTTGTCATCTCCTGAAGGTTGCTCATACCTAAAGAGTTGTTGCAGCAGGATTTAAATTTACGCCAAGTTTCCCCAAACAACACAACCAACCATTGCAATTCACTCTAAACAGTCGCTACAACTTCCCCGATTTTGCTGATATCGTAACCACCGAGAATTTCAAATTGGGAGTGAACCATCCGATGTCCCAAAGTACTGAGCAACTGCTGTACTGGTGCTTCTTCCAGATATTCCTTGAGAATCACCAAATCATATCGTGACTGATGTAAAGGGATAAATCCCAGCCCAAAGGCGGTAGCTACAGATGCCGTACTCATACCAGCATCGGCAGATCCTTGGACTACAGCTTGGGCAACATCTTGGTGACTTTTGAGTACATTATCAAAGCCCTGAACGGTATCGAACGGTATCTGCTCCTTTTGGAGTGTTTGTTCCAAAAGCATCCGACTACCAGAACCTATTTCGCGGTTAACAATAGTCGCTCCCCCAGCAACTAAGTCAGTAACTGTTCTAATTCCCATTGGATTGCCAGACTTTAACAAAAGTCCCTCCTCCCAGACACCAAGGGTAATTAAAACTGCTTCCCTCCCAGCCAGAACATCTCGAACAAAGGGAGTATTATACTCACCAGTCTCAGGATCGTACAGATGCATCCCAGCGATGTGCGCCTCACCTGTGCATAGACTGTGCAATGCAGCCATGCTATTGGCGAAGTTATATTGGACTCGCAGTTGAGGATGCCAGCGTTCGGTGGCTCTTGCCCATAGTGAAATCACAGGGGCACAACCAGCAATCACAACGGTGTTGTGAAGTGTTTCGAGATTATCGTCTAGTAACCTGACTCGAACTTTATTTGTACCTGCAACACTTGTGCTTTCACCATCAGCCGGAATCATATCTTGGCGAAAAGCATCCTTGCCAATCAAGGGGTAAGCTATCCATTGTCCTCCCACACGAGCCATGCTAACTCGTAGCTGCTGACCATTAGGAACAGGTTTGGCAAGAACGGCTTCAATTTCAGGTAAATCCCGCTCTAACCAGAATAGATCCTCAACTTGACAGCCAAGCGCTTTGGCCAAGCGAAGTGTTATGGCTACTGAGGGAGCATATAGTCCCGACTCTACACCACTAATAGTCTGACGAGTCACACTAGCGATGTTAGCCAAATCTTGTTGGCTCATGCCTAAGCGAGTTCTAATGGACTTCAAGTTATTACGGAGGTCACTATCCTGCTTCATTGGCTTTGTCTCTTAGTTTCAAAAAGCCGTAGCGGATTTAAACATTGCATCTGCCAAGGCGAAAGTATTGTCTTTGAGTTTATATCATTTCTCTTTGAAGACTTTTTGTACTTTCGCTGTCTTGATTCCCCATACAAAAAGACTATCACAGAAATTGCAAATTTGCTTGCGAAGCGCAAATTATTTTTGCGGATGGTTACTTTTTAGCCGCTTTTTTGGCTCAAAAGCCCCAAATTCCGATAAACAGAGCATTCATCTAGCAGAATTTTTTACCAACTAAATTGGTAAAAAGTAGTGTTTAATACAGTTTTAGAGATTAGTTTCAGCTTTGATGCTTGATAGGCGAGTAACACAAACAGTAGAAAACATACCAACCAATTTCGTGTTTTGGGGTAAATTTTGCCCTGATGAAAAATTACCTATTTGACTAAAGTGAATATGCAGATAGCATCAGCAAAGAATTGCTGTTTTAAGTTTTTGCACAATCAATTAGGTATTGATCAAAGTATCCAACAGATGGCAAACAAAGGAATGGAGAAAGTAATGATTACTGAAGAAGACTTAGCACAGCAATTTAACCTAATTATTGAACACACTCACCCACAAGTATGGAAACTGTTAAGCCAATGTTATGTAAAGGTGATAGTTCCTCATCCTCACTTAACAAGAGTGAATATAAAAACATGCATCCGCCATGCAAAATACATTGGTATTTATTGCCCTGACAGACTAATTAGTGGTGTATTAGAACAAAAAAAACTACTTAAAGAAGTAGCAGAATACTTGGGTTTAGTAGAAGTTGTGTGCTTGAATGCCAATCACTTAATGCGCGATCCACTTTCAAATCTAAAGCAAACTTATCCTCAGTTGTGGTTAGATTTGTTGTGGATTGTCACCCAAGAAAAATAATCTAGTCAACCTGATTTTTCTGCAATATTCAATCTGCAAAAAATCAAAATTACCAATCTTCATCGCAGCTTCATTATTTTTGAAGCTTGCCAAAACATTATGAATCAACCATGCCTGCATCCAGATGATTTGCCTTCACCTCAAACAATCAAGCTGAGTGGAATACTATTTAGACAGCTTGAAGAAGCAACTAAAAAAAACTTTTTCTTAGCGTGCGATCGCATGACACGGATTTTGTTATCGAGTTGTCATTGGTATTTCCAAATTATTTTTGAAGCTTGCCAAAACATTATGAATCAACCATGCCTGCATCCAGATGATTTGCCTTCACCTCAAACAATCAAGCTGAGTGGAATACTATTTAGACAGCTTGAAGAAGCAACTAAAAAAAACTTTTTCTTAGCGGGCGATCGCATGACACGGATTTTGTTATCGAGTTGTCATTGGTATTTCCAAATCAATAGTGGTGTTTTGACGTTGATCGTGATTTGTAATAATATGAAAAGCTATCGTCAGATCATGAAAACTGTTCCCCAATTTGCCGGTCACTTAAAACAGTTTGCCAATAGAGCTAAAATCACTGTTAGTTCTCCAGTTGACAAAGGTATACCTTGGGTACTCAATATAGATAATTCCTTACCTGAAGGAGATTTGCCTAATACCTGATAGAGCAACCAGAATTTGTTCTAGGAAAATCATCACTTCATCTGCATTAATCATTGAATAGACTTGTTGTTCTTCACTGTATATAAGTTTTCTGCTAAATCTTTCGGTATGATGGAAGTAATGCCTACTCCTAGAAAAATTTCCAAGATTACATCAGGCTTCTCTACATTTTTGTGAATGGTTTTTTGAGGAGATTGCAGACACTATCCTAATCCTATATATACTTTTCTGTGTCTGACTAAATAGTAGGGAACCCTGATGTTATATTAGGGAAATTTGCACTAAGTAAGCTTTTAATTCACCGCTCTTGTTAACTAACTAATTGTAATTAATTATACTATTTACTCGCTGGACACTTAAGTTAGCTGTCCAGGCAATAAAAAGCAATATATGCTAAGATTGTATCAAAATATAGCAATTATTCAAGAGCAATTTAGAATAATTTTGCGCTTTGTTGAGTAAAAAAGCTAAAATCTACGATTTTTGGAGATTTTTAGGTTATGACAACCTCACAGGAGAGGATTATCCCGACGGACTTGCGAAACGAAATGTCGCAGTCTTATCTGGAATACGCCATGAGCGTGATAGTGGGTCGGGCGCTGCCAGATGCCAGGGATGGTCTAAAACCTGTGCATCGTCGCATTCTCTACGCAATGCACGAGCTAGGTCTGCTCCACGATCGCCCCTTTAAGAAATGCGCCCGTGTGGTAGGGGAAGTATTAGGTAAATATCATCCCCACGGCGACACGGCAGTATATGATGCCTTGGTGCGGATGGCACAGGATTTTTCTATGCGATCGCCCCTAGTTAACGGGCATGGTAACTTTGGTTCTGTAGATAACGATCCGCCAGCCGCCATGCGGTACACAGAATGCCGCTTGCAAGCTTTAACTAGTGCTGGTCTACTCCACGACATCGAATTAGAAACTGTAGACTTTGCCGATAACTTCGACGGTTCCCAACAAGAACCGACAGTTTTACCAGCACGGATTCCCCAGTTATTGCTCAACGGTTCCTCTGGGATTGCCGTGGGTATGGCCACCAACATTCCCCCCCACAACTTGGGCGAATTGATTGATGCCTTGGTAGCTGTAATCCACAATCCAGAAATCACCGATCTCGAATTAATGCAGTATGTCCACGGCCCAGATTTTCCAACTGGGGCGCAGATTTTGGGGACATCTGCCATTCGTGAAGCTTACACCACTGGGCGTGGTTCTATTACCATGCGTGGTGTCGCTAACATTGAAACCGTTGAACAACGGGGACGCCCAGATAGAGAAGCAATTATCATTACCGAATTGCCCTATCAAACCAATAAAGCGGCGCTGATTGAAAAAATCGCCGAAATGGTGAACGAAAAGCGGCTAGAGGGCATCGCAGATATAAGGGATGAAAGCGATCGCGATGGGATGCGAATTGTCATCGAACTCAAGCGTGATGCTTATCCCCGCGTCGTTCTGAACAACCTCTACAAGCAAACGCCACTGCAAGCCAACTTCGGCGCAAATATGCTGGCGTTGGTGAATAGCGAACCTCAAGTACTTACCCTTAAGCAGTTTTTAACCGTCTTTTTGGATTTCCGCATCGAATCCATTGCTAGACGCACCCGTTACGAACTGCGAAAAGCCGAGGAACGCGACCATCTCCTGCAAGGGTTATTAATTGCCCTGGCTCAGTTAGATCCAATTATTGTCTTGATTCGTCATGCGCCCGATGCGCCCACAGCTAAAGGTGAATTAATCACAAATTACGGACTTTCAGAAGTGCAAGCAGATGCGATTTTGCAAATGCAATTGCGGCGCTTGACTGCCTTAGAAGCAGACAAAATCCGTCTGGAACACGATGAATTGCAAGCGAAGATTACCGACTTGCAGGATATTTTGGCCCGGCGCGAGAGAGTGCTAGAAATCATTGAAACTGAAGTTGGGCAACTCAAAACTAGCTTTGCCACACCCCGGCGCACGGTGATTTTACCAGGGGAAGGCGAATTAGACGATCGCGACCTCATTGCCAATGAAAAAGCGATCATTTTGGTGACAGAGCAAGGCTACATCAAACGGATGCCAGTGAACACCTTTGAGGCCCAAAGCCGTGCTACCAGAGGTAAAGCCGCAGCCAAGGTCAAAGATGATGATACCATTGAGCATTTCTTAACTTGCTGCGATCACGACAGTATTTTATTCTTTAGTGAGCGTGGTGTCGTTTACTGCTTAAGAGCTTATCAAATTCCAGCGAGTTCGCGTACCAGTCGCGGGACACCAATCGTCCAAATGCTACCGATTCCCAAAGAGGAAAAAATTACCTCAATTGTACCGGTTGACGAGTTTAGCAACGAAGAATACTTGGTCATGCTTACCAAGGGTGGCAATATCAAGAAAACCGAATTGGCAGCCTTTAGTCATATTCGCGCCAATGGTTTGATTGCCATTTCCTTAGAAGAAGGCGACCAATTGCGCTGGGTGCGGCGTGCGAGAGTCGAGGATAGTGTAATCATTGGTTCTCGTAATGGAATGGCGATTAACTTCCGGTGCAACCACGAACAATTGCGTCCTTTAAGTAGAGCGACTCGTGGGGTAAAAGCCATGAAACTCAAAAATAAAGATGAACTGGTGGGTATGGATATTCTGCCCGCAGCAATTCTTGAAACTTTGGATGTTACAGAAGCCGAAACTGAAGATATCGAAACAATCGAAACAGAAGATATCGAAATTACCGAAACTAATGAAGAGTCCGCAGAAGTGCCTAGCAGTGGCGTTGTTGGGCCTTGGGTGTTGGTAATTACAATGGGAGGATATGGTAAGCGCGTACCAGTTGCCCAGTTCCGACTACAAAATCGTGCTGGTCAGGGTTTAATGGCAACCAAGTTCAAAAACCGCAAAACCAAAGATAAGTTGGCAACCCTACGCATTGTCAACAATGATGATGATGAAATCATGATGGTGACAAATCGCGGTATTATCATCCGGCAAGCGGTGAATGCGATTTCTATCCAATCGCGATCGGCTACTGGGGTAAGAGTGCAACGTTTAGATGAAGATGACGCCATTACCGGAGTGGCAATAGTTCCACCTGATGCTGGCGATGCAGAAGAAGCAGAGTAAAAAGCAGGGAGAGAGGTTAACCACCTTACTCCCTTATTTAATTGCATTCGCTAGCGGCATTTTAATGGGGCTAACCGTAGCCCCAGTAGGTGCATGGTTCTTGGCTTGGATTGCCATAGTTCCCTTATGGGTGCTAGTTGTCACTTCAGCCAAAGGTAAAAACCAATTCCCCCCGGCTTTCCTCTGGGGTATTGGTTTTCACGGTGTCGCCCTATTCTGGATTACGGGAATTCATCCCATGACTTGGTTGGGCGTTCCCTGGTTGCCAAGTTTGTTAATCACCCTTTTTTGTTGGGGATTTATCAGCCTCTTGGGTGGGGTATTCGTTGCAATTTGGGCGGCTGTTATGGTTCGCCTAAACGGGCAAAAACCGTTGCTACGTATACTTATTGGTACAGCCGTATGGTGCGGCTTAGAGAGTCTTTGGAGTGCTGGCCCTCTGTGGTGGAGTTCACTTGCTTACACGCAGAGTCCGCATAATCTCGTAATTGTACATCTGGGTCAACTCTCTGGGCCTAATACTGTAACAGCTGCGATCGTTGCTGTTAATGGGTTAATTGCTGAAGGATGGATGAACCGCCTTTCCTTCGGAACGCTTCGCGAACGCGAAGCGTCTCGTAGAGAAGACGCCAAGGACGCCAAGATTTTCTCTGCGTCCTCTGCGCCTTGGTGGTTCGTTAATAAATACTGGGTTAGCGCCACAGGGCTATTAATTACTTTACACATCATCGGTTTTATCTTATATAGCCGTCCCATAGCTCAACCCCCAGAAGCAGCGTTGAAAGTGGGGATTGTTCAGGGTAATATTCCAAATCGACTTTTACGAAGTTCCGAAGGGTTTCGTCGCGCCCAAGAAAATTACACCAATGGGTATCTAACTTTAGCAAATCAAGGTGTAGATGCAGTTCTCACCCCAGAAGGAGCCTTACCTATTTTCCAGCGTGACTTACTGGGAACTGCTTTAGTCGCAGCAGTGAAAGAAAAAGGCGTAGTTGCTTGGATTGGGGCTTTTGGCGAACGGGGAGATAGTTATACAATTAGCTTGTTTACTTTCAATAGTAAGGGTGAAATTGTCAGCCGCTATGATAAAGCCAAACTAGTACCTCTGGGAGAATATATTCCCTTTGAAGGAATTTTAGGTGGACTAGTTCAGCGCTTGTCGCCTTTGGATGCACATCAAGTTGCTGGTTCAGCAAATCAGCTATTTGACACTCCTTTTGGTAGGGCGATCGCTAGTATATGTTACGAATCTGCTTTTCCTGAACAATTTCGCCGTCAAGCGGCGGCGGGTGGGCAATTTATCCTCAGTTCTTCTAATGATGCCCATTACACTGCATCGATGCCATTTCAGCATCATGCACAGGATATCATGCGGGCTATTGAAAGCGATCGCTGGTCAGCACGGGCAACTAATACCGGATATTCAGCTTTTGTAGATCCTCATGGTAGAACCTTGTGGATGTCTGGATATAATACCTACGAAACTCATGCTGAAACAATTTATCGGCGACAAACACAGACTTTATATGTGCGTTGGGGTGATTGGTTAACACCATTGTTATTTATCTCCTCTGGAGGAGCTTGGCTAGTAATTCGCGGTATAAATAAATTTAGTAATTTTGGAAAACCTTAGTGTATTGAGTCTTTGGTGTGATTTTGTCCAGACTTGAACAAATAGATGAAAACTGCTGTAATTTTACCCTTGCCAGTAACTCAAAAGTTGAGCAAGGTAGAAGTACGGAATTTCCTTTGGAAAGCTAAATTCTGGACATTTATAGCCGCTCATTTCAACTATTTTTGAGGCTTTTTCCAAATGAATAAATTGCTGATCGGAATTGGTATGTTTTTAGGAACTACTATTGGCAGTTATATCCCGATATTATGGGGTGGAAGTTTGCTATCGATTACCTCGATCCTATGGAGTGTTATCGGGGGAATTGTAGGTATTTGGATCGCATATCGTGTCTCGAAATATTTAGGGTTTATTTGATTCGTTTTGGTAGGAGCTAAAAACCTGGTAACAGCTTATTATTTACAGTTTCTACTAAGAATATTTATTAGTTATGGTTTACATACACTTTTGATACATATTATGGGTGGAGAGAAGTCCGATCTAAGACTTTATTAAATAACAATAGAGTATCTTAATCCTTGCTGGATAAGGATTTTTATCCAATTTCACAATCAAATAAATGTAGTCTCTTCACTTAATAAAGTATCTACTATAAATGTAGAAAAAATTACATTTTGCGAGATATTGAATATCTATATACACAATTTAAAAAAACTTGCAACTATTCATAAGGGTGAAATTCTATATTAGAATCTCATACCAAATTCAGTTTAAAAAAAGCGTGTAAGTGATAACTTTCAGAATTGAAAGTGTTTTAATAAAGTTATTACCGAAGTTTAGAGAAGCAAAAACATGAAAGGTTTCAGGAAGCTATCCTCAATAGCAATGTTGCTATTTGCCTTTGTGTCTCCGCCCTCATTAGCTGAAGCAAAAGATATTTCTCAAAGTAATGCTCTGAATGAACAGAGCGTTGCACCAGATGCTAACCTGGTTGGAAATAAAACCGGAGAGTTTTTGATTGCTCAACGGCGAGAAGGACGATACCAAAGAATCCGACGACGGCAAATAATTCAACGCCGACAACCCTTTGGAGGACGGCAGATAATCCGACGAAGGCAGCCCTTAGGAAGATATCAGATGATTCGACGACGCCAGGAGTTCAGACAACGGCAAATAATCCAACGTCGGCAGCCCTTTGGCGGACGGCAGATAATCCGACGACGGTATTAATGGCTTGTGACACAACTAAGTTAATGGTTAGAGACTTCCAAGAAATAAATTATCCATAAAATAACCGTGCGTTACGGCTAAAGCCGTAACGCACGCTATTGCTTAGATGTTGTTTTAATTGGAAGTCCCTAATGACTTGCGACTACCTCTCCTTCAAGGCGAACCAGTCTGTCTGCCAAAAGTTTCTCAAGGTCTTCTAGTGCCTTGGTGAAACCTTTGATGCCCTCATCTAGTTTGTCGGTTGCCATGCGGTCAGCAGCGTGCAATTTGTCATAAGTAGCTTTATCAATGGATATCTTTTCGATTTCCAAGTTTGCTACCTTAGCAGGGTCAAGCTTACGTGGTAGTTCTCCAACAGTTGCTTGCAATTCAGACAAAAGCGATGGAGAAATTGTCAGCAAGTCACTACCTGCAAGTTCAGTAATTTCACCAATGTTACGGAAGCTTGCTCCCATAACTTCGGTTTTATAGCCAAATTTCTTGTAGTAGTTGTAGATTTTGGTGACAGACAAAACTCCTGGATCTTCGGCTGCTGGGTAGCTATCGCGTCCGGTATCTTTTTTGTACCAGTCAAGAATCCGGCCAACGAAGGGAGAAATTAAAGTAACGCCAGCTTCGGCACAGGCGATCGCTTGGTGAAGACCAAACAACAAGGTAAGGTTACAGTGAATACCTTCTTTTTCAAGAATTTCCGCAGCGCGAATGCCTTCCCAGGTAGTGGCAATTTTAATCAAAACGCGATCGCGGCCAATTCCAGCAGCTTTATATTGGGCAATTAATTCCCGTGCCTTTGTCAGTGTAGCTTCGGTATCGTAAGACAAGCGAGCATCGACTTCTGTAGACACGCGACCGGGAATAATTTGTAAAATCTTTAATCCAAAGGCAACTGCCAAACGGTCAAAAGCTAGAGAAACGATCTGTGCTTGGGTGGCTCCGGCTCCAGCATCTTTCTTTGCCTGAAGTAAAGTTTGATCGACAATTCCCTGGTATTCCGGCATCTGCGCCGCAGCAGTAATCAGAGAAGGATTGGTGGTGGCGTCTTGGGGTTTGAATTTTTCAATTGCCTGGATATCCCCCGTATCTGCAACCACAACAGTCACTTCTCGCAATTGTTCCAGTAAATTCTTAGACATAAAATACTCCGTGATGTTTGTTTAGGATTTACTTAATTCCCCAGGTCTTTAGTGAGTGCTGAGTGAAGAGTGCTGAGTTAGGAGTTAGAAGTGCTGAGTTAGGAGTTAGGAGTTAGGAGTTATTATTCTCCTTTCCAGTGCCCAGTCCCCAATCCCTAATCCCCAGTCCCTTCAATTCTGTTTTGGAATCATTGCCCAAGTTTGCTTACTATTGAGAGCCACAGCCTTATTCTAAGTGCCTTATGCCGAAATTGGCTGTCCAATGGAATGCACTTTGATTAAACTAGTTGTTCCTGATTTACCAATTGGAACGCCAGAGGTAATTACCACTTTATCGCCCTTATTTGCTAAACCCATATCTACAACTGTGTTCACGACATTAGTAAACATCTCTTCGGCATTGTGGACTGGTGGGATGAGCAAAGGTTCTACACCCCAAGAAAGGGCTAGTTGGCGATAAGCGGTGATGTCAGGGGTTAAAGCAATAATTGGAGAAGTTGGGCGGTATTTAGACACCATTCTTGCTGTACTCCCTGAAGAAGTGTTACAGAGAATTGCCCGTGAGCCTGTTTCATAAGCGATGCGACACACCGATTCTGCCACAGATTCGGTGACGCTGAGACTGCCTGCCTCATGACACCAGGAATGTCTGCTACCTTCATCTAGAGCCTGTTCTGTCCGCACTGCAATATTGTGCATCATCTGGACAGCGGCGACAGGATATTGTCCTACAGCTGTTTCACCAGAAAGCATTACTGCATCCGTACCATCGAGGATAGAGTTGGCAACATCCGTTGCCTCGGCGCGGGTAGGGTCGGGGGAACTAATCATTGACTCTAGCATTTGCGTGGCTGTAATCACCGGTTTGCCAGCATGATTACAACGGCGAGTTATATCTTTTTGAATCAGGGGGACTTCATGAATGGGCATTTCTACGCCTAAATCGCCACGGGCAATCATGATGCCGTCGGCGACCTTTAAAATGGAGTCAAACTCCTCTACGGCCTCTGCTCTTTCGATTTTGGCAATTAAGCGAATCGAAGCGCCAGCGGCTTCAATCATTCGTCTGGCGGGTTCTAAATCTTGTGGCGATCGCACGAAGGACACCGCTACCCAGTCTACACCCAACTGAATGCCAAAGCGGAGATCCAGCAAGTCTTTTTCGGTGATAGAACTGACAGGTAAAGGAGTTTGGGGAAGGTTTACACCTTTGTGAGTGGAAATTAAACCGCCAATTTTTACTTGTGCCCGAATGCGATCGGCATCGCGAGCAGTAACAATTAACTTGACGCGACCATCATTAATTAAAATTGGTTCGCCTGGTCGCATCATTGCGAACAAAGTCGGCAATGGTAGAGGTATTTCGTCAATACTCTCACCCTTTTCTTGCAAAACAAAAGTGACTTCAGTACCAGATTCCAGATTTAACCCTTCCGGTGGTAAAGTTCCCAAGCGAATTTTGGGGCCACACAAGTCTTGCATAATTGCGATCGGCCTTTGTCGCTCAGTGCTAATTTGTCTGAGATAGTGAGCCGTTTGGGCGTGGAATTCATAAGCTCCGTGGGAAAAATTTAGCCGCGCCACATTCATTCCAGCTTCTACTAAGGCTTGCAGCTTTTCAGGTGCAGATGTAGCCGGCCCAACAGTACAAATGATTTTGGTTCGACGCATAGGGATTGGGGGTTGAGGAGTAACCTGCAAATTTGGATGCCTTGAGCGTAGGCGTAGCCCGTCGTAGACATCGCCCAAAACATCCAAATTTACACGTGCTTCATATCACTGGTTTGCTAAATCAAAATACTAGATTACGTTTTGTTTTCGGAGTATTTACCATTTGACCCAAATCCCAAAAGTCCCTAGTCAAAAGTCAGTAGTCAAAAGCTAATGACTAATGACCAATGACTAATGACCAATGACTAATCAAACCACAGCCGCGATCGGGGCGAGTTTTTCCTTCTGTGACATAGACAACATCAGGTCAATTACGCGATTTGAGTAACCCCACTCGTTGTCATACCAGGCAATTACCTTGAAGAAGTTAGAATTTAACTCAATTCCAGCACCCGCGTCGAAGATACTAGAATGAGTATCGCCTTGAAAATCTGTGGAAACTACTTCTTCATCCGTGTAGCCCAAAATACCTGACAGTGAACCTGCGGCAGCCTCCTTCATGGCAGCACAGATTTCCTTATAGCTGGTAGCTTTGGCAGTTTTAAAAGTTAAATCAACTACAGAGACATCAGGAGTCGGAACTCGTAATGCCATACCAGTTAACCTGCCCTTTAATTCTGGTAAAACCAGTGCTACGGCTTTAGCTGCACCTGTGGAGGAGGGAATAATATTTTGAGATGCACCTCGACCACCCCGCCAGTCTTTTTTGCTGGGGCCGTCTACAGTTGGCTGAGTGGCAGTCATAGCATGAACTGTGGTCATCAACCCTTCAGTCAACCCAAAGTTGTCATTAATGACCTTAGCAATGGGAGCTAGACAGTTTGTAGTGCAGCTAGCATTGGAGACAATGATATCCTTGCCAGGGTCAAATAGGTGATGATTGACACCCATTAACAGGGTAGCAACTCGATCTGGATCTTTGGTGGGAGCGGAAATTATCACTCGCTTCGCACCTGCTTTCAGGTGGTTTGCAGCTCCTTCGTAGTCGGTGAAGAGTCCCGTAGATTCCACCACATAATCTGCACCTAATTTGTCCCAAGGTAACTCTGCGGGATTCCTAACTGACACACAAGGAATGAAATGTCCGTCAATAAGGATGCCGTCTTCCTTGGCTTCAATCTTGTGCTTTAGTTTACCGTGGGTTGAGTCGTACTTTAATAGATAAGCGAGGTTATCTGGTGGTACTAGGTCGTTAATGCCTACAAACTCAATATTGGGATTATCGATGCCAGCGCGAAGCACAAGTCGCCCGATTCGACCGAAGCCATTGATACCAACTTTTAATTTAGTCAAGATTAAACCTCCCGTTGTGGAAAGTTGAACAAAAGGAGAAAGTTAAAAGTCAAAATAGATTGCCTTTTACTCTTTACTCTTTGATCCTGACAGTCTCAGTCAGCTAAGGCATATTTACTTGGCATCTTTTAAGGATTGAGCATGGGGGGAATGGCACTAAGTTAAGATATAGCCCTTGCCCTAACTGGAACAAGCCTCTAGGCTGAGAAACCATGTGTAAGATACAGCCCTTACCCCAACTGGTTCCCAGCCTCCAGGCTGGGAACCCATTCTTGGAGGCTCCGCCTCCTTTTTCTGGACAAGAGGCAGAGCCTCTCGGAACTCGTTCCCAGCCTCCAGGCTGGGAACGAGGATACAATAAGTCTTTGGGCTTTTCTTAGTGCCATTCCCCTCTGCTCCTCAATTCAAGCGGGTTGGACAAATCGCTTAATTTCACCACAGGCAATATAAGACTTCCCATCCGGTGCGGTTTTGACTTCATCAACGACGTAAAGCATTCCTTCCTCACGAACCGATCGCGGAAAACGCATGTTCCAATCCGGTTCATATCCGTCGGAAACTACTCTCGCACGTAACTTACTGCCATCTTTAACACACTGAACTAAAATGCTGTCCCCGACACTATCAGTTGTGGGAAGATCGGCAGCACTGGCGGGGCCTTTAGAAGCTTTACCTGTGTTAGTGAAATTCGATTGTCTAGGGGCAACGAAAATATCTGTTTCACCGGGTTGAGCAAAACGGGTGATATTACCACGTACACGGTAGAAAGTGGCATCGCTTGAAAGTTCCAATCCTTCAACAACATAGCGTGCCCCCTCGGCACGAATGGCCCGGGGAAATTGGACGTTCTTGGTGGAATCGTAGCCTGCGGATACGACTTTCACCCGCAGTTTACCCCCTTCACGAACACAGTGCAATTCAACACCTGAACCAACTTCATTGACAATCGGCATTGCATACACTTCATCGCCAGCAGTGACACCGCGACCTACCAAATCGCTGCGATTGCGCGTCATCGTTTGGTAAGTCTGATCGCGCATCTCTTTGCGTCCGGCATTGCCTAGAGCTTTTTGGGCGATTCGACCTGCGAAATACTCAAGCTGATCGATCTCTTCAGCTATTTCAAAATTCTCGTTCAACCCTTTATCTCGCAAATCTTTCACAAGGGCACGGAGGGTTTCTTCCGCTTCCTGATGCTTGCCATGTTCAGCGAGACTAAGGGCAGTCTCTTTGGCTTTAGCAATGGTGAGGCGACTCAGTTCAAGAATGATCTGGCTGGTAGAGGCAAAAGCGGCTTCCTCAACGGTGCCAATTTTGGCGATGACATCTGCTGTACCTGAGATATTTTGAATAACATCATCTTGCACAACATCGGCGCTGTAATGCAGTTTCATCACAGGTAAATCACCAACTTGAGCGCTGGCGATCGCTAAACTTAAACCAAGGAGTTTATCTTCGCCTTCGTACAGTTCTCCCAAGGTGAGGACAGCTTGACCAGCATCATTTTGGCTGACTTTAGCAAGACTTAAGGTATCAACCAGACTGACACCATCAGCCAATTCCAATGTCACCTTGAGGTTCTGTCCTACTACTGCTCTGAGACTGTCTAACTCAATACTAAACACTTCGGTTGCTTCATCGATGCTCTGAATGAAGTAGAAGTTGCCTGTAGCAGCCCTTGCCATCCCAATCAACAGGTCTTCATTGAAACCCTGAGCAAAACCTAAGGTAGTTGTGATAATACCTTCCTCAGCTTTTTGTCCCGATGTCGCCGTCAGTATTTTGGGGTCTTGAATGCCCATATTCGCGTGACCATCGGTCAGCAACAGAACCCGATTGATTTTTTGCGGATCGAGTTGCGCTTTTACGTGTTCACAGCCTTTGAGCCATCCCCCCGATAAATTGGTAATACCGCCTGCTCTCACCTTTTGGATAGAATTTTTGAGTGCAGCTTTGTTAGTTACAGCCTGGGGTGGCACAACGCTGTCCACTTCATCGTCGTAAACAACTACTGAGAGAATGTCATAAGGCTCAAGTTGATCTACTACAGACTCCGCAGCTTTTAGGGCGTGATGCAAGGGTGCGCCTGCCATAGAGCCGGAACGGTCAATTACAAGAGAAAGGTTAAGGTTACGTCGGGGAGATTCAGCTATGTCAACACGAAAACGTAGCAGAATATTAGTCTTTAATGAAGATCCTGCGGGGAGGATAGACTGGTCAAATTCGTAACTTGTCTTAATCATTTTTTATATCCCTTTAAATTGTCTTTTAGAACCCACAAGCCTTATAATGCGCGGACAGTCAGTGCTTTATTTAGTTTACCCAGAAATAAGTTTGTTCAGTGTAAAAATAGAATTTGATGTAAGATTTTATAGTTTTTGGATCTCAACAACAATCGCTCTTTCGGCAAAAGTTGGCGATCTGTTGACTTTATTTTTGAATTTTGTTAGCGAGTCTGCGTACCCCTGCGGGGAAGCAAGCTACGCGCAGCGTCTCGTAGAGAGCGTCATTTTGAATTTTGAATTGTTAACCTTCTCCACTCTCTGGTCCTGAAAGGCGATCGCATTGGTAACAATTGCGGGAAACTGAAAGCAGATATGTTAGGAGAGGAGAACCTAATGAGTTGGACTAAAGTTCTGGCAGTCGAAGCGCTTTCCCCAGGTGCGCGGGAAGTGGTGAAAGTTGGCAACCGGAAAATTCTGCTTTTGAATCACGAAAATCAGCTTTATGCTGTAGATAATACCTGTCCTCACTTAAAATTACCCCTGAAAAGTGGGAAAATAACCGAAAGTGGGGCAATTGTTTGTTCTTTCCATCACAGTGCTTTTGATCTGCGGACTGGTGAGGTCAAAGATTGGTGTTCTTGGCCTCCTGGTGTAGGTAAGGTACTCTCGTTAGTTTCACAACCAAAGACATTACCAGTGTTTCCCATTCGTGTGGAAGAAGGTAGTATCTGGGTTGATGTGCAAGAGGAATAGCACCCTCTCCCTGAATTTGCTGAAACAATTCTGAGTCAAGCAGGCAAGAGGCAGGAGGCAGAAGGCAGGAGGCAGGGGGAGAGTTCCTAACTCCTAATTATTCCTCACTTATTACTCAGCACTCTTGTGAGGCAGAAGGGGAGCCACCCACAAGGGGTGGGGCTTGAACCTTCCCCCAAAAATGTTAATCGCCCACAAGGGGCAGGGCTTGAAACCCTCAAGGCTTTGTCAAAAAAAGACAAATCCCAGCTAAATTTATTAGCTGGGATTTCTATTAAAATTTACGCAATTTGAACGCTTTATTATGATGTAATTTTGGGTTGTGTGTTAGCATTGCCGGCTTCTATAGAAGCTGTAGCACTTTGAGATTGACCTAAATTGACTTTGAATACCTTGCTTTGCTCTTGCTCCAGTTTGGGTAAAGTCAAAATTAAAATCCCATCTTTTAGGTCTGCCTTAACTTGTTGATTCTGAACTTTGGTTGGTAGAGGTATTACTCTAGTGAACTTACCATACCGGAATTCAGAATGAACTTTCGCGTTAGATTGGGACTGTTTTTCGTAATGATGCTCGCCAACAATTGAAACTGCATCTTGAGTGACTTGAACATCCAGGTCTTTAGCTTCAACACCTGGAATCTCAACTCTTAATAGCAACTCGGAACCGTTGTCATGTAATTCAACAGCAGGAACCCACGCTGTTCTCGATGATGGAGAAATCTCAGAATTGCCGCGCTCGGCTACTGTCAAATCAGAGAATAGTTGATCCATTTGACGACGCAGAATCTCCATTTCACGGAATGGTTCCCAACGAATGAGTGCCATATTTCAATCTCTCCTTAACTTTCTAATTCAATTTTGGTAATCAAACAAAGTTTTAGAGGTATCTAGAAGTTTCAGATATTTAAGTAATTATCGAACCTCTAGTTTTTTTGAGAGGAGCTTTATTTCTTCTCTCTAGTAAGTAATTTAATAAAATCAAAATCTCAAAACAGTTGGGTAAACCGTACAAACATCGGTTGGATTTACCGTATCAAACAAAAAAAGGATGAAAAGCTTGAGAATAGCTGATATCAAAGTAAGTATGCAATAATAAATTAAACTGCGTTACGTAATGTAAATTTAATTACATTCGCTTGTGGTCAGAAGCTCTAGCCCAATCCTAAGGGCTAAAGCTACTGATTATTGTATGAAAAAATATACTGCACGTAGCTTGCTGTAAATGGAAAAGAACAAGCAGTGAATGCCAAACCATTAAATCAACAAGGTGTATGGGCGAATGGCACTAAGAAAAGCCCAAAGACTTATGTAGCCTCGTTAACCTCGTTCCCAGCCTCCAGGCTGGGGGGTATTCTGAGAGGCTCTGCCTCTCGTCAAAAAAGAGGAGGCGGAGCCTCAGGGAATGGTTTCCCAGCCTGGAGGCTGGGAACCAGTTGGGGTAAGGGCTGCATCTTAACTTAGTGCCATTAGTGTATGAGCAATGTCCGCGTTGTTGTATCTTTGTCTTTCGATCTTCTTGCGTCATAGAGATTTGGTAGTATTAACAAGTTCTCCTGCCTAATCTGAAATTTTTCTATACACTCGATACTGAAGATATGCTGGTAAGGAACGATGATTTTATTTACAATCTGGTGATAGAGTTTTGCTTTCTGATTTCATGTTCAGTTTGATTCAACAAATTATTCGTGATTGAAAATTAACTTAGGAACTGATATGGATGCTCAAAAAATCAAAATTTTATTAGTTGATGACAACTTAGAGAATTTACATTTTTTATCAGACATCCTTCAACACCAAGGTTATCAGGTGCAAAGTGTAATTTCTGGGCAATTGGCAATTAATACGGCCCTTGCTTCTCCTCCTGACTTGCTTTTGCTAAATTTTCTCATGCAGGAGATGGATGGTTATGAAGTTTGTCAAAGGTTGAAAGCTAAGGATAAAACTCAAGAGATCCCAATAATTTTTTTCGGTGCTTTAGATGATTTTTTTGAAAAAACAGATGTTTTTAATTTAGGCAATATTGACTATATTTCTCAACCATTCCAAACCAAAGAAGTTTTATTACGCATACAAAATCAACTCACTATCCAAAGGCTGAAACAACAATTAAAAGAGCAAAATTATCAACTGCAACAGGAGATTAAAGAGCGTCAACTGGTTGCAGTTAAATTAAATATTCGTAACAGACAAATAGAAGATATTTTTAAAGAAATTCCCGTTAGCCTTAGCAAGGCTATTTGTAGAGAAGTTTACCAAAGCGAACGTCTTTTAGTCGAAGCTGCCCTAAAGAAGAGTGAAATTCAGTATCGCCACTTGGTAGAAACATCCCAGGATATGATCTGGTCAGTGGACATTAACGGAATAATTACCTTTGTCAACCCAGCAGTCAAACAGATTTATGGCTATGAACCCCAAGAAATGATTGGGCGTGTCTTGACTGATTTCATCTCGCCTACACAAGTTGCTGAAGATCAAGTAGCCTTTGAGGGGGTTATTCAGGGAAAGTCGATCTTTCAACATGAAACTACCTGTGTTGCTAAGGATGGTACTTTACTTTATCTCATGTTTAATGCGATCGCATTACGCAACGAAGAAGGTCAGGTTATAGGCATAACTGGCACTGCTAGTAATATTACGCAGCGTCGAGGAGTGGAAAAATTACTCCAAGAAAGTGCAATTAAGCTCCGCAACCATAACCTAGTCCTCACGCAATTGGCACAAAATCAGACACTTTATCAGGGTGATTTAAAAACAGCTTTAAGTAAAATCACAGAAACAGCTGTCAAGAATATTGGGATGGAACGAGCTAGTGTCTGGCTATATGACAAAACAGGCATGAAAATCCAGTGTTTCGATCTATTTGAAGGTAGTCGCAATCAACACAGTCAAGGACTTTTCTTATCAGCAGCAGACTATCCAGCTTATTTTGCAGCTTTGCAGCAAGAACAACCAATTGCCGCAGATGATGCCCATACCGATCCCAGAACTAAAGAATTTTCTGCGTCTTACTCAAGATTAAACATTACTTCTGTACTTGATACACCCATTCGACTGGAGGGAAAGACTGTAGGAGTTTTATGTTTAGAAGCAGTGAAAGTTACTCATCATTGGACGCTAGAAGACCAAAATTTTGCTCGCTCTTTGGGTAATTTAGTCTCCTTGGTGTTGGAGGCAAAAGAACGCCAACGAGCAGAAGCAGCGCGACGAGCTTCTGAAGAAAAGTTAGCATCAGCTTTTCGGTCATCTCCCGATCCAATTGCCTTAATTAAGATTCCCAACAAACGCTACATCGAAGTTAACGACAGTTTTTGTCGGTTTTTTGGTTATTCTCGTTCTCAGGTGATCGATCGCACCGATGAAGAATTAAATTTTTGGGTGAATCCAGAAGAATATAATTTTCTCACCCACGTCTTGCAACAAACAAAAGCCATCCGCAACTTTGAGATAGATGTCTGCACTACAACAGGAGAAATCAGGACAACACTGTTGAGTGCAGAAATGATTAAGATTGATGGGCACTGGTACATACTGGGCACAGCAAAAGATATTACTGAACGCAAGCAGGCAGAAAACGAAAGCCGTTTACTGCTGTTGACAACCCAAGCTATCACTCGCGCCAGTAATGTCAAAAGTGCCTTAGCAGTAGTTTTGCGCTTAATTTGTCACACCATTGGCTGGGATTTTGGTGAAGCATGGATACCTGATGAAGATGGGACTGTTTTAAAACACAGTCTAGGTTGGTACAGTGAGGAGTGTAGTTTAGCAGAATTTTCCCGCCAAAGCCAAGCGATCAAATTTGCTCTGGGAGTGGGACTACCAGGAAGAGTTTGGCAAAACGAGGAACCAGAATGGATAGAAGATGTTTCTAAAGTTACAGAGCCAATTTTTTTGCGATCGCAACAAGCAGCCAAGGTAGGATTAAAAGCTGGTTTTGGTGTTCCTATAGTGGCTGGAAGCCAAGTATTAGCTGTTTTAGTATTTTTTAAACGTAGCTCAGTATTGGTCGATCGGCGTTTACTCCTGCTAGTCAGTGCTGTTGCGGCTCAGTTGGGTGGGTTGATTGAGCGCAAAACCCTAGAACAAGAATTAGCACTGAGAGAAGCTCGTCTCAATGCCTTTTTTAGCAGTGCCCCCGTCGGTATGAACATTCTAGATAAACAACTGCGGTTTGTGCAAATCAATCAACTGCTAGCAGAGATTAATGGAGTGCCCCAGCAAGATCATATTGGTCAAACTATCCATGAAATTTTACCTCATATCGCCCCTCTAGTGGAACCAATTTATCAACAGGTTCTATTGACTGGTCAACCCATTATCAATCAAGAATTAAGCAGCATATCAATTAAAGAACCAGATATTATCCGCCACTTTTTAGCTTCTTATTTCCCGATTCTTGGTGAAGACGATCGCCCCTCTGGCGTCGGCACAGTTTTAGTAGAAATTAGCTATCGCAAACATGTCGAACAAGAACTGCGTTTAGCCAACGAACGCCTACAATATCTGCTCACCTCTAGTCCTGTAGTCATTTATAGTAGCAAAACATCAGAGGATTTTGGCACTACCTTTATTAGTGAAAACGTTAAAGAAATGGTGGGCTACGAAGCGCAGGAATTTATCAATAATTCTAGTTTTTGGCTTCATCATGTCCATCCCCAAGATATTGAACTGATCTCGGAAAAATTTTCCCATTTTGTTGAGCAGGAGTACATTTCTTACGAATACCGTTGGTTACACGTTGACGGAACTTATCACTGGTTCTACGAAAAGATGAGGTTAATTCGTGATGAAGCTAACTTCCCCATCGAATGGGTTGGTTACTGGGCAGATATTAACGATCGCAAATTGGCAGAATTAGCTTTGCAATCAGGTCAGCAACGATATCAACTTCTAGCAGAAGCCTCACCAGCTTGTATATTTCACACTGATATTAATGGCAATGTCTTATATTTTAATCGACGCTGGAGTGAAATTACTGGATACAGTTTAGAAGAGTCTCTGGGAACAGGTTGGGTAAATGCCGTACATCCAGATGACCGCGAGCAGCTGTTGTTGAAATGGAATCAAGCAACAGCCGCTAAGTCAACATATAAATGCGAACATCGTTTTTTGCGTGATGATAGTACAGTAGTCTGGGTAATTTGTCAGGCTTTGCCAGAATTTGGAGATGATGGAGAAATTAAAGGCTATATTGGTACAATTACAGATATTACTGAGAGAAAATTAGCAGAAGAAGCCTTGTGTGAGAGTGCAGAAAGAGAAAGAGCAATCGCCCAAGTAATTCAAAGAATGCGCCAAACGCTCGATCTAGAAACGATATTTGCAGCTACAACCGAAGAATTACGGCAAGTACTCGACTGCGATCGGGTTGTTGTCTATCGTTTCAATCCCCACTGGAATGGCGAATTTGTCTCCGAGTCGGTGGGTAATGGTTGGATTTCTCTCATAGAAGAACACAACAATCACCCCGATCTCACAGAGGGTGTTTTACAAGATGGCCATTGCCTAGCAAAAATTTTGGATATTGCAGATAACCCAGTGGAAAATGCCGATCTGCAAGCAACCCCAGGTACAAGTTTCCGCTGTGTCCCAGACATTTACAACGCTGAATTTCATCCTACTTATATCAACCTTTTAGAGCGCTTTCAGGCCAAAGCCTACATTATTGTCCCCATTTTGTATGGTAGTCAGGTTTGGGGATTACTGGCGAGTTATCAAAATTCCGATTCCCGCCAATGGAAACCAGAAGAAATCAACATCGTGGTTCAAATTGGCAATCAATTGGGTGTTGCGCTACAGCAGGCACAATTGCTGGCGCAAACTCAAAGACAGTCACAAGCATTGCAAGAAGCAGTAATCATTGCTGATGCCGCTAACCGTGCCAAAAGCGAATTCCTCGCCAACATGAGCCACGAACTGCGTACCCCACTTAATGCCATCCTTGGTTTTACCCAAGTTATGAGCCACGATCGTGCTTTATCCACTGAACATCAGCAAAATCTAGCAATCATCAATCGTGCTGGCGAACATCTCCTCAACTTAATCAACGACATTTTGGAAATGTCTAAAATCGAAGCCGGCAGAATAACATTAAATCTCAACAGTTTTGACTTAATTCGCCTCTTGGAAAACCTCGAAGAAATGTTGCGCTTCCGTGCCACCTCCAAAGGATTAGAATTAGTCTTTGAATATACATCTCGCCTCCCGCAGTATATCCAAGCTGATGAAAGTAAACTGCGTCAAGTCTTACTTAACCTCCTGGGAAATGCCATCAAATTTACCGATACTGGGAGGGTAACGCTGCGGGTGGGGATGGGGACTGAGGACTGGGGACTGGGGACTGGGGACTGGGGCAGTGTAGTGGGAGGAGCAGGGGAGCAGAGGAGAATAATTAATCTCCAATGCCCAATACCCAATGCCCAATGCCCAATCCCTAATGCCCAATGCCCAATCCCTAATGCCCAATCCCTAATCTTCGAGGTACAAGATACCGGTCGTGGTATTGCGCCACAAGAAATTGACTTACTGTTTGAAGCTTTTGGGCAAACTGAAACCGGAAGAAAATCGCAACAGGGAACAGGACTAGGTTTAGCAATTAGCCGCAAATACGTGGAACTAATGGGGGGAAATATTAGCGTCGCTAGCACTATTGACGAGGGAAGTAAATTTGCTTTTGATATTCAAATTAATCTAGCCACAGCTAGCGAAATCCAGGTCAAAAAAACTAGATTTCAAGTTATTAGTTTAGCTCCGGCTCAAAGCGAATACCGCATTTTAGTAGTTGATGACGCTAAAGATAGCCGTTTAGTACTAGTGAAAATTCTGACATCCATTGGTTTTGCGGTCCAGGAAGCAGTAAATGGTACTGAAGCGATCGCACTTTGGCAGAAATGGCAACCACATTTAATCTTAATGGATATGCGGATGCCAATTATGGACGGCTATGAAGCCACAAGAATTATTAAAGCTAGAGAAGAAACCTCAATCCCAAATCGCACAACTATTATTATTGCTTTAACTGCTAATGCCTTTGAAGAACAACGAGAAGCAATAATCAAAGCAGGTTGTGATGATTATATTAATAAGCCTTTCCGTGAAGAACAATTACTAGAAAAAATCAGCGAATATTTAGGAGTTCAATATATTTATCAAGAAGAAAGCTATCAGTTAAAAAACGCCAAGGAAGAAGGGTCAAAATTAATGTTGACTCTCACTGATTTAGTGACTCTGTTATCTGCGATGTCACCAGAATGGGTGAAACAGTTGTATACTGCCGCAGCCCAATGTAGTGATGATTTAATTTTAGAATTGATTGAGCAAATACCTTCTGAAAATGGTGTATTAAGAAATTTCATCAGGAATTTAGCTCATGATTTTCAGTTTGAGAAAATTATGGAATTGACGAGTATTGCCGGAGTATTATCCAGTTAATCAGAATTGTGGATTTGGTAACACAAACATCCCTCCTAATACTATTTCACGACAAATAAGCAGCAGGGAAGCAGGGAGCAGGGGAAAAGGTTAAAGGTTGGGAGCATCCCAATTTTGCAAAAACATGTTTGTCATTGCGAGCGCAACATTGTGGAGCGTTCGCGTAGCGTCTCGTAGAGAAGTAATCGCAAGATATGAGATTGCTTCTCTACGCTGTCGCTTCGTTCGCAATGACAATTTATCACCTGGGTTTGATAGAAATTAGACATTTGGGATGCTCCCTAAAGGTTTTTTCTTTTCCTTTCCCTTTACTCTATTCCCTTTAACCGACAAGTATTGGATTGGAGTTAAGTACTTAATTCGGGTTGAAAGAACTGGAACACGAGCAAGTAAACCATATCATCAGATCGTCTGTTACATTTAAAACATCTTCTGAGTTAAACAGAATCGTAGGGTTAAGAAGACTAAAAAACTTAATTTCCTTAAAGAAACTGGGTTGAGAGTACCTGTAATATGGGAGACTTGGCAATATTCCCTATAAATCAGATTCAAGATGAGTAACACAATTTCGGATATTGCAGTCAAGACCATTAACGGTGAGGATAAACAATTAAATGAGTACACGGGTAAGGTACTCTTAATTGTGAATGTGGCTTCCTACTGCGGTTATACTTCTCAATACGAGGGGTTAGAAAAGCTAAACCAGAAGTATAGAGAGGCAGGGTTACGTATTTTGGGGTTCCCTTGTAACGATTTTGGAGCGCAGGAACCAGGAAGCAATGAAGAAATTGTGCAATTCTGCACGAGTAAATATAGTGTTACATTTGAACTATTCGATAAAGTTCATGCCAAAGGCTCACAGCAGCATCCACTTTATGAGCGACTTACCAAAGCCGTTGAGCCAAAGGGAACTATTGCTTGGAACTTTGAAAAATTTTTAGTTAATAAGCAAGGTGAAGTAGTCGCTCGATTTAATAGTAGTGTGCAGCCAAATTCACCAGAAATAATTGCCATAATTGAGAAGGAATTAGCAAAATAGTCATTGATAATTGGTCATTAGTAATTAGGTAAAATTTTCTTTCCTATTAACTATTGACTTCTAGCTCTAGACTGTTAAATTTATTTGCGTCTAGTGCTTTAATGGAGAATAGTGTCTCAATGAGTAGTTTAATTTATTTGTGTCTAATTTGTCATGAACGTTGCAATCATTGGTTGTGGTTATGTTGGTTATAAAGTTGCTCAATATTGGCAGCAAAATATGAATTTTGTTGTCAGTGTAACCACGACTTCTCCTGAGCGTCTACCTGCACTAAAATCAGTATCTCAAAGAGTTGTAGTTACCTGCGGTAATGACATAGATAGTCTAAAATCAGTTTTGCACAATCAAGATGTTGTACTTTTGAGTATTGGTGCAAAAAGTGGAGAAGTTTATGAAGAAACTTATCTACAAACTGCCCAAGCTTTAGTTTCATGTTTGCAGCAAATTAAAAGTGTAAAACAATTAATATACACAGGAAGCTATGCTGTCTATGGTGACAGAAATGGTGTATGGGTAGATGAAGAAACACCCCTCGCACCCGCTAATTTAAATGCCCAAATTCTGAGAAAAACAGAGGAGATATTGCTATCAGCATCTAGCGAACATCTCCGGGTTTGTATTTTCCGCTTAGGAGGAATTTATGGAACTGGCAGAGAACTAGTAAAGATATTTAGCAGATACTCTGATACAACCCGTCCGGGCAGTGGCGAAGATATCACAAATTGGATTCATTTGGATGATATTGTTGGTGCAATAGAATTTGCCCGTCACCGTCGTTTACAAGGGATTTACAATTTAGTCGATGATGCACATCTTACTAGCCGAGACTTGTTAGATAGCTTATTTGAAAAACATAATTTACCCAAGGTTAAATGGGATACTTCTGTCAAGAGTATCCGGCCATATAATGCTTGGGTATCCAATGAAAAGCTCAAAGAAGCTGGATACAAGTTGATTCATCCACAGATGATTTTTTAGTAAGTATTAACAACTAGGAATTATGCAACCATCTGCTGTAGCAAAAACAACCAATTTAACAGCATCTCCTAGCCAGTTTTATCGTTGGCAGAATTATCGTTGTGCCTACGAAGTTCATCAACCAATTAATACAACATCTGAGGGCGTTCCCTTACTGCTAATTCATCCAATTGGCGTTGGATTATCGCGGCAATTTTGGCAGCGATTTTGTCGCGAGTGGTATGATCAAGGTCAACGAAATTCGATTTACAACCCTGATTTACTAGGATGTGGTGAAAGTGATATGCCTCATCTGGCTTACACTCCTAGTGATTGGGCAGAACAGTTGCGATACTTTTTACAAGAAGTAGTGCAAAAACCTGTAATTATAGTAGTACAAGGCGCTTTATTGCCAGTTGCAATCCAATTAGTCCAAAAGGAATCAAATTTAATTGCCGGACTGGTACTTTCTGGGCCGCCAGCGTGGGCTTTGATGACAAATAAACCACCAAAATGGCAAGAAAAATTTCTTTGGAATGTGTTAGATTCGCCTTTTGGAAGTCCTTTTTATCGCTATGCACGCACCCCAAAATTTTTACGTTCTTTCTCAACTCGTCAACTCTTTGCTTCTGAGAATGCTGTGGATGCAGAGTGGTTAAATACATTGCTTGCAGGGGCAGAAAATCTTGCTAGTCGCCATGCAGTGTTTTCTTTTTTAGCAGGGTTTTGGCGAGATGATTATACTAGTTTTATTGCCTCTATTGGGCAACCAACATTAACAGTTGTGGGGGAAACTGCATCGAGTATTAGCCAAGACAATAAAAAAGAAACGCCAGATGAACGTTTGGCTCACTACCTTGCTTGTTTCCCTCAATCTCAAGGTATAAAAATAAATGGGCGTAATGTTTTACCTTATGAATCAACTACTGAATTTGTAGCAGCGATCGCTCCATTCGTTAATGAAGTTTCTTAGCCGATTGATAGTTACATTGTACCAGTTCTCCCATGATAGGTTATGACTGGAATTGATTACTAAAGGCAAGCAAAATTATGTTACCCAATCATCGAGGACAAAGAGTACCCAATGTCACGTTTCATACTCGCAAGGATAACCAGTGGGTGGATGTGACAACTGATGAATTGTTTGCTAATAAGACAGTGGTTGTCTTCTCTTTACCAGGTGCTTATACCCCGACTTGTTCATCAACTCATCTCCCTGGGTACAACGAATTGGCTCCGGTTTTCAAAGAAAATGGTGTCGATGATATTATCTGTATTTCTGTGAATGATGCTTTTGTGATGAACGAATGGGCCAAGGATCAAGAAGCAGAAAATGTCACACTTATTCCTGATGGTAATGGTGAATTTACTGAAGGCATGGGTCTATTAGTAGATAAATCAGACTTGGGGTTTGGGAAGCGATCGTGGCGCTATTCTATGCTGGTGAGAGATGGTGTAATTAACCAGATGTTTATTGAACCAGAGGAGCCAGGAGATCCCTTTAAAGTGTCCGATGCTGAGACAATGCTCAGATACATCAACCCCCAAGCAGTGAAGCCCGAACTCGTTTCCCTGTTTGCGAAAGTTGGTTGTCCCTTCTGTGCGCGCGCTAAGACGATGCTCAAGGAACATGGCATTAACTATGAAGAAATTACCTTGGGCAAGGATATCACCACACGCTCGTTACGAGCGGTTACAGGTGCTACAACAGTTCCTCAAGTGTTTATCGATGGTAAATTAATTGGTGGTTCTGAAGCATTAGAAGCTTACTTCGCTGCTAAATAGGATTTATTAGGGGCTCACAGATGTGCATTGGTGTCAACTTAAGCTGAAACTCCTTTAAAACCTCGTTTCCAGCCGGAGGCTGGAAATGCTGTTCCTGGTGGCTCTGCCGCCAGCAGGAGAGGCAGAGCCTCAAAGACGAGCATTCCCAGTCGGAGACTGGGAACGAGGCAATCTAAAAGCTAGTTCTAGACTTGCTTTGACATTAAGTTGACACTAATGACAGATGTGCGCCCCTAGAACCTATTCCAAGATCGCCCTTCTTGTGTTGTGAATTTTAGTAACGGCGATCGCGTTCCAAGTCATAAATCACTTTCTCCAAGTACCATGTATCCGATTGACCCTGATGCCTCTGGCGCTGCTGTTTAAGTAATCGTTCGGCTGTTGTCAAATCACCGTTAAGTAAAATAAGTAAACGTTTTTGCAGTTTTCTATTTTTCGCGTCACTGAAGTATGGCTTAGAAACGTTGCCCCGTGGTTGAGATGACCACACTTTGATTAAGACAAGCGATAAGCTAATGATCAGAAGCACCACAATCAATCCCATGCCAATACTGCTCGCTTTCTGCATTTTTAACTCGGCATTAGGTTTGGGGAAAAGGTTAAAGGGTAAAGGTTAAAGATTTTTTCTTTCCCCTTTCCCCTTCCCCTTTTCCCCTTAACCGACAAGTATTGAATCCCATACTGATTGAGATTAAGTATTTATTACCTTATATTGTGTAAAAATTTTAATTATATAGCATCAGTGATTTCTTGGATGTTTTTGTGATGAAATTGAAAAACATCTAAATTGAATTAAATCAAATTCTTGTGGGGTGGACAACATGAACCCCCTAATTATGCAAAGCAATTAACAAATCTTCAGATGAATCGATGTATTTTTGTTTAGTTACTGACTACGGATCAGATAAAATTGATTCGGATTGAATTTCTATTTATTGAAAAGACAATATGTTTGCCAGAATTCGCCGAATTTTGAGTCAATTTTTTAGTAAATCAAGGACAATCAACAACGAACCACTGAATAAAGTAAGTTTGGTTGTGATTATTATAATTGATATTTTTATCTTGATTAATGTTTTTACAGGAATTGATGATATTAGCAGATGGCATATCAGTCCAACCGCAGCTTATCCATGTTATTCAGAGTGGCAAAATTATCAGACACAAACCACTAAAGATAAAGACTATGACATTGTTAGACTTTCATTGCCATATTATAACCCGAACAATCAACTCAGTTTTCAGCGAAACTATCAGCAAGCTGAAGTAGGACATTTAGGTAAGGTTTCTAAAACTTGCCTGCAATATGCAGACTACAAAGATAAACTTAACAATCCTGAAAAGCAGGAAATTATCAAAACTATTGATCGGGAACAAGCAAAAATTAGTAGGCTTGAACAAACCAATAGCACTATTAAATCTCAATATGACTCAACGTTATTAGAAAAAATTGCAGGTCAGGGTCGCGAACAATCAATTAATCAAGTCAGTGCTGAAAAAGCTAAACAGACATTAGAGCAAAATAATCGCCAAATTTCTACCCTGAAACAAGAAATTTCTACTCTTAAAAATGAACTGCTTACCAAACCAGAAAGTATTAGTTTTCTAGCCTTTCTTAAAGATACTAATCAATTCCGGGAAGTTGAAAAAGGCTATCAAAAGGCATCATTTTGGTATCCAAGTATCCAGCTTGCTTTTCAGTCTCTTTTTCTTTTACCACTGATTTTCATTGCTTTATCAGTTCACAATTTTGCCCAAAGAAGAGGATATGGACTTGTCTCGCTAATTAGCTGGCATTTGCTAGTTATCTTTTTTATTCCACTGATTGTTAAAATATTTGAATTTCTCCAAATAGGTGCAATATTTAAATTTTTCTTTGAGATCATTAGCGCCCTTTTTGGTGGTCTACTTTTCCTAATCAATTACATTTATATCTTACTGATTCCAATTATTGGCTTTGGAATTATCCAGTTCTTTCAAAAATTTGTCTTCAATGCCAAAGTCCAAGCAGCTAGCAGAGTTCAAAAATCCCGCTGCGTCAATTGCGCCAAGAAAATTCGACATCTTGATACTTACTGTCCGCACTGTGGTTATTATCAGGACGTTGAATGCCAAAACTGTCATAATCTTACTTATAAGCATTTGTCGTACTGTAAACATTGTGGAACTGCTCAAAATTCCAGTAATTTGTAATCAGTGAAGTCGTTGATTAGTCTTTTTAACTTAGATATGGAAAAAGTGAAAACAGCTAACCAAGAGAGTCAGTCGCCGCTTGATTTTCTCAAAAACTTGTTAATTGCTCGTTGGCGATCGCTCTTACTGCTGTTGATAGGAGTATATTTACCTTTGCAGGTATTTGAAATCCTGACAGTGAAGATATGGGAGAATCAAGCAGGCTTACCGTGGGATGTGCCTATTTTGCTAACAGTCCATTCTACAGCCAACCCACAGTTAGATGTTTTAGCTGTCACCCTCGCTATAATTGGGTTGCCTTGGATGGCGATACCGATTTTAGGTGCGATCGCACTCATCTTACTACTTCAAAAACGCTGGCGATCGCTAGCTTATTTACTTACTGCTTCATTGGGAAGTGTCATTATCAACCGCACAGCGAAGCAATTAATGCATCGAGTACGTCCACAATTGTGGGAATCTATTGCACCTGAGTATAGTTTTGCATTTCCTAGTGGTCATGCCATGACGAGTATAACTCTGGTAGCAATTTTGCTATTTTTAACTTGGGCTAGTTCCTGGCGCTGGTTGGTTCTCATACTCGGCAGCTTATATATCATCGCTATTGCCTGGTGTCGTCTTTATCTGGGAGTTCATTTTCCTAGTGACATTCTCGCAGGTTGGATGGTTGCATTAGGTTGGACAATTGGCGTCAGTCTAATTATCAAACCCCATAGTACTAAAGCCCAATCTGTAGATGGCGAACGTCCTGAGGATGAAACTACCTTACTCCCAGAAGAAAGAAAGTTGATCGCTGAGGAGTAACATTTAAGATTTAGTTGGGGTGTGAATCCCTATCTAAATCTTCCCTATTTTAATCCTGTTGATGAGCAAATTTATAACCACCCCACAGCGAAAGAGCGATCGCAACCACCAGCAAAATCGGTATGCTGTACCAAGGAAATTGGGATAAGGGTAAATGAGCAACTGCACGCAATCCCATGCTGGCGTAGGTTAGTGGCAACAGGTAAACTAAGACTTTGAAAGTCGGTGGTAATGTCGCTGGGTCAAAGAAAGTCGCTCCTAAGAATGACATGGGGATAATGATAAAATTGTTGTAGAGTCCGACTGATTCGAGCGATCGCACACTCAACCCCACAATCACCCCTAATCCAGCAAATACGGAACAATTCAGCGTCACCAACAGCAGAAATAGTGGGTTGATAAAATTCCAGTTTCCAGTCAAAAGCAGCGCTACCAAAATCACCGAACCAGAAGTCATCAACCCCCGCACGACTCCCGCCAGCATTTTACCGATATACAACGCTAAGGGATGTATGGGAGTTAACAACAATTCCTCAAAGGTTTTGGTAAATAATCTGTCTCCACAAATGGAAAATGTCGTTCCAGCAAAGCTAACCGTCATTGACGAGAGCGCTACCATGCCCGGTAATATAAATTCCAAATAGTTGTTATAGCTACCACTAATTCCTGAACCTGGTTTGATAGAACTACCCAAACCCAAGCCAAAAGCTAAAATATAGATCAGTGGAGATATTAAGCCTGATGCTGCAACTGGTAAGATTCTCACACGTAAATCTAACCAATCTCCCCAAAAAATAGTCAGACTATCAGCTAGGAAGATTTGCAGTTGCGAAGTTTTGAACCTCTTGCCCGAAAGTAGCGCTCTTTGAGATATCACGTGCTTTCAATTACTTATCAAAATTTTATTAAGTATTAATTTACATTGTTTTACACATCAATTACTAGGGGTAACAAAAATATCTCGTCTTCAAAATTTAAAATTAACAACAAAATCTAGATATTTTAAGCATTATTACTAAATTAATTATGAAAATTCAGTTAACTGTATCTGATAACAATGAAAAATATGGTATAATTCACGAATAAATTCGTTTACAACAGTGATTAATCAAGTTAAGCAGCACAAAGGTTATAACTAATAACAATTCGTTAACGATAAAATAAACAAAGATACTCATTAATTATTCTAAACCTCATCTATGTTGAAACCTAGAGTTTTTTAAAAGATATTTTTTAAAAGATATATTTATGTAGGTTGGGTGGAGTGAAACGCAACCTAACATTACCACCTTATTTATATTGGGTTACGCTATCGCTGCACCCAACCTACAAAACTACGGTTCTCAAGGTAGACGAGGTTTAACAAGAATATTGCACAGAAACTTGCAGGCAATTAAAGTCAAGAATAGGCATACTGAAAGAGGGAGAAAACTTTAGATAACTCCCTGCCAAATCGGCGTGAAGGTGATTAAGCAACAATGAGACGTAAATCTACTGGTAGATCGGCTACTACTTCTAAACCCTCTGTTTTCCAATCCCCTCTATTTAACTTCACCACCATCGCAATTATGGGAGGGGTGTTAATTTTGGGAATTGGGATTGGTATTGCTTTTAGTTCTACAACCACGTTGGCCCCATCGAATGTGGCTTCTCGTGAATTTATTGACACCAAAGCACCAAACCCTGAAATTTGTGTGCAGTACGGAGCCAGCGCGATGGTGATGGACGCTAGACTCTTCGTCACTCTCAACCCCTTCAATGTCTATGTTGCCCAGCCTAGTATGCGTCCTGGATGCGTAATCCGACAAAATAACTGGGCGCTTTTAGAGCAACGTAAGCTGGTGACATCCGATCAGGTAAGAGATTGCAAAAATCGCCTGAACACCTTTGGTTTTACAGGGAACTTGGACAGTGACAAACCTGATATTAGGTGCATATATCAGAATGAAGCTGCTCAAAACTTCTTCACAGCTCAACCAGGAGCAGTTGGAACACCTCAGGAAACGGACAGATTTTAAAATTGGGCATAGGGAATTGGGCATTGGGCATTGGTTTATTCTCCCCCTGCCTCCCCTGCCCCCATCTCCTCACTCCTTATCTATTTTTAGGAAGAGGTTGACCAAACTCAATTATTTGGGGATCGGGAGCATTGGGGATTGTTGGAACTGGAAATTCCGATATCCCGACAGGGGGAATATTATTCAAATTATTGGGCTGATTTGGGAAAGAAGGGGGGGGAAGACTCAAAGCAGGTTGTTGAGAGGATGTATTGGGAGTTAGGGGGGGTACAGTGACAAAAGGCTGCCCTGAGTTAGTAATAATTGCTGAGGGTAGTTCGTTGGATGGAGGCGGAACTGTAAGTAAGGGCGGTTGTTGATTAGTAGTGGTTACGGGTAAGTTACTCGGCGGCTGTGACTTATAAGCTGTTTGAGGTTGTTTCTTGGTTGAAGGTGAGGAGTTTCCTGCTTTCACGGCAGTAGTTTTACCAGAAATAACCGGACGTAACACCCAGCGAGTGGAGTTTTTGCGGGAAACAGGTTGCAGTTGTATCTGTTTGGGATTAAAAATAGTCCCTGGTGCTAAATCTAAGACAATACGTGTGTCGTTTGCGTTCAGTTGAGAAACGCGAATGCTTTTAATTGCTCCAGAATAATTTTGCAGCGTGTTAACTTTACCCAACTTCGTATTCGGTAAATCTACAACCAGACGCGAGGGTTGGGCCAGGTAGAAATAGCGGGGGGTTGTGCCTGCTGAGAGGGTGATTTCAAGTTGCTGTGTCTTGGGTGAAAAACGCCAATTATCTAGTTTGGCCCCTGGTGTAGCAGCAGTAGTGCAAGTTTCAAGGGCGATCGCTGCGTAAAAGCCTAATATACTGATGCTAAATAGCTGCTTACCCCATTGGCAAAATTGCTTAGTCTTTAGTCCCTGATCCATTCTTTTTATTTGCTCCATAAAACCCATACAATGCGCTCACATTGCCGTTTACTTCGCGCTGCCAATCCCTAATCCTTTTTTCAATTAACTTTTTGGGGCACAGCGGTAAATTTCAGAGTTTGGGAAATGCCCTGTAGAGTTAATTGACCTGTCATATTACCTTTATCCACAAGTTGCATTTGAATTGTCACTGAGTTGAGAGGCTCATTTTGGGGGCGAGGAATATTACAAAGGATTGAACTACCAACTTTCCCAGATAAATTTAACTGTTGATTTCTAAAGATGCCTGCCAGAGAGTGCTTTTCGTCAGTTTCGGTCTTAGCGTTTGCCGGTAATACAGAGGCATTTAAGTAAATACCCGACTGTTCAATGTTTAACGTCAGGGTATCCGATTTTTCACAATTCGGCAAATTCTCCGCAAAGGTTAGACGGTAACGGCCGTTAACGGTCGGAGGA
This sequence comes from Nostoc sp. C052, assembly GCF_013393905.1. Classification (GTDB taxonomy): domain Bacteria; phylum Cyanobacteriota; class Cyanobacteriia; order Cyanobacteriales; family Nostocaceae; genus Nostoc. The sequence goes on from NZ_CP040272.1 coordinate 6,653,760, forward strand.
GCCTTGAGATTGTTTTCTCCATAAACACTGACAGTTTTAAACAACAGTAGCACTGACGTGATTGCGACTCCGTAAAAAGCCAAAGATTTGAAGTTGAAATGATTCATGCTCTTAATTCCTCAGTGTTGGCTCTTGACTGCTAATGTCAGGAAGCATGGAAGCTAGATGAGCGGTGACTTGACTGTAGCGACGGGTAATCAGTAGAGAGGAGCAACATTGGATGGCTAGTTGATCCGTATATCTTCCCAAGGTTTGACGCTCGATACCCCAAGTGCGGCTAGTACCAGCAATTGTCAAGTCTACATTTTTTGAGGCTTCGACTACTGTTTGGATTGCCTCTAGAGCCTGGACAATTTTGATTTCTATGCGATCGCGTACACTACTCGGTAATTGCTCCATCATGATGTCCAACTCATAATTCAATTCATCTTTGAGGCGATTGTCGGGTAATACATGTAAAATCTGCAACGTACAAGTTTCATGATTGATTAGCAGTCTGAGGGCTAAAATCAGGGCTAAATCATCATGGATATTGGCAGAATAAGGCACTAACATGCTTTCTAAGCGATCGCTTCCCCGGTCTACAAATACTGCTACATCCACTGGTGCAGTGCTGAGAAGTTGACCGACTCTTCCACCTAAACGATTGCTACTAAAAGCTGGGCGATGCCATCCTAGCAGAATTAAATCAACTTGCTCTAGTGCGGCTATCTGTGCAGTTTCCCGTGCGACATTGCTAGATATGCGAACGATGGGATGCACATGAGAGCGTGTTTCTAGCGGTTCGAGAGTATTAATCAATTCTTCTAGCTGCTGACGGCGCTGGGCAATTAATCGGTCTGCTTCAACTGGTGTACTTTCAAAGGCATAATCTTCTTCAAATTCAATCAGGCTCAGAGGGTTAACCACGGCGGGATGTCGAGAGTTAAGAGCAATGCTGACTGCCAACTGTAGCAAGCCTTTTTGGGTACTCGGATTAGCCACAGGCACTAAAATTCGGTAGGGACGAATGTAAGTGTCGGCATCAGTAGCGCTTGTAGCTGTTTCTGCTTCCAACTCTGGTTCTATTACATCTAACCTGATCAGCTTCTTCGGATATGTCCATTCCAGCAATGGCGAGGTCATGAATGTAGTTACCAATGCCATAATTACCAGCATGGTAAATATTAAAGGGGAAATTACCCCTAACTCTAAACCAATGTTTAGTACTATAAGTTCGGTCAAGCCGCGAGTATTCATTAACCAACCCAGTGCCGAGGCTTCCCGTTTACTAATGCCACTGACACGAGCTGCTACATAAGTACCAATATACTTGCCTGCGATCGCTACTCCTAAAACCAACGCACACAAAAACCACAATTCGGGACGGTTGAGCAAGCCAATCTCTGTTCGTAAACCACTGTAGGCAAAAAAGATTGGCAACAAGAAAATCAGGACAAAATCTTCCGTTTTTACTGCCAATTCCCGCACTAAATCTTCATTTTTGGGCATGGCTGCTCCCAGTAAAAATGCCCCAAAAATTAAGTGAATCCCAATTAGTTCGGTGATTAGTGCTGACGCAACCACACCCATATAAATCCCAGCTAGCAGTAATTGGCTGAGTCGTCCTGCACGGAGGTAGTGTTTGGCAAGGCGTTGCAGGAACCAACGTCCCACCGTCAACATCAAGCCGATGTAAACTATACTGGCAATAATTGTGGGTATAGCACCAGCAAAGTTGCCAGTCCGAGCAACTGCGATCGCTACTGCTAACAAACACCAAGCTGTCACATCATCCACTGCTGCACAAGTTAACGCCAACGTTCCTAAACGCGTTCCTTGTAAATTGTTTTCAGTAATGATTCGCGCCAACACTGGAAAGGCAGTAATCGACATCGCAGCCCCTAAAAACAAAGCAAAGGCGGTAAAAGATACACTTGCATTGGAAACTAGGGGATAAAGTACCACCGCTAGCAATGTTCCCAGAGAAAACGGCATCAAAATGCTGACATGAGAAGTTAAAACTGCTACTTCTAATTGTCCGCCGAGGTATTTGGGATTTAGTTCTAGCCCAATCAAAAACATGAAAAATATTAGTCCCACCTGAGACAAAACATTGAGAAAAGGAAAAGTTTCTGGTGGAAACAAGGTAACTGCTAGATGGGGAGCAACTAAACCAAGTAAAGATGGGCCGAGCATAATTCCGGCAACAATTTCACCAATTACCAGCGGTTGCTTAATAGAACGAAATCCTAGCCCTACTAGGCGTGAAAGTCCAATAACAATCAGCACCTCAACCAGAACGAGAACAACTATGTGCATGGTTTCCTCACAATTAACTATCTGGTTTCCCTAAGATAATTCTTTAAAAGACTGCAAAATGTCAAGCTTGTTAGATACAACCAAGAGTAATTTGTGCTTCGTGGTTATATGAATTATTGTTACGATACAGTTGCAGTCGTGAAATATGAATTCTGATGATTTTAGGAACTACATCTAAAATAACTTCCAATTTAACGATAGCAATAAAATTAACGTTATATTGTAATACTATTTGATTGGCTCTCCACTCCGAGGCTCAGATCCCCGACTTCTTGAATAAGTCGGGGATCTTTTGGTTGTAACTTATTTAGGATTGCTATAGCCAGAGTCAAAGCAGAGAATTACCCAATTACGAAGTAATTAATTTGATAATTAAATCTGCTTAAATGGAAGATTTTTCATAGCTTGTACCGTGCAATAAAAAAGCAATCAGTGGTGATGCCATCAGGGTAGTAATGACTGCCATAATAACCATTATAGTGAATAAAGTTGGCGTAATTATACCTTGTTCTAGACCAATATTCAGGATGATTAACTCCATCAAACCACGAGCATTCATCAGAGCGCCGATAGTTGCTGATTCTCGCCAATTTTCCCCGCCCAATTTTGCAGCCAGCATACAAGCAACACCTTTACCGAGAATTGCGATCGCAATAATTAAGAGCGTAATTCCCCACAAAGTAGGTGTATTTACCAATCCAATTTGAGTATTCAGTCCAGAGAAGACAAAAAATATCGGTAACAAAAAAGAACTAGTTAAAAACTCCGTATAGTGGCGAATTTGCTGGGCGAATTCTCCCCGTGGTGTCACTGCTCCCAACACAAAAGCACCAAATATTGCATAGATGCCTGTGACATCGGTAAACCATGCACAAAACATCAAAATTATCAACATTAAAGTCAGGGTTTGTCTATTCACACCTGTATCGCGTTTCGTCATCCGTGTGAACGCTTTCAGTAGAGGTTGACCGAGAAAAATTGCAAACAGCACGTAGCAAATGCCACCACCAATTGCTAATATGGCAATGCTCAGAGAATTTTTGACGCTAGCAAGCACGATCGCTAGTAAACACCAGGCAACTCCATCATCTACCGATGCTGCACCCAAAGCCAAAGTACCAAAGCGGGTTTGTGCAAGACCGCGTTCGTAAAGAATGCGAGCTAACATGGGAAAAGCCGTAATTGTCATCGATGCACCCAGATACAGCGCGGCTGACCACGGCGTTACTTTTGGTTGAAAGAAATCACCATTGTGATAAAACCAAAAAGATGCGATCGCTCCTAAAATAAAAGGAGTGATAATCCCAGCAGCAGATAGCAAACTTGCACTTTTGATATGATGTTTTAACAGTTTAGTGTTGAACTCTAAACCAATTAAAAACATATAAATTACCAACCCAATCTGGCTAATAGCATATAAAATCGACATTGATGGATTGGGTATCTTGAGTCCGACAGCAGTAATGATCGGCAGCTTAGGAAACAGCCATTGCTGAAAATCTGGTGCAATCAATCCTAAAAGTGATGGCCCTAGCATTACACCTGCAATCATTTCGCAAACAACATCAGTTTGACCAAGATAGCGGCGTCCTAAAATAGTGACAATGCGACAAGTAGCTAAAATAACTGTGAGTTGTAGAAATAGCCTAATAACCAGATCAAAATTTGACATTACACTTCCTTAATTTGCGTCTCTGCATTGAAGAATCTCCCCAGACTCCAAAGCTTGTACTGTTTTTTCAATATATGACTACTACATCAGCACAAGTGTCAATTTGGGAAACATTACTGAAATAGTACTCAATACTTTTCGGGTTTTGGGAGAAAGGGGAAGGGGTAAAGGTAAATTCAAACCCTTACCCCTTCCCCTTTAACCTTTCCCCAGATCAAAAGAGAGATTGTTGGGTTTATCCGAAAAGTATTGAAATAGTACTGAGTATGGTAAAAAGTAATAATCGCACTGGCTCAACGCCTCGCTACCGCTAACAGTACTCAGCACTCCTGAAATAGGTATTTTTAATTTGATTAGATGTAACAGGCAATGCATTGCTTTGGTTTCCAAAGTTGCAGCAACTACCATGTTGTTCTTAGAAACGCACACAAATGTACGTCAATACAACATATTGCATCCAAACTAAAACCGCCATATATAAGAATCTGATTTGATTACTGTATTACAACCATTCTCCACCCCGAAAACGCCAACGAAGAAAGATAATTCGCATCAGGCTTTGGGAATTAATAAAAACTGCTAGCCACACAATGCTGTAGTGAAATACAAAAGCTCCTATCGACAGTTCCTCCTTAGGTAGAGGTATTGGTAAAAAGCCAAACAGTTTGACTCCACAAAACACAAACACCAATTCCCATATACCAGCTAATAGTTGATAAACTGCGGGCCAATCTCTATCCCAACGAGATTTTTGCAGATAGTCATAAAGCACATCCCAGCCTAAGCCAAAGATGGCGACATAAGCAAGTATCCAAAAATAAACCGAGTTAGCACCAGGGCCAATCCAACCCATTGCAAAAGGCAAAGATACGAGTACGCCGACAGTTGCAAGTAATAATAATCGAGTTTGCCAACGGCCAAATAAAGTTGGTGTCATAGGAGTGCTGAGTTATGAGTTATGAATAATATAGAGAAATTAGAGTTTTTATCAATAGATTTTGACTCGCTTCATTAAAAGTTTAGGAAGATTGTGGTGCTTTTTGCAAGGATCGCAAATACGACAATATTAACTAGTACAACACGGCAGAAACAAACCACCCATTTAAAATAGCCAGAAAGCTTACAAAATAAGCATTCTTTCTTTTTAGTTTTGCCTTTTTGTACTAGCCCCAAAGCACCAACACATCTATATTAATTATTAGGATGGTTTCAGGTGATAATCAAATTTAGAATGGTAAGCTGCATTGGCAAAGTCCATTGAAGGTATTGCTTCCCAATTGATTACATCTTCTAATAAAGCTTGATAACCGAGTGTATTGGGATGAAGACCATCTTCACCCAAGCGTTTGAGCCGCCAAGTTTCACCGCGTTCCATCCACTGCTCAAAAATATCTAAATAGGGAATCTGCCGTTTATTGCAAGCAATTCGAGTTGCTTCTTTGTAGCGGTACTGATCGGCATGATTATAATAAAAACAATCTAAAAATGGCATCTTGCTTTCATCCACTGGCACCATGCCCACAAATAACACAGGACAGAGTTGCTGTGCCAAATCTAGCAGAGAAGCAATTTCCTTTTCAAATACGGTAAAATCTGTGTAGCTTCGGCCATCAGGACGCGCCAACCGCGCTGAGTCGTTGACGCCTACTGATAAAATAATTAAATCAGGAACGCGATTTCGCAGTTCACCCCGGTGACGAAATTCAACTTCTAGCCTTTGTGCCACTTGTTGCGTGCGATCGCCTCTTACCCCTAAATTATAAAGAATATGACCCGCACTATCCGGCAACATCCACCATCGCCGTAGTTGCTCGATCCAACCTCCTTTTTCTGGATCGCCGAATCCATAAATTAAGCTGTCCCCCAGCGCGACAATCTTCATAGGCTGAAAGTGATTTGGTGGTACAGACAGCTGCATTGAGGAAGAAGCTAAAAATGTGTGCATTTAACAACTATATTTTATATCTTTACAAGATTCTATACATTTCTATACCATAGATGACTATCTTTAGTGTGCAAACTATAAAGTTTCTATGGTTGCAAGGCTTATATTGCCGCAGTTGAACTTTTGAGGGTGAATGTTGAGCTTTTGAGATAGAGAAGAGCGCAAAGGAAGAGATTAGAGGGAGCGATCGCCATATAATAGCAATGGATAGGGTAAATTTTGCCATCTGTCGTTAGGATAGGTTATGGGTGTAAAAATTATCTCTACCATTAGTGAAGATGAGTATTGACTTAGTAGTTAATGCACTTAAGAGTATTGCTAAACCTGCGACTTCTCTAGTTATCAATCAAGCTCAACGCAATGAAACTGTAGTTAGAACCTTAAAACAATTCAAGTTTGACCCAGTACAACCACCTAAAGATGTTGATGGTGTTTATGTTTACTCTTTAATTGAGTATGGTGTGGATAAGCCGGAAGTACTGCTTAATCTTTTTCGAGAAAGAGAAATTAAAAATGCTTTTTGGAGTGCTTATACTTCAAATAATCCCTTGGGTTTCTACAAAGAAGTAGAAAAGTTTTTGCAGGGAAAGGATTCAGAATTTGATATCCGATTGATGAGAATTGAACTGCGATCCGAATTAGAAGAATTTGGAGAAATATTTATTCAGGTTGCTAAAAGAAGTAAATCAATAGAGTTTGAGCCTTTCCCTGAATGGAATTTAGACGAGTATCCAGCGGAATTTAAGTCATTAATTCGAGAGAAAATTCGCTCGTTTTGCGGTCGTAAATTTGTTTTTGAGGCTTTTAAGCAATTTTGCGACAAAAACCTTAATGGTTACTTCACCGTAGTGGGTGATGCAGGTATGGGTAAGAGTACCATTGCGGCTAAATACGTCTGGGACAATAAATCACCATGCTATTTTAATATTCGCTCCGATGGTCGCAATCGAGCAGAGCTATTTCTTGAAAGTATTCGCAAACAATTAGTTAAACGTTATCAGTTGCAAAATGCCGAAAAGGCTAATTTAGCAGATTTACTAGAACAGGTTAGCAAAAAACTGACTGCTGGCGATCGTCTAGTAATTGTAGTCGATGCCCTTGATGAAGTGGAACAAGAAGCAGGAGGAAATCTTTTAGATTTACCGCCGTCGCTTCCTGAACATGTTTATTTCTTGCTAACTAGACGACCCTATACCAGAGATAAAAAACGCCTGTCTGCACCAGATGTCCCCGTCGAGGAACTAGATTTAAGGGGAAGTCAGTATATTAATTTGAGTCGTGAAGATATCAAAGAGTTTATTGGGTTGTTTTTGAATGTCGATAAAGATTATAAGAATGAACTTAAACAATGGATTCAAAACCGCAACATTTCCGATCAAGATTTTGTTGAGCAGATAGCAACTAAGAGCGAAAATAATTTCATGTATCTACGCTATATTTTGCCAGGAATTGCTAAAGGTGACTATAATGACCTGAGTATAAATAAATTACCCGATGGTCTTGATGACTATTACCAAGTCCATTGGGTACGTATGGGGATGGATGAAAAGCCCCAGGAAGTAAAAGTATTTATCTTATTTATTTTAGTGGAAATTGGTACACCAATTCCCTGCGAGATGATCGCAGATATTGCCGAACAGGATGAATATGATGTCCAATCAGTTTTAGATGAGTGGGTTGAGTATTTGAAGCCCCAGATTCTAGAAGGAGAAAACTGCTATAGCATCTATCACGCTAGTTTTTTAGACTTCTTAAAAGCAAAACGAGTTTTGGATTCCAAACGGAAGCTATTTCAAGAGGTTAATCAACGCATTGTAGACTATCTTGTAAGGAAGATGGCGTGAGATGGGAGAATTTGCTAGCAAGTTAGCGGTACAAAGTCCCGCTTTTCAACGTGCTTACTTGGGCAGTTTAACGCCAAACTTGGTGAAGTCGGGAAATTTGGAGAAGTATTACCAAACCCTCACTGATTTTGATTTTTTGGTGGCAAAGATTAACCATCCTGAGTTTGGGGTACAGCCGCTAATTGAAGATTATGATTTGAGTTTAATTACACAGACATTAAATTACTCGAAATACAACTCTGAAAAAGTCAAAAGTCTCCAATTGATTCAAGGCGCATTAAGACTATCAGCACATGTTTTAGCAGTGGATAAGGAGCAACTAGCGAGTCAATTGCATGGACGGTTACTACATCACAAAATGCCAGAGGAGATTCAGGAATTATTAGCAAAAATAAAGCAAAGTATAGCTACTCCTTGGCTGTGCCCCTTGACCCTAAGCTTAACGCCACCAGGGGGACGCTTACTTCGCACTCTCACAGGTCATAATAGCTGGGTTAATGCCGTCGCCATCACTCCCAATGGGCAGCAAGTTATTTCCGCATCTTCTGACAACACCCTTAAAGTCTGGAATCTGGAGACTGGGGGAGAACTATTTACCTTCACTGGTCATACCTCAGATGTAAATGCTGTCGCCATCACTCCCAATAGACAACAGATAATTTCCGCTTCTTGTGACAACACACTCAAAGCCTGGAATCTGGAAACTGGGGAAGAACTATTCACCTTCACTGGTCATAGTGACTCGGTAGAAGCCGTTGCCATCACCCCTAACGGGCAACTGATGATTTCTGCTTCTTCTGATAACACCCTCAAAGTCTGGAATCTGGCAACTGGGGAAGAACTATTCACTTTCACTGGTCATAGTGACTCGGTAAATGCCGCTGCCGTCACCCCTAATGGACAACAGGTGATTTCTGCATCTTCTGACAACACCCTCAAAGTTTGGAATCTGGCAACAGGGGAAGAACTATTCACTCTCACTGGTCATAATGACTCGGTAAATGCCGTTGCCATCACCCCTAATGGACAACAGGTGATTTCCACTTCCTCTGATAACACCCTCAAAATCTGGAATTTGGGAAATGGAATGGAAGAATTTACCCTGAATGGTCATAATAACTGGGTAAATGCCGTCGCCATTACCCCTAATCAACAGCAGGTAATTTCCGCATCTCGTGACACAACCCTTAAAGTCTGGAATTTGGGAAACAGAGTGGAAGAATTTACCCTGAATGGTCATAGTAATTGGGTAAATGCCGTTGCCGTCACTCCAAATGGGCAACAGGTGATTTCTACTTCTTCTGACAACACCCTCAAAATCTGGAATTTGGGAAACGGAATGGAAGAATTTACCCTGAATGGTCATAGTAATTGGGTAAATGCCATCGCCGTCACCCCAAATGGGCAACAGGTTATTTCTGCTTCCTCTGATAACACCTTCAAAGTCTGGAATCTGGCAACTGGGGAGGAATTATTCACCCTCGCTGGTCATAATAACCCAGTAAATGCTGTCGCCGTTACTCCCAATGGACGGCAGGTGATTTCTGCTTCCCGTGACACAACCATTAAAGTCTGGAATTTGGCAACTAAGGAAGAAGAATTCACTCTCACTGGTCATAATAACTGGGTAAATGCCCTCGTCGTTACTCCCAATGGGCAGCAAGTTATTTCTGCTTCCTCTGACAACACTCTGAAAGTCTGGAATCTAGCAACTGGGAAGGAAATATTTACCCTGAAAGGTCATACTAACTGGGTAAATGCCGTAGCTATCACCTCCGATGGGCAACAGGTGATTTCTGCTTCCTCTGACAACACTCTGAAAGTCTGGAATCTGGAAACTGGGGAAGAACTATTCACCCTCACTGGTCATAATCACTGGATAAATGCTGTCGCTATCACCCCTGATGGGCAACAGGTGATTTCTGCTTCTTCTGACAAAACTCTCAAAGTTTGGAATCTGACAACTGGGGAGGAACTATTCACCCTCACTGGTCATAATCACTGGATAAATGCTGTCGCTATCACCCCTGATGGGCAACAGGTGATTTCTACTTCCCGTGACACAATCCTTAAAGTTTGGAATCTGACAACAGCAGAGGTCATTGTTAGTTTCACTGCCGATAGTCCCATTCGTTGCTGTGCAGTTGCACCAGATGGCGAGACAATTGTAGCGGGAGATGCTTTAGGAAGGGTGCATTTTTTGCGTCTTGAGGAGATAAAAGGGGGATAAAGGAGAAAGTAATTTTATCTGCCAAAAATTTTGTTGACGTTAATATTTACATTAGGGAAGGTTTTAACTAATAAATTTTCACCACTAGTGAATTTTTGTATAAGCTGATATCCGGCGGCTGTTAATTGTTGATAAAATTTGACAATTTACTCGTTAAAATTTACTAACCGGACTTCAATAACTACCTCTACTGTTGTCTTATCTTTTCATGATTCTCCAAAATTATGAATTCACCACCCAAACCACCCACTGCAATCAATTCCAGAGGACATCCAACAAAGTTTCAACAAATCATTCAAGAAAAAAGCCAAAATTTTGTTGGTCGTGAATTTGTCTTCAGGGCTATTAACAACTTTCTCCACCGGCATAATCAAGGTTACTTCAGCATCATTGGCGCACCCGGTAGCGGTAAAAGTGCCATCCTCGCCAAATATGTGACAAACAATCCTCAAGTTATTTATTACAATGCCGAACTTGAGGGTAAGAATCGTGCTGACGAATTTCTCATAAATATCTGCACGCAACTCATTAATCAATACTCGCTTAATTACATCTCCCTCCCTGATAACGCCACAGAGGGAAGTTGGTTTTTCTCTAGTCTTCTCCAGCAAATCAGCGATGAGTTAGAACCTCATCAACAACTCATTATTGCCATTGATGGGTTGAATTGGATTGACCGCAACAGCCAACCACCTGGTACAAATCTGTTTTATCTCCCCCGCTATCTCCCGGATGGGGTCTATTTCCTCCTCACTCGTAGACCTTTCTTGCGAGAGAAGTCAGGTTTATTAATTGAAACGCCGTCGCAAAGTCTTGATTTAGCTAATTATCCAGAAGAAAATCGGCAAGATATCCAAGCATATATTCAAAATCACCTAACTCTCCTTCCCTGCGAAGGAAAGGAGGGACAAGATTACTCCCCTGCCATACTGGGGGAGAGGTCAAATCTTAAATCTTGGCTGAGTAATCATCAGATTAATGAGCAAGAATTCTGCGTAGATGCGGAGCAGCTTGCCCTTGGCCATCGGCTCACCACTTTGAGCGAAAATAATTTTATGTATGTCAGTCAGGTAATAAGTGCGATTGCAGAAAATTTCTACCCGATACCTTTCCAGTACAATCAACCCCCGCCTGGTTTAGAAGCATATTATCAGCAGCATTTACATAAAATGTTTCCACCCGAACAAGACACGAAACATAGCACAGATGTGTTACATGTATTAATACAGCAGCAAAAAGCAATATCAGTGTTGGCGCAGACCGCCGCAGGCATCGCACAAATCATTGATACTGATGAGTATGAAGTTGAGGAAGTGCTAGAAAATTGGCTAGAGTTCTTACAGAAACAACAAATCGCTCTAAAAACGCATTACAGTCTTTATCATTCCAACTTTCGAGACTGGTTAGGTAGACAGCAAATAAAACCATCTAAAAAAACTCCCTAACTCTCTCAATTTGTGACTTTACCCATAACTTTGCCGTTACTGGAACCATAACTTTGCCGTCAACAACACTACAACCCTCATTCTTGCGTCAGCTAATTTTGGATGAAATTGACAGTTTGGAACCATAACTTTGCCGCCAGTCCAAATTGGAAGGATAAGCTTGCCGTGAGTCCAATCAAGCACAGAAAGCAGGAAAGCGCCGGATTTTTTTAGAATGAATGGAACAGAAGCGGTTTATGCTGGTATGGGATAGAAACTTTCGGCCATCCATCCGTTCTGAGTAACTACTGGAGTATTAGAAGACCCTCCTAACCACTGAGAACATTGCGAACAATAGCCTAAACTGGATTGCCACTCTAAGCAAAGTAGTCGGCGATGACAGTGAGGACAATTTTGCACAAGAGAATGTTGATGTATTAAACAAACTCTGACATCTCAAAATTTCCATCTATGGCAGCCATATTAATTCAAAGTGAGGAATATGTAGACTTAACGTTTAAGCTAAGAGGCGCACCGATTCCTCTTGATAATGGTTATGTTATCTATAGTGCTTTGTCCAGTATCTGTCCTAGCCTTCACGAACTAAAGTCTATTGGGATTCATCCGATTACTGGAATACCGACCAGAAACAATTTGCTTGAACTCACTGCTCAATCTCGTCTAAAAGTTCGGATTTATCATCAACAAATTCCTTTAATTTATCCTTATTTAGCGGGTCAAGCCTTTCATATAGGTCAAAATTTTTATCAACTAGATATTCCTGACTACAAACCGTTAGTTTCTTCAGAAAGTGTCTATTCGAGATTAGTGATAATTAAAGGGTTCCAAGACTCTACTAACTTTATTGAAGCTGTTCAACGGCAACTGGATAATTTAGGAATACAAGGAAAAATTGAACTTCTTACCCGACAAGATGGAACACCTCAACGAAGACAATTAACCATCAATAAAGAAGGAAAACAGTTTAAAGTTAGAGGATTTGGCGTAAAAATCAGTGAACTCAATCCTGAAGATTCCTTAACCTTGCAAGAACAGGGAATTGGCGGGAAACGAAAGATGATGTGTGGAATATTTGTCCCAGCGACTCGCAGCAAGGGAGAAGAGGAAACCTGATGATAGTCTCTACCCAACCCAAAATTTCCCTATCTCTCCATGCTGCGGATACGACAATAATGCACCGCGTCGGAATGACCGGACTTTACATGACTTTAAAGCGATTGGAAAAGCAATATCCCTTACCTCGTCAACGGGGAGGACATATATCATGGTTTTTGACTGCTGATACTATTGAATTATTCTGGGAAGGAAGTGATTTTATCGCCTTATCTTGGTTAATTAATGAGTCTTTTCAATTAGATGATACAGGTTTAATTCATTTAGTAGGATTAGACAATGATCGAATAGATTTAAGGCAGAAAATCCATATTCATGAGGGAATATGCGCTGTTTTCCTGCGACTTAATAAGTTTTATCAAGCAGGAGAGATAATTAACACTGAACTAACGTTTGAAGAAAAACAAGTCGAGTATCAATATAAATCTCTAACTTGGTACGCACATCAAACCTTTGCAGAGAAGTTATGCGAGGCAGATACCCAACAACTCAGACATGATTATATTGAAATAACCAGTTGGTTGTATTTAGGGGGAATTGTTCGCCATGCTCGGACGCAGAATACTACAAAACTAGAAGAGAAACCTGAATACGCTTTAGCATTATTATTTGTACCAGTAGTTTGTCATTATTGCTTACTTCATATTCCATCAGAAGACTTGAAGGAAAGGAAACCCCATCGCTATCTAGTGGTGATTCCAGAAATCAAGGATTTTGAAGATGCTTCTCAAAGGAGATGGCGATTACAGCAATTTGAAACTAAACAGCTTCATGTTAGTACCCTTGGTGAAGCGGGATTACTTTATTACAGCTTAGACGATATTCAGCCGGAAGTGGGCTACTATCAAGCTTGTCAAGTTTGGTTATATGAAAAAACAAATAAAGCTTCTCGTCAACCGACATTGATGAGTATAGAAGAAATTAAAATTGATAAGAATATTTTAATCACTTATCAACAGGTGCAAAAATACTTTAAAACTAATTATCAGATAATTAAATATAAGCAAATTTTTATTAAGGTCAATCCGATTCGCTCCCTGATTGCTGATAATTTAGTGAAAGGAATCCATTGGTGGTCTAATTTATGGGAAAAATTGGTGATAGAGGATTCAAAAGAATATTTATTTAACCAGTTATTTTCTAATCGAGAAGGACTCATCATCATGGCAGAGAATAGTGAAGAAGACAAGCAGTATCTTATTTTTATTAAGGTATTTCAGCAAGCTATGAAGGGCAACTTTGCTAAAATTTATGCCAAAACAGAGGAAGGGAAAGATCCTCCAATTAAGAAGAAAGTTGAACGATTAAGGGCAGAGCTAAACTATTGTTATGATGAATTGTCGTTCAAGGAATATTTGTCTGACTTTTTAGTAAGAGGGGGATTAAATAAGTATTTTAATGAGCATCAGGAAGAGATTGCACTACTAATTAAAAAATCACCTTGGCAAGAAATAAGAATTTGGTCATTGTTAGCGATCGCCAGTTATAAACCCAAAGATAAACCCACAAATATGGATGATAGTTTATTCCCAAACAATCAAAAAGTAGAAGAAGTGAATTATGAGTCAGAAGAAGAATGAGAATAATATCCCCAATTATTATCTTTACGGAACAGTCCTCACTCGTTATGGTTTAGCGTCTTTAAATCATGACATTAGACGAGGAAATAAGACTATTCTGCAAAAAGGCTATTGGAATAATGGTAAGATTCATTCTTTTGTAGGTTCAAGTGCAATTCGTTGGGCGTTACGTTTTTATCTTCAAAAGCAAGGTTATTTAGTTAATCGAGTCTGGGATGAGGACGAACATATTAATCGCTTAACAAGTGAAGATTTCGATCCAGAACAATTTTATGATGATGATATTTTTGGGTTTGCTTTATTAGAATCTGCTGAAACAGAGGAGGAGACTTCAACAACAAAGAGAAAAAAGAAGCAAACAAAAGTCAGCACTCTTAATCAAAGAATGGGTGCTTTAGGGATGAATATGGCTGTTTCGCTAACGCCTTATGATGGTGCAGTCAAGTTAGGGGCAAAAAGTGGCAGAGAAAAGGATAGCACGTCTCTCCATTTTACAGAATATCATGCAACTAGATATCAATATTATTTTGGAATTGATGTCACTCATCTCAAAGATTTTTCGCGGATTTTACCTCTGATAGACGGGATTATGAATTTACCCAAGGTAGGAGGGAGTAGTAATATTTTTAATTATCCTTTCTGTCCCGATAGTTTGGTATTTCAATGGACAAATCATTTTGCTTCATATATTTCCTATTGCTTTGAATATTGCGATCCTAAGAGTAAGGAAGCAAAACTTTCACAAGAGTTTATAGATGAAGTGGAATGCGGACAGATTGACCCTAGTAAATTGTGGATTGGGGGAACAATTGTTAAGGAGTTACAGCAATTGGATAATTTTGAAAGTTCCCCTTTGAAGAAGGCACATATTTATCGTAATCGAAATGAAATGATTGAAGTTTTGAAAACAGTCATTAAAAGAGATTTGGGCTTAGAAGAATCAAAATGATTGCACCATTAATTCTCTATTTGGATGTTCCATTTGCGACTTTTCGGGATTCCCATGCAAGGGAAATGGGAAAAACTTATCCTGTTCCTCCTCCAGCGACAGTGTATGGGATGTTGTTATCTTTGGTAGGGGAAACGAATATCTATCGCCACTGTGGGGTAGAATTGGCGATCGCAATGTTATCTAGCCCCAAAAAGTCGCAAATTTTACGTCAAATGAGACGGTTTAAGAATGCTGATTTTAGCCATCCAGAGAATGTTATTCCCTGTTATCAAGAAATTTTGTCTAATCTGAAGTGTTTGATTTGGGTTCGTTCTGACGAGGAAAAGATACAACCAAGTTTAAGGGAGAGGATACAGTTAGCGTTTGACCATCCTGAGCTAGTAAGACGGTTCGGTTGTTTATTTTTGGGAGAAAGCGACCAGTTGATTAAAACGATCAAACTTGTCTCGGAAGATTATCTAGAGGGAGTGAGACAGTGGGCAATTATAGATAATAGAGGCAGGTTAACCTTACCCTATTGGGTTGACCATGTGGGGTCAAGAAATACCCGATTTTTGAGGTATCGGATTGAGGAAATAGATAGATTATCACCTCCTGATTTAGCCTGGACAATGGTTCAATCTCCGATTTGACAAGTACCCTGCTGGCGAGGAGAATTGAGGGTAAAAAATGACGCAAAAAATTACAGGGTTAAGGGATATAGAAATTTAGATAGAAAAAGGTGCTTGCAAATCCTTGAAAGAGTTAGGAGGATTGAGTTATAGAGGTTGAAGAAATACAAGAAATTGATAAGTTTTGTCTTTTTGGGATCTCCGGCTAAGGGGTACTTGTAAAATTGTAAGTGAGCCTTCATCACCCAAGGGTTTTAGCCTTTGCTCTGAGTCGTGGCTTTATGCCGTTAGGCGTTGCTCAAACGATTCGGGAGAACAAACCGAATTTTGACTTTATGGTGAGTCGTGGCTTTATGCCGTTAGGCGTTGCTCAATTCCTTGTTGCAAACATTTCTTTAGCTGGCGATCGTGAGTCGTGGCTTTATGCCGTTAGGCGTTGCTCAATTCCCAAAGACGGATAGAGACATTATCCTTTGGACGATAGTGAGTCGTGGCTTTATGCCGTTAGGCGTTGCTCAAGGGGATGCTGAAGCCCGTGAAGATTGGCTATCTCGTGAGTCGTGGCTTTACGCCGTTAGG
Source organism: Nostoc sp. C052 (assembly GCF_013393905.1). Taxonomy (GTDB): domain Bacteria; phylum Cyanobacteriota; class Cyanobacteriia; order Cyanobacteriales; family Nostocaceae; genus Nostoc. The sequence continues at coordinate 6,670,032 of NZ_CP040272.1, forward strand.
CGTTGCTCAATCTTGCAAGATGAAGCGGCTAATGTTATTAGTTAGGCGATCGCCTGAAAAACCTTTGCAATTGGCAGACTGTGATTCCTTTTTGGTGCGATGCCTGCGGCAAGCTACGCTAACGCATTCATCAACAATTAAGGGACAATCTTAAAAGATTTAGTAGCTAATTTGACTTTGAATATATAGGTTTTGTGGTTGCCACATAGCACAATGCTAGTATTTTCACACTTAACGACAGGCAAGATTGAAGTGTAGAATTATACCAACCCTCTCTTAACCGAAAGCCGACCCTTTTATGTCAGAAGCAATTGACAAGAAATCTTTGAGTGAACGTGATATTTGTACAAAGTACATTACACCTGCTCTAACTAATCGGGCATGGGATATCAACACTCAGATTCGTGAGGAAGTGACGCTGACAAAAGGTAGGGTGATTGTTAGGGGTAAGCTTGCTAGTCGAGGTGAGCAGAAACGCGCTGATTATGTGCTGTATCACAAACCCGGTGTACCACTGGCTGTAATTGAAGCTAAAGATAATAATCACAGTGTCAGTGCGGGGATGCAACAAGCGATCGCAACTGGTGAACTAATTGATGTACCATTCATCTTTAGCTCTAATGGCGACGCTTTTATGATGTGCGATCGCACAATTACCGAAGGACAGCGAGAGCGAGAAATCCCCCTTGAGCAGTTCCCGACACCGCAGGAACTTTGGCAAAAATACTGTGATTGGAAGGGAATTGACTCGGAGATTCAGCCGATTGTTGCTCAAGATTACTACCCCAGTCCTGATAAAAAACAGCCACGCTATTATCAACAGATTGCCATTAATCGCACAATTGAAGCGATCGTAAAAGGACAAAACCGCATTCTGTTAGTAATGGCGACGGGTACAGGTAAGACTTTTACAGCTTTTCAGATTATCTGGCGGTTGTGGAAATCGGGGGCGAAAAAGCGTATCCTGTTTTTGGCAGATCGGAATATTTTGGTTGACCAAACTAGAGTCAATGACTTTAAACCCTTTGGCTCAAAAATGACCAAAATTCAGAAGCGACAGATAGATAAATCTTATGAAATTTATCTATGTCTCTATCAGGCAGTAACGGGAAATGAAGAGGCGAAAAATATTTATCGCCAATTTTCTCCAGATTTTTTTGACTTAATTATCATAGATGAGTGCCATAGAGGAAGTGCTAATGAGGATTCCGCATGGCGAGAAATTTTAGAATATTTTAGAAATGCTACGCAGATTGGCTTGACAGCTACCCCAAGGGAAACAGAAGAAGTTTCTAACAGCCTTTATTTTGGCGAGTCACTTTTTACCTATTCACTCAAGCGAGGGATTGAAGATGGTTTTTTAGCTCCCTACAAAGTGATTCGGATTGATTTAGATAAAGACTTGAGCGGATGGAAACCAAAGCCAGGTCAACGGGATAAGTATGGTAAACCAATTCCCGACCAAGTATATAATCAACGAGATTTTGATAGAACTCTGGTGCTAGAGAAGCGCACTGAGTTAGTTGCACGGATTATTTCTGATTATCTTAAATCAAGCGATCGCTTTGCCAAAACTATCATTTTTTGTGAGACGACTGACCACGCAGAACGGATGCGGGTGGCGTTGGTAAATGAGAATGCTGATTTGGTGGCGGGTAATAGCCGCTATATTATGCGAATTACTGGGGATGATGCTCAGGGTAAGGCAGAATTGGATAATTTCATCGATCCAGAAAGTAAATACCCCACGATTGTTACTACCTCTGAGTTGCTGACGACGGGTGTTGATGCTAAAACCTGCAAATTGATTGTTTTAGACCAGCGCATCCTGTCAATGACCAAATTTAAGCAAATTATTGGTCGCGGGACTCGCATTGATGAAGACTATGGCAAAATGTTCTTCACAATTATGGACTTTAAAAAAGCGACAGAGTTATTTGCTGACCCTGATTTTGATGGCGATCCTGTACAAATTTATCAGCCTAAGCCAGCTGATCCCATTGTTCCGCCTGATGCTGGAGACGATGAGGTAGTTATAGATGATGGCGAAATTAGCCGCAAGCAAACGCGGGATAGGTATGTAATTGCAGACGAAGAGGTGTCTATTGCTTTTATTCGAGAGCAATACTACGGCAAGGAGGGTAAGCTGATTACGGAATCGATTAAAGACTATACTCGCAAAACAGTTAGTCAGGAGTATGCCTCATTAGATGCTTTCTTGAAGAAATGGCACTCTACGGAGCAGAAGCAGGCTATTATCCAAGAGTTACAAGAGTTGGGTGTACCTTTGGAAGCTTTAGAAAAAGAGATTGGTAAGGATTTTGACCCCTTAGATTTAATTTGTCATGTTGTCTTTGACCAACCGCCACTAACTCGCAGAGAAAGAGCAAACAATGTCCGCAAGCGTGACTATTTTAACAACTATGGCGAACAAGCCAGAACGGTTTTAAATGCTTTGTTGGATAAGTATGCTGATGAGGGAATTGAAGATATAGAAAGTCTTGATGTGTTAAAGGTTCAACCAATCAGCGATTTAGGCACTCCGTTAGAGATAATTAGTATTTTCGGTGGTAAGCAAGCTTATTTACAAGCTTTGTCTGTTCTCAAAGAAGAATTATATCGAGTATCTTAATAATCCTAAAGATTATTTGAAATAGTAGCAATAATATTTCAATGATTAGGCTAAATAAATGAGATATATTAATATATTTTTTGTAAATTTAAAATTTGTATTATTAGCAATAGTAAATTTTTATGAATCCGTATTTGATTGATACAAAATATGCAGCAAGTAATATTATTGATTTAATCATGCACGATGAAAGAGACCTTGAAAAAGCAGAGGAAAGAAAACGCCAAATTTATGAGGAATTAAAGCTTTCTTATGAAAGATTTTATGCGGGAGATATGTCAGATGATATCAGCCCAATGCAAGTTCAGTATGAATACGTTCAATTGATGAAGTACTCAGAGAGATTAAGTGAGCAAGAGAAACACTTAATTGCTCAGATGGAATGCTTGAAAAATTTAATAGATGTTAAATTATTTGCTGTATCATCTCTTTGCGGTGCGTTACTTCAAATAGCTAAACAAGGAATTTCAATTGTACATAGAGGTTTAGGAAATTGCCCTGATGGTAGAGGTATAGGTAATGAAGTTTTAAAAAATATAATTTGGCAAGCACGAAATCAATCAATACACTATGAGGAAGGTAACTTTAGACTACCAGTCCAGCAATGCTTTCAAAATTTGGAAGCTTATTTTGGAAATGAATTTTCATTAAGCCTACACTCTAACGAAAATTTTGCACAAAAAATAGTTATAAACATTCTTGGTTGGAATGACTATCAAGTGTATGAATACGATATGATTTCTATTCTAGGTTAATTCTGCCAATCGGCGATCGCAGTCTCATATTATGTCAATCAGCACTACAATTAAGACTATTCAAGATATCATGCGGAAGGATGCGGGCGTTGATGGTGACGCGCAACGCATTAACCAGTTAGTTTGGATGATTTTCCTCAAGGTTTTTGATGCCCGTGAAGAAGAATATGAACTGTTAGAAGATAATTATAAATCTCCGATTCCTGAAGGTTTGCGTTGGCGGAATTGGGCAGCAGATTCCGAAGGTATCACTGGAGATGGTTTACTAGATTTTGTAGATAATGCTTTATTTAAAACCCTCAAAGAACTGAGAACTACGGCAATTGATGCGCGTGGGCAGATGATTGGTAAGGTGTTTGAAGATGCCTACAACTATATGAAAAATGGCACTCTCATCCGCCAAGTAATTAATAAGCTCAACGAAGTTGATTTTAATAAAAAAGACCAGAAAAAACAGTTTAGCGAAATTTACGAGAAAATTCTCAAGGATTTGCAGAGTGCGGGAAATGCCGGAGAATATTATACTCCCCGTGCGGTAACAAAGTTTATTGTAGATAGAATCAAGCCGCAATTAGGGGAAATTGTATTTGACCCAGCTTGCGGTACAGGTGGCTTTTTAACGGCAGCAATTGATTACATTCGCCAACATTTTCAAAGTGCTGATGTACCAGAAATTCTGCAACGGACGATTCGCGGAACTGAGAAAAAGCCGTTACCTTTTAACCTTTGTGTAACGAATCTGATTTTACATGGTATTGATGTACCGTCAGCAGAACATGATAATACTTTGGCACGACCATTGCGCGATTATAGTCCTCACGAACGGGTGGATGTTATTATCACTAATCCGCCTTTTGGTGGGATGGAAGAAGATGGAATTGAGGACAATTTTCCCGCTACTTTCCGCACGCGAGAAACGGCAGATTTATTTCTGGTGCTGATTGCTCATTTACTCAAAGAAGGCGGTAGAGGTGCAATAGTTCTGCCAGATGGTACGCTGTTTGGGGAAGGTGTGAAGACGCGGATTAAAGAAAAACTGCTGCAAGATTGCAATCTCCATACAATTGTTCGCTTACCCAATGGCATATTTAGTCCCTACACAGGTATTAAAACTAATCTGCTATTTTTCAGCAAAGGGGAACCAACAGAAACGATTTGGTATTATGAACACCCTTACCCAGCAGGTTATAAATCATACTCGAAAACTAAGCCGATTCGCTTTGAGGAGTTTGCACCGGAGCAAGAATGGTGGGATAACCGCGAGGAAAATGAATTTGCTTGGCAAGTTTCAATTGCAGATTTAAAGGCGAATAGTTACAACCTAGATATTAAAAATCCTCATAAAGTTGATGTAGAACACGCTGATTTAGATGAGATGTTAGCAGAGCATCAGAAACTCATGGCAGAGTTGGGTGATGTGCGGAGTAAGTTGAAATTTGAGTTGATGGAAGCGTTGAAAAGAGATGAAGCTTGAAAGTTTTTTTGAAAATTTTGAATTGTTGACTGATGCGCCAAATACAGGTGAAAAGTTACGAGAAATAATTTTGCAACTTGCCCCTCAAGGTAAGCTTGTACCTCAAAATCCCAATCATGAACCTGCATCAATATTGCTTCAAAGAATCGACGTTGAAAGAAAAAAGTTAATTAATGAAGGAAAGTTGAAAGAGATTAAACTGCCTATCATTACACAAAGTGATAGCCCATATCTATTACCTTCAGGTTGGGAATGGGTAAGACTGGGAAATGTAGTTACTTTTATAGGAGGTAGCCAACCACCAAAAAACAAATTTGTTTTTGAAGAGAGAGAAGGATATACAAGATTAATTCAAATTAGAGATTATAAGACTGATAATTTTAAGACTTATGTTCCTAATGAGTTTGTTAATCGTCCTTGTAATCAAGAAGATGTGATGATAGGTAGATATGGCCCACCAGTTTTTCAAATTCTAAGAGGTTTAACAGGAACATACAATGTTGCTTTAATGAAGGCTGAACCAATAGAATCATCAGTAACTAGAGATTATCTATTCTATCTTCTGCAAGAACCAAGAATACAGAAAGTAGTAGTTTATGAGTCTGAAAGGACAGCTGGTCAAACAGGCGTTAGGAAAGAATTATTAAATTCATTTATTGTGGGATTACCACCCCTTATTGAGCAAAGTCTTATTGTTGCTAAGGTTAAACAACTCACTGTTTTATGTGAGGAAATCGAAAAACGGCAGCAACAAAGGCAGAAGAGCATTGTGAGGATGAATGAGAGTGTGATCGCTCAACTCCTCTCCTCCAAAAATCCCGATGAATTCCGCCAACACTGGCAACGCATTTGCAATAATTTTGACTTACTTTACAGCATTCCTGAAACAATTCCTAAACTGCGTCAGGCGATTTTGCAATTAGCCGTGCAGGGTAAACTTGTGCGTCAAAATATCAGTGATGGATGGGGTTTAGTTCTTTTACAAGAAATCGCTATATATAAAGAAACACTAATAAAAGAAGGCAAAATTAAGAGAGCCTTATTATCTCCAATCGCCAAAAATGATATTGATTTTAATATTCCAGATAATTGGATATGGACAAGATTCGGTGAGGTTATTCTAGATATTGAAGCAGGAGCAAGTCCTCTATGTGATATGCGTCCCAAGATTGATGAGGAATGGGGAGTTATTAAAATAAGTGCCGTTTCATGGGACAAATATAATCCTAATGAAAATAAAGCTCTGCCTATTGGAGTAGAGCCTAAAAAGGAATATGAAATCAAAGCTGGTGATTTCTTAATGTCTAGGGCAAATACTAACTTGCTAGTTGGTAAAAGTGTAATTGTTGAGGATACACCACCTCGATTATTGATTAACGATAAAACACTTAGAGTATCTTTCCCAAATTTAGTAGATAAAAGATTCTTTAATCTCTACAACAACAGTTTAATAGCAAGAAAATATTACGCTGGGCAAGGCACAGGAACTAGTAATTCAATGAAGAATATTACAAGAGAGCAAATTCGTAATCTACCTGTTCCCCTTCCACCACTTGCAGAACAAAAACGGATTGTAGAGAAGTGCGATCGCCTGATGTCTCTCTGCGATACCCTAGAAGCCAAATTGAAACAAGGGCGAGACAGTAGCGAGAAACTGATGGAAGTAGGAGCAAAGCAAGTTTTAACAGCTTAATAGTGAGTTTTAGAAAAATTTGGAGTATATTTGTACTCTTAAGTAAAAATACGAGATTGAGTATCATCCAGTGTCCTTCATTGCTGAAACTCCAAAGATAATCACGCTCAAAGTCCCAACCTTCAACGATGACAAAGAAGACTTCATTCGGATGTTTGGACTTTGGCAGCAAATCAGAGGAACCGATACACCAAAAATTCTCTTCGATTTTTCGGGCTGTTGCTTTCTTCGCCAAAATGCTGTGGCGTTTTTGGGTGGTTTAGCTCGCCTTATTCAAGCCCGTGGGTGTCAAGCTATCTTTGCTTGGGAAACCCTTCAAGACGGTATTAGAAGCAACCTTGCACAAAACGGTTTTCTCTATGCCTTTGGAGAAAATCAGCAAGGTTGGCAAGGTAATTCTATACCCTACAGGGAAGACCCTGACTATAATATCGACATTATAATGAGTTACCTTGAATCAAAATGGCTTGGACGTGATTGGATAGAAGTGAATCAGACTATCAAAGACAAAATTATTTGTACTGTTATGGAAATCTATAGCAATGCTTTTGAGCATGGGCTATCGGATATTGGTGTATTCAGCTGTGGACAGCGTTATCCAAACCTGAATACACTAAAGCTGACTGTGATTGACTTTGGTATTGGGATTCCAGCTAACGTGCGCCAATTCCTTCAAAATAACAGTATGTTAGCGAAAGATGCTTTAGAGTGGGCATTTCAACCAGGTAAGACAACCCGATCCAGTAGAATATGCGGAGGTACTGGACTGGATTTACTAAAAAAATTTGTAAAGAGTAAACAGGGTAAAATAGAGGTCTACAGCCATGATGCTTATGGTTTGATTGACGAAAATCAGGAAATTTACCAGAGCGCACCAACTTTCTTTGAGGGAACTTTAATAAATATCACCATTAAATGCGATGTAAATCACCATAACTTTACAGAAAATGAAGTATTATTCTAGTACAAAGGTTCTAATAGGGGTTTTAGAGCCATGAAATACAAAATCTATGAACTGATTGGCGAAAACTGCATGAGCCAGCAGGCTGGGCAAAAAATCTATGATTTAATTCATCCTCAACTTCAAGCAGGAAAGCCAGTAGAGCTAGACTTTGCTGGCGTAAGAAGATTTTTGACTGTGTTTTTCAATTTTGCTATTGGTCAGTTATTGCGTGATATCAAAGCTGAAGACCTGGATCGGCTTCTAGTTTTGTCTAACCTCAGTCCTCTTGGTCAACAGACTTATGATGATGTGATTGAGGATGCAAAGCGTTATTACTCAGATGAGCAGTATCATAAAGCCGTAGATGAAATGGTTCTTGAACAATCTGCCTGTTAGTCATGACAGTTAACTACACCATAAAAGCAGATGTCATTGACATCGCCACTGATTCCCCCCAAAAAGGGGATATTTTTTTAGTTGATACAAATGTCTGGTACTGGCTAACATATCCTCCAGCAAGTTTGTCTCTGACTGCGTATCAGAGCAACTATTCAAACTACATCACAGACACTTTTACAGCAGGTGCCACTCTCTGCTGTTCTGGCTTATCGCTGGCCGAACTAGCTCATATTATTGAAAGAGAAGAAAAAAGGCTATCATCTTATCGTTCCAGCAGTATTAACAATAAAGAATACCGCCACAACTACCCTTCAGAACGAACTAAGGTTGTTTCTAGAGTAAAAGCTGCATGGAATCGAGTCAAGAACATCTATGCTCTTCAAATTAGTGTCGAACTCGATGAAAACACTGTAAATAATGCTTTAACTCAGTTCAGTACTCAGTGTTTGGATGGCTATGACCTGTTCATTCTGGAATCTATGAAACAGGAGTCAGTAAACAAAATTATTACTGATGATGGCGATTATGTGACAGTGCCAGGAATTCAGGTATTTACAGCTAATCCAGGAGCGATCGCCGCAGCTACAAATCAAGGCAAACTTATAACTAGGTAAGCATTGCCCTAACAAACTGCCAGAATTCATACAGCAGTTACTCGCATCTTCAAAACCCATCAAAATGCGATCACTTCGTTAACAAATTACGATTTTGGTGGAATTTTCCCGTCATTCTGAGCTTGTTTAATCGCTCGTTTCACAATTAACACCGCCATTTGAGACAAAGAACGCTCCTCTGCATCAGCCAAAAATTGCAGGGCTTCTTTGTCTTCTTCTTCCATATAAAGAGTTACAGTTACTTTTCCCATTTCATCATCATAAGCGATTTAGTGTGTTTTTAGTTTAAACACACTAAAACACACTGTTTAACATAAAAACACTTTATTTTAGCGTATAATTACTGATAAGTCAAAAGCCAGCCATCAACTTTCTCAGGGCGGATGCTGGCTTTTGGCCCCCATATCACAGGAGACATTTTCCATGTTAAAGCCTGTTAGCTACAAAACAGATCAACACAGAGCTTATCAACAAGCTTTAGATGATTTCGGCATCACAGAATTACTGGCAAAACTCAACAACTACTCTGATGCTGACTTTGATAGTGCCTGGATACAACTTCAGCAGCAAGAAATAGAAAGTCTAGCTGCGATTCTGATTTCTCAATTAACTTACAGCCTCAATGGTAAGTTGATTGCTGCTTATCTCAATCTCATCCGGCACACTAACCAAGATATAGCCCCAAGCTTGATTAACCTCAAATGTCCAGACTCATCTATTGAGCTTCCTGTCAACTTTCCAGATGTAGCAAAGACACCCAGATTTTTATATGGCGATTGCTTGCGTTGGCTCTCAACTGAAAGTGATACTGACTGGGGTATTGTCATTGGTAGATTTTATAGCTTTGCTTGCGATCGCTGCTGCTGGAGTTGGTGCTACCTGATTTGGTTGAGCAAAGATAGCCCCAGTGCTGCTTGGACATCTGCCGATATTGCTTGGGAAGAGGATTTAGAACCAATCAGCGAGGAAACAGACTTATGAATCCTCATCCATTTAAGCAGCGAGAACAAGATTTGATGCAACTCTACAGTTACTGTCAGCTGGGTATGACTCCCAAGCAGTTTTACACCAAGTGGCAGGTAAACTACGAACAAATGGCTCAGATTTGCGATCGTTCCCTTTCCACCGTTCGACGCTGGTTTGCTAGAGGTAAAAACTACCGCCGTCCTATGCCTACCGATTTACGCCACCTTGCACTGATGAACTTTTTGCTCGAACATTTTGAGGATATCCCCGAAGAAGTGTTGCAGAAGCTTTGTTTTCCAGACAAGAGTGAGTAGGAATTGAATCTAATTTCAATATCAATTTGATATTTCTTGCCAGCCACCGTCACAGTAGGCTGGCTTTTGTCTTGGAAATTACAGATTTTACCAGGAGAATTCGATGACTTACCTTGAAAAGCTCAGTCCTTGGTGTATAGTCCGACTTAAACCTAATATGCAAAACCAGATTGTAGCTCGCTTTCGCCGCCGCAGTGATGCAGAAGCTCATCTACAAGTTTTATGCCGACTAATCCCCAGCGTAAGTTTTACACTAATTTTCAATGTGGTGTTAGAGCAACAAGACTTGAATACTGTAAAGTGAGTAGCGATCGCATTTTACTATTACCTGACATTCTCACGCAGACGGAAACTTGCTCTGACACATCCTTAATCGCCAAAATAACAAATGCGATCGCTAAAATTACAATTGCAGTCGCCAAATCAATAAATGCGATCGCCAAATCTATAGACGTGATCGCATCCATCCTCTTTTTACCTGAAACTGGCAGTGGGCGATCGCAAAATCAGTATATTGTCTGTTCACAAGTAAAAAACACTCATCCACGAGGTTCTTTCATTCTCAGAAACACATCATTTGTGATGAAATTGTACGTTTTTCTGGAATTTAGGGCGTTGGCGTTGAATTTATCTAATCATAAAATTACTTCTCACGCTCTTACCCATGAACGAACAGCGTCAGCAAGCTTATCTCAACCTCATTCAAAGCCTGTTAGATGCCCCCAGTGGTGAAGAACCAGAAATTTTAGCAGCAAACCAAGAATTACTTGATGCTGGCTTTGTGCAGACGGTAGAAGAAGTATCACAGATGTGTTCTCAACGCGGGGATGAGAATACAGCCAATTGGTTGCAAGGTTTGGCAATGCAACTAAGGGAAGTATTAAATCTAGATACTAAAGTAGATTTGCAATCTCTCAGTGAGGAGGAGATACAGACATATTACCAATTCTTGATGGAGGTACTACAAGCAACCGCAGACAGCGAAGTTAATCCCCAGGTAGTTTACCCCTTGCTGGCAAAGAATACAGACAAACTCGACGAGGTGTTAGCAGAAATATTGCACCGTTGGGGGATAAATAGACTTGGGGAAGTGAAAGCAGATGAAGCGGAATATTTAGCAGCAGTTATTAATGATTTTAGTAATCTAATTCAGCAATTCCCCTTGGGTAGCAAAGCCAGCAATATGGAAATTGCCATTACTGGCTATGAAGTCGTGTTAACTGTCAGAACTAGAGAAGCTTTACCTGCTGATTGGGCAATGACGCAAAATAATCTCGCTGCTGCCTACAGCGAGAGAATAAAAGGAGACAGGGCAGAAAATATCGAAAATGCCATCGCTACTCATACTGCTGCTTTAACTGTCTACACCAGAGAAGCTTTGCCTCAACAATGGGCAATGACGCAACATAATCTCGCACATGCCTACAGGGAGAGAATTAAAGGAGACAGGGCAGATAACATCGAAAATGCCATCGCGGCTTGTACTGCTGCTTTAACTGTCTACACCAAAGAGGCTTTGCCTGTTGATTGGGCAGGAATGCAAAATAATCTCGGACTTGCCTACAGGAATAGAATTAAAGGAGACAAGGCAGATAACATCGATCAGGCGATCGCGGCTTTTACTGCCGCTTTAACTGTCTACACCAAAGAGGCTTTGCCTGTTGATTGGGCAGGAATGCAAAATAATCTCGGACTTGCTTACAGGGAGAGAATAAAAGGAGACAAGGCAGATAACATCGATCAGGCGATCGCGGCTTTTACTGCCGCTTTAAGTGTCCAAACTAGAGAAGCTTTGCCTCTAGATTGGGCAATGACGCAAAATAATCTGGGTGCCGCCTACTATTCTAGAATAAAAGGAGACAGAGCAGATAACATCGAGCAGGCGATCGCTACTCATACTGCGGCTTTAACTGTCTACACCAGAGAAGCTTTGCCTCAACAATGGGCAATGACGCAAATCCATCTCGGACTTGTCTACAGGGAGAGAATACAAGGAGACAGGGCAGAGAACATCGAAAATGCCATCGTCGCTTATACTGCGGCTTTAACTGTCTACACCAGGGAAGCTTTGCCTCTAGATTGGGCAATGGCGCAAAATAATCTCGCAAATGCCTACAGCGATAGAATCAAAGGAGACGGGGCAGAGAACATCGATCAGGCGATCGCTGCTTGTAATGCTGCTTTAACTGTCTACACCAGAGAAGCTTTGCCTATTGATTGGGCAATGACGCAAAATAATCTCGCAAATGCCTACAGGAATAGAATAAAAGGAGACAGGGCAGATAACATCGATCAGGCGATCGCTGCTTATACTGCGGCTTTAAGTGTCTACACCAGAGAAGCTTTGCCTATTGATTGGGCAATGACGCAAAATAATCTCGCAATTGCCTACTTTGAGAGAATCAACGGGGACAGGGCAGAGAATAGCGAAAAGGCGATCGCTGCTTATACTGCGGCTTTAAGTGTCTACACCAGAGAAGCTTTGCCTCGAAACCATGCAGAAATTTTGTTTGGACTGGGAAGAAATTACCAAGACGCAAACAAGTTTGACTTAGCATACAATACTTTTAAGTCTGCCATTGACACAGTAGAATCTTTACGAGAAGAAATAGTATCTGGGGAGGAAAGCAAACGCAAGCAAGCGGAATCCTTTAACAAAGTTTATAGGCGCATGGTGGAAGTTTGCCTGGAATTAGCTAATATTACCGAAGCAATTGAATATGTTGAACGTAGTAAAACCCGCAATTTAGTTGAACAAATCCTCGAACGCGACTCTAAAACCATCTTTCCTCCAGAAGTATTCACTCAATTAGAAAAATACAGAGATGAAATAGCCGTAGGACAATATCAAATCCAAAATGGCAAAGCTGAAAATCCCCAATTCCTAGCACAACATCTCCAAAAGTTGCGACAGCAGCGTAATGAATTACAAAATCGCTATTTACCTGTTGGTTATGGCTTCAAATTTGACTCATTCCAACCTACTTTGGATGACCGTACAGCCATTATCGAGTGGTATCTTATCAAAGATAAAATTCTGGCGTTTATTGTCACAAAAAGAGAAGAATTAAGCGTTTGGCAATCCAAACCAGAAGACTGGGAAGCTTTGTTTGATTGGTTAAATCAATATTTGCAGAATTACTACGTGCAAAAAGACCAATGGCTGAATAACTTAGGGGAAGAACTTGAACAATTAGCCTCGATTCTGCACATTGATGAAATATTAAACCAGATACCAAAGCACTGCGATAATCTCATCCTAATTCCCCATCGATTCCTGCACTTATTCCCCCTTCATGCACTCCCAGTAAATCAAAATTCTGAAAATTCGCTTTGTCTTCTAGATTTATTTCCTGGTGGTGTCAGCTATGCACCCAGTTGTCAACTACTGCAACAGGTACAACAGCGTAAACGTCCTGATTTTCAATCTCTATTTGCGATTCAAAATCCCACAGAAGACCTGAATTACACCGATTTAGAAGTACAAGTTATTCAAAGCTACTTTAATACTTCCAACGTTCTGAAAAAAACAGCAGCGACACTCAGAGCTATTAATAATACTGACTTAAATACTTACCATTGCGCCCACTTTAGCTGTCATGGGTATTTTAACTTGACAAACGCCAGTAAATCAGCCCTAATTTTGGCGAATGCACCCATCGCAGACACACCAACAAAACTCGACTCCGAACGTTACCTGAATTTGCGAGTAGGAGAAACCCACGATTTAGAAAAATGCCTTACCTTAGATAAAATCTTCGCTCTTAATTTAGAACAATGTCGTCTCGTCACACTTTCCGCCTGCGAAACTGGATTAATTGATTTTGACAATGCCAGTGACGAATATATTGGATTACCTAGCGGTTTTCTATTAGCAGGTAGTCCCAGTGTCGTTAGTTCTCTATGGAAAGTAGATGATCTTTCCACCAGCTTTTTGATGATTAAATTCTACGAAAACTTATTCAAACTTGATCGATTGGAAGCAGGAGATATTGCTATAGCCCTTAAGCAAGCTCAAAACTGGCTGCGAAATCTGACTATTGAGGGATTAGACATATTTCTGGAGGAACACAAAACCCAGATTGAAAAAGTCCTTGCTCAACTAAGAGTAGGACAACGCATCATATTTCAAGAATCTTTGAAACTAATCAAGCAACGTCAACCCCTACCTTTTGCAAATCCCTACTACTGGGCTGGATTTACAGCTTCTGGACTTTAAGCACCAGATTCGGGGACTTTACAAAACTTTTTCGCACCCAGTTTAAACACGCAAATACTGAGTGCAGTTGCTATACCAGGAGGAATGGAAATACCAATAGCGATCGCTTCTATAGCTGGAGCAAGCAATCCAGATTCCAAGGCTTCTCTAACTTCTTCCTGACAGACAAATTGGCGGGATTTTTCCAACCAATCATTTAATCCTCTATCTGCTTCCTGTGCAGTTTCCCGCATAACCAGCAGTGGAACGGCATCGTCTAAATAACCTTCACACTCTTCGATAGTATCAAAAGCTACTAAAGCCTGGGGATTATCTGCCAATTCGCTGCGAAACTGACTAATTTCCTCTGGTGTAACGGTAATCATCTAGTTTTAACCAGTAAATAAATACACAAAAATCTTGAGTAATTATACATCTAACGCCGAATCCAGAGATGTGGTGCTGACACGATATCAATAGTAGAAGTAATTTTGGAGTGCGATGTCTACGACGGGCTACGCATACGCCCATTTTCAACAAACAGAAAAATTCACCTAGATACTTAGGGCAAACGCATCTAAATTACTCTTGATCACAACAAAGGTTAAAAACCAATGAAAAAATCAGGATTTCGCGCTTGATTATTTTTAAAGCCCCAAAGTGATGCCTAAAATTTTAGCAATAAGCGAGCGTTAATGACATTATTTTTTAACTCTATTGAGAATATACTTTGCTTATTGACATGATGCGGCCGCCCTACCTAGATACTTGGTTAATTCACACATTTTCTGGTGCTTCTATAACTTTAATTCCAGACTAAAATTCCCGAACAATATCTTGCCCAATTCCTTAAAATCTGACCCAAACAACTGGAATACACTAATCTTCGCCTTCTCACACACAGGAATAATCAACTTTACCAAATGATAAGGTTGACTTTGATTTGTTCTTGAGGCTATCCTCAACGATTCCATGATTCCTCCTAAATATCCCAATAACTTCACATCCTTTCCAATTGCTTGTTCAAACACTAACAAAATCAATTGTAATTTTCGGGTTAACTCGATTGGGATGGGTTTATAACCTAATTGGGGAGTAAGTGCAATTAATTCGCTAATTCCTTGAATATTAACTCGATATTTCTCTATTTCTTCTTCATCTTTAATTTCCTGTCCTAACCACCCGTAACAACGAGAACAAAATCCCGCAGGTGAAAACCTAGCCATCACAGGTAAACGGGCACCACAATGAGGACATTCTTCTATTAATCGCTGTTTGTGAATCAAACAAAGTTCTACATCCTTAAATGACCATGATAATGGTTCATAGATAGTTTTGTTCTCCTGCATCCACTCTTCCCAACAACAAGGACACCAAGCGCGATAGTTCCGAAATAACCCCTTGTCATAAATCATTCCTTTCAAGCTTAAAAGGGTCAAAAAGCGTAAATCCTGACGCATTGTTAACTCTTCTAAGACAGTGACTAACTTTTCTGTCATTTCTCGCATTCCGTTAATAGCCGGTTTAGCGTCGCTATTTCCCAATAGGTGACTCAGATTTTTTGACAATAGCTCAGATTTATCCTCATCTTTGAGAATAAGTGGCGCAATTTCTCCCATAACGAGCTTCTGAGAGGTTAAACAATGCGCCTGCGCTAAACGATGGAGATAGCTACTAATACTTTCTGCATAGGGAGTTCCCACTGCCACAGGTTCAAGAGAAAATAACCGACTCCGTTGCGGGATTTCTAGAGGTTTTAGGCTCCAATGTTCTGAGTAAATAGTCATCCCTCTTGGATTAACCTAAACGCTGGTACTTTAGTTTTAACAGCTAAATTTTAGGGATTAGTTTCCGATTCACTCTTAACCTCGATACCGTAATTAACAAAGAGATCGGAGACAGATATCTCCAAAGCTGCCGCTAACTTAACAATATTTTTTAACGAAGGGTTACGCTCTCCGGTTTCGATTCCTGAGATGTAGTTGCGATGAAGTCCTGACTTTTCAGCCAGTTCTTCTTGGGATAAATCTAACTCTCGCCTTCGCCGCCTAATGGCTTTGCCAAAGCGGTACTCAATACTGGGGTGTTTTTGCGTCACAAAACAATACTGAACCAGTATCACCATTAAATCTATCTACTATAAGTGGACTTTTGCACAATATAAGTGTTATAAAGTTAAGTAGTATAGCATCAGGCAAGCAAGTTCCTAACTTTATGGTCTTATTTTGATAGATTCATAAAATAAGGCGCAAAGCGCTTACTAAGGAGTATATGAAAGAGCAATTTGAACAATGGGTTGCTCGCCTTCAAATATCCGAGGCAGGGCAAAAAATTATTGAGAAAGTTCGCTCATCTGAGCCATCCCGTCGCGTTGGTGGCGGTAGCAAGAATGTTTCGGGACGCTACCCTAGTCGCAAGATGGGAGTCACGATTCAATTTGAGTCTCATCGGGTTGAACTGCCAATTGTCTATCAGTTAGAACACGATGAAGATGTTCTAGAATTCTACGATCAACCACCGCAAATTAAACTTGACTATCAAGCAAGTAACGGACGTAGATTAGGCATTTTACACACCCCAGATTTATTTGTCATCCGAACCAATTCGGCTGGTTGGGAAGAATGTAAAACTGAGCAGGATTTGAAAAAACTAGCAGAGAAAAACCCCAATCGTTACTTTTACTCTCAAGAAGATAATCAATGGCATTGTCCGCCAGGAGAAGACTATGCTAACCAATTTGGGCTTTATTACCGCATTCGCTCAGATCGGGAAATCAATTGGGTTCTGCAACGTAATCTGCAATTTTTAGAAGATTATTATCGCTCAGAATCTCTAGTAGTGGAAGAAGCGATCGCTAAATCATTACTTGCAGTTGTGTCATCTCAACCAGGAATCACTTTAGCAGAATTACTCAATCGGTCAACAGGAGCTAAATCTGACGATATCTACACCTTAATTATTCAAGAGCAAATCTATATTGATTTAAATGCTACACCACTAGCTGAACCAAAAAGATGTCTAATCTTCCGTGACGAACAAACTGCTAGTGCTTATAGATTAATGGTTGAGCAACCAAGTGTAACTCTTCCGGCTATCTCTCCTGTAGTCAATATTATTACTGGAGCAACTGTTAGTTGGGACGGCAAAGGTTTAAATATTATCCATGTTGGAGAAACAGAGGTTATACTTGGCGCAGAAAATAATCAGTTAATTGAACTCAAAAAAGCTATATTTGAGAATCTGGTTCGCCAAGGAAAAATCACAAGTCTCCAAACACCAGAAAAAACAGCTATTAGCACAGAATCTTGGCAGCGATTTTATCAAGCTAGTCCTGAAGACCAAGCAGAAGCTCTTGAACGCTACAAAACTATTGAACCTTACTTAAGCGGACATCCCCCAGAAAACGAAACAATACCAGCCCGTACTATTCGTGACTGGAAAGCTAAATATCTAACTGCAATTCAAAAATACGGTTGCGGCTACATTGGGCTTTTGTCCCATCGCAGTGTCAAAGGTAATCGTCAGCGCAAGCTGCCCGAAGACACCTTAGCAGTTATGGAGAAGTTTATTTTAGAAGACTATGAAACTCTTAAACAAAAAAGAATGTGGGAGGTTCACGCGGCTTTAGTTCGAGCTTGCGAACAATCTGGTGTAATTGCTCCCAGCTATAAAGCATTTACCAAAGAAGTACAACGCCGGACTGGTTACGAACAGACTAAAAAACGCCAAGGTCGTCGTGCCGCTTATCAGCATGAATCCTTCTATTGGGAGCTTGCTATAACTACCCCAAGACACGGCGATCGCCCTTTTGAAATTGGGCATATAGATCATACTGAGTTAGATGTAGAGCTAGTTTGCTCTGATACAGGTCGCAATCTTGGCAGACCTTGGGCAACATTTCTCGTAGATGCTTATTCACGGCGATTGCTGGCAGTTTACCTAACGTTTGACTCACCCTCATATCGTTCTTGCTTAATGGTGCTAAGAATTTGTGTCAAGCGTCACGGCAAGCTTCCCCAAATTGTAGTGGTAGATAACGGTGCAGAGTTTCACAGCGTTTATTTTGAAACATTACTAGCTACTTTTGAATGTACAAAAAAGCAAAGACCCCCAGCCAAAGCTCGTTTTGGTTCGGTTTGCGAACGCCTATTTGGAACTTCCAATACTCAATTTGTCCATAACTTACTCGGTAATACACAAATAACTCGTAACGTCCGCCAAGTCACCAAGTCAGTTAACCCTAAAAATCTAGCTGTATGGACACTTGGTTTACTTTATGAATATCTTTGTGCTTGGGCTTACGAAGTTTACGATACAGACGAACATCCGGCACTTTTCCAGAGTCCGAGGGATGCGTTTGCTGCGGGTATGGCGATTGGAGGCAGTCGGGTTCACCGCATGATTTCTTACGATGAAAACTTCCAGATTCTTACCCTACCTACAACCTCAGAGGGAAAAGCAAAAGTTCAAGTTGGACGTGGTGTAAAAATTAACTCAATCTATTACTGGTCTAATAGTTTCCGCGACCCCCAAATTGAAAATACCTCTGTGCAGATAAGATACGACCCGTTTAATATTGGTATCGCTTACGCCTTTGTTCGAGGACAGTGGGTACAGTGTATCTCTCAATATTATGCAGAACTCCAAGGTCGTTCAGAAAAAGAATTGAAGTTAGCTAGTATCGAATTACGCAAACGCTCTTCAAATCATGCACAACAATCTAAAGTTTCGGCTAAGAATTTAGCAGAATTTTTAGCATCGGTAGAAGCTCAAGAAGCTCTATTAGAACAGCGTTCCTATGATGCAGAAGTTAAGGAAGTCTTTAGAGTAATTGAGGGTGGAAAAGCGACAACAAGCCGTAACGAACAACCAAAACTTATTCAAGTTACTTTTGCTAATACCGATTCTCAAGCGGATGAAGACGAAGCGATCGTCCCAGAAACACTTGTAGTGTATGAGGAGTTTTAACTATGACAAAATCTACTGGATTTCCTCTTGAACTCCTCACACGGCCTGTTACAGAAAGGCTTGCTTACTTTGAAAATTACACCGTAGCGCATCCTCGACTTAAAGAAGTCTATGAAATTCTCATGCGAACAATTGCTGAACCCGCAGGGGCATCATTTATCTTTATTTATGGCCCTAGCGGTATCGGTAAAACAACTTTGCGACTCCGCGTTGAGCAGAAATTAACAGAAATAGCATTACCTAAACTGGAAAGCGATCGCAGTCGTGTTCCTGTTGTTGGTGTTGAAGCTGTAGCCCCAGAATCGAGAAACTTCAACTGGAAAGATTACTACACACGCGCCTTAATTGCCTTAGAGGAACCCTTAATCGATCACAAGTTTGATTACGGCGTGCGTGGTATCTCTCGCGATAATTTTGGAAAAATTAATGTTGAGTCGAAAGTGGTTGCACCTGCTCTACGCAGAGCTTTAGAAAATGCCCTCATCCATCGTCATCCAGACGTATTTTTTGTAGATGAAGCACAACATTTTGGCAAGATGGCAAGCGGATACAAGCTACAAGATCAATTAGACTGTCTCAAATCTGTGGCAAATATGACAGGTATCTTGCATTGTCTATTAGGAACATACGAATTATTGACATTCCGTAATTTAAGCGGTCAACTCTCACGCCGTAGCGTCGATATTCATTTCCGTCGTTATTGTGCTGACAATCCAGAGGATGTACAAGCTTTCAAAAGTGTATTGTTAACTTTCCAGCAGCAGATGCCACTTGCAGAAGCTCCAGATTTAGTTAGTCATTGGGAATATTTTTACGAACGTACTTTAGGATGTGTTGGCATACTGAAAAATTGGCTAACACGCGCTCTTAAAGATGCTCTGGATCGACAAGCAACAACAGTTACTCTCAAAGACTTACAAAAACGTGCTTGGTCGGTTGCTCAGTGTCAGAGAATGTTCAAGGAAATTCAAGAGGGCGAACGACAATTATCTGAAACGGAAACAGATATACAAAACTTACGCTCTGCATTAGGACTTGGTGCAAAACCAATTGTGCTACCTGAAGAAACTCCAAAAACTACTCGTCCGCCAGGAAAGGTTGGCAAACGCAAACCTAAAAGAGATCCCATCGGAGTGCAGCAAGATGTTAGTTAGTGTATTAGAAACATACGAATCTTGGGATTTAAGAAAGGTTGCTATTCCATCTCGCAGTCGGTTGTATCAGTTAGATCCTATTGGTATTGGTACTCCATTAGTGGAAAGCTTAACTGGTTATATATCTCGACTAGCAGAAGCTCATTACGTTAATCCAGGGGTTTTAATGGAGAAAGAACTTGCAACGCTGGTTAAAAAAGAGTATGGAGGTGCCAACTTACACAGGATATATAATTACACCACTGCACTCAACGGTAGCGGTGTCATGGCAACTGACTTAGTTCAAGCTCTAGAGAAATTAACGCTCCGTGACGACTTATGCTTTCTCACTTTACTAACTTGGGACAAACTATTCCCTTCTAGAAATTTATTACGCTCTGTTCGGGCTTGGTGTCCGAGTTGTTATCAAGAATGGTACGAGAAAGAACAATTAATTTATGAGCCTTTACTTTGGTCGTTAGATGTAGTAAAAATATGCCCCTATCACCATCATAAATTAATTTTTGAGTGTCCTCATTGTCATCAAAAAAACACTACACTAGCTTGGCGATCTCGATCAGGATATTGTTCAAAATGTGGAGAGTGGTTAGGACTAATTCCTGGGATAGAATCAGCCAATAAGAACACTTTGAAAAAAAATGAGCTAGAACAGGGAATATGGGTTGCTAAGGCTGTTGGAGAATTAATTGCTGCTACTCCATATTTGCATGAAGCTCTATCTTCTACTACAATCGCTCTCACTCTATCTAAGTGGGTTGAGCAAATTGCAAAAGGAAATATAGCTGAATTTGCTCGTCAGATTAATATTCCCAGAAATACAGTTTGGCTCTGGTGTAAAGGTAAAAATTTACCTTCTCTTGAAGCACTGACAAATGTTTGTTACTGTTTTGGAGTAACAATTCTAAGCTTTTTGACTGAAGAAACTAATAATTTATCTCTTTCCAGGAAATTGGTAACAACTGAAGTTAAAACCACATTCAGAGCAAAGAGTAAGGCATTTGATGCTGAGAGAGTCAAATCCTATCTAGAAGCGCTACTTACAAATGAACAGTCTTCTGCTTTATCTATGGAGCAGGTTGCTAAGGAGTTAAAAGTTGATAGAAGAACTATTTACAAACATTTTCCACATTTATGTCGTGCTATCTCTGCCAGGTATGCCAGCTATCAGAAAGATTACCATCAAAAAATAATAGAGGAATGCTGCCAGGAAGTGCGACTAGTTGCTTTTGAATTACATAAGCAGGGTAAATATCCTACTGAATCTGCTGTATCAGCGCTAGTTTCCAAACCAGGGTATTTTCGACACAAAAAAGTTAGATTAGCCCTTAAAGAAGCGAATCGTGAACTTGAGTTATGAAGTTTAAAAATTATCCAGAAATTGGAACCATAACTTTGCCGCCCTCTATTGGAAGCATAAGCTTGCCGTTGCGGCAAAGTTATGGGTAAAGTCACACAATTAACTTAGAGAGTTAGGGTGTGAAGAATGGAGCTAAGCGGATTCGAACCGCTGACCCCCTCAATGCCATTGAGGTGCGCTACCAACTGCGCTATAACCCCTCAAAATCCATTATACATAATGTCCTAATTATTAGTACTTTGTCAAGCTTTTTGTAGAAACTAAATTTTAAATATCTTCTCTAGCACTCAGCACTGTCTACGACACTCTCAATAAGTAGGTCATGCAGTGCCCCATCAAAAAGTAAACTACTAACATGGCAGCAGCAGCCAGAGCAACTAATGTACCAGCCAACATTAAAGAAAATTCTTTACTCTCGTAGGCTTTTTCCATTAAGTGCAGCGACCACGCTACCAGGGCTACATCAAAAAGCAAAATAGGAAGCAACATATTTCTTAATATTTGTTAATACTTGTAAAATAATATTAACACCCTTTTAGGGAAGTGTGTCTAACCTTAGATGGATGTCATTAAATGGGAAATTGTGGCTCAAGATAATGTTCTGACTGGCACATTGCGATCGCGCAAGTAACTTTTAATTTCTGCTACGCTTAATTGTCCGTAATGTAACAGTGATGCGAGTAATGCGGCTTCAGCTTTGCCTTCAGTTAGGGCAGTGTAGATATGTTCACAATTACCTGCACCACCTGAAGCAATGACTGGGATTTCTACAGCATCAGCGATTGCCCGTGTAATCTCGATGTCATACCCAGCTTGGGTTCCATCAGCATCCATACTTGTGATTAGCAGTTCTCCGGCCCCCCGTTTTTCAACTTCTTGTGCCCAAAGTAGGGCATCTAAGCCTGTATTTTCCCTGCCACCGCGGACATACACATCCCAACCTGGATTTTCCGGGTTATTTCTGCGTCTGGCATCAATAGCAACAACTATGCACTGATTACCAAAGCGATCGCTGGCCCGATTAATCAAGTCTGGTTTCCGCACTGCCGCAGAATTAATACTAACCTTATCTGCGCCGGCTCGTAACAAAGCTTTAACATTTTCTAAGGATTGAATGCCACCACCCACAGTCAATGGAATAAAGACCTGTTCAGCAGTTCGGTAGACTACATCTAAAATTGTAGCTCGGTCTTCATGAGTAGCTGTAATATCCAGAAATACTAACTCATCAGCACCGGCTTCGTTGTAAACCTTGGCCAGTTCTACCGGATCGCCTGCATCTTGGAGATTGACAAAGTTAACTCCTTTTACAACCCGTCCCGCCTTCACATCTAAGCACGGTAAGATTCTTTTAGATAACATAATAACTTTTGTACTTCTGGGTAATTGGCCGGAATTTAAATTTTAAATTGGCGCGGGTATTCTCTAACGAAAATTTTCATGGATATTGGGCATTAGGCATTGTTTATTTCTCCCCCTGCCTCCCCTGCTCCCTTATCCCCCAATCCCCATTACCCCTTATCCCCAGAGGGGTCCCACCTTCCCCAGTCCCCATCCGTAGTCCCTTAACAATAGATAGCTGAATTATGGCGATAATCTCCTCGAAAAAACAGCCTCCAGAACCCAATGGAGAACCAAAGCAGCGTCGAGAGTCTGTGAAAGCACCATCCACAGAAAATATTTTGAAGCCGGAAGCTGCTATTGATGAGCAAGAACAGCAAGAAGAAGGTATTCGACCACACCGATTTGCTGATTATATTGGGCAAAAAGATTTAAAGGATGTGCTAGATATTGCCATCAAAGCAGCCAAGTCTCGTGCTGAGGTGTTGGATCACCTGCTACTTTATGGGCCGCCGGGATTGGGCAAAACCACAATGGCAATGATTTTAGCATCGGAAATGGGAGTAAATTACAAAATTACCAGTGCGCCAGCCCTAGAACGTCCACGAGATATTGTTGGGCTACTGGTAAACCTGAAGCCAGGGGATATCTTATTTGTGGATGAAATTCATCGCCTCTCGCGGATGACGGAAGAAATTCTCTATCCGGCAATGGAAGATTATCGCTTAGATATTACCATTGGTAAGGGTTCTAGCGCTCGTATCAGAAGTTTGCCGCTGTCAAAGTTTACCTTAGTAGGGGCTACAACGCGTGTGGGTGCTTTAACTTCACCACTGCGCGATCGCTTCGGTTTAATTCAAAAACTCCGATTTTACGAAGTTGACGAACTGACTAAAATTGTACTGCGAACCGCTCAATTACTCAAAACCCCCATCACAGAAGATGGTGCCACAGAAATTGCCCGACGTTCACGCGGAACGCCACGGATTGCAAATAGGCTACTAAAACGGGTACGTGATTATGCGGAAGTAAAAATATCGGGTGAGATTAATGAAACCATTGCATCCGAAGCATTGCAACTATTTCAAGTAGATCCTTGCGGTTTAGATTGGACAGACCGCCAGATGTTGAGTGTGATAATTGAACAATTTAACGGCGGGCCAGTGGGGTTAGAAACAATGGCAGCAGCGACGGGTGAAGATACTCAAACAATTGAAGAGGTATACGAACCTTACCTCATGCAAATTGGGTATTTAACTCGGACTCATCGGGGAAGGATGGCGACAAAGGCTGCATACAAGCATTTGGGATTCACGCCGCCTAATGAACAGTTGTCATTATTGTAATAATGGGCATTGGGCAATTCAATTTTGGATTTTGGATTGACAATTTTGGATTGAATTCTAATCTAAAATCCAAAATCTAAAATTCTTACTCCCCATCTTCAAAATAAACAGGTAAACCTAGATGCTTAAGTTGATTGGTATTTTTCTCAGTCTGTTAATTGTGTTTGGCTGGGCTACTCCAGTCATGGCACAATCTCAAGCGCCCATTACTCAAGAACAGTTAAAGCAAGGCGATGAGTTGGCCAATCAAGCATTTGCAGCGACGAATCAAGGTGATTTTGCGACGGCTGAAACTTACTGGACAAAGATTATTGAGCAATTTCCCACTAATGCGGGGGCGTGGAGTAACCGGGGAAATTCGCGAGTGAGTCAGAATAAGTTACAAGAAGCGCTGGCAGATTATAACAAAGCCATTGAACTAGCGCCGAATGTTACCGATCCTTATTTGAATCGAGGGGCGGCGCTGGAAGGGTTAGGAAAATGGGACGATGCGATCGCAGATTATAATCATGTCTTAGAACTCGATCCTAATGATGCGATGGCATATAACAATCGTGGAAATGCCAAAACAGGTTTAGGAAAATGGGAAGATGCGATCGCAGATTACAAAAAATCTAATGAGATCGCCCCAAATTTTGCTTTCGCCCGTGCTAACTACGCCCTTGCTCTTTATGAAACAGGTCAAAAAGAGCAAGCAATCCGCGAAATGCGAAATATCGCTCGGAAATACTCCAAATTTGCTGATGTGCGTGCCGCCCTTACAGCTGCATATTGGGTAAATGGAGAACAGGGTGAAGCCGAAAGCAACTGGGTAGCAGCTTATGGACTTGATAGCCGCTATAAGGATATTGACTGGGTAAAAAATATCCGCCGTTGGCCGCCTAGTCTAGTTACAGCTTTGGATAGGTTCTTGAAAATCCAGTAGGCACTTCTAACTCAGCAATAATTTCTTTTCTTTACCTATCTACCTGTTTTCTGGTATACATCATTGTAGTTAACCAAAATAAGGAATTATGACTCATTTTGGAATGATTTGTCCAGCATCAACTGGTCATCTCAACACTATGCTTCCCTTGGGAAAAGAACTGCAAAATCGGGGTCATCAAGTTACCTTATTTGCCTTTTCCGATGCTCAACCAAAGACACTAGCAGCAGGACTAGAATTTAGAGCAATTGGCGAATCTCAGTTTCCTTCTGGGGGAATGTCAGAATCATAAGCAAAAACGACAGAATTATGAAAAAACACGTCATGTTTGTTTCGCTTCCTCTGCTTGGTCACGCCAATCAAATGATTGCACTAGCCCAAGAGTTTGTATACACAGAGAGGATGCCAAGTTAGCTTTGCCATAGCAGAAGAAGCTAGGGAATGGCTCGCTCATACCAACGCTCATTTTATTCCCTGGAAACCAAGACTGCAAAAAACTGATGAAGGAATTAATCATAACAAAAAGGATGTTTGGCAAAGGAGTTCTCAAGAACCCAGCATCTGGCGTGGTGAAAAAATCATGTTGAATGGGCTAATTGATTCGTATGTTTCTATAGAACTCTTGCATAAATATTTTGTGGTATCAACTTCTACCAATTTCTCTTTATCCAGAGATTGGAAGTAGTTCTGGTTCATCTGTGAGAGGTCTTCTTTGCTCAGTCGATTCATTACTGCTTTGGCTTTGTTGCAAAATCATTTTTTTCATTACCACACGATTGTCACCCCTACTTTTACCTACACTGCAAACTCTTGTTTTAGGGGGGAGAGTGAAAAACTACACTACCTTTGATTTTGACACTCTACAGATGTACGGAGCTTATTCAAAAATCAAATAGGATTCCTATATAATTTAGTTGATGCTATGGTATAATAATCCCTGAAAAACCAGATTTTTTGTTCGCCTTAATTATCTACAAACACTTCTTTTTTATCCAAAGTCCAAAAATTTATTTCTATTAAAGAGTAGTCATCGTTAAACATTTGACTACCTGTAGCAGTTTTTATCGCCTCTAAAATATGGTCTAAACCTAGTTTAAATAGGTTATTGAGTAAAGTCAGTAAATTAATGAAGCTGTTAAAATCCCACATATTACCATCAGATTTTTCAACTTCATAAACTCCATCGCTAAACACATAGAGTTTACTGCCAGGTTGGATATCACAAACAGCATTATAATATTCTGCTTCTGTAAACGCCCCAATTGGTAAACTGGGAGTGAATAATTCTTTAATATTTAAACCAGAATGAGTGGATTGAGAAATTAGTAAAGCTGGAGGATGACCGGCGCTAGCGTAAGTTAGCTGATGAGAACTCCGGTTAAAAACCCCATACCATATCGTAAAGTATTGGGAATTTTGTTGATCCATTTGAAAGATATTATTCAAATCTTGAAGAACTTCAGATGGATCGTAGAGATGAGCTTGAGGAAGAGAATGCGATCGCAATAGATTATGAACTGAAATTGAAGGTAATGCAGCCGCCAACCCATGTCCAGAGACATCCAGTAAGTATATAACTAAATGATTCTCATCTAGCCAGTAGTAATCAAAGCAATCACCACCTAATTGACGAGAGGGAAAAAACTGAGAATTGATAGTGATTGATCCTGACAGCGTTTTGGGAAGAATAGATTTCACGTAATCAGCCGCTTCATTCAATTCTGTTTCTAAAAGCTGTTTTTGTTCCTGTAAGTCTTGAGCTAATCTTTGAAGTTCTTGATTCGTATGATACAGCCTTAATCCGGCTCTTACACGGGCTTTGAGTTCATTTACATCAATTGGTTTGCTTAAAAAATCATCTGCACCTGTATCTAAGCCTTCAACTCGGTCTTCCACAGCCCGCCGTGAGGTTAACAGGATGAAAAAAGCTGTTGATAGAGATGGTTCAGATTTAATTTTGCGGCATACTTCTAAGCCATCCATTTCATCCATTTGCCAATCACAAATTATGAGTGCTGGATGGTATTTATTAGCTTGTTCTATTCCTTGTAAACCATTGGTGGCAAGAATGACTTGATATCCCTGTTCTTGCAATGTCTGTTTGAGAACTAATTGGATAATCCGGTCATCATCAATTACTAAAATTTGAATTGGAGAATCAGATATTTTAATCATGTTTTATGGATATTAATTTATTCTTAACAAGAAATACTAAAAATATATATTTTTATCCTTGATTGTATATAAAGTTAAAGTAGAAGACTTTGAAGAGCCATAACTACATCATGATATTCGTTATTTATTCGATTAACCAAAATGGTCAATTGATCCATTGATTGCTCCTTTGCCGCATCCTCTAAAGTTTCACAGATTTTTCCGAGATTAATTGCACCAATACTCACACTAGGCGATCGCAGAGCATGAGCTAGTTTTGCTAACTCTGAACGATTTGCCAAAGTTACCGCATCTTGAATTGCCTCTATTTTGCTTGGGGTATCTTCTAAGTAAAGCTGGATTAATTCAGCGATGATGCTACTGCCTCCATCCGAATTTACACCATCGTCATCATTGCCACCGAGATTTCGCAGATATTGTAGAGTCTTTTGGTCAATTACCTCTTCCATCTTAGGAACCTGAATAGTTGTGGGCAATGGGAAATCAGATATAGACATCAACCCTGGAAGCTCTGAAATTAAATTATGCTTAATACCAAACTTTTTTAAAACTACTTCTATCTCCTCCAGATTAATCGGTTTACTGATGTAGTCATCCATACCTGCCTTCAAGCACGCCTCACGGTCTTCTGGCCGAGCATGGGCAGTCATGGCAATTATCCAAGGTTGATTATTAAAAGAAAATTCCTGGCGAATCCGGTGAGTTGTTTCCCACCCATCCAGTTCTGGCATCTGAATATCCATAAACACAACATCATACAGTTGTCGTTGCAAAGCCTCCAGAGCTTCAAGACCATTATTAGCGACATCTGCACGGTATCCCATCCGACCTAGCATCTTCAAGGCAATTTTCTGATTTACCAACACATCTTCAACCAAAAGAATTTTGAGCGGCAAGCGTTGGGCAAGGTGGGTATCAATGGCTGGGCGATTGGGTGTAGGCAAGCGGGAGTAAGAAGGAATGATTGCCTTTGGATCGACCTTAGCAAACCAACTACCACGCACGATTTGTAAGAGTGTATTATGTAATTGATACTGCCGCACGGGCTTTTGTAAAAAGGCGGTAAACTTAGGTGCTAAATCTTTCAGGTCTAAAGTTTGCTTGCTTTTAGAACTTAAAATTATCAAAGGTAAATACCGATGTTGCGGTATGGCATGAATTTTAGCTATTAAATTGAGACCGTTGATCTGTGGGCTATCGATATCCAACACAGCTAGAGCAAAGGGATTATCTTTGCACAAACACTGTAGAGCTGCATTACTCGATTCGACAGGTTGGACATCTAATCCCAAAGCTTGGAGTTGTAAGGTGAGGCATTTTCGCAAATTGGCGTTACCTACTGCCAGTAGTAATCGCTTGCCAAGTAGTTCTGGATCGTGATTAACGGAATTATTAATAGGAGAGGCATAAACTTGGATAGTTGCAGTGAAATAAAAAGTGGAACCTCTAGTTGTTTGACTTTCCACCCACATTTTGCCACCCATGATTTCACTGAGACGTTTGCTGATGGCTAACCCTAAGCCAGTACCGCCATAACGTCTGGTCATTGAGTTATCGACTTGGCTAAAAGGTTTGAACAATCGATGTAAGCGATCGCGTCCTATACCAATACCTGTATCACTCACCGCAAATTGCAATTCATAGTGAGACGGTGTAGGAGTCTGGTTGTGAAGCTGCTTTTGAGGAGCGACTGTCACAACAATTTCCCCCACATCTGTAAACTTGACGGCATTGCTGACTAAATTCCAGAGAATTTGCCGTAGGCGGGTAATGTCACCAATAATCAGAGTCGGCGTGTGGGGTTCAAATTGGTACATTAGTTCAATGCCTTTGGAAGCCGCTTGAGGAGCCAACAAATCTAAGGCTTCTTCTACACAAACCCGTAAGTCAAAGGGCTGTTTTTCCAATTCTAAGTTGCCAGATTCAATCTTAGAAAAGTCGAGAATGTCATTGATTATAGTTAATAATGTATGACCACTATTATGAATAGTTTCCACATAATCGAGTTGCTCAGGCTGGAGGGGAGTATCTAAGAGCAGTCCAGTCATGCCAATGATTGCATTCATGGGAGTACGAATTTCATGGCTCATGATTGCCAGGAAATTACTCTTGGCCATATTGGCAGACTCAGCTACGTGCTTGGCAATACTCAGTTCTTCATTTTGCTGTGTTAGCAACTTAGCCTGACTAGTTTTTTGAGCTAGCAACTGGGCTTGGTTGAGGGCAATACCCATTTGATCTGCGAGCTGTTTGAGTAAATCCAATTCTAATTCAGTCCATTGTCTGGGGCGATCGCACTGATGTACAATTAATAATCCCCACAAATCTTGCCGCATTAAAATTGGTACGACCAGATTAGCTTTCACCTGAAACTGTTGTAAAAATTCCAGATGGCAAGGTTGCAATCCCGCTTTCTCCAAATCGGGAATCACGCTAACTCGTCCCTGACGATATAAGTCAATGTATTCCTGTTGAAAACAAGGATCTTCAATATCCTGATTCTGAATCACCGACCATCCAGGAACTACAGCTTCCTGGACAACTTTGCCAGAACCATCAGAGTTAATTTGGAAAATTACGACGCGATCGCACTGCAAAATCCGTTGCACTTCCGTCACTGTTGTCTGGAGAATTTTTTCCCATTGTAAGGATTGACGGATTTCTCCGGTAATTTGCTTCAGCAGCAAGGCCTGTTGATATTGTTGCTGTAGGTCTTGTTCTGCCTTTTTTCGTTCGGTAATATCTAGGTGGGTTCCCACCATTCTCATAGCTTTGCCTTCAGAATCGCGGCTGACCAATTTACCCCGGTCTAGAATCCATCTCCATTCTCCAGATTTAGCAAGTAAACGCACTTCCACCTGATAGACAGGAGTATCACCCTGGAGGTGGGATCTCAGTCGTTCTTGCATCAGGACTATATCTTCTGGATGGATCAACTTGTTTCTCAGTTTAATATCCTTTTCCAGTTCCTCTGGGGCGTAACCCAGCATAGTAGACCAGCGTGGGCTACGATAAACTTCTCCGGTAACTACATTCCAATCCCAAAGACCCTCCTCGACAGCATCCACAGTCAGCTTTAATCGTTCTTCACTTAACCTCAAGGCATTTTCAGCTTGTTTGCGTTGGGTAATGTCACGATATTTCCACAGATGACCATACAATTTCTGATCGACCACAATCGGGATGTAGTCTTGTTCAAAGGTTCGCCCGTCTACAAGTTGCCATTCCTGATGGAGAACTATCTTGCCTTGAGCAATCATCTCATCGGTGTGGCGAAGAAATTTCTCTGGTTCAGTAAACATATACATACTTGTCTCCCCAGCTTGCCGACAATCCATGCCTTGCAAAGCTTGTGGAGCAACAGGAATACTAAAATGATTACAAAACTCCTGATTTACCAGAACAATATGTCTTGTCTCGTCTTCTAACAAAACGGCAATCTGTAAGCTTTCAATTAGTGTCCTCAAGCGTAAGGCTGTTGCTTGTAATTCAGTCCGTTGGTCTTTAAGTTTTGCGGTGAGTTTTTGAGCATCATTGAGGGCAGAATTTTTAGCTTGCAAGAGAAACAGATAATCTACAACAGAGTCATGTAAAGGAAAATCATTGATTTTCAAGTCAAGCTTTTGCAAATCGGCAAGATTGGTAATCCAGGGGGAACCAAGAAATATCAGATGATCTGAGTCTTCCAAATGTACCATCTGTCCCTTTAACTGCATATCCTGATGCTGGGATTGCAGAATAAATAGTGATGGGGTTCGCCCCGTAGGCGATCGCGTTTGTTGGCAAATAGCTTCAAAACTAGTCAGGTTTTGGGGACGATTGATCTGAAAATGCTTCTCCAGATAACTATCAACCAGCTTCACAGGTTCTAAAATGCGCTGGATCACTTCACCCACCTGGACAATTTTTAGCTCCCGATCTATAACCAAATGAAAAGGAAACAAGGCGGCAAATTGTTCTGCTCCAAAACCGAATTGTTTTAACCCAGTAGCTTTATCAGTGGTCATAAAATTAAGAATCTTCGTATTCAATAGAGAAGATATCGTGAGTACCTCCTTCCTCTCGAAAACTGATTTGGGTAACATCCAGTTTTACGTTAAAGCGTTTTCCCAATCCTTGCAGTAACCCGATTACCATTGGTGCTAAACCGCAGCGAGTAGATTGGTAATGGAGTTCCATTGATTGTTCGCTAGTGTGTTCACACTCAAAAGAAGGAGGACGGAGTTGAGGAAAACTTAACCCAACTCTGGCGTGGAGATTGTCTAGATGATCCAGAAACTTTGGCAAGGAATCTCCCGCACTAGCTAACAATTCTCCATAACCTTCTTCAGCCGTGTATTGTAGCCAGTATTCTCCAAAAGCTTTCAAAAGTTCTTCTGCTGGCATATCCAACACCTCACAAGCCGCGCTAACCAAGCGATAAGTAACATCGTCGGCATAAGCATCCATACCAATAAAAAAGTCAATATCTTCTAGTTCAGCCTTTTGCTTGATAGTTTCCCAGGTATTCTCACCGTGGTATTTACTAATCATGCCTTCTATTGCTTTATTAACTAATCCGTACATTAAGTTAAACCCAAACTATAAAAAACAATATTTTAAGATATTAATAATGAAGTTGCCTTCGTTAATTACTGATAAAAACTGTAGCCATACCAAAATCAATGATTTTAACTTTGCCTGTTTGGAGATTAAAAACTATATTTGATAGATTAATATCTTTGTGAATAATATTAGCAGCGTGGATTTGGGCTAAAGTGCCAGTAATTTTAATAGCGATCGCTAAAATGTTTCGATATAATAATTAATATTATTAAAATCTTATTAAAATCTCTTAAGTCCGTATCTATCGATACCAATAAAAACTGACTGTTTTGTTGATTTTTAACCTTGGTTGCAATGAAGAAAATTTATTGAGATGCGTTTACCCTGCCCCTGGTAGTTGGGGATTTTTAACTGCAATGAATTTTGCCGAAAATGAAATTTGATGCTATTCCACTATTTGGAGAAATGATGCTTGATCG
This sequence comes from Nostoc sp. C052, assembly GCF_013393905.1. Taxonomy (GTDB): domain Bacteria; phylum Cyanobacteriota; class Cyanobacteriia; order Cyanobacteriales; family Nostocaceae; genus Nostoc. The sequence goes on from NZ_CP040272.1 coordinate 6,702,310, forward strand.
GGAAACACGTCAAATAATTTTGAAGTGTCAGTCAGATCCAGAATCATTCTAATTTGTTCGTTAATTGAACAAAGTGCTAGTTTAGCTTCTTGCTGCCGGACTTTTTTTAGTGTCAACAATAGTGTGCCAAATCCAGAGCTATCCATAAAGGTAATGGATTTAAAATCAATTAAAATTATTTTGGCACCTGATGCAATGATTTCACTCAGTTCTTCATGAATTTTTCTACCTTGTCTACCATCAAAAAATCCACTAGGTTGAAGAATTTTTACTTGGACTTTAGAATACATAAATCTCCTAAAAAACACCATTTATGAAAACAAGAAAAACATTAATTTTGAAATTGATAAACTGAGTCAAAAAGCCATTCAACAATGGCAAAAATTAAGCAATTTTTTACAATCTCTCTGAAGTTCGCTTAATCAAATTTTTGAATTTTACAGTTCAGATGTCGATACTAGCTTTTTCTCTAGCAATAAGCAATTTCTATCTTCCAACTCACGAGTATAACTCACTGTCCAAGCATAGTCCCTTCTAAGCTTGAGGAAAAAGATACAGCCCCAATGAGCCTCATGATCTAAAGGATTAAATGTGCGATCGCTTGTTTTTTGACTGAGCTTTTCTAAGGCTGCTTCTAAATTGAAAATATCACCTCGATCCCAAATGCGAATCTGTAAATACTCAGAGGTCATTTGGACTGCTAACTCTACAGGGGTTTGAGAATTAAGATGCTTGTGTGCATGGCGAATGACATTTGTAAAACCCTCAATTAAACCAGTTTGCCCTTCTATCCACAATTGATAAGGTAGCGGGGTACAGTTGAATTGGTCGAACCATTCCACAACTGTTGCCATTGCATCCAAATCACTTGCAACTTGCAGACTAGAATTATGGATCAATGAATCTGTTTGCATGAGAATTTATCTTGCTTAACCGAAAATCTCCGTAGTGTAGCGAGGAAAAGTATCAAACTGCCCCTGAATCTTTGTTGAAGACAACAGTAATCGTTTTCAAAATCAGCTTTAAATCATAAACCAAGCTCCAATTATTTTGATAACGTAAATCTAGCTCGATGACATCCTCAAAATTACGGATTTTTGAGCGACCATTTACTTGCCATTCGCCACTGAGTCCTGGTTTGACATCCAGTCTTTGCCAATTTGCAACCTCATATTGTTCCATTTCATTTGGAGTTGGTGGACGAGTACCAACCAAACTCATATCTCCTGTAAGAATATTCCAAAATTGCGGAAATTCATCTAAGCTGGTTTTACGCAAAAAGCGCCCAACACGCGTGATTCGGGGATCATCATCATTTTTAAAGAAAGCACCAGAAGCTTTGTTAGGAATAGTGGCTTTGAGTGCTTCAGCATTTGTCACCATCGACCGAAACTTCCAAATGCGAAACCGTCGCCCCATCCAACCGCAACGAATTTGACTAAACAGTATAGGCCCAGGACTATCAAGTTTAATCGCGATCGCAATCGGTACAAAGAGTACGCCAGTAATACCCAAGCCAGCGATCGCCCCGACAACATCAATGGCACGTTTCATCGGCGATCGCACCGAGGGATGAGTTAAGGGGGGGCGTTGCTCACTTTTGCGAGTTGCTGTAGGGACAATTGCCTCTGTATTAGATTCGATGTTAAATATTCGGTCTAAACCGACTAAAGAAAATGCTAATTTTACTTGCGGATTGATACTCCAAAAGATTAATTGAATGTTTTTTGCCTGTGCTGATTTATGATTACTAATCAATGAACCAATACCACTACTATCGATAATCGTTGTTTGTCCAAAATCCAAGATTATTTTTGCCAAACTAGAATCATCTAACCAGGTTTGAAAATATTCTCGGAAGGGAACAGCCTCAATTACAGTTAATCGCTGTGGTAGCTGCACTAACAAAGTATTATTTAGCTGAGTGGTAACTAGAGAGATTTTGTTTTTAGGACTAGGATTCATGATCTGGATATACCTACTGATAGTTCTTTGAGAGTTGGAGCAAAACGCTTTTCTAAACTATTGCAAAGGGCGATAGCTGAAGCCTTGGAAACATCCGAAACTGATACTTGTTTAGGAGCATTGATAAATCGCACCAAATCACCAGGACACCAAGCAATAGGAACATTAATCTGTGATAGTGCTAAAGCAAGTTCTACTTGATGATCGTCAATATGTTCTTGAAATTTCTGACTGCGAGAAACCAAAATATAAGGTTTATTTAGAGAATCCAGCAGTAGTAAAGTTCCTTCCCCACAATGAGCAATCACAATTCGCGCTTGATTAATCAAGTCTTGAAATTTCTCTTCTTTGAGGAAACGATAAACTCTAGCACCAGCAGGTAAGATTGTGCAGTTTCCATATTGCACAACAATTTCTTCTTGAATTATTTCCGTCTGTAACAACACCTCAATCCAAGACATGAGGCGATTAAAAGGGTATTGTTCAGTACCAACTGTGACTAAAATCATAAACTCTCCTGGGGTATGATCAGCTCGGCTTGAGGATAACGGGTTTGCAGTTGCGGCCACTGCACATATAGAACGCTAAGAAAAGGCAAAACTAATCTGGCGGATAAACTCAAAGTATGAATCCGAGTCACCGATTCTACAAACACTATTTGGCTACCAAAGAGTTTTCCTATAATCAAAAAGGGAACAGCAACACCAGCGCCAGTAGACAAGATTAATTGGGGTCGAGTTTTTGCGATTACCTGAAAAGCTAAGAGCAGATTCTTAAACAAATTAGGTAGATTTCGATTTGTGGGACTATGGGCCCAGTAAACATTTTCTCCAGTTAAAGAAGCTTCTGTTGTAGCGGTGCGAAAAGTAACCCAAACCCGTTGATGATTTTCCCAAAAAGGATGCAATTGTTGGAGTCCTTTAAAATGTCCTCCAGAGGAGCAAACCAGTAAAACTTTCATAAATAATTTTTTCCTTCACATTGATTGTTTGGCTATTTGTTCTTGTTGGATACGTCGTTTTTGACTTGTTCCGGTTATTTGCATCATCAGTTTCTCTAACTTCTGGTATGCAAATTTTGGCAGCATCCACAGTAAATAGGCAGCACTAAAAGAGATGAACGTTCGCTGAGGTTCTTCCAAAAGAATTTGCCAATAGGTTTTCACAGCTTTGTGTAGTAGGCTAACGGCAATTTCTGGCGATCGCCCTCTGGTCGCCCGACGAGCTAAATATCGTAGTTGATAGGCTCTAGCCTTATTGCCCCATAGTTCTACAAACTCAGGATTATAGACTTGGGTTTTTACCAGAATTCGCTCCCAAGATTCATACTGTTTGAGAATATTCGCCGATAAACCTCCCATATTGACGCGATAGAGAGTAAGAGCTTCGGGTATGCCTTCTATTTTCCAACTAGTTTGCAAAGCAATCCGCAGCCAACACTCAATATCTTCAGATTGACGAAAGCTGTCATCAAAGTAAAAATCTTCTACTTCTCCATAAAGATTGTCTTGAAACTTGATAGCTTGCAAAACAGCCCGACGAATCACAACTGATGAGCCGTTACTGATGGGATTACGACAGAACAAATATTCTGGTCTAATGTCCGTCAATTTGGGCATCTGATAGATTCCTAAAGGCTTACCTTGGTCATCAATCAGACTAGAACGAGAAAAACTCACCCCAACTTCTGGCGATCGCTCAAAATGCTGCAAATGTTTTTCTAACTTCTCCGGTAGCCAAAGATCATCGCTATCAACAAAAGCTAAATATTCACCTTGTGCGTGGCGAATTCCCGTATTTCTCGCCCCCGCTAATCCTCGATTCTGCTGGTGGACAATCTTGATTCGAGAATCATGGAATTGCTTGCAGATATCAATACTTTTATCTGTAGAACCATCATCAACAATGATAATTTCAAAGTCATGATATGTTTGCGCGACAACAGATTGCAGCGTTTTGGCAACAGAGCCTTCAGAATTGTAAACAGGAATAATTACAGACAGATACATAATTCGTAGTTCGTAATTCGTAATTCGTAATTAGTTATTGCAATTTCTCTTCCCCTGCTTCTTTTCTTCCCTCAACAGATAACTTTGTTAACCGAACTGTATTACCTTCTCTTCCTTCGCGTACCTTGCGGTTCGTTAAAAAAATCCTCTCAATCACCAACGCCCCAAATACCGCCACCAAAGTGAATAAAGTACGCTGCGGCTGGTGAAAAAACAACCGCCAATCTGAATCTAAAGCACGGGTGATAAAATCAACCCCTACCTTGGATGGTAATTTCAAACGAAAAGCACGTCGAGCGAGATAACGTAAATGTAGAGCCTGAGCTAAAGCAAAATGCTGTTCAACAAGTTTAGGTGCATAAATTCTCGCTTTATCTACCAGTTGATTCCAACCAGCTTCCATATAGTACAAGTTGGAAGAAAGCCCACTAGAACTTGTGCGATATCGAGTTAAGACTTGGTTGATACCTGCGATTTGCCAATCAGTGGTACAACTAACCCTGAGTAGCCATTCCAAATCTTCGGAATAGCTCATATATGGGCAAAAGCCCCCCACTTGACTAAAAACTTCTTTGCGGATAACCCAATTAGAAGTAGTAGTTGTAGGGTTTTCTGAGAGGAAAGATTCTGGTTTTAAGTCGGTTAAACGAGAACTAGTAGTCTGCCAACCCAAAAATGCTAGGTGAGGTCTGGGGAAAGGGGAAAGGGGAAAGGGTAAGGGATTTAAAACCTTTCCCCCTTCTTCCTTACCCTTTACCCCGCCAAGTTCACTTGGCGAACTACTAGATACTTGCCTAGTTAGTTCACCAGTTTGATCGAGTATTTCGACTTGAGCAAAGCTGACCCCTAAACCGGGGTTGGATTGGAAATGTTGCAGATGTTGGTGGAGTTTATTAGGTAGCCACTGATCATCTGCATCAAGAAAGGCAATAATTTTACCCCTACTGCTAGCTATACCCTGATTACGAGCAGCAGAAACCCCCTGATTGGTCTGGTTAATTAGATGGATGCGATCGCTCTTTTTTTGATGTTCTCTGACAATCTCCACGGTGTCATCCGTAGAACCATCATTAATTATCAGTAATTCCCAATTCATATAGGTTTGCTGTTGCACAGAAGCGATCGCTGCTGGTAAAAATTTAGCAGCGTTATAAGCGGGAATGATCGCCGATACCATTATGTTCGTGTTGCTCATCCCTTCACCTCTTGTAAAAATTTTGGTAAAATCTGCCGAGTAGCCCAAATGGTATACAAAGGTTGCAAAGTTAGGTGAGTTGCCATAACTGCGATCGCAGCTCCTAAAATACCCCATTGTGTTCCTAGCCAAATAGCGGTTGCCAGAAACCCAGTAAACAGGAGATTCCAGCGCAATTCGATTTGCGGTTGACCAAAAGCGCGGAACATTAAGGAAGCTGCATCGGCAAAGGGACGAGATAAAGCCGAGCAACAAATCACAATCAAGATAGAAACGGCTCCCTGTTCAACCCATTTATGCCCAAATATTAAAGGAACATAGAAGGGGGCTAAACTAGATTGCAATACTACCAATGGCACGATCATTAAGGCTATTTTACGCAGACTTTGCATATATCGCTCGGTAAACAATATTACCTGAGAGTTGAGATCGCATAGATCAGAGAATAATGATACTCTGATAGCATTTATTACACTCAAGCTCAGTCCTAATCCGGCATTAAATGCAAAATAATATACTCCCAAAGCTTGAACACTTAGAAATCGACCAATCAATAGATAATCCACGTTTTCCCGAAAGATGCTGAGTAACTCAATTCCCAGAACGCGGGAGGCAAAAGAGGTAATTTGTCTGCTTTTGGCAAAAGTCAAAGATTGAGTCATCCGCCAAGGTTGATATTTAAACGTGAGAATAATCCAGATGGGAGCTACCAAAAACTTAGGTAAAACGATCGCCCACATTCCCATTCCCGATAGGGCAAAGATTGCCGTCAAAAGGTTATCAGTAGATACTTGCACCGAAGTGATTAAGGCCAGGATGTTGAGGCGATTTTCCCTTCTGATTAAGGCTGTTTGCACCATCGCTAGGGGATAGATTAAGTAGGTGATGGCGATTAAACAGATCGGGAGGATGAGATGGGAATTATTGTAGAATTGAGCGATCGCTAATGATGCTAGACATTGAACGGTAAATAAAACACCAGCAATCAACCAGTTCAACCCGTAAGCAGTACGGCATAACTCCTCTATCTCTGAAGCATCCGCTTGAACTATTTTGTCTGCAATACCGTTGCGGGTAAAAACGCGAATAAATTCGTTAGTCATTAATACAATGGCTGCGAGTCCATAGTCTTCGGCACTGAGAAACCGAGCTAAAATTACAGTGGTGACGAGTCTAAACACTCGGATAACCAATTCCGCCGCCCCCATCCAGCCAATATTACGAATAAAGCGGTCTTGAAACAGACGTTTCTGTAGAGTTTTTATCCAGTTCATTTAAACTCCCTCAATACCTGTTCCCAAGCATTCACATAATCATCCCAGGCGTGTATCGCGCTTAATCTGCCTTGTTGTCCCCACGATTGCCGTTGTTCAGGGGAGGCATTAATCATTTGCCAAATTCCATCTGTCAAGTTTTGGCAACTATCTGGCTGAAACTCAATACCACAATTCTTTGCCTGTTCAGTCAGACCATCAACATCACTCACCAATACTGGTCTAGCTGCCGCACGAGCTTCTAAACAAACATTACCCCAAGGTTCCCAGCGTGAAGGTATAACAACAGCATCACAACGACTTAAAAACTCAGGTACATCATCAATTTTTCCCAGAAAGCGGATATGAGGATGATTTTGAGCCAAAGCCTTGAGGTTTTGTTCGTTCGGCCCCTGCCCTCCTAAGAGCAACTGTACAGAACCAACAGGCAACAATTGTACTGCTTCAATCAAGCGATCGAACCCTTTTTGATGGGTAAAACGACCATAGGCGGCTAAGGTAAACAGTTTTTCAGGCTCCGCTTTTGTCGGTACTTGAAAAAATGGATCTAAATTTCGGCTGGAGCAAATTAACCGCACCTTTTCAGATGCAACTAATCGATTGGACTGCATCCACTGCTGTTGTCCTTGGGAGATAGACACAACCCGATCCATTAGCCTATAGTTCAGGCGCAACATGGCGCGAAACCGCCAAGAAGATGGAACTTGATGCTGTTCAAACCCCGCGCTGTAGTGATGTTCTACCAGTATCCGAGCTTTTGCCTTCAAGGTTAATAACTCTGGAATGCCCTTCCAAGATGAGGCTCGATGTAATACCAGTAAATCAGGTTGCCAAGTTTTGAGAGTAGCTTTAGCCTGATCTTGAGTCACTAACTGAAACTCTACCCAAGATGCCAACCGTGTCTGCGCTAGGCTGGCAAGGGTGGCACGAATCCCACCAGTCCATCCCATGCCATGAGAACTAAGTATATGCAGCACTTTCATGAGGCAAAAACCTGCAACGATTGTTGAGTTGCAGTCTGGGATAGAATGCGTTCTTGATAGGTTTGGGCGATGATCTTGGCGTGGGCTGACCAAGTATATTTTTTGACTTGCCGTAAACGCAGGGATAATTCTGGCGCGGCTTCTAGGTGATTTAGCAAATGGCTGATGGTTTTAGCCCAGGCATCCGGGTTGCCAACAGGACAGTAGACAGCAGCATTACTCCCTACTTCCCGCAGTACGGGAATATCGCTAACGACAGCTACACTGCCACAAGCTAAGGCTTCAATCAACGGCATTCCAAAGCCTTCGGCTTCACTGGTCATTAGTACTATTGCTGCTTGCTGATAAAGTTCTACTAGATCCTTCTGCTCTAATTGTGAGAATAATCGGATACCATGACGAATTCCCAATCGATCAATTCGCGTTTGCATATCGGGTTCCCATTCTGGCCCGACCCTAACCAGCAGTAATTCTGGGTGATGATACCGTAGACGCGCATAGGTTTCTAGTAAAACATCCAACCGTTTGCGTTTGAGATTGCCACTGATATTTAAGAGAAAAGGGCGATCGCCTATTTGCTGCTGAATGCGATCTGTCAGGTTGGAGTTGGCATCACCAGGGGAAAATTCGGGAGCAATTCCCAGAGGAACCTGAACTAGTTTGTCAGGGGTGATAAGTTGATAGTGGAGAATTTCATCCCGAACAGATTGAGTTGTGTAAAACACCACCGCAGCTTTACGAAACCCATTCAAGGCATAGCGTTGTATGGTGTTATAACGGAGCGATCGCGGATATTTATCCGGTTGTAAGATGGAGCGAAATACATCTAAATCATGACAGAATACTCCTGTGCGTTCTGGGGGTAATATATGCACCAGTGAGGCATAGCTCTGATCGCAGATGTGAAAAAGATTAAACTGAGAAACTTGGGATTTGAGATGTCGGGGATAATCCCAAAAACGGTTCAACATTTTGTCAGTCTCTAAGGCAAGGCGCATTTTACCCAGGCGAGGTAACTGCCGCAATCGATAACTATAGTCTGGTTGAATACGGGTAGTTGCTAAATGGGGATGCTCTGCACAGAGAGAATCGTAGAGACGATCTCCGCAAACTAGCATACTAGGAGAAGCTTCAGCACGAAAGTTGCTAACCAAAGCTAGACGTAAGCTATTCATGAAATTATCCTTTTATTTGTTGTAAGCATTGATTAAAGTTTTGCTGCACCCGAGTCCGAATTGCAGCATGATCAAATGTTTGCTCAGAGGTACGAGCGATCGCATCTATATAAGCATCCACATCAAATTGCTCTAAACTGCATCCAGGGATTCCCAGTCGTTGGCTTAAGTCTCGGCCTTTGTTGGAGTAGTAGAGATTAAAGGGAATTTTTCCACTGGCTAAGGCTAAGACGGCTGTGTGATAACGGATGGCGACAATCACAGCAGAAATACTCAGTGCGCCCATCACCAATTCCCATTTAGCTAGGTCACTGCTCACCGTAAAGGGATTAAATATCTTCAGTTGTGGTACTTGCTGAAAAATTTCTTCTGCTACGGCTAAATCATTATCTGCACCGTAGGCTTGAGACTGAATCAGCAATACAGGTTGATATTGACGTTCTAATAGCTGGCGGCACAGGTTAACCAATTGACGTTGAAATTGCTGATTGTCATGGCTATACATCGAATCAAAGGCTCGCAGCGAAATTAATGCTGCCTTCTCTGGGATGATTTCTAAAGCCTGAAATACCTGTTTTGCCTCTGCTTGTCCTTGAGAACTGACCGAGAGACTGAAAGCTGTATCAAAGGAAAGAATTGCTTTGACTCCCGCTTGAGTTAAGCGTTTGTGACTTTCCACATCCCGAACACAGACGGCAGCCAACCGTCGCAAAGAACACGCCAAAGCCTCAAAACTGAAGCCATGACACGATCGCGGAATTGATTGCCCAAAAAGAATTGTTTGACGAGGCGATCGCTTTAACTCCAGCAAATTCCGAATGAAAGCTTTTGTAATCAAACCTTCACGAGCATTATTGAAAATATCGCCGCCTACACTGATATAGGCATCACAATGCCCAATCTCAGGCAAAATCTGCAAGCCGGGTATATACTCCGGTTGGGCATCTTGAAATTGTGCTACAACTTTGGCCTCAGATGCTAAAGCAGTCAGAGCGCTATAAATTGCGGCATCACCAATATTTAAAGTTGAATAGGTGTTGACCAGACCAATGGTGAGTCCCATGTTTGATTTACAGAATGATGAGTCCCATAGTTAATTGACTGGTAGATGCAAAAGACTTCCTTAGGCAGCAAACGGCTGATCTAAAATTAGGTGCATGATGCTGATAACTGATGTATTAAACTTATAACTCTTCTTTTTAGATATTGACAAGTTTTAGTATAATTTTTTGCATTTTTTTAGAAAATACTCAATTAATTAACTTAGCGTAGAATTACATAGTTACAATTTTTATCTTAGCGGTTTTACTTGAAAATACCTAACTTTAGCTATAAATAAATAGACGTAATCGCAAGCTGTAACTATTTATTAGCAAGGTTTTTCAGATTTTGTATTGTGGCAAACCTATATTCTTTCTCACTAGATTTTTTCTATTTAATTATTAGTTAAATTAATCTCAAATTATTCTGATTGGAGAATGACATGATGAAAAAATAAGTATACATTAGCACTAGCTCACAGTCAGATTTTTTGTAAGTGATATCTCGTAAAATTTAATATGGATTACTACATAAACACAAAAAATACATTTAGGATGCTAACGCTCAAACTTCTGATTTTTAATAGCATACTTGCAACTTTGAGTTTGGCAACACCCTGTTTGGCTTTACCTTTATCTCCAGGCGATCGCGTCAAGGTGAATATTCCCGAAGGAGAAGAGTTCAATGGGATTTTTGAAGTTAACTTAAACGGCGACTTGGAAATTCCTTATATATCCCCTTTGCCCGTTCTTGGTTTAGAACCAGAGGAAGTTCAAAATAATCTGACGACAGTTTTGATTGATGGCGCTTTTTTCCAGCCCTCTTTTCTGCGTGTGAATATTAGCGTTGTGCAGTGGGCCCCGATTGTGGTCTTTGTCAGTGGGGCAACATTTTTACCAGGACGGGTATTTATTAATGAACTCTCCCCCGGAGAAAAAACCCAGCCTCCTGTTCCTGTAGCTGGACAATATCCGCCGAACCGCTACTTGGCAGCAGCTATTCGTGATGCTGGTGGAGTCACACCCACAGCCGATATTAAAAATGTGCAGTTAATTCGTAACAGAGAAACTCGCATTATTAACATGTCTGGTGTATTGACAGGTGAACCTTTTGAAGATGTGGCACTAATCGCTGGCGATCGCATAATCGTCCCAGATTCCGGCACAATGCACAATGACCTCGTGCGTCCCTCACAAATTACGCCTACTGGGGTAAAAGTCTTCCTCTCTAATCTGACTCAACCATCTACAAGCAACGCTAGTTCTGGTGTTGGTCGTGATGCTACATCATTTCCTTACGGCGCTCGTTTTTCTCAAGCGGTAGTTGCAGCTAACTGTGCAGGAGGGACACGCGGTACAAATGCTGGCAGAAAGGCTGTTTTGGCGACTACGGAACAATTGACGGGCAAAACTACTTATATCGAGCGTAACGTTAACGATATTCTCATGCATTCTACTAACGATACCAACAACCCCTTCTTAAAGGCGAATGATAGTGTGGTTTGCTATGACTCAAAAGTTGTGCAATTCCGGGATATCATCCAAACCATCTTAGCCCCTATCCCTATTTTGCGAGACTTGTTAAAATGACCCAACGGCTTTTGCTCGTCCCAGTAGTAAAGTTAAAGAATTTGGTTACAAGTCGTTGGCTTCGCTATGGCGTACTCGGTGTAGCAGGCAATGCTTTCATCTGGGGGACATCAATTCAGTATTTGAAAGTCACCAAACCGGTCTATACCAGCGAGTTCGGACTAATTCTTTCTGCTGCTAGTTTTGGTGTTAACGTTAACCTCCCAGGAATTGGTCAGGCAACATCTTCTAGTGGTTCAGCAATGGGTGGTTCCACTTATGATGCTAGAGAAAATTATGAATATGTTTTTACCAGTGAACCAGTTTTAAAAAAAGCCGCTGCGATCGCCAAAATCCCAGAATCACAATTTAGCAAACCCCGGATCAAACTCTTGGACAACACTACAATCATGAAGTTTGAAGTCACCGGTAGAAGTCCCCAGGAAGCACGTAATAAATGCCTAGCTCTGTATCAAGCTATGGTTTATCAAGTCAATGCTTTACGATCTGCCGAATTTAGTCAGCGTAAAGAACCTATGCAGAAAACTCTACTTTCCGCCCAACAGAAACTAGAGCAAGCACAGAAACACCTCTCGGAATATAAAGTACGTTCTGGTCTAAGTTATCCCGATCAAGTGGGAAATCTATCATCTAATATTGAGCAACTACGACGGCAACGAGCTGAGGTGAGAGCGCAAGAAAAGTTCACTAGCCAAAAATTGCAGCAGTTGTCCAAAAACTTGGGACTCTTACCCCAAGAAGCAGCAGATGCTTTCCTTCTCCATGTAGACCAAATTTTTCAACAGAATCTCAAAGACTACAGTGAAGCTACAGCCAGCCTGGAAATTTTAATCACTAAGTTTGGCTCTAACCATCCCCAAGTGGTGAAGCAAAGTATTAGACAGGAAGCTGCTTTAGCTAGCCTACTTGAACGCAGTGAACTTTTATTAGGAAAACCGATGACAACGTTTACATTAAGCCGTTTAGCTTTGGCTGTGAACGGATCTGGCCGAGATACTTTATTTCAGAGTTTAGTATCTAATCAATCCGAGCAACAGGGACTCCAAGCCCAGGTAAAAACCTTAGATTCGGAAATTAAGCGTTTGGAGAAGCGCTTAGAGATTCTCTCAGGGCGACAAGCTAATTTAGAAAACTTGAAGCGAGATGAACAGATTGCAGAAGCGATGTTTGCCTCTACCCTCACCAAATTAGATTTGGGACAAGGAGATATTTTTGCCGCTTATCCTTTAGTGCAAATGTTAGTAGAGCCTAGTATGCCAGATCAACCCACTGCACCAAAAAAGGGTTTTATCTTAGCTGGCTCTGCGGCTGGTTCTGTCTTCTCCACCCTTGGCTTGTTGTTGCTGTGGATTCGTAAACCCTGGATAGAGAAGTTATCAAAGTGGATATCCTAATTCAATGAACAAGAAGCTGACCAAAACAGATGATATCCAGCCAGAGAATATACCCGAAAAAGTAGTTTTTTGGGCAATATCTAACACTTATTTTTTCTGGGTTGTGGGGGGGCTATATATTGTTGGCTCTTTCGTAGGATGGGTACTGCTACTGTTTTTACTAATTAAAATTCTGGCTCAAACCAAAAACACACCACCTGATGAGAAAATTTCTATTTCTTGGGTTCTGTGGCTTTGGGTAATTGGGATGTTATTGATGGAAGTAGCCTTAATAGTTGGACATCTCGATTACAACCTAGAAACAAGTCTGATAATTAAATCTTCCATTGGCTGGGCTAAAGGTTGGGCTGGGCTAGCTCTCTATCCCTTAGTAGGGTGCTTAAAAATCCGTCCTCAATTAATCTATCGAGCTATTTGCATTGTTGGTTTTCATACCCTACTAATTACTCCTTTTTTACTATTAACTCCCTCTTTGCATCTACCTGAAATCCTTTATATTTCACCACTAAGAGCTGTAGGCGGGCCTGGTAATGAATTTTTTGACGTACCTCTGTATGAAATTGACGGTAGCACAGGTGACTTACGCTGGCGGTTATTTACCCCTTGGGGACCTGCATTAGGTTTTGTTGGCAATGTTTACTTCATGCTCGCCTTGCAAGAAAAAAATAAAAAATGGCGCTGGTTTGGATTAATTGGCTCAGTATTAATGTGCTTTGTTTGCAAGTCTCGTCTGGCTCAGGTTTGTATTGTAATTATTCCTTTGTTTACAACGGTGTTCTCTGGCATGAATCGTCCACGAATATTAATAGGAGTGGGGTTTGCCAGTTACCTCAGCGGCATTTTCTCACCATCGATAATTCTCGCTTTGAATAATTTTTGGGAAGGATTCAAAGCTGCACGGGCGGGTTCAACACGAGTACGTATGGCACTAAAACGAATTGCGATTTATCGCTGGGAAACTGAGGCTCCAATTTGGGGACATGGCGTAGTTGAACATGGTCCCCACATTGTTGAACACATGTACATAGGATCACATCATACCTGGGCAGGTCTATTGTTTATTAAGGGAATTGTCGGGTTTATGGCACTTGCAATTCCAATGGGTTTAAGTTTTATCTATTTATTAATCAAGTCAATGGATAGCAAATGTCCTACTGCTAAAGTTGGCTTGAGTATTGTGATGATTCTTTTTCTTTATACTTTTGGTGAGAATTTGGAGATATTAGTATATTTATATTGGCCAGGCCTATTAGTTATGGGTATTGCCTGTCAAGAGTAGGTAATTTCCTGAAGGGGCGACATGAAGCCTATAAAGCTGACTGTATAAGTTTCATAGCTCTCATCCATAGTTCTACTTCTATCCCGGTCATGACCAAGATGTCTTTCAATACTTGTCGGGTTTTGAGGAAAAGGGGAAGGGGGAAGGTTTCCCCCAATACCCGCACCCGAATCATTCCGCAATCGCTTTTAGCCAACAATTGCGCTCTCACTGTTCTCCACACTACCGATAAATAGGAAACGTTATGCCATTAGTAGTCTGCCAACCCAAAAATGCTAAGTGAGTACTGGGGAAAGGGGTAAGGGATTTGAAACCTTTCCCCCCGCCCCTTATCCCCAGAGGGGACCCCACCTTCCCCCTTACCCTTTACCCCGCCAAGTTCACTTGGCGAACTATTAGGTTGAAAAATTCTCCTATTCCTTTCCCTACAACAGATTAATTCCTCTTGCTATCTCAAAATGAGCGAACGTACAGTTATTACTCTCGTCAGATTAAATTTGAAACCCTATTTTGGCGTTAGTCCGCGCAGGTGGGCGAGAGTTTATGTAGCCGCGATTTATAATCGCTTGGATTATTCTCTCTCCAGAGTCATAGAAGAGCATTAGTTATAATTCCCGAATCTATGCAGAAAGCCTAAAAACCCCTCCCGTCTGCACCTCTGCGGACAACCATGATAAGTCTTTAACCGGACATGACATAACCCATAAGTATGAAACCCTGCACCTTTTTGACGGATTGCCAAAAAATTAATCTGGACGCTGTTGAGTTAGAACTTGATAGGCATAATTGAAATCATCAGTAGTAATCCTGATTTCAGTTGGCTCTATCAATCCTTGGGAGCGGAAGCGCCGAATTGCTTCTACCGCCGCTTGATTGCACAGTAAAGTTAAATCTGCACCATTCCAGTCTTGAGTCATCTCTGCCCAATAGTTTAAATCTACATCTTGTAGGGGTCGTCCTTGACTATGGACTTGCAGAATTGACAAGCGACTAGCTAAATCTGGTAAATCTACCTTCATTTGTAAATCCAAGCGTCCAGCTCGTAACAAAGCTGGGTCAAGGGCATCAGGTCGATTCGTCGCCCCAATCACCAAGATAGTGCTTCCCACTTCTATACCATCCAACTCAGTCAGTAATTGACCGACTACGCGATCGCTCACTCCCGAATCACCATTGTAACTGCCGCGTGCCGGCGCTAAAGTATCAATTTCATCAATAAATACTACACAAGGCTCCGCCTGACGCGCCTTAGCAAATAATTCTCGCACCGCTTGTTCGCTGGCACCTACCCAACGAGTGAGTAATTCCGGGCCATTGACACCAATAAAATTCGCCCTAGCTTGGGAAGCGACAGCTTTGGCTAATAAAGTCTTACCTGTCCCCGGTGGCCCCCACAATAAGATTCCCTTGGGTGCTAGTGCTTTCGTTTGGAGGTAAAGTTCTGGATAGAGAAGCGCTCCTTCCACTGATTCTCGTAGGGTTTCCTTAATCTTATCCAAACCGCCAATATCTTCCCAAGCGATATGGGGAACTTCCACTTCCACACTCCGCAACACAGCTGGTTTAATTTCTTTGAGTGCTTGTAAAAAGTCGGTTTGGTTAACTGTCATGTTTTCGGGGATTTGTCCCTCAATCGAAGGAATTTGCCGACGCAAGGCTATGTAAGCAGCTTTTTGACAAACAGCTTTCAAGTCCGCTCCCACAAATCCTACAGCCCCTTCGGCAATGACATCTAGGTTAACCGTTTCATCCAAAGGCATCGCACGGGTGAGAATTTCCAGAATATCTCTGCGTCCTTTAGCATCTGGAATCCGAAACTGAACTTCGCGGTCAAATCGGCCAGGACGACGCAAAGCTGGGTCAAGATGGTCTGGGCGGTTCGTGGCAGCCAGAACAATCACACCTTGGCTGTGAGAAAAACCATCCATCAGACCCAGTAGTTGAGCTACAACCCGTTTTTCCACCTCACCTTCTACAGAATTGCGGTCTGGAGCTAGACTATCGATTTCATCAATGAAGATAATACAAGGAGCATTCTTAGCAGCTTTCTCAAAGATGCCGCGCAATCTTTGCTCGGCTTCACCGTAGTATTTACCGATGATTTCCGGCCCCACAATAGCAATGTAATTAACGCCGAGTTCTTCAGCTAAAGCACGCGCAGTCAGGGTTTTACCAGTACCTGGAGGGCCAACTAAAAGTACACCCCTGGTTGGTTCCAGACCCAGTTTAGCCAGCAGGTCAGGGCGTTTTAAGGGAATAGCAATGAGTTCTTTGAGTTCTTTAAGAATCTCATTAAGTCCCCCGATATCTTTCAAAGCATTACCAGAAGGAGAATCAGGTGGTGGAACAATGTCAGGTGCAGCTCCATTCCCTGCATCAGAATTAGGAGAGGGTTGGGTGCGGATACGGCTTGTGCCAATATCGTTAGCCATATTATTAGGACGCGGGATATTCCCAGACCGAGGAATATTGCTCATAGAACGGGAGTTAATCTGAAAATCTGTCTTAATTTCTCCCTTTTCTACTTTTTCTTCTAAAGTCTTAACTAATTCAATTAACTGTTCAAATCCCTTGAATAAATCACTCATACAATAACTCCAAAAATTTACTTTAATTTTGCCCTATTCATCTTTTATTCTTAGTCAATTCCTCAACTTCAAATAAAAGATTTGCCGCTCCCTGAATCCGGGCTATAGGCTCCACAGAACGGGGTAAACCAGGTAGCCGAATCATAGTTTGCTCTGGAAATAGACTGCCATCAATTTCTACCTCTCGACTGTAACGATTCTGAACTATATAATGCTGATTAACACCCATATTTTTTAGAGACTCTGTTAAGCGGATGTGTTCAGATATGATTGCAACTTCCGACTGAATTACACCAATAAATTGAGTATGTTGAGGATTTTTTAACTTTTTTTGTGCTTGTACAACTTGTTGGCGTAAATGTCGTAACCTTCCAATAAAATCAACTCTACCCAAAACATCTTGATATTTGATCCATAGTTTAAATATCCAAGATAACCAATCACCTAAAGCCGATGGCATTTCTAAAAATTGGAGAAGATGGCCGGTTGGTGCTGTATCTAAAATAATTAAATCTTGCTGCTTACTGTCCAATAAATCCATCACAGTAATTAGGGCTAGCATCTCATCAATACCTGGTAAAGCTTGAGACATAATCTGCCGCCATGCCTCTGGAACATAAGCAACATTAACTGTTGTCTCTGTTTGCGAACCTTCACCACTAATCATATCCGCTAATTCCCAAAGATAATCTGCCCGAAATTTTTCTAAAACTTGATGAGCATCAATTTCTTGCCCACTCAAATTAGATGCTAAAGATATAGGCTCATGTCCTAGATTTGTCCCAAAAGCATCTCCTAAAGAATGCGCTGGGTCTATAGAAATGACCCGAATATTTTTATCTGGATGTTGCTGGGAACAAGCCCAAGCGATAGCCGCTCCTACTGTCGTTTTCCCTACACCTCCTTTACCGCCAACAATAATTAATTGGCATCCTTCATTAAGAAAATCATGAAAGCTAGGTAAAACTTTAGCAGGCCATTGAATAAGTGGCGGTGGAGCAAGTTCAACACTTGCTATTTGTTTAATTTGGGATGCTAGAGAATCTAAAGCCACCTCGCCCAAGGGTTCTACCCTCTGCTGGGGTAAGGTAAAAACAGGGTAATTAGGGCTAAGTTCTAAGTATTTTTTAAGTAGATTTTGCTGTTCAGCATAACGGTCTGGTTCTAGCTCCGAATTTAGCAAAATTCGATTGATGAATAATCCGGCATAAGGAACTTCTAACGTTTCTAAACTATTTAGAAACCGCTCAGTTTCTAAATAGCACATTGGTTCAGAGATACCTACCACCAAACAACCTGTAAATTTTTCATCTTGCAGTAAGCGTCTGCCTTCTGCTAATTCGGTTTTCATGTCTACTAAAAAGTTATCGACTTCATCAGCCGTATAACTACCTGAAAAAGTTTTGGTGATTACCCGATGTTTTTCTTGAAACAATTCTAAGGAATTTAAAATGACATCTAAAAAATCTTTTAAGCCTAATAAATTTAAGGTATGTCCAGAAGGAGCCATGTCTATAACTACACGATCTACCTTTTTCTCAGACAGCAAACGTTCAATTTCTAGCAATCCCATTAATTCATTTAAACCAGGCCAATTCAAATCCCATACTGGTGCTAAATCTCCTCCATCAGCTAAACTACCACGCTCTACCAGCATTTCTAAAAAGTGGCTATATTTGGCTTTAAATGCCAACAACAGTTTTTGTGCATCCAATGCCTGAACGCTCAAGTTAGGTAAATCTGTTAATGGTAAAGCAATATCTTTAACTTCTGATTGCAATACATCACCTAAAGAGTGTGCAGGATCTGTAGAAATTAACAGAATTTTTTCTTCAGGAAACTTTCTCGCCCAATAACGTGCAAAACTGCAAGAAATGGTAGTTTTACCAACTCCACCCTTACCACTAAACATAACTAGATGCAACGAGTCGTAGTAGTTCATACTTAAAAAGTCCTTGAAAAAAAGTTGTGGGTAAGAATTAAATAAAGTGATAAGGGGGAAGAGGTTCTCCCAAGATTAAATTCCAATGAGGGCATTTTTCTTTCAAGCTTAATACTTGTTTTAAAAGTAAAGCTTTATCATGGCGATCAACTAAAAGATGAAGCCGTACTTCTTCTGCATGATCTTGAACGATCGCAGATGATTGATAAGTTTCCGTAATTAAATTAATTAGATGGCATTTTTCCTCATTTTGGGCAGCAAAAAAGCTTTTTTGCTGTTCATAATATTGTTTTTTAGCCAAAAAATAATCTTTTCCATTTGCCCCAGATGGCTTGGCAAGTTCTTCAACTTTATGGGGAATGACCTTTAAAGTATATTCGTTTTTTCCCTGAATGTTATTTAGTTTCTCTTGATACTCCTGAGCATTGGATTCTATATGATTTAGCAATGTATCTTCAGAAATAAAATAAGTGCCAAAACGCAAAGGTAAAACTGTCATTTGACGAAATAGTTCACAGATAACGCGATCGTGGGCTAAAACCATTTTGATGACTTGCTCATCGTTATTTTGGTTTGATTCTAAAGATATTCCAGGTTCTACAACGGCTGAGATGTTCTTGCCATTAATCAGGAGTAATTCACCAAGATTGCCAGATGGCAAATTCACAGAAAAATCAGGAGTATTGAAAAATGCGTAAGTGTAGAAATTCTGCGATCGCATGATTTTAACCAGATAAAAAACTTAACAATAACCTATAGTAGCTAAAACAATCATCTTGGCATAAAAATAAAAAAAGTGCTGGATTTTATCAATCTATTTACATTATTAAAATCTTAGTTATAATGCTATCAAATATCCAGGCTAACACCATGAGAAAAATTCGTAACCAAGGAATCATTAGACCTAAAATTAGCACCATGCCTCGCAATCAATCTGAGGCATCTAATCAATTAGAGCTTTATAAGCTAATCACAGAAAAGCAAAGAATTAAGCAAGAATTAGCTTTTATTGAGCAGCGAAAAGTGCTACTTACAAAACGCTTATCTACACTTCAAAACCAGATAGATACGACAGAAAACAATATTAAGCAGTTACGTGATACTGAGTCAGGAGTTCCTCCGGTAGCGCGTCCAAAAATATTCGCTGAAACTAAGAACTACCAGGCTTTTGATATTGAATACTAAGCTCTAAAGCCTTACCAATTTAGTTGAAATAAGAACAAAAATTAAACAACTAACCCGCGAAAGCGGGTTATTAATTGTTTAATTTTTTAGATTACCTAGCTAGAGGTAAATAAATCAAATTTTGTAGTCATAAGCTTAGTATCCAGGACTGAATAAAAAACTAATTTCTCACCTTTAGCCTCTAGATTTTTCATCCGTTATAAGTATATACAACTTATAAAAGCTACTTATTATGGTGATAAAACTAGATTTTCATTGCCTTCATATTCTTTTACAAATACGCCTTGTTCTTGGTAAACTTGATTTTCTTCAGATACATCTATAAACTCAGATTGCACTAAATAATCTTCTTCCTCTTCCGACTCTAGAGCTAGGCGAGACTCTTCTTCCAATTCCAAAGCTTGAATTTTCAAGAGAAGTTCTTCTTCTTGAGCATCAAATTCTTCTTCCGACAATTCGCCCATATCAAATTTCAATTGCAGACTTAATAATTGTTTATGGAGATTTTCCTGAGCATCATATTCAGTATTAGTCCGCTCTTGAATTTGTTCTCCAATCCACATAAGTCCACTAATTGGGCCCATGACTGGTAATAGTAAGATTTTCCCTAGCATAATCTTGGCTCCTATGAAGCAATTTGAGC
Organism: Nostoc sp. C052; assembly: GCF_013393905.1. Classification (GTDB taxonomy): domain Bacteria; phylum Cyanobacteriota; class Cyanobacteriia; order Cyanobacteriales; family Nostocaceae; genus Nostoc. Next base: position 6,722,571 of record NZ_CP040272.1, read on the forward strand.
AAATGTATAAGGTGCAGTAAAGTTGTTGTAGCGAATGCGTAAACGTTCACCAAATTTTTGATCGATCGCTTCGACTTGTTCGCTAAATATAGATTCTTGTTCCCAAGGAATTAAAAAGGCAGCGTTATAAATCATGTCTTCTGTCATTGGGTCATTTTCGATCATCTCATCTGCCAATGGTTTTAACTCATCAAAAAAGACTTGAATTATAGATTCCTTGCGACTTGCTAAATTAATTTCAATTAATTGTCCAATATGAATTACCTCCTCCATACTTAATGCTTTACCTTCCATTTGGTCTCGCTTCTGTTTCAAGTCTTGATGAGACTCCATCAATGCTTGTAATTCAGATTTGCTATCCCAAAAAATTTTAACGCTGACCTCTCGGCGTCCAGCTAATTTTTCAAATAGCTCTTGTAACTGCTCTTTATATGGTTGAAGCAGTTGTGTAACTACTGTTTCCCAATTTTTCACAACTAATCCAAAACGTAAAGGCAGTAAGGTTCTAAATCCAGCTTGCATAGCTTGTTCTAAAACCTTTTCGTGGTTGATTAAATTGCGTCGAGAAGCTAAATACTTTTCTTGTTGGGCCTCTGAATATAAAAAAGTAAATCCATCAATTACTTGACTATAGACAGGTTGAGAATCCAATCCTTTAAGAGCAACTGTTTCTGGAATTGGCTCAGGAAAAATACCGTATACGTACAGACCAAATGTCATAATGCTAAAGAATACTCAAACTAAAGGGCTTATCAGGACTTACGCAAGTGTCAAAGATTTCTTGATGAGGCTGTCAATGCTCAATAGTCCAAGTTGATTTAACTTTTGACTGTGGACTATTGACTATTGACGACCTTCATTCTTGTTCTATTGTGTCAGTTGTGTAAGTCTTATTTGTAATTACAACGGTCTTGAGGTTAAAACTAACCGCAACTTAGCATGAATGAGATTGAGTTGAGCTATACCTAAATCTACTTCACCGTCCACAACAATTCCGGTGTTTAAAAGACGGTCTAGTAGTTCCAGTATAGAAGGTTGATTCCCAATCTCACCTGGATAATAAGATCCGGGTGATGGCAAAAGACTACCAACATCTCCTAAATTTATATTCAAGTCTGCTGGTTCAATCTCAAAAATCTCACACAAGTTTAAAACTTGTTCTTCTAGCTTTTGCAAACTTTTGCCTGCTCGTTCTAAATCAGATTCACTGAGAGAGTTTTGTTCCATACGCCGAATTACTTGTGCTTCCATCAGCTGGCGTACTAGTTCCACTACAGTCAAAAGTAAAGGAGCTAAACCTGCTTTGCTGTTAGCTTTAGAAGTGGTAGGTAGCAAATCGGGAGACTTTTCAGCTGGAGTACAAACCATTGCCATGATGCTATCTACCTTTTCTAAACTTCTTGAATTCGATTTAATCTTGGTATCAATTGGATATGGATTGCTTTGACATTTTCAGAAATTTATTAAGCCTCAACTTGTGAATCCTTTTCCAATTGACCATTTACCTGAGACACTGGCTGGAAATCATCTTGATTATTTGCTGCAAATGTAGCTTCATCTTTCACACTTGCAGATGTGAGCAAACGTAGCTGTGATTCTAGACTTTCTAGCCGTTGTTGAAGTTGTTGGTTTTCTTCAACTAAACGTTGAGCTTTGGTACTGAGATATGGGTCACTTTCCCACCAATTTATACCCATCTCACGAGCTTTATCAACTGAAGAAATTAACAGACGAATCCGAATATGTATCAGTTCAGTTGAGGCAATAGATATAGAAATGTCACCAGCAATCACAATTCCTTTATCTAAAACTCTTTCGAGAATATCTGCTAAGGTGGAGCCTTGGGTAGATGTAGGAACTACTCTATTTGAGTTAACTTGAGGACGTGTTGGGTGTAGTGGGGTAGTAGTCACAATTAATTCGCTTCAATGGTATATACACGGTTTTTCTTGCTCACTAAGCCTTTTTGCTCTAAAGCATTGAGAGCATTATTTGTTGAGATCCGATTGAGATTGAATTCTTTTTGAATCACAGCGAATGCTGCATTTTTGCGCTGTTGTAGGTAGTGATAAATTTCCTTCTCGAAGGGAACAGGTTTATCTACAACTGGTTGTTGTGGGTCTTCTGGATGAAGATCGCTAAAATTAGAATCGATGATAGTTGGAAACCCACCCTCTGCGATCGCTTCGCTCTCTTCTCTAGGAGAGGCTACGCCAACGAGACGCTCCGCGAACGCCTTAGGCATCGCATCTGTATCCTCTGGTGTGATACTATCTTGCGATTCCTCTACTGCCAATACGCGTATATGGTTCAGTAATTCTAAGAAAATCGTTGTAGCTTCGCTAGCAGACCACTTAGTGCGATTGAACAGCACATCTGCACAAATTTCCCGAAAATCAGAATTTTCTGGTGATACCAAAATATTGTGTTCCGCACATACCTTAGCAATCATCAAACAAGACCGCAATCCTGATGTCTTCTCTCCACCTGTACGTAAGCGAAATGCTTTAACCAACTGCACAATTAAATAAGCATCTGGTCTATTGATGCCTGTTTTATTAGCTAATATCTCGGTTTGAGTTAGCTCATCCGGTTCTGGCATATTAATAGTGACCAACCTATCCATTAAAGCATCCTGAGTCGAATGGACTCCGCAGTACTCTTCTGGGTTGGAGGTGAAAATAGCCCGAAATTGGGAATGAACGTGTAGGTATTCTGGCTGATTACTACTAGGAGGAAGAGTCAGAATTTTTTCTTCTAAAGCAGAGAGCAAGACGTTATTCACTTCCGGTCGTGAACGGTTAAATTCGTCATAGACCAAGGTTAAACCTTCTCGACAAGCTAGAGTTAGTCTAGAATCAACCCAATTTTGTTTAAATTCGTCTTCGACTTTGAGAACGCTGTGAATGTAGTTATCCAGTAACTTTTTATGGGTGTACCCCGATTCACTACCAATCAAATCAGAACTTTTAAATTCATCATCTCCGAAAATCAACATGATTGGTCTATCTAGACAGTTAGCTAGGTGCATGGCTAAGGTTGTTTTCCCTGTACCCGCTGGCCCGCGTAAGTGAATAGCAAACCCTGATGCGAGATAGCGCAATGCCCGAATCGCTACCCGTTCAATCGCTGGTGTGATGACAAATTGACCAGGACGGACACGAAGAACAGCTCTTTTGTTGTTATTTGCAGTGATAGTCATAGATTAGGATGATGAAAAATAGCTTTTCGAGACAAAAAACTCAGGAAGTTGCAATTTGTAACTTGATATGCTATTCTAGTTAGACAGATTACCAAGTCCAAAGTTAATGCTTGTTAATTCCCAAAACCAAGTTGAAAAAAAACTTTAAGACTTGATAACTCAGTAACACTAAATTAATAGATAGAATAGAATATCTAAACTTTTACACTAAAACTCATTGTTGAATTTGCCCCCTTTTCTGATCAGTTATTTAACTGTAAGATTAGGGGGTTTTACTATTTAATCTAGTTCGCCAACAGATTACCAATTCTCTAAAAGAAATCTACAGATGGATAGCAGTGAGCAACGAAGAATTAAGAGAATTATCTGTAGTTAGAATTTAGAAAAAGGGTATTAACTCCCTCGGTAAGAGTATTGACTAACGAATAAATGTGCCAAAAATGCTAACAGACAAATTCTGACGAAACTCATGCAGATATTGCCTTTGGGCGTTAGCTTTCTCAGTTCTTTCCTTTGCTGTTTCTCCTAAAAACTCCTGGGTTGCTTCCTGAAGTTCTTGGTAGTAGTCATGCAAATACTTTGCTTGTGCTTTAGCTTGAACAAACCTTTCTTTAGCGGTTTCTGCTAGAAACTCGTGGGTTGTTTCCTCAAGTTCTTGGTAGAACTCATGCAAAAACTTGGCTTGTGCTTTAGCTTGAGCAAACCTTTCTTTAGCAGCTTCTGCTAAAAATTCTTGGGTTGTTTGCTCGAGGTTCTGTTGGAACTGATGCAGTTCTTGCGCTTGCTTTTTGGCTTTCTCTTGTCTGTCTGCTGTTGTAGAGGACAAGAATTCATGAGTCTCTTTAAATAGTTGAGATACTTCCTCAGCTATCGACTGATGCTCTTGCCGGATTTTTTCCATTAAAGCCGTCATGAGGTTCTCCACAATATTATGAAAATCGTGAATAAACTACATTAACTGGACAATTAATATCCAGATAATGTAGCTCAAACAATATCTGCTCTTGGCATTTTATCCTTTGATAAATCTTGATTGAGAAGTATCAAGATAATCGACGAAAAACAGAATACCAATCAGAATTACTTCTACCAAGTCTCTATGAAAATAAGCTGATGTACAATCAATGAAAACGAACTGCAAATACAAAACACAAGGAGATGAGTTATCCAGGAAATTTGCCACAGCCGACTTCACCAAGAAATGGTTTGAGTAATTCTAATTTGATTGTATCTACTTAATAATTAAGCAGGTACAGCAGCTGACTGTGTTAAGCCTACTGCTTCTGCATATTTCAAGTAGGTTTCAACAGATGCAATAACGATCCGAGCTTCGATTGCAAGTAATTCAATACCAACTAGGGAAACACGTACCCAAGCATCTACGACGATACCTTTATCCAAGATACGGTCAATAACTTCTGCCAAGCTTGAAGAAGAATTGGTTTTTTCGACTGCCATGATTTTAGACCTTAACTCAGTGTTGTGTTTATATTTATCTCGTCGGAAGTAGAATATCATAATTACCTAGTAGGTAATTTCAATATTCTCAAATCTACTTAATAATTAAGCAGGTACAGCAGCTGACTGTGTTAAGCCTACTGCTTCTGCATATTTCAAGTAGGTTTCAACAGATGCAATGACGATCCGAGCTTCGATTGCAAGTAATTCAATACCAACTAGGGAAACACGTACCCAAGCATCTACGACGATACCTTTATCCAAGATACGGTCAATAACTTCTGCCAAACTTGAAGAAGAATTGGTTTTTTCGACTGCCATGATTTTAGACCTTAACTCATTGTTGATTTTTAGTATTAGCGAGGCATTTGCCTTTGCTCTCTACTGAATCAAATTAAACATACCTTTTCAGGAATGTAAAGTCTTTATCTGTATAAAAAATGCAAAAAGATAACCAATAAACAACAATTGAGAGCTTTAATGTTTAATTCATGTTGATTTAATATCTAACTTCAATTGGAATGTAATTTTTAATGTGTAATTTTGTTTGTTTTGTAATCTTTAACGTATTTTTTTTTAATTTGTCATTTTTTAGAATTATTTTTACTCAATATGTTGATTTACATTGGACAATAAATTTAGTAAGTAAATACACTGTAATTTTTACACATTATTTCTAAAAGTACGTGATATTACAGTTACTTAAATCTTGAAAAATTAAGTTAGGATGTTTTGAAGAATTATCCTGTGACAAAAATCAATATCTGCTCGTTGAAGAAAGAGACAAGGGGAGAAATCAGATGGGGATTCAAACCCCACCAGATTTGGGGACTTCCAACTAAAGAAATAATCAGTCGCTTTGGTGAGCAGGGGAAGCGGAGGAAAGAGGGAGAGAAGAAATTTGATATTCGTATTGGATGCAGGAATTGAGTAATTTAATTTTTGGAAGTGCCTTGAACCCATTAAAAAGTGGTAGTGGTCTTAAATCTGCATTGCGTTACTGCAAGCTCCTTGTCTCCCCATCCCCTTGTCCTCTTCGATAAATCGGGGTAGGAAGAAAAATTAAGTAAGTTGGCACAATAAAACCAAACTATGTGAAGAAAGATAAACTAGACTAAAATCCTCCTGACACGAGTCGTAACTGTAGGGTTTGGACATGGATCAAGCGATCGCAAGAGCAGGAAAAGGGAATACTTCCAATCTATGGGGACTTCCAAAAATTAAATTACTCACTTTTTGCATCCAATAGGAGCAGGGGAACAAGGTAGCAATATCTCTTCCTTGTCTCCCCAAAGCGATTGATTATTTTTTATTTGTCAGTCCTATGTCTAAATCGCCTTGCTGCTTGCTATATGTGCAGACACGCAAAAATCATGTTCTTGACAAGAACAAATCACCGAAACGATGGATTCTGGTCAAAAAATTCAGTTTTGGGATTAGCTTGTTCAATTTTTGACTCGGCTGTTGTCTTCTTGGTGCTGGCGGTGTTGCTATTCGTAAAATTAGCTCTAACAACCAAGGGGCAAGGCGTTGACACAACACGGCTAAATGACTTTGCCATCCGACTAAAATTTCTGCTGAATCATTCTGCATTCCGGTGACGAGTGCTTTAGCCACTTGCTGAGGAGTCATGGGGATCACCCAGCGAAATAATTTTAAGTCGCGCACCATGTCTGTGTCTGTCAGAGAAGGCAGTAATGCAATGACGCGAATATTGTGTTCAGCTAGTTCTTGGCGCAAGGCTTGGGTAAATCCTAAAATGGCAAACTTGGTTGCTGAGTATGTCGCCATCGTTGGTGCAGCCACTTTCCCCATCAGGCTCGATACATTGACAATTGTCCCTTGTCTTTGGCTAGCCATGCGTCGAGCAATCAAACTAGTGAGGTTGTACATTCCTAACAAGTTCACCGAGAGTTCTTCTTGAACTTGGGGCATTTTAGATTGCAAAAATGAGCTTTGGTATGCGACTCCCGCACAATTAACCAGCAGGTGAATCTGTCCGTAATTGCGCCATAGTTGGGCAACAGCAATATTTACTTCAATTGTTTGAGTCAAATCTAAGGGCACGATTGCAGTTTCTGTTCCCATCGCCTCGATTTCGCTAGCTACTTCCAATAACTTGCGGCGATCGCGTGCTACCAATATCAGTCGCTTGATGCCTTGTTGCGCTAATTCCAGAGCGATCGCTCGTCCAATCCCACGCGAAGCCCCTGTAATTAGGGCTACTTTACCTTGAATCTCCATTGGTTTTATTCTCCAAAATTTAAGTCTTACCAAACTCTTCGTTATTGCCGATATACACAATCAACAGCTACTCGCTTGTCGGCACAAGGTAAGACAAATAATCAATTGCAATTAAAATCAAACTGAAACTAATAGCAACGAGATATATTCTTGGTTAATCTGGAATCCCTCATAATTGTCTATACGAGGTAGAAATTTCTCGTTTTTAACCCGTCAAAGCATAACACACCTGGCTGAATGGGTATAGCTCATAGATTCTACTTCTCTTAGATCCGAGCGCTCATCAGCATGGTTATTATACACACTTTAGCAATTAAATTAAAGTATTGCAATATTCTTTGATAAGGATTTTTTAATACTTGTTAATATGGTCATATATTATATGGAATTAAAAAGATTTTTTGGCTCTTGCGTTGGTTTTATGGTAGAGCGTTAAAATAGCCGTTTTATAGAAAGGCTCAAAAATTTAAAATCCAGTCATAGCAAGGAACATAGGCTTTGATTAGATTTTATTTATTATTCGACTCCATAAAAGGAACTGAAGAGCCGATTTTTTTAAACACAATTAAATCACTATTTTATCTGCCAGATTGTTCCAGCATCACACTTCCATACTCTTAATCCCATTCATTATTAGATTAGCAAATTTTTTGCCTTTTCTTGATGCTATTGGTGTGTAATTAACGAACACAAGCTCCAAGTCCTACACGATCGCAAAGCATTGAGAATCCTAAAGAGACTATCAATAGTAAATTACAGCTAATTAACTTAATTGCTAATATTTCAGCAAAAGTAAAGTTTAATCCTACAAATAATTGAGTACCTAGCTGTAAAAAAATCATACTGAAAATGCCATTAATACAAAAAATACCAAGACTATACTTTGATAATAGTTTTATAATTATTCTTACATATAAAGGTATTTGATCCTCCTCAATAGAAGAAAAGCATAGAAACATAACTATTGCGCTCAGGATACAAGAGAACATTGCATACTCAAAAGGAGTAATGTTTCCATCAGTAACCGTTTGCAAATAATTATATTCTGCAACCATAATCAGGCTGGTAGATGAAAGCAAAATTATTTTGAAGAGTAGAGATATCTGATGAGATATTTTTACGAGTTTAAGCCAGTTCTTGTAAAAACAAGCACCTAAAGACATATACACAAACCAGTAAGCAAAAAAAGGACGAGCTACACTTCGCAAAAACAAAGTTATATCTGCACCAAATGCTCCTAAATTTGACATATATATTACAATCAAAACAATTAATTGTAATATTAATATTATCAAAAAGTTCTTAACTCTTCCTATTTGGCGATTTAAAATAATAAATACAGGTAGAAACTGCAACATCACCAAAAGATAATAATAGCCAGGAAATATTTTGCCTCGTAAAATAAGTATAAGGATAGATTCAGTTTGATTAGCTTTACCTAACAATCTCAAAGCTACAGCTAAACTACCCCAAAATAATGTTGGGATTAGCAGGCGAGTAAAACGTTTTTTCAATAAAGGATATAAAAATGCAGTAGAGTTTTTCTCGAAGCTACGTTCTAGTAGTAGAAAAGAAATTGTGAAAAATACTGGCACGCAAAATCTTAAGGGTGCGAATAATATATCCATCCAGTACAAAGCTAATGGATATGTGGACTCAGGAACAAAAACGCTGTGGTAAGAAACAACTGCTGTAATACTTATTGCTTTTAACAGATCAATCGAGAAAAGTCTGTCTATTTTTTGATTTGTCTTTTGTGACACATCTCAATCCTTTCATATATGGTTCAAGCTTACGGAGTTTTATAATAAAACCTTGCAATTTTCCGAGCGCTTTCTTCCCACTTTTGATTACCTGTAACAGATGCCCAATAAGCAAAAGTACGAATTTGCGATCCAGGCCCTACTTTTTTATATCGGGAACCATCCCTGATTCTTTCTTGTTGACCTGTGCGGGTATTTCCTTCGCTACTAATTTCGCCAGAAGGCAAGATTCGTGTTTTTTCCCAAGAGAGTGATTTATCAATCATCTGTACTACTTTAGAAGTCAGGGAATCATTAGGGAAGTATGTTACCCAACGTTGGGCATACATTATGCCTACCGTTTGGTAGCCGCTATCATGGCCACCTTTTTCTGGGTTAACACCATCAGGACGTTGCAGAGATAAACCATCTTCAAGAGACTTATGGGCGTATTTAATCAGTTCTTCGTCGCCAGTTAATTTACCTGTCAGTGCTAAAGCTGCTGCGACTAGATAACGACGATGGGTATAAGGTTTGTTGCGTTTGATGCCTTTTTCCCAAATATTTGGCGAGATCATCCATCGTGCTGCACGATGCACCAAAGGTTTATATTTGGCTACTTGGGCAGCATATTTTTCTGAATACGGAGATTGTTGTATTACTAGAAGGGTATGAGCAACAGCTTGTACAAAAAAAGATGTGCTATGAAAGCGATCGCCTGTTCTAAAAAAGCTACCATCATCAACTTGATGGGCAAATCCCCAGTCAAACATCTTAAATCCTGCTTCAATGGTTTGTGGGTCATTCTTGATCAACCCACCAATGATTAAGTCTTCCCCATATCGCTGTTCTTCAATATACCAATGTCTTGACTGATTACGTATCCAAAGGACATTTGCAGCGTTAGCACCATTAGGTATCATTGATTTCTGCAAACCCGACAAACGTCGGTAGAGAACATTAGCGATTAAATCAGTTGATTCATGCTCAAAATCTGTTTTTACAGAAAGTTTGATGGGAATTTGTTTATTTTCCCTTACCAATAGATATATTTCAGCGTTTACAGCACTACTATTATGAGTCGCAGCAATAAAGACGATTTGTGTTACTAGCTGCAATAACAATAACATCGGGAACCGAGATGCTAAATATCTCAGTATAAGCAAAAAGCTTTTTTTAGTCACACATATCACCATCAAATTTACTAAGATGTTTCTGTTTAGCTAGATGAATTAAAGACAAAGCGAGTAATTATAGCTTAGTACAATAATAGATATCTTCATCTGGTATGAAGCCGAATTTTTGAATATTATCAATTCCCAATTCTTGTCCATAGCTATCAACTTTTACTGTAAATCCAGCTTTTTCAAGCTTCTCTTTATAGTCGCGACCATACATTCTCACATGATCGTGATGACCAAATAGCCTTTCTCTATCTTCAGGTGATAAATCACTTTTCCCCTCTAGCGTCTTCTCGAGCTTAGGATCAAGCGGGACATGTAAAATTGCCCAGCCACCAGGTTTTAATACTCTGCATAATTCGGACATAGCTTGCCAATCGTTAGGAATGTGTTCTAGAACATGGTTACACAAAATTACATCAAAGACATTATCTGGATATTGAATATCTGTAATATCCATTTGCACCATTGCTTCATTTGGTTGTAAATCGGCACTGAGATAACTAATATTAGGCAGACTAGATATAGATTTTTTGAGAAGATATTCTGGTGCAACATGAAGTAAATTTAGCTTTTGTGAAAGCAAATTTGTTTTGTTCTTAAGATAAAGCCACAATAAACGATGCCTTTCTAAAGATAAACATCTAGGGCATATAGCACTAGGTCGCTTCTGAGCGCCAAAAGGTAGAAATTTCTGGAACTTTCTTTCACAGCAAGGACAGAAAACTTTGTCGCCAGCATACCAGAGTGAGCGTATATAAAGATAGGGAGTACCTAGTTTAAAGAAGAAAGAGCGTTTTTTGAGAATGTATGGATATATCTTCAGAAAAATAGAGCGATTCATAAATACCTCTCATGAAATGTAAGTAAGTGGGTGAGAAAATTTCTAACTATGTCATTGCGAATGTAACGAATTGGAGTGAAGCAATCGCAAGGTTTTCATCGCTTTTAGTTTTCGTTAGATAGTTAGGTTTATTTGTGCCTACCTACTTAGTTTGTAATGAATTTTGAACGAGTAGGATTTTACGGCTTATCCGCTTGACTAATTTGCTGAAATCCAGCAGAATCTAAAAGCAGGATTATTCCTCCTGGTAATGCCAATAACCAACCTAGCATTGTCATAGTGACAGATAACAAAAGAGCTTGCTCTCCAGTTAGACCTATTCGATTGAACAAGTAAATCCATAACCCTTCTTTGACACCAAGACCTCCTAGAGATATAGGAATTAAGCTAATTACCGCTATGATTGGAATAAAAACTAAAAGCTCCAGATAAGAGATAGGAATTTTCAGTTCTTGAGCTATAAGATAGTGGTAATAGACTATAGCAAGCATTAATATAAAAGAAAGAAAAATCGACAAACCTAAAGCTTGACGATGTTGAGCAAATTGCCTTAAAAGCATTTGGATTTTAGCAAAGCGTACTGCTAAATTTTGCAAATGTAGTTTTTTTAACCAAGGTTCTGCTATTTTTAACAATTGAGGACTAACAATTAAAATTACTCCACCAACTAAAGCAATAACACAACTAAAAAATAGTAGAATAATATCCCAACGCCCAACTACTCTCACGGCAGGAGGTAAGCCTAATATAGCTAAAGCAGATAAAGCAAACAACCCTGTAAATCTTTCCAGAAATACAGATACAAGTGCTGCTTCAGAATCTTTCGTTTCTTTTGTCACCCGGTAAACACGATATACATCTCCACCAAAAGAACCAGGAAGAAATATATTGAGAAACATCCCAGCAAAATAACTACTGAGTAGACTAATCATCGATACTGAATATCCAGTGGAACGGAGTACAACTAGCCAACGCCAGCAACTCAACCATTGACAGCCTGTATAATAAATTAGAGCAAAGGCAACAAATGGTAAGGATAAAGTCTGAAACTGTTTCCAAGCTTGAGCAATATCTATATGAGTAAAGATTATAATTATAATTACTATACTAATAACACTCTTAAAAATCACTACTGGTTTGATTTTCACTATAACTTCCTCATCTCTACGAATGTTAGTAAGCTCCTAAATCTTTGCCTTTATTAGGTATACGGTTTGGTAATCCATCCTCTGGCTGCCAGAGTCTTAAACGAGTTCCAAAAGTCTCGAAAACAGGTTTACCCAATTTTTTAATATAGTCACGTAACTCAGGAGTTACCCTATTATTTCTAACATCATCTATATTAATCCATACTCGTTCTGACTTTTCTAGAATATGGTTTAACTGGTCTACACTATTAAGAATAACTCCACCAGCCCAACGGTCAATTAATTTTCCATCATGCCAATATACGGTATCGAAATTCTCATTATCTTTAAAGCTGAATAAATAATAATCTAATTTTACTAAGCTAATGGATGCAAAAGAGGACATAGGTGAAATAACAATATCTTTTGCTTCTCTATGAGTTCTTACATAAGTTAGTAGTTCATTGTTTCGTCTAGTTAAAGATTCATCATAAGTAGCTAAAACTCTCATTGGTTGGATATTGAATACAATTAGTATCACAATACCAAACAAAGCAAATGATTTTAAATGAGGCAAACTATACACTAATAAACCTACTCCTTTAATTAAAGCCTCGATTAGACAAATAGCACTATAAATAGAAAGTAAAATTATTAATGGGTAAAGGCTATATACGTAACGTTCTGCAAGATTATACGTCAATACAGTAATTAGCACTAAATTAATAAATATAGCACTAAACAAAAAGATTACTTTTTGATCTCTAATCTTTAAAAAATAAATAAAACCAAGTAAGAAGAAAAAGCTCAAAACTGTATGTGTTCTATCAGGCCCAATCAATAACATAGCAAACAAATCTGTAACATCAGCAAAATGAAGTCGCAGGTAAGAAGCTGTTGCATTGGATAATGCAGCTAGAGGAGTTATATTTCGTATAGCAGCAATAGCCAAATTATAAATAAAAATAACTGAAGTCATTAAGCTACATACAAAAATTTGCCAGTCGTTGCGTAGACTGAAGGGGCGATAGAAGTAGATAAAACCGATAAAAAATACTGGTATAACTGTTAAATTAATCTCTTGAGTCAGCAAACTCAAAGTTAAAGAAACAAAAAAGAGATATTGATAATGTCGCCCTGATTTTTCAATAAAACCTTTTAGAAATGACCAGAAGCTAAAAATAGTGAAAAATTGGAGAATTTGATAACAACGAATAAAGCGAGAATACCAAAGTTCACAAGGTTCTACAGCCAAAACTAATGCTACTAACAAAGCAATCCAAACTTTACCAGTGACTTTACGAGCCACAATGTAGACTAAAACTAAGGTTGCTGTACCCCAAATTACAGATAGCAGGCGAGCATTAACTATAGAATCTCCTACTACTCGTAACCAAAAAGCTAGTAGGTAGTGATAGAAAGGACTGCGAGTATACCAAATACCAGAAGTTGCTATGGGTGCGCCTGTACGAAGAATACCTCTACTAGCGTCTAAAGAAGTATTTTCATCGGAATCTAAGTCAATAAAATCAAGGTTATAAACCCTTAGCCCAAATCCTACACTAACAATGAGGATAAGAAATATCCACTCCCCCCAAATAGGCCATCTCTGCTGTATAAGATTAAATTTATCTTGCAATATTAGGATTGTTGATTGTTCCTGTTTCTGCATCCAAACAAAAATATAGGCAATAATCGCTGCTACAAGCGCTAAAATAAAGACAGAAAAGACATTTCCACCTGATGCCAAGCTGCAACTAACACAGGCTACTAAACCCAATGAGAACCAAATAAAAGAAAGGGGTAATTTATTAATATTTCTGTTGACACGAGTATAAACTAACGTCAATGCAATTATGGCTGTAAACCCAAACAATATTACATAGTTGCTTTGCGGTTGTGCGAATAGTAATCCAACTTCTGCTTCTGCAAAGCGATGTTTGAGTAAACCAATAGCAGCTAAAAATAAAATACTTGGTGAAAGTATTGCAGATCCCGCAGTAAAGTTTTCCCACCAACGATTTCCATATCCCAGCCAGAAACCTAAAAGTGAAGCATAAATTATCGCCAAAACAACTCCACCTATTAACCAAAGGCTCTGACACCATAAGTAATTAGGGTAATTGAGCAAATAGGCATTACCTTCAAAATTACGCTGAAAATCTTCCGGTTTAGGTAAACCTAAAAGACTTACAGATTTCTCATTACCAACACCTTTTGTCCATCCAGATACGGGTTGATTTAATGCTGTCCAAGCATTATCAGTAGCAATTTCTCCAATAATTTCACCTGTTACTGTTTCTGCCCATCCATCTAAAAAAAAGTTAAGAATACTATTTGATTTAATAGATTTAACACTTGTTAATAATGTATTTATTGGGCTAGTTAAGCTTACAGCTAATATATTATTCCCAGGTTGGATAAACTTTGTAATTTCTAAAAGATGTAACTGTTTACCATTATCAGCTCTGTAACTATTAATAAAATTGCCATTGAGTAATAAAGAATATGTACCTTGACCAGCAAATCGAATGTAGGTACGCAAAATCCGATTTGTTGGTATTTGCCAACTACCTCTAAGCCATACTTGTCCTTGAGAACTTTGATTTCCTGTAATCCAATTTCCCTGTAGACGACGGTCAAACAAATTTTTGCTTAAGCGGCTATAAGTAGTTTCTCTAACTGAACCCAGTACCTTAGCTTCTAACCAATTTTCATCTGAGAAATCTCGATCAAACCATTGCAGAGATTGACGAGTTTCTGACAGATTTGAAACCCGCCAAGTAGTTTCTCCTGTTGACAAACTAATCGGTGTAGCATCATCTGTAAGATAAACAGCCCCCTCAACAACTACGCGGGGATTAGTTTTTCCTTTTTGTATTTCTAGTGCAATAACATTTTTACCAGGCTGCAAATGACGAGTTAGGTCTACATAAGCTGTTAATTTCCAGTCATTGGAACTAGCTAGTAAATAATTGGCTGATGTTTTAGCATCATAGCGATTACTATCATTAATATCTTGAAGAGGTAGTCTCAGACCTGCACCTAGACCACGAGAACTATTTGTAACATTGTTTTCTTTTGCTATCTCTCTTCCATTGACATATAAGGTAAAGTCATTATCAGCACTTATCCGTAGCCAGGCTGCTGTGGCATTATCAGATAAATTAAAGGTATTGCGTGTATAGAAACGGTAAGTAGGTGTTTGAGGGGCAATCCAGTGGGCTTGTTGTGACCAATTTACGCGCTCTACAGAAGTAGGTATTTTCTCCCAAATAGAAAACATTAAACTTCCTAATAATAATCCTAAAGCCAATATCAAGCCTAATGGCAACCAACGCTGTGACCGTTCCATTATTTTTCCTTTACTTCTGATTTATTCCAAGCAGTTGTGTCAACTGATTGACGATATCTTTCCCAGGTTTTATTAATGTCGCCCTTGTTATATTCATCCCAAGTTAAATGAACATAGGCTTGACCCAGTAAACCAATTCCTGGTTCTTGAAAGTACTTTTGTCCATCTATAATTTGTTTAGCAACTTCAGCCGATTTTTGAAATTCCCCGTTAACAACTCTGGCTAACATCAAGTCATATAAAGCCTCAACATGACCCGGAAATATGCTGAATGCTTTTTCAAAAATATCTGCGGCTGTTCCAGCATTTTTAGTATTAGGCTCATTGAAATAATTAACGCCTTGATTTAGAATTGCTGTCACCAGATACCCTCTAACTAAAAAACGTTTGGGCTGACTATCTAAAGATTGTTGAAAATATTTCTCTGCTTCTAGAAAATTACTATCTTGATAATTTTCTAGACCCTGGATGAAATTAAGCAATCCTGGCTCGCCTGTATCTGTATATAACTCTGCTTTTGCTAGACGCTCTAAAAATTCTTCATCTCCCTGGAAAGGTGGATACAATCTTATTAAAGCGTGGCTAGTATTTACTACTTGAGAATATTCACCTTTCGCAAACTGCACATTTAATTGATAATTAACAATATTAAAATAAATGTGAGAGCAAAAAATAACAGAAAATAATAATATGTTTACAGGTACTAATATTTTCATGTCTTTCATCAGAAGATTGAGTCCCTGTTGTTCTAATGCTAGATAAAGAGCCATTAGGCAAATCAGCACTCCAATTAAGCTGAAGCTCCAACCCTTACCAATAAAAGCAAAAAAACTATTATTATAGCCAAATCCTTCAAGGATAACTTTATCCCATGACGGTAATTGAAAAAATCGGCTATCTTCAATTTTTAAACCAAAAGTAGAAGCAGGAATATCTGGATTATCTAAAACTATATTTTGTTTCCATTGTGCCTGAACTTCTGAGAAACTTTTATCTACGTGAGAAGATACTTCTTCTCCCCGATTATAGTATTCTGTTGCAATAAAAGACACAGCAGGCGACCAAGTTGTAATGAAATAGGGAAAAAGTAATATTGGGATTAATGCACCCCAAAAAACTAAGCGTGGAGCTTGTCTAATATGAAATACAAAAGTGTAACTAAAACCAGCGATCGCACACAAAGCAAATGGTACTCTGACAGCATTTGCCCAAAATAAATTTGTACCGAATGCTTCTAGAGTTTCTTGAGGTAAGCGATACCAAGGAAAGATGGCTCCGAATAATAAACATATAGAGCCAATCAAAAGTGTAATCTTTTCTCGATTAAACCAATTCAGAAAAGTAATAAATCTATTCATCTGATAACTTTGATTCATTTATTAATTTCTCTGAGCCATTGGCATTAGTGCAGACTTAGCTTCCAGGCGATCGCCTGGATTTAAAGCTCTGGGAGATAATACTACTTCTTCTCCTGTCTTTAAGCCTGCCAGCACTTCACGCTGGTTATCAAATGTTCTTCCTAGCTTGACTTTTTTCACCACAGCTTTACCAGCTTCCGCAACCATCACCATACCTTCACCAGCAGACAAATGAGTTACAGAACTTTCTGGAATCGCTAAAGCCGTTCTACTTTGATCGGTGAACTGAACATAACCCTGTAAACCTGGAGGCATTTGCAAATTATCAACAGCAACCCAAACAGAATAGGTAAATTGTCGGTCGATACCCACTTTACTGGGCTTAGTGGTATTAGTTTCCACGGTTGGATTAAGCTGGATCACCCGTCCTTCAAAAGTACGTCCAGGATATGCTACCAACCGCACTATAGCTTCATTACCGACTTTGACTGCATTAAGCCTAGCTTGATCGATATAAGCCTTAAATACAACATTCTGAGTTAAAGTTACTAACGAGTCACGGCCTCGTGCATCAGCTATTTCACCAGCATTGATATTTACCGAACTCACTAAACCATCAGTGCTGGCATATAGAACTGTTCTACTTAAATTTCTCAGAGCATCTTGTAGTTCTATTCTCCTATTATCAACGGTGAAGCGAGCATTTTTTACATCTTTATCTAGTGTCTGCTGAGCTAATGACAAAGCTTGCTGAGAAGAAATCAAATCGTTTTGGCGAGCAATATAAAAGTCTTGGTTGCTAAATTGCTGACTTTGGGTAGTAATAATCCCTTGTTGAGCAGCTATTAGTTCTTTTTTGCGAGTTGCATAGGTATCTTGCATATCATAGAGTTGAAACTTGGAAATTGCTCCCTGCTCTGCTAAGACTTTAATTTGTCTCAGTTTCTCTTCAGCAGTTTCTACCCTTACCTGAGCAGTCTGGACATTGTTGTTTAATTCTTGATCTGCGAGTTTGTCAATTGTTCTCATTCTAGTTTTAGCTGCATAAAACCTATCTTGAGCAGACCTCACATCCCCTTTCAAGTCTAATAACCTTTCCGATACCGAGTTTTGCACAGTTTCAAGGTTCTTTTCCGCAATAGCAAGGTTATTCCGAGCCGTACTCACTTCATTTTCAAAGGGAGCCTTTTGTAACTGGAGCAGAGGTTGCCCTCGGCGCACCCTTTGCCCTTCCTCAACGAAAAGTTTTTCTACAGTCCCCGATACCAAAGAACGAACACCCACCTCCTGCATACCAACAGATTCACCAGGAGCAGCTAGATTATCCTCTAAAGTTTTTGACGCTACTAACGCAGTTTCTACTTGAATAGGTTTGCCAGCCATACGTTGTAAAGATGGATAACCAAACCCTGAAGAGTAAAATCTTGATCCTGGGTCTTTGAGAGCAGGGAGAAGTACAGTAAAGCTTAAAATCCCCATTAGACCTAAAGGGGCTACTACGCAAGTAGTCAGAATCCCGCGAGTTAAAATTGGACGAATCTGTATCATAATATACTAAATATTTAGAAGTAATTCAATAATTTCATTCAGAGATGGATGTATTTATGTATCTTTCATATAAATTGAATAAATATTTATGTGGATACTGAACAAACTAACAATCTTAATCACAATCACAATTAAGCGGAAAATTTTACTAGACAAGAGTTTCAACACTTTTTCCAGTTACAGCACTATCCAAAGCGTGTGCAAATACTTGCTGCCATTTAGGTGTTATATGACACCAGTGAAAGCGAACTTGTATATCTGCTAAACCTTCTTGACCCATTTTTTCGGTTTTGAGGGGATTAGATAATAAAGTCAAGATTGCTTGTGCTAAAGCTTCTGGATCTTTTTCTGGTACTAATAATCCAGTAATTCCAGAATGAATTATATCGAAAATTCCCCCTACAGCACTGGCAATTACAGGTTTTTGGTGAGCTAAAGCTTCTATAATCACAATTCCTAAGCCTTCAGTATCACCCTTGCTATCTACAATCGCTGGTAATACAAATATGTCACATCCTGCATATTCATCAGCTAATTCTTCTTTACTGACAAAGCCAAGGAAATCTACTACGTCATTTACACCCATTGTATGACACTGCATTTTAATCTCATCTTCGAGAATTCCTTTGCCTACAATGCGTAAACGTACAGGAGATTTAGCTAAGACTAAAGGTAAAGCTGCCAATAAATATCGCAAACCTTTACGTTCATCTAACCTACCAACAAACAAAAGCTTAGGCACTTCCCCTAGTAAACGTTTTTTAGGTGGCTTTGGCTTTAGAGTCATACCGTAAGGAATAATGGTAACAGGCCCATCATAAATTTTACGAATCAACCCACTAGTAAAAGAAGAATTGGCTGTCACACCTTTAGTTATAGGCAATAACCAACGGAGAATATGTGTCACAAAACCGAACTTATTTGCTAACATCAGTTCGGCTCCGTGGAAACTAAACACCATCGGAATACCCAATAAGAGACTAGCAGGTAAAGCAATCAATCCATGAGGAAAAGGCCAATGAATCTGGAGTAAATTTGGCTTTTCCTTGCAGCATACCGAAAACAATTGTAGTGTACCTAACAAGATATATAAAACAGCTGCTAAAAAATAGAGAGGTTGTCTCTGTAACTTAGTAGGAGCGCCATCCCGTGCCAAATTTTCATAACGTTTTGGGCAGTAACGAAAGCGATATATTTTTACTCCATCTAATACATCGCTTTTAGAACCTTCGTAGGCAGGAGCGAATACCGTAAACTTAGCCCCTGTTGCTTGCAAGTGTAAAATTGCCTCACGTATAAAAGTACCATGATTGTCGTCAGGAGTCATAGGATATACGGAAGTGACAACAAGAATGTGTTTACCTTCAATACTCATAGATGTGCAAAGCTTACTAATTGTTGGGTAAGAATTAAACCCAGGAAAATATGATTAATTCTCTATCTCTGGGTTTATTTATGACTACTTGAATTGACTAGAATATTTCCTGTTGAACAACAGCAGCATAATTTATCATTGAATCAATTCTTTTCTTTTGACCTCGATTAACTTGACTACCTTCGGTTTGAAACCACCACCATAACTTGACAAAATCAATAGCTGAAGTCAGAAGACGCTTTTTGCCAAACTTGGTTGTTCCAGAGTATCGAGGATGCCAAGGTGTGGGAACTTCTGTAACGTTATATCCCTGTGCTGCTAATACCGCCAATAAGTAGCGATGGGTAATTGTTTCTACTGGCAAAGTCAATAATAAATCACGACGGACTAGTTTAATCCAGTTCATATCGTGGATTTTTAAACCAAAGAGTAAATGACAAGTAGTATTGGCTAATTTAGAAGCAAGAAGCTTACCATCACCCCGTTTCTGCCGCCAACCAGCTACTGCATCTACCCCTGGGACACAAGCTTCTAACAGCAATGGTAAGTCAGTTCGGGGATCTGACTCTAAGTCGGCTTGTCCCCAAAATATCCAATCAGTTTGAACATTATCTAATGCTGTCTTCCATACTTCAGTTACACCACGCCTTTCGGGATGACGAATTATACTCAAATAATCGTATTTTTCACTCATTTGATTGAGGATTTTATAACTATTATCTGTGCTGCCATCATCAACTACTAAAACTGGTAAACTAAAACCAATCTTCTCAAATGTTTCTTCTATATTAAGCAGAAGCCGTTCCAGATTACCTTCTTCATTAAGACATGGAATAACGATAGTAACTGAATAATTATGAACTGGTGTATCTTGCTTTAAATATGAAGATAAAAACAAGTTTTCAGATTGTTTGTTAAACATTTTTAGTACCTCAAAGACAAAACATTGGTGTAAGAATGCAATTATTGAGTAATGTTAAAACCTGAAAAAATTTAAAAATCTTTCATGCCTTGCTTTTAATTGCTAGGCTTCAAGCGGCCAGTAATCAGACAAGGAAGTAGCAAAGTTTGATGGCACTAACTCCCAACCTTGAGCTAAAAGGACTTGCATCGTGTGATACCCCTTTGAGCCACCTTTAATTTCATAATCTGGTAAGCAATATTGGGGAAAACTTGTATATGGTTGCCAAGGGTCTTGAGGAGACAAACGCAAGTGAAGAATTTTCTGGTTAAATGGATGTGGCAAATGCCAGCACATTTGACTTTTCATTTTGACTTGTAACTAAATTTTCAGTAAATGGACAACCTTTGAGCTAACGAATGAGATTCACAACAAAAACAGAGAGCTACGAGGTTTGGCTAGAATTCATTAGTTATTCGCAATTAAACAAGAAATAGCTTGTTTGCTGTTATTTGTAGCGATCGTCATAGATTACAATAATGAAAAATAGCTTTTCGAGACAAAAAACTCAGAATGTTGCAATTTGTAACTTGATATGCTATTCTAGTTACATAGATTGGCAAGCCAAAAGTTAACGCTTGTTAATTCTAAAAATTAAGCTCAAGAAAAACTTTAAGGCTTGATAACTCAGTAACACTAAATTAATAGAATAGAATATCTAAACTTTTACACTAAAACTCATTGTTGAATTTGCCCCCTTTTCTGAACAGTTATGTAACTGCAAGATTAGGGGGTTTTACTATTTAATCTACTTCGCCAACAGATTACCAATTCTCTAAAATAAATCTACAAATCTACAGTAAGGAGGAAAGGAGAATGAATGTAATTTAGAGAAAGGGTATTAACTCCCTCGATTAGAGCGTTGACTAACGACTAAATATGCGTGCCAAATATGCTTGCAAACAAATCCTGACGAAATTGATGCAGATATAGCCTTTGTGCTTTGGCTTGCTCAGTTCTATTCTTTGCTGTTTCTGCTAGAAACTCGTGGGTTGTTTGCTCAAGTTCTTGGTAGAACTCGTGCAAAAACTTTGCTTGAGCTTGAGCTTGAGCAAACCTTTCTTTCTTCGTTTCGGTGAGAAACTCGTGGGTTGTTTGTTCCAGGTTTTGGTGGAACTGACGCAGATATTGGGCTTGCTTTTTGGCAAACTCTTCTCTGTTTGCTGTTGTAGCAGACAAGAATTCATGAGTCTCTCTAAATAGTTGAGATACTTCCTCAGCTATCGACTTATGCTCTTGCCGGATTTTTTCCATTAAAGCCGTCATGAGATTCTCCGCAATATTATGAAAATCGTGAGTAAACTACATTAACTGGACAATTAATATCCAGATAATGTAGCTCAAACAATATCTGCTCTTGGCATTTTATCCTTTGATAAATCTTGATTGAGAAGTATCAAGATAATAGACGAAAAACAGAATACCAATCAGAATTACTTCTACCAAGTCTCTATGAAGATATGCTGATGTGCAATTCCCTAAAAACGAACTGCAAAGAGCGCAAAGAACGACACAAGGAGAGAAATATCTTGGCGCAACTGACTTCACGAAAAAAATGGTATTAGGTTGTAATTCTAATTTGATTGCATCTACTTAATAATTAAGCAGGTACAGCAGCAGACTGTGTTAAGCCTACAGCTTCTGCATATTTCAAATAGGTTTCAACAGATGCAATAACGATCCGAGCTTCGATTGCAAGTAATTCAATACCAACTAGGGAAACACGTACCCAAGCATCTACAACGATACCTTTATCCAAGATACGGTCAATAACTTCTGCCAAGCTTGAAGAAGAATTAGTTTTTTCGACTGCCATGATTTTAGACCTTAACTCATTGTTGATTTTTAGTATTAGCGTAGGCATTTGCCTTTGCTCTCTACTGAATCAAATTAAACATACGTTTTCATGAATGTAAAGAGTTTACCTGTATAAAAAATGCATAAAAAACAACTGGCAAATAAAAAATGAGAGCTTTTCTGTTGAATTTATGTTGCTTTTATATAGGACTAAAAGTAGAATGTAAGCTTTAATATTAAGCTCTGTTTGTTTTGTAATATTTAATGTATACTTTTCTGATTTTTGTCAGAGTTAAAAATGTTTAAAAAATATATTTTTTTGATGTATGGCTATACTTTTAAATCCTATTTTAAGTAAATGTACCGCTATTTTTATCCATCTTTTTCAAATTACGTGAGATTACAGTTACTAAAACCTTGGGTAAATAATATAGGATATTTTCAACAATTATCTTGGAACAAAAATCATGTCTATAGAAGCTACTTATGATCCAATACGGCAGGAAGCATTAGCAGGGTTAACTGCTAGTTTAGTAAATCAAGGTCATCCACTTCAATATGCTCAAGTAATGGCAACTTCAATTATTTTTCAGACAGACCTAGATTTAAGAAATGCTCAGATGGCTCGTCTTTTAAACTGGTTGAAACAGGAACATGAAGATATCTATGCATCTTCTCTGGTTATAGTTGAAGGAACCCGTGAGGAGTTTGAACACCGAGTTCAAGAGGGTTGAGTCGAATGGCACGCTTGTAAGGCTCTAAGCTATGCACAATAAGTACTAAGTCAAAGGCACGCTTGTAAAGCACTTACCAGTAATAAAATGCCCTCTACACCACCTCATTGATAAGGCAATACGCTTAGTGGTGCAGAAAACTTTCAGGACTCTCAAGTTGAGAATACAGTGACACGGGAGAACTCAATTTGTTGCTGTATCTGCGTTCGTTTTTTTAGTGAAGCAGTGGCAGCTAGGGGACTCTTTCGAGGTAAGGTAGCTAAGCGGGGGATTGGGAGACGTTGATAACACAAGCGTTCAATTTCCCCAATACCTCTGCCAATTTACGAGGGTTCAACGCCGGTGGAAACGGGATGAATACGTCCTAAAGCAGTAAGCTTGGCAAAAATCTGGGTTAATAAAATAGGCTCAGGGATTTCGGGAAGCATTTTTAACATTTCACGAACATATCGAAAACCACGGTAGTAAGCCTTAAGATCAATAATGCTGGAGTCGGGATTGTGTTGACGAAAATCTAAAAGTTGAAGATGGGACAAGTTGACCATAAAGAATACTAGATTAGCAGCATGAGTTACAGCAGTTTGACTTAAGTTCATGAAATCTTCTAATCCCCAAAACTGCTTGGCATCACGAAAGTTAAACTCAATTTGAAAACGAAGTTTGTAATAATCGATTATCTTTTCGTAGGACAAATATAGGTACTCTTCCACTACTGAAGATTTCTGACAATGCAATGCCTTATCCAAGATTTAGAGCATAGCCTATCGACATCGCACGCTCATTCAATCGGCGATCGCCTAACTCATATCCCTGGCTTTTTACCCTTTAACTTTTTACCCCACATTCCGCACCTAAAACTGGCACACAGAGAAAGCAGTAAGTAAATTAAAACTACTGGTAGAAATTGAGACAAGAAAAACCCAGAAGTAAAGTTAATAGCCAGAATCAGGGTAAAAGTCAAAAAATAAATAAAATTAGCACTCTATAAGCTTCCATCATGAAAAGCTAAAAATAGTTGATGGGATATAGTGTGAAAATGAATTCGCCTTTGAGCATTGAAGTAAAAAATTTAAATCACCTGGGGATAGTAGCAGGAATTATTGATGAAATAGGGTTGGTAGACCAAATAAATAAAATACTTGGACAGCACCCGCAGTCTAAAGTGAGTGCGGGTCAGGCGGTCAAAGCAATGATACTAAACGGGTTAGGGTTTGTATCTGGAACATTATATATGTTTCCTAAATATATGGATAGCTATGCCTGTGAACACTTGATAGGAGAAGGAGTATTACCAGAACATTTAAATGACGACAGACTAGGAAGAGTATTAGACCAATTATATTTAAAAGGATTAAGTGGAATCTTCACTTTAATAGCGTTAGCAGCAGTAAAAAAATATGGAGTAGATTTATCATCGCTACACTTAGATTCTTCTTCATTGCATCTGCACGGAGAATATAAAACTGGTTTACCCGAAGTAGCCTTTGAAAGAAATGCTCCCACAGAAAATGAAGATAAGCTCCTAGAGTTAGCACCACAACCAATAAATATAACTTATGGTTATTCAAGAGATCATAGACCAGACTTAAAACAATTTATTCTAGAGTTAATTTGTAGCAGTGATGGGGATATTCCCATCTTTTTAAAAGCAGCGTCAGGAAATCAATCAGATACGAAAACCTTTGCGAAAACTCTCGTGAATTTTCGAGAAAATATTGATATAGATGCGTTAATGGTAGCAGACAGCGCATTATATAGTGCCGAAAACCTGAATTTGATGAAAAGCCTCAAATGGTTATGCAGAGTTCCATTGACAGTGGGGTTAGCCAAGCAAATACTATTAGGAATAGACTCCAAAGATTTAATCCAAAGTGAAATAACAGGTTATTCATATATAGTCAAGTCTAGTAACTATGCCGGGATCGAGCAAAGATGGCTGATAGTTGAAAGCCAAGAACGGAAAAAAGCAGATTCTAAACAGCTGATGCGCCGTGTTCAGCAAGC